>NZ_JBIVBC010000001.1:323458-1320280 GCF_044745865.1 Streptomyces sp. NPDC086787 | reverse complement strand
TTTGGCACGCTGTTGAGTTCTCAAGGAACGGACGCTTCCTTTGTACTCACCCTCTCGGGCTTTCCTCCGGGCGCTTCCCTTCGTTCTTGCGTTTCCGACTCTATCAGATCCTTTCGGTGTCCGATTCCCGGTCGGCGGGATGTCCAGGGCTTTTTGGCTTTCGCCCGTCGGCCTTTCGACATTCACTACGTTAGCGGATCCCCCCGGAGTTCTCATAATCGAGCTCCGCGAGTTCGAATTGGGGCATGCGGGCACGCCAGAATTCGTCCCGGTCAAGGGAGAGTCGCAGGTAGTGGGTGGCCGCTCCGGCTGCTGGCAATCGCCGTACCCGGTTCAGCGGCTCGGGATACATTACGCACCCGCCAGAGGCGCGTCAACTTGAGCGGCGTCGCGGCACATGAGCCCGGTAGGGGCTGACAGTTGGGTCGTCGGCGATCCAGTAGCGCCAGGGGTGGACGCCGCCGTCGCCGGACACTCCGGTGCGAGGACCACTGCGCACCTGTTCAGCGGGGACGGCTGTGCCCGTCAGTATCCGCAGTGGCGTCTCACCGGCGGCGCACGCGTCCGTGCCGTCGAGTGCGCGGTCCACGTCCAGGGCCGTGGCCAGCCGGGCCGGTCCTTTGGCCAGTTCCTTGTCGTTCCGGGCCGAGAGCCGACGTTTGCGGGCGAGCTCGGCGCCCTCGACGAGCTCGCCCGCGCGGAGCAGTACCGCGCTCGCCGTGCCTTCAGGGCCGCAGACGAGGTTCATGCAGTGCCACATGCCGTAGGTGAAATAGACGTACACATGTCCGGGCGGGCCGAACATGACGTCGTTGCGGGGGGTGCGGCCGCGGTAGGCATGCGAGCCTGGGTCGTTCGGGCCGTCGTACGCCTCGACCTCGGTGAGGCGCAGCGAGAGCGGGCCGTCCGGGGTCTGCCGTACGAGGATCCGGCCGAGCAGGTCGGGGGCGACCTCCAGGACGGGGCGGTCGAAGAACGTCCTCGGCAGTGGCATACGGTCCCTGGGCACGATCATGTCGTACGAGCGTAGTCCAGACGGATATGTCCCAAGGGCTGGTCAAGGGTTCCCCCGCTTGCCAGGGTGAGTCGCGGAACCGGTCGTGTCCGGATCGCGTTTGTAGGGGTCAGGGATCCATACACAGAGGAGAGTCATGGGGTTCAAGAAGCTGCTTGCGAGCCTGGGAGCCGGCGGAGCCTCGGTCGAGACGGTGCTCACCGAGGTGAACGTCGTTCCGGGCGGTGTCGTCCAGGGCGAGGTGCGGATCCAGGGCGGATCCGTGAACCAGGCGATCGAGGGCCTGTCCGTCGGCCTGCAGGCGCAGGTCGAGGTGGAGAGCAACGACCAGGAGTACAAGCAGAACATCGAGTTCACCAAGGTGCGGCTCGGCGGTGCCTTCGAGCTCCAGGCCGGTGCCGTGCACGCCGTGCCGTTCGGGCTGGAGATCCCCTGGGAGACGCCGATCACCACGATCGACGGTCAGTCGCTGCGCGGTATGCACATCGGCGTGACCACCGAGCTGGAGATCGCCCGCGCGGTGGACTCCGGTGACCTGGACCCCATCAACGTGCACCCGCTCCCGGCGCAGAAGGCGATCCTGGACGCGTTCATCCAGCTGGGCTTCCGCTTCAAGAACGCGGACATGGAGCGCGGCCACATCCGGGGCACCCGGCAGCGGCTGCCGTTCTACCAGGAGATCGAGTTCTACCCGCCGTCGCAGTACCGCGGTCTCAACCAGGTCGAGCTGAGCTTCGTCGCGGACGAGAACGCCATGGACGTCATCCTGGAAATGGACAAGAAGCCGGGGCTGTTCAGCGAGGGCAGCGACACCTTCCGCTCCTTCCAGGTGGGTCTGCACGACTTCCACGGGACCGACTGGGCGGCTTACCTCAACCAGTGGCTGTCCGAGGTCGGCAGCAAGCGCAACTGGTTCTAGGCTCGGGACCACCGATCAGCTGAAGAACCCGATCAGGAGGTACCGAGGTGACCGAGCTCAAGCGGCGGCCGCTCCCCCATGACTTCCACCCGCCCGTGCCGTCGTTCACGGTGACGAGTGAGGACGTCGAGGAGGGCGCGGCCCTCAAGGACGCTCAGGTCTACGCGGCCGGGAACACCTCGCCGCAGCTGCGGTGGGAGGGCTTCCCGGCCGGGACCGAGAGCTTCGCCGTGACCTGCTACGACCCCGATGCCCCGACGGGCAGCGGGTTCTGGCACTGGGTCGTGTTCGACATCCCGGGCTCGGTGACCGAGCTGCCGGCGGGTGCGGGCAGCGGCAAGTTCGAGGGACTTCCCGAGGGCGCGGTGCACGTGCGCAACGACTACGGGACGAGGGACTTCGGCGGGGCCGCTCCGCCGCCGGGCGACGGGCCGCACCGGTACGTCTTCACGGTGTACGCGGTGGACCAGGAGAAGCTCGGTCCGGATTCCGACGCCTCGCCCGCCGTCGTCGGCTTCAATCTGAGGTTCCACGCGATCGCCCGCGCCCAGCTGATCGGCGAGTACGAAAACCCTGCCGAAGGCTGAGCGTTCATTGAACGTTTGCCCGTCTCTGGTCATGGAAGTGATCAGAGACGGGCATTTTTTATTGCGTTGTCCATCTCGGCCTGCCCGTCCAGAGTTGATCCAAGCCCGCCGGGGGGTGGGCGGTCGCACGGGAGGTGGGCTGGATGCGTGACACGCTGGTGCTGAACGCGAGCTTCGAGCCGCTGTCGACGGTGACACTGAACCGCGCCGTCGTCCTGGTGCTCCAGGACAAGGCCGTGGTCGAGCAGGCCCATCCCGAACTGCGTATGCGCGGTTCCGACATGGACATTCCCGTGCCCCGGGTGATCAGGCTGTGCAGATACGTACGAGTGCCGTTCCGAAGACAGGCGCCATGGTCGAGACGGGGCGTGCTGGTACGGGACAGGCACAGATGCGCCTACTGCGGGCGGCGGGCGACGACCGTGGACCATGTGGTGCCGCGGGCGCAGGGTGGTGCGGACTCGTGGCTGAACACGGTGGCCTCGTGCGCGGAGGACAACCACCGCAAGGCCGACCGCACTCCGGAGCAGGCGGGGATGCCGTTGCTGCGGCAGCCGTTCGAGCCGACCCCGCAGAACGCGATGCTGTTCGGCCTGGCCCAGGATGACCTGGCCGCGCTGCCGGAGTGGCTGACCCGGGATGCTGCCTAGGGACACGACCGGACACGACCGGGTCCTGTCGTCGGACTCCCGCTTCACGGCGAGGTCCCCGTACCCCGTCGGGGCGCGGGGACCATGTCGTCGGCCGGTCGGCCGGTCAGTCGATCGGGGGCTTCTCGCGGCGTTCCGGGTTCGTGCCCTTGTTCTGGGCCGGGATGGAGCCTCCGCCGTTGCCGGAACCGCCTCCCAGTGAGCCGAAGTTGCCCATGGCGCCGGACAGGCCCTTGAGGGCGTCGCCGATCTCGCTGGGAACGATCCAGAGCTTGTTGGCGTCGCCCTCGGCGATCTTCGGGAGCATCTGGAGGTACTGGTAGCTCAGCAGCTTCTGGTCGGGGTCGCCCGCGTGGATCGCCTCGAAGACCGTGCGGACGGCCTGGGCCTCGCCCTCGGCGCGCAGCGCGGCGGCCTTGGCCTCACCCTCGGCGCGCAGGATCTGGGACTGCTTCTCGCCCTCGGCGGTGAGGATGGCCGCCTGGCGGGTTCCTTCCGCGGTGAGGATCGCGGCGCGCTTGTCACGGTCGGCGCGCATCTGCTTCTCCATCGAGTCCTGGATGGAGGTGGGCGGTTCGATGGCCTTGAGTTCAACGCGGTTGACGCGGATGCCCCACTTGCCGGTCGCCTCGTCCAGGACACCGCGCAGGGCAGCGTTGATCTCCTCGCGGGAGGTCAGGGTGCGCTCCAGGTCCATGCCACCGATGATGTTGCGCAGGGTGGTGACGGTGAGCTGCTCGATGGCCTGGATGTAGCTGGCGACCTCGTAGGTGGCGGCGCGGGCGTCGGTGACCTGGTAATAGATGACCGTGTCGATGTTGACGACCAGGTTGTCCTGGGTGATCACCGGCTGCGGCGGGAACGGTACGACCTGTTCGCGCAGGTCGATGCGGTTGCGGATGGTGTCGATGAACGGGACCACGATGTTGAGGCCCGCGTTCAGGGTCCGCGTGTAGCGGCCGAAGCGCTCGACGATGGAAGCGCTGGCCTGCGGGATGACCTGGATGGTCTTGATCAGGGCGATGAAGACCAACACCACCAGAATGATCAATACGATGATGACCGGTTCCATCGTGACTCCCCGTACCCTTCTCCGCCTTGGCGCCTTGGCAGATCCTGTGGTTGTTGAAGATCTTGCTGGTCGAGTCTGACAGACCGTCGCGCAACTCGTGGGGTGTTCGGTCCAGTTGAGTCCTACGAGGTCAGATGACTATCGCGGTGGCCCCCTCGATGTCCACGACATCCACTTCCTGGCCGACCTCGTAGGCGCGGCCGGTGTCGAGGGAACGCGCCGACCAGACCTCTCCGGCGAGCTTGACGCGCCCGCCTGAGCCGTCGACCCGTTCCAGTACGAGGGCCTGTCTGCCCTTCAGTGCCTCCACGCCGGTGACCAGTTGGGGGCGCCTGGCGCTGTGCCGGGCCGCGATGGGCCGTACGACGGCGATGAGCGCGACGGACACGGCGGCGAAGACGAGCACCTGGGCGACGACACCGAGGCCGAGGCCGGCGGTGACCGCGGCCGCGGCGGCGCCTGCCGCGAGCATGCCGAACTCCGGCATGGCGGTGACCACGAGCGGGATTCCGAGCGCCGCGGCGCCGACCAGCCACCACACCCATGCTTCGATGTCGTTCACGTGGTCATCGTAGGGCCGCGACTCCCGTCGCGGACAGGGCGCGAAGAGGGCTCAGGACAGCGGGAGTCCCTGCGCGGTCCAGCGGTCGCCGACCTGATCCACGACGAGGGGGAGCCCGAAGCAGAGGGAGAGGTTGCGGGATGTCAGTTCGAGTTCGAGCGGACCCGCGGCGAGGACCTTGCCCTGACGGATCATGAGGACGTGCGTGAAGCCGGGGGCGATCTCCTCGACATGATGGGTGACCATGATCATGGAGGGGGCGATCGGGTCGCGGGCGAGGCGGCCGAGGCGGCGTACGAGGTCCTCGCGGCCGCCGAGGTCGAGGCCGGCGGCGGGCTCGTCGAGGAGGAGCAGTTCGGGGTCGGTCATCAGGGCGCGGGCGATCAGGGTGCGCTTGCGCTCGCCCTCGGAGAGGGTGCCGAACCTGCGCTCCAGGTAGTCGCTCATACCGAGGCGGTCGAGGAAGGCGCGGGCGCGCCGCTCGTCGATCTCCTCGTAGTCCTCCTGCCAGTGCGCGGTCATGCCGTACGCGGCGGTGAGGACGGTCTCCAGAACGGTCTGGCCCTTGGGCAGCTTGTCGGCCATGGCGATGCCGGCCACGCCGATGCGGGGGCGCAGTTCGAAGACGTCGGTGCCGGGACGGCCGAGGGTCTCGCCGAGGATGGTGGCGGTGCCCTTGCTGGGGTAGAGGTAGCTGGAGGCGACGTTGAGGAGGGTGGTCTTGCCGGCGCCGTTGGGGCCGAGGATGACCCAGCGCTCGCCCTCCTTCACCGACCAGGAGACCTGGTCCACCAGAGCCCGGCCCTCGCGGACCACGGATACGTCCTGAAGCTCCAGAACATCGCTCATGAGCGCGTTGTCTCCCCTTGCAGTGTGGCGCCGGTCTCGGCTGTGCGTTGGCCTGTGGCCCGGTCCGCCGCGCCGGTGGGCGCAGCCCCTACGAAATCTACGCCACCGGTGCCGCGGGTCATTCCATCGGTCCGGTCCTTAGGGTGGGGGCATGCTCTCGGAACCGCGTTCAGGACGCCTCGCCGCTTGGGGAAATGCCCTTTTGGTCGGACTTGTTTCGCCGGATGACGCCGTGCTCGCCGTGGTCGGTGAGGATGCCGTGCACCGGGTGGAGGGGCTGCCGGGTGAGCCGGCGCCGGTCGGGCTCACGCTCGCGCTCGGGCGGCTGCGTGCGCTGGGCGTGACCGGGCTGCGGGTGGCGCTGCCCGCGCCGGGGCATCCGCTGGGGCTGAGCGGGCCGCCGGAGTTCAACGCGCGGGCGCTGGAGGCCGAGGAGGCGGTGGTGTGTCACGGCGCCGCGTTCGGGCTGGTGCCGGAGGTGTACGAGGCGGGTCCCGCCGGTGATGTGCATGTGGAGGTGGTATGGCACTGTCTGCCGGTGCGGGAGGCGCCGCCGGCCGATGTGCCGTCGCTGGGTGAGGCCGAGCGGGAACTGGCGGAGGCGCTGCGGGATGCGACCGAGGTGCTCGCACGGCTGGACGTCGCCGGGTCCGGGCCGGTGGCGGAGGCGGCGATCGACGCGTACCGGGCGCGGGCCGAGCGGGGGCGCGAGGTCCTGGCGCCCGGGTATCCGCCACGGGCGGTGCGGGTGCTGGAGCTGGCTCAGCGGGTGGGGCTGCTGGTGTCCCTGGCCCAGGACCGGGGGCACGGGGGCGCGGTGAGCGCGTCGGAGATGGCCGCGCGGGGTGAGGCGTTGCGGCCGGTGGAGCGGACCGCCCGGCGGGCGCTCGTCGCGTCGTACAACTCCGTAGTGGAGGAGCGGGAGATGCGCTGAGCGTGGCCCACAAGGGGCTCGCAGACTCGCAGAAGGGCCGGCCTCCCGGTGAGGCTTCGGGAGGCCGGGGTTCTGTGGAGGTGGGCTCAGTGGTTGAGGCCCAGGTTGCCGAAGGCCGGGTTCAGGACGCCGATGACGTTGACGGTGTTGCCGACGGCGTTGACCGGGACGTGCACCGGGGCCTGAATGACATTGCCCGAGACGACACCCGGCGAGTGCTTGGCCTCGCCGCCCGCCCACGAGCCGCCGTGGGCGGAGGCCATCCCGGCGCCGGCGGCCACCAGTCCCCCGGCCACCATGGTCACAGCCGCTGCCTTCTTCAGGTTCTTCACGTTCAACCCCTCCTTGGCGATCCCGCGGCGACTGCCGCGGTACGCCTTGGAGAACGGCCCGGCATCCCGGAGGATGCGCCGTCCGGGTGACATTCCCCCGACGGTATGAATCTCACCCTGTCACACCGTGACGTACCGCCCACAGCGCGGCCTGGGTGCGGTCCGCGAGATCGAGTTTCATCAGGATGTTCGAGACGTGCGTCTTCACGGTCTTCTCGGAGAGGACCAGGGCACGGGCGATCTCGCGGTTGGAGCGGCCGTCCGCGATCAGACCCAGTACCTCCCGTTCCCGTTCGGTAAGCGCCCCGGCCCGGCCCTGGCCGGCGTTGGCCTCCTCCTGGGAGAGCAGGGCACCGGCCACCTCCGGCTGGAGCACGACGTGGCCGGCGTGCACCGAGCGGATGGCACCGGCCAGCGCGTCCGGGTCCACGTCCTTGTAGACGTATCCGGCGGCGCCCGCGCGCAGGGCGGGAACCACCGTGCGCTGCTCGGTGAAACTGGTGACGATCAGCACGCGCGCGGGGTTGTCGAGCTCGCGGAGCCTGCGCAGCGCGTCGACGCCGTCCATGCCCGGCATCTTGACGTCCATGAGGACGATGTCCGGCCTGAGCTCCTCGGCGCGGTCGACTCCTTCGGCGCCGTCGGCCGCCTCGCCCACGACCTCGATGTCGTCCTGTACCTCCAGGAAGGTGCGCAGACCCCGGCGCACGACCTGGTGGTCGTCGACGAGCAGCACCCGGATCGGGTCAGCCACCGGGGACCTCCATTTCGATCATGGTGCCCCTGCCTGGGGCCGACTCGACGGTGAGGGTGCCGCCGACCCCGCCCGCCCGGTCCCGCATGGAGACCAGTCCCAGATGACGTCCCGCGCGGCGCACGGCCGACGGTTCGAAGCCGATGCCGTCGTCGGTGACACGCAGGACGGCTCCGGCGGCCCGGCGGCCCAGGGTCACGTCCACGTTCTCGGCGTCCGCGTGGCGCAGGGCGTTGTGCAGGGCCTCCTGGGCGACCCGCAGCAGCGCTTCCTCCTGGGCGGCGGGCAGCGCGCGGAAGCCGCTGGTGGCGAAGGTCACCTGCGAGCTGTGGGCGCGGTCGAGGACCTGGATCTGGGTACGGAGGGTGGCGACGAGTCCGTCCTCGTCGAGGGCCGCGGGGCGCAGCTCCACGACGGCGGCGCGCAGTTCGTCGGTGGCCTGGGCGGCGAGCCGGGCGACCTCGTGCAGTTCGGTCTTGGCCCGGGCGGGGTCGCGGTCGACCAGGGCCGTGGCCGCCTGGGCCGTCAGGCGCAGGGAGAACAGCTTCTGGCTGACCGCGTCGTGCAGTTCGTGGGCGAGGCGGGAGCGTTCCTCGGTGATGGTCAGCTCGCGGCTGCGTTCGTAGAGGCGTGCGTTGGTCAGGGCGATCGCGGCGTGCTGGGCGAGGATGGCGAGCAGTTCCTCGTCCTCCTCGGTGAAGCCGCAGCTCCCTTCCGGTTTGGCGCAACGTTTGTTCGCCAGGAACAGGGCTCCGATCACCTCGTCGCCGTCGCGGATCGGCAGGCCGAGGAAGTCGGACATGTCGGGGTGGGCCGACGGCCAGCCCTCGAAACGGGGGTCCTCGCGCACGTCGGCGAGGCGCTCCGGGCGGGCGTCGTGGAGCATCGCGGCGAGGATGCCGTGCTGGCGCGGGAGCGGGCCGATGGCCCTCCACTGTTCGTCGCCGACTCCGTCGACCACGAACTGGGCGAAGCCGCCGTGGTCGTCCGGGACGCCGAGGGCGGCGTACTGGGCGTCGAGCAGCTCGCGGGCCGAGGCGACGATCGTCTTGAGGACGTCGCGCACCTCCAGGTGCCTGCTCATGGCCAGCAGCGCGGCACTGACCGCGGCGAGGCCGGACCGGGGGCCTTGACTCATGACCTCACGGTACCGGCGGGGTCCGGCGGCACGGATCGGTCCGGTGGCGGCCGGGGCCGGGGCGTCCGTCCTAGGCCGGGGGGCGTAGGGCCGGGGGGCACGCCTCATCCTTCCGGAGGAGGGTGCTCACGCAGGGCGTTGCGAAGGCAACTTTCCGTGAGGAGGGGGCCCCTGGGGTGTGAGCCCGCACATAGGGCGCGCATCACGTACGAACGGACATAGGAGATGTACAGGTGCATCACGAACGGGAAAGACGTTCCAGTCTGTCCCGTTTTGCCCCACCCTGATCCACTACCCGGGATCGTACGTCACACCTTTGCCACGGGTTTTTGCCGCCGCTAAGAATTGCTCACGTCGCTCGGCGCCGCGGATTCTCCCCCGCGGCGTTCGCACGGGGCGGGCTCCGGTCTCCCGCCCCCGGTTCTCCCGACGGAGAGCGACTCCGCGCAATTCGAAGAGGTCCATCAGCCATGCCCAAGCACGCCAGTACCCATCGCCGCAGTTATACGCTGACCAAGAACCACAAGATCGCGGTCACCGGTGTCGCCATGGCCGCGGCCACCGCGGGCCTTGTGCTCTCGACGGTTCCGAGCAGCGCCCAGTCGTTCACGGCCGAGGCCCCCGCCACGGCCCGGGTCGCCTACAGCACCCAGCAGATCAAGGACGTCAAGGGTTCGATCACCGACCAGATGGCCGACAAGACGGTCAAGGTCGAGGCCATCGCGGCGCAGAAGAAGGCCGCCGCCCAGGCAGCCGCCAAGCAGAAGACCGTCGCCCAGGGCCCCAAGAAGGCCGCCCGGGAGCGTGTCGTCCCGCAGTCCGCGAGCCGCTCCGTCCAGCGCCCCGCGGCCAAGCCGGCCGGCAGGAGCTACCCCAACAACCTCGACGGCTGGATCCGGGAGTCCCTGGACATCATGAAGTCCAAGGGCATACCGGGCTCGTACAGCGGGCTGCACCGCAACATCCTTCGGGAGTCCTCCGGCAACCCGATGGCCATCAACGGCTGGGACGTCAACGCCATCAACGGCGTCCCGTCCAAGGGCCTGCTCCAGGTGATCCCGCCGACCTTCAAGGCGTACCACGTGGCCGGCACCTCGTGGAACATCTACGACCCGGTCGCCAACATCACCGCCGCCTGCAACTACGCGGCCGACCGTTACGGCTCGATGGACAACGTCAACAGCGCGTACTGAGGCGGCGCGGACCTCACTCGCCAATGCCGAAGGGCGGCACCCCGACCGGGGGTGCCGCCCTTCGCCGTGTCGTCGTACCGGCGACGCGGCTACTTGCGCATGACCTCGGGCTCGTGGCGGCGCAGGAAGCGGGCCACGAAGAAGCCGCAGAGCACGCCCAGGGCGATCACCGCGATCATGTCCAGGCTCCAGGCCGCGACGGTGTGGTCCCACAGCGGATCCGTGCTGCCGCCCTTGGCGGGCGGGCTGATCCTGTTGAAGTCCAGCGTGGCGCCGGCCGCGGCGACCGCCCAACGGGACGGCATCAGGTACGAGAACTCGTTCACGCCGATCGAGCCGTGCAGGGCGAACAGACAGCCGGTGAACACGACCTGGATGATCGCGAACATGACCAGCAGCGGCATGGTCTTCTCGGCCGTCTTCACCAGCGACGAGATGATCAGGCCGAACATCATCGAGGTGAAGCCGAGCGCCATGATCGGCACCGACAGTTCGACGATCGGCGCGTTGGTGAAGACCAGGCCCTCCTTGGGGATCTCCCGGCTGGTGAAGCCGATGACACCGACGAGCAGGCCCTGGAAGACGGTGATCATGCCGAGCACGAACACCTTGGACATCAGGTACGCCGAGCGGGACAGGCCGGTCGCCCGTTCCCGTTCGTAGATCACCCGCTCCTTGATCAGTTCACGGACCGAGTTGGCGGCCCCCGCGAAGCAGGCGCCGACCGCGAGGATGAGCAGGACCGTGGTGGCCGTGCCGTTCGGGATGATCCGGCCGGTCTGCGGGTTGGCCGGGTTGGGCAGCAGCCCCTTGTCGGCGTCGATCAGCAGGCTCACCGCGCCGAGGACGGCCGGAAGGATCACCATCAGGGCCAGGAAGCCCTTGTCGGACGCGATCACCGAGACATAGCGGCGCACCAGCGTGACGAACTGCGACATCCAGCCCTGTGGCTTCGGCGGCCTGATCGCCTGCATCGGAGGCATCTGTACGGCCTGCGGGGCGACGGCGTCGATGTCGGCGGCGTACATCTGGTAGTGCTGCGAGCCCTTCCAGCGGCCCGCCCAGTCGTAGTCGCGGTAGTTCTCGAAGGCGGAGAAGACGTCGGCCCAGGTGTCGTAGCCGAAGAAGTTCAGCGCCTCCTCGGGCGGCCCGAAGTACGCCACGCTGCCGCCGGGAGCCATCACCAGTAGTTTGTCGCACAGCGCCAGCTCGGCCACCGAGTGGGTGACGACGAGGACCGTACGACCGTCGTCGGCGAGGCCGCGCAGCAACTGCATGACGTCGCGGTCCATGCCCGGGTCGAGGCCGGAGGTCGGCTCGTCCAGGAAGATCAGCGACGGCTTGGTGAGCAGTTCCAGGGCCACCGAGACACGCTTGCGCTGGCCGCCGGAGAGGGAGGTGACCTTCTTCTCCTTGTGGATGTCGAGCTTCAGCTCGCGCAGCACCTCGTCTATGCGGGACTCGCGCTCGGCGGCCGTCGTGTCGGCGGGGAAGCGCAGCTTGGCCGCGTACTTGAGGGCCTTCTTGACGGTCAGTTCCTTGTGCAGGATGTCGTCCTGCGGGACCAGACCGATGCGCTGGCGCAGCTCGGCGAACTGCTTGTAGAGGTCACGGTTGTCGTAGAGGACCTCGCCCTGGTTGGCGGGCCGGTAGCCGGTGAGCGCCTTCAGCAGCGTCGACTTGCCGGAGCCGGAGGGTCCGATGACCGCGATGAGCGACTTCTCCGGGACGCCGAAGGAGACGTCCTTCAGGATCTGCTTGCCGCCGTCGACGGTGACGGTGAGGTGACGGGCCGAGAAGGAGACCTCACCGGTGTCGACGAACTCCTCGAGACGGTCGCCGACGATCCGGAAGGTGGAGTGGCCGACACTGACGATGTCGTTCGGGCCGAGCAGTGCCGTGCCGCCCTTGGCGATCGGCTGGCCGTTGACGTACGTGCCGTTGTGCGAGCCCAGGTCGCGGATCTCCATCCGGCCGTCGGGCATCGAGTGGAACTCGGCGTGGTTGCGGGAGACCTGGAGGTCGGAGACGACCAGCTCGTTCTCCAGGGCGCGGCCGATGCGCATCACGCGGCCGAGCGAGAACTGGTGGAACGTGGTCGGGCTGCGGTCGCCGTAGACCGGCGGCGCCCCCGCGCCCGGTGTCTGCTGGGCAGGACCGCCCTGCTGCTGCGGGATCTGCGCTGCCTGCTGCTGCGGCCAACCCGCCTGCGGGGCCTGCTGCTGCGGGGGCTGCTGCGGAGGGGCCTGCTGTGCCCAGCCGGCTCCCGCGCCCTGCGCGGCGTACGGCGCGGCCTGCTGCGGCTGCGCGGCGGCCACGGCGGACAGGTTCACCCGCGGGCCGTCCGTCCCGTTGCCGAGGTGTACGGCGGAACCGGGGCCGAGATCCGCCTGGCTCACCCGCCTGCCCTGCATGAACGTGCCGTTGGTGCTGCCGTGGTCCTCGATGACCCAGCCGCGGCCGTTGAAACTGACCGTGGCGTGCCGCCAGGAGACCCTGGCGTCGTCGAAGACGACGTCTCCCTGCGGATCGCGTCCGAGTGTGTAGGTCCTGGACGAGTCGAGCGTCCAGGTCCGTCCGTTTGATTCCAGTACGAGTTCCGGCACTCCATGCCCCACTGTGTTGTCCCCCGAATTACCCCCAACACAGGGAGTCTAGGGATGTCGAACATCGTGGGGAACTATTTCAGGCTCCACGCCCTGACCGAAAGTCGGGCCTTGTGATGAACGCCGACGCCCGCTCGCGCTGCTCCCGTTGACGGGGTTGAAACCGACCCGGAGAGTGGTAATCCCCCGCGTGGGGAACCTGCGCGGCACCCGCCGCGCCGTGGATCGGGGGGTCCGTCATGAGCTCTGCCACGGAAGCCGGGACAACGCGGCACGGTACCGGGCTGCCTTGGGGAGACGTGCTGCTCTCCGCGGTCGCCGCGGTCAGCTGGGCGTTGATGGGAATGGCGGGCACGGCCGCGCTGGGCCTGCATCTGCTGGACGCGGACACGGCGGGCTCGCTCGGCCCGATGACGGCGGCCGTTGTGGCGCTGGGGGCGGGGGGTTCGGTCTCGCCGTCCGGCGATGTGTCCGCTTTCGGGCTCAAGGGCGCGGAGGCCACCACGGCCATCGACATCACGCCACTCGGCGTGGGCCTGGTGGGCGCCCTGCTGTTGTCGTGGTGCTTCCTACGATCCCTGCGTACGGCCCGGGTTGTGATCGCACCGGCCGAACTCCTCGCGCGTGCGGGCGCGGTGGTCGCGCTGTTCGTGGCGACGCTGGGCGGACTGGCCTGGGCCGGGCACGACGTCATCACGATCGACGGGGGATCGCTCGGCCTCGGCGAGCTGCCCGGCGCGGGTGGCGGCGGCAGCGGGGGCGGAGGCGGCGGGCTGGAGATCCCCGGTCTCGGCGACATCGGCGGGCTGCTGCCCGACCGGATCGGCGGCCTGGTCGACGCGAAGGCGGCGGTGGGGTTCACGGTGGACACCGCGCCGACCCTGCTCGGCGGCCTCGGCTGGTCCGCGGGCGTCCTGCTGATCGCCCTGCTGGCGTCCCGCCGCACCTCCCTGCCACGGGGCTGGGAGGCCGTTCACCGGGTCGTGCGGCCCGCGGTGTCGGCGCTCGTCACCGTGCTGCTCGTGGCCGTGGCCGCCGGGCTCGCGGCGGCGGGGTACGCGGCGATCGGCGACGACCATCCGCGGCGTATCGCGGGCGCGGCGCTGCTCGGTGCCCCCAACGGGGTGTGGCTCGGTATCCCGGTCGGCCTGCTGGTGCCGTGGGACGGCAGGGCCACCGGCGCGCTCGCCACCGTACTGCCCCACCCGCTGGACCAGTTGCTGAGCGTGCGGTCGGACCGGCCGGTGACGCTGGCCCGGCTGGCGGACCTCGACGGGCGGGCGTGGCTGCTGGGCGTGGCGGCGGCGTCGGCGATGCTGCTCGTGGGGGTGCTCACGGCGGTCCGGACACCGGCGCGCACCGGCCCGGGGGCCCTGCGGTTCGCGGGGCGGTGCACCGTGCGGCTCGGCGTCGCCACCGCGCTTGCGCTGCCGCTGCTCGCCCTGCTGACGGATGTGTCGGTGGACGCCTCGCTGTCCGTGCTCGGTTTCGACGCCTTCGGTGCCGGGGTCGAACTGCACGGACGGCTCGGCACGGCGCTGTTGCTCGGGGCCGCGTGGGGAGCTGGTGCGGGGGCCGTCGGGGCGCTGCTGGCGTCGGCCACCGGGGCCGCGGGGCGGCGGGCGGCGCCCCTGGCACTTGGTGACCCTGGAGGCCCGGGAGGCGGCGCCTCGTCCCCGGACCGGGTGTCCGGGGACCCGGCGGGCACGGGACGGCCCGGCCCGTACGCGCCCGGTACGCCGTACCGGCCGCCGAACCCCGCCACCAACCCGTATCTCCGGTTGCCGGACGGGCTGCGGGAGCCCGGCGCGGCGCCCTCCGGCCGGGGCCGGTATCCGGGTGACGGGGCGCCCGCCGGCCCTCCCGAACCAACCGACCCGCACGGCTCCCCCACCGTAACCAGGCCCTTCGGCCCGCCACCGCCCGGGCCCCGACGCGGCCCGGAGCACCGCTCCGGCGGCCGGCCCCGCCACGGCACCGACGACGGCCCCGGGACACCTCCCCCGCCACCGCCTCCCCCGCCGCGGCGGCCGAAGGGGTGAGCCCACGAGCCCGGGTGAGGGCAAGGGCCCGGGGAGGGCAATGGGTGCGACACCGGGGCGTTACCGACTGTTCTCCGTCCGCTGGGCGGACCGCGCGGGCGGAGGGCACCGGGTGCCGGATACCGTGGTCACACCATGAGCGCATCGCAGACCTCCGAGATCCCCACCCTCCTCGTCAAGATCTTCGGCAAGGACAGGCCGGGCATCACGGCCGGTCTCTTCGACACCCTTGCCGCCTACTCCGTCGACGTGGTCGACATCGAGCAGGTCGTCACCCGCGGACGCCTGGTGCTGTGCGCGCTCGTGACCCAGCCGCCGACAGGGGTGGAGGGCGACCTCCGGGCCACCGTGCACGGCTGGGCGGAGTCGATGAAGATGCAGGCCGAGATCATCTCCGGGCACGGTGACAACCGGCCGCGCGGCCACGGCCGCTCGCTGGTGACCGTGCTCGGCCACCCCCTCACCGCCGAGTCGACCGCCGCCATCGCCACCCGGATCGCGAAGGTCGGCGGCAACATCGACCGTATCTTCCGGCTCGCCAAGTACCCGGTGACAGCGGTCGAGTTCGCGGTGTCCGGCGTGGAGACCGAGCCGCTGCGCACCACGCTGATGTCGGAGGCCTCGGCACTCGGTGTCGACATCGCGGTGGTGGCGGCGGGGCTGCACCGGCGGGCCCAGCGCCTGGTGGTCATGGACGTGGACTCCACCCTCATCCAGGACGAGGTGATCGAGCTCTTCGCCGCGCACGCCGGTTGCGAGGACAAGGTCGCCGAGGTCACGTCGGCCGCGATGCGCGGAGAGCTGGACTTCGAGCAGTCGCTGCACGCGCGCGTGGCCCTGCTGGCGGGGCTGGACGCGTCGGTGGTGCAGAAGGTGCGCGGCGAGGTGCGGCTGACACCGGGCGCACGCACCCTGATCCGTACGCTGAAGCGGCTCGGCTACCAAGTGGGCGTGGTGTCGGGCGGGTTCACCCAGGTCACCGACGATCTGAAGGAGCGGCTTGGGCTGGACTTCGCCCACGCCAACACCCTGGAGATCGTGGACGGGAAGCTCACCGGCAAGGTCACCGGTGAGATCGTCGACCGCGCGGGCAAGGCACGGCTGCTGCGCCGGTTCGCCGCCGAGGCGGGTGTCCCGCTCTCCCAGACGGTGGCGATCGGCGACGGCGCCAACGACCTGGACATGCTGAACGCGGCCGGGCTGGGCGTGGCCTTCAACGCCAAGCCGGTGGTCCGCGAGGCCGCGCACACCGCGGTGAACTTCCCCTTCCTCGACACGGTCCTCTATCTGCTGGGCGTCACCCGCGAGGAGGTCGAGGCGGCCGACACGCACGACGAGGCCTGAGCCTTCGGGACACTCCCCCGCCGTGCGCGGCGGTCATCCGGCCGGAGTCACACCGGGCGAGGTCACTCGGACGGCGCCCAGTAGTCGTCCAGCCTGCCGGTGCCCGGCTCCAGGCTCTTCCAGGAGCCCTCGAAGGTCACGACGGCGAAGGCTGCGGCGGGGAAGCCCCGGCGTTCCATGTGCGCGCGGGCCTCGTCGTCGGCCGAGCCGGAGAGGATCTCCGCCAGACCGTGCACCGACGGGTTGTGACCGATCAGGATCACGTTCTGCACGTCGTCGGGGGTCTCGTTCAGCACGGCGATGAGCTCGCCGGGCGAGGCCTCGTAGAGCCGCTCCTCATAGATGGTCTTCGGCCGGTGCGGCAGCTCGTGGACGGCGAGCTTCCAGGTCTCGCGGGTCCGGACGGCGGTGGAGCACAGGGCCAGGTCGAAGGAGATGCCGTGGTCCGCCAGCTTGCGTCCGGCGACTGCGGCGTCCATACGGCCTCGCTCGGCGAGGGGCCGCTCATGGTCGGTGACCTCGGGCCAGTCGGCTTTCGCATGCCGGAAGAGGACGATCCTGCGGGGTTCTGCGACGCTCATGGAACCCAGCTTCGCATGAAACAGGCCACCCGGCGCAGGGGGTTGACATGGGGATTTGCGGTACTGGGCACCCGCTCCGGCTCTAGCGGGCGACCAGGTGCCGCGCCTGTTCGAAGAGGCGGGTGAGCGCGGGGTCGCCGGTGGTCGCGTGGGCGTTCGACGGGTTCAGGATCAGCAGGAACAGTGCGACGAAGGCGAGCGCGGGCAGGGTCAGGGCCCACCAGGGCAGCCGCATGCCGAGGTCGGCCGTGGTCGCCGGGTGGGGCCGGGTGGGCGTACGGGCCGACATGTTCGCCTCCGCTGTTCCGCTGGTCTTCGAGGGGTCCTGGCCCGTCTTCGGGCACATCTCGAAACTACGGAATCCGGCGCCGTCGACCCATCCGGTGATCCACCCACTCGCCCCTGACACTGGCCCCCTAGGGGATGGTGGGGCCAGCCCCACCATGGCGGGCGAAAGGCCTGGTCAGGGGGACGCGAGGGTCGCGATGACGCCGATGATCACAAAGATGGCGAGGAACGCGCCGAAGACGAGCAGCATCTTCTTCTGGCTGTTCTGCGGGTTCGGGTCGAGGACTGGCATGCGGGAAAGTCTCGCACCCTTCTCCCCCGCCGACGTGCCCGGGGTGAGGTCAGCGCGTCGCCCTGTCGGCCTCGGCCGCCTCGTCCTCCACGGTCCGGTCGCGGCCCGCGAGAACGCCCACCGCCATCTGCGGAAGCATGAGCGCGGCCATGAGGGCGATCGGCAGGCCCCAGCCGCCGCTGTGCTGGTAGAGCACGCCGACCAGCAGCGGCCCGGGGATGGAGATCAGATAGCCGGTGCTCTGCGCGAAGGCGGACAGCTGGGCGACGCCCGCGCCGGTCCTGGCCCGCATGCCCACCATGGTGAGCGCCAGCGGGAAGGCGCAGTTGGAGACGCCGAGCAGCAGGGCCCAGGCCCAGGCGCCGCCGGCCGGCGCGAAGTACAGGCCCGCGTAGCCGGCCAGACCGCAGACGCCGAGCGCGACCACGATCGGCCCCTGCTGGGGCAGCCGGGTGGCCAGGCGCGGGATGACGAAGGCCAGCGGGACGCCCATCACCATGGTCACGGCGAGGAGCACACCCGCGGTGCCCGCGGAGACGCCCGCGTCGCGGAAGATCTGCGCCATCCAGCCCATCGTGACGTAGGCGGCGGTGGCCTGGAGGCCGAAGAAGACGGCGAGCGCCCAGGCAGTACGGCTCCGGGTGATCCGCAGCGCCGGTGACCGCTCCGCACGCGCGTGGGGCCGCCGTGGCGGCGCGTCGCCCGCGGAGGCCGGTCCCCGGTGCCGTACCAGCGGGATCCACGGCAGCACCGCGACGGCGGCGAGCACCGCCCACACGGCGAGCCCGGACCGCCAGTCGCCGCCCAGCGCCCCGGTCACCGGCACGGTCACCGCGGCGGCGGCCGAGGTGCCGAGGGCGAGGGCCATGGAGTACAGGCCGGTCATGGAGCCCACCCGGTCGGGGAACCAGTGCTTGACGATGACCGGCATCAGGACGTTGCTGACGGCGACGCCCATGAGCGCGAGCGCGCTGCCGGCCAGGAATCCGGCCGTCGATCCCGCGTACGGCCGTATCAGCAGGCCCGCGGCGATGGCGGCCATGCCGGCGCACACCACGGCGGCCGGTCCGAAGCGGCGGGCCAGGCGGGGGGCCATGACGCCGAAGGCGGCGAAGCAGAGCGGGGGCACCGAGGTGAGGAGTCCGGCCACGCCGCCGCTCATGCCGAGTCCGTCGCGGACCTCTTCAAGAAGCGCGCCGAGGCTGGTGATGGCGGGTCGGAGGTTCAGCGCGGAAAGCACGATGCCGACGACCACCAGGCGGATCGCCCACGCGCGTGGGGCCGTCGATTCGGCCGTTCCGGTGGTGTCGGCCGTCTTTTCGGTCGTCGTCCTCGTCCGGGTCTTCTCGCTCACCATGAGACCCATCATAGAATCATGGGATGATTGGTTGTCCACTCCCTGGCCGTCTCAGTCCGGCCCTCCCGTGCGAAGGTGTGCCATGCCCCTGAGCCACCCCAGGCGTTCGGCGCTGTCCGAACAGGTCATCGCCGAGCTGCGCAACCAGATCACCTCCGGCGAGTGGCCGGTCGGCTCACGCATCCCCACGGAGCCGGAGCTCGTCGAGCAGCTCGGCGTCGCCCGGAACACGGTCCGCGAGGCGGTCCGGGCACTGGCGCACAACGGCCTGCTGGACATCCGCCAGGGCTCGGGCACCTATGTGGTGGCGACGAGCGAGCTGGCGGGCGTGATGCACCGCAGGTTCGCCGACGCGGACCCCGGGCACATCGCCGAGCTGCGGGTGGCACTGGAGTCGTCGGCGGCGAAGCTGGCGGCCGAGCGGCGCACCGAGAAGGACCTCAAGCAGCTCGACGCGCTGCTCCTGCGGCGTGAGGAGGCCTGGGAGTCGGGTGACGCGGAGGCCTTCGTGACGGCGGACGCGACCTTCCACATGGCGGTGGTGTCCGCCTCGCACAACGAGGTCATCACGGCGGTCTACGCCGACCTGGGCGAGGTGCTGCGGGAGTGGCTGCGCGCGGACGTCGGCGGGCTGCTGACCCCGGAGTCGCACATGGAACACGGCGGGCTCGTCGACGCGATCCGCGCGGGCGACGCGGAGGCGGCCGCGGCACAGGCCGCGAGCTACCCCTTCGCGTGCCGTCCGGGGCCGCTCACCCCGCCGCCTTCTCGTGGCTGATCCACGCCGAGCCGACTTCCTTCCAGCAGCGGCCGGAGAGCCGTACGGTCGTCGCGGGCCCGGTGTCGACCGCGTCACCGTCGGTGTCGAGGTCCCACCAGCGGGCGCACTCTATGTGCAGGCTCACGCGATCGGTGTCGACATAGGGATTGTGGCAGTAGGCGACGACTTCCGATCCGCTGACGGTCGTACGGCACTCGGCGCCGAACAGTGACGGCGCCGAGGGGTCCTCGCCCCGCCGGACGCGCGGGTGCGACAGCGCCTCGAACGGCAGCGACAGCACCAGGGCGACGGAGACGGTCAGTACGGCCAGGCTGTGGGACAGGCGCACAAGGGGACCTCCTCGGCCGGGCTGGGGAGGGACTTCGCAAGGTGGGCTCGTGGTCCAGAGTGAGCCGTTACCGCACGTCCGCGCCCGGCCGGTGAGCCGAACGAGTGAATTTGAGCGGCCGCCCGAACGGGTGATACGAGAACGGCCGAGGCCCGCTCCCCCCACGGGGCGCGGGCCTCGGCCGTCGGCGTGCGGCGATCAGGCGCCGATGGCGTGCAGACCGCCGTCCACGTGGACGATCTCGCCGGTGGTCTTCGGGAACCAGTCGCTGAGCAGCGCGACGACACCGCGGCCGGCCGGCTCCGGGTCCTTCAGGTCCCACTCCAGCGGGGCGCGGTTGTCCCACACGGCGGCCAGCTCGTCGAAGCCCGGGATGGACTTGGCGGCCATGGAGCCGATCGGGCCCGCCGAGACCAGGTTGCAGCGGATGTTCTGCTTGCCCAGGTCACGTGCCATGTAGCGGCTGGTGGCCTCCAGGGCGGCCTTGGCGGGGCCCATCCAGTCGTACTGCGGCCAGGCGAACGACGCGTCGAAGGTGAGGCCGACGACCGAGCCGCCGTTCTGCATCAGCGGCAGGCAGGCCATGGTCAGCGACTTCAGCGAGAACGCCGAGACGTGCATGGCGGTGGCCACCGACTCGTACGGCGTGTTGAGGAAGTTGCCGCCGAGCGCGTCCTGCGGGGCGAAGCCGATGGAGTGCACGACGCCGTCCAGGCCGCCCAGCTCCTCGCCGACCACGTCGGCCAGGCGCGCGAGGTGCTCGTCGTTGGTGACGTCCAGCTCGATGACCTTGGTGGGCTTGGGGAGCTTCCTGGCGATGCGCTCGGTCAGCGTGGGCCGCGGGAACGCGGTCAGGATGATCTCGGCACCCTGCTCCTGGGCCAGCTTGGCGGTGTGGAAGGCGATGGAGGACTCCATCAGCACACCGGTGATCAGGACACGCTTGCCCTCGAGGATTCCGCTCATGGTGATCAGTGACCCATTCCCAGTCCGCCGTCTACGGGGATGACGGCTCCAGTGATGTACGAGGCGTCGTCCGACGCGAGGAACCGCACAGCCGCGGCGACCTCGTCGGCCTGCGCGTACCGGCCGAGCGGCACCTGCGAGACGATGCCGGCGCGCTGCTCGTCGGTGAGCGCCTTGGTCATGTCGGTGTCGACGAAGCCGGGCGTGACGACGTTGAAGGTGATGTTGCGCGAGCCCAGCTCACGGGCGAGGGAACGCGCGAAGCCGATCAGGCCGGCCTTGGAGGCGGCGTAGTTCGCCTGCCCGGCCGAGCCGAGCAGGCCGACGACGGAGGAGATGAGGACGACGCGGCCCTTCTTGGCACGCAGCATGCCGCGGTTGGCGCGCTTGACCACGCGGTAGGTGCCGGTCAGGTTGGTGTCGACGACCGAGGTGAAGTCCTCCTCGCTCATGCGCATGAGGAGCTGGTCCCGGGTGACGCCGGCGTTGGCGATGAGGACCTCGACCGGGCCGTGGGTCGCCTCGATCTCCTTGTAGGCCTGCTCCACCTGCTCGGCGTCGGTGATGTCACACCGGACGGCGAGGCAGCCGAGTTCCACCAGGGCGGCGGGCGGCTCACCCGAGCGGTATGTGATCGCGACCTTGTCGCCGGCTTCGGCGAATGCGCGGGCGATGGCGAGGCCGATGCCCCGGTTGCCTCCGGTGACGAGAACCGAGCGGCTCAACGGATCACCCTTTCGATAGCGGTCTGACACACCGCCCGAAAGCTGGACGACAGGCGGCTTCATCGAAAACCTATCGGTACCGGCCGGTCGGAGAAGAAGCGGGCACCCACAGTGACGTGCGGGAGTCGCTGTCGGATCCCTACAGTTTCGACCAACGGCGGTGCGCCCGCGTGAGCTCGCCGCACAGGGCGCGCAGGGTCGTGTCGCGCAGCACTCCGCGGTGCGCGAGGACGTTTCTCGCCGTGACCAGGTCCTGAAGCAGACGCAGGTCCTCACGCGGAAAAGCGACACCGCCCGCGTAGGCGGCCGCCAGCAGGGCGCCCGCCTCAAGTTGCCGGAACGCCTCCTCGGGGCGTTCCCGGTAGTGCTCGGGCGGCCGCTGGAGGTACGCCGCGACCAGTGCGTCGAGTGGCTGGGTCGCGTACCTGGCGCCCAGGCGGGCGAGCTGTTCGCGGGTGTCCTCTATCCAGGGGAACACCACCCGCTGCTGGGCCTGTCCCACCAGGACGGACAGTTCCGGGGGCGTGTTCTGCGGGCCGGCCGGGCACCAGGCGGCCGGATGGCGGCGGAGTCTGCCTTCCCACGACTGCACCACCCCCTGGGCCCAGGCGCGGCGCAGGGAGGATCCGGGGCGGCGGCGCGTACCGGCCTCGACGCCCGTGTCCGGGCAGTCCGCCGCACGGGCGATCAGCTCCGGATCCAGGCAGGAGCGGAGCGCCGGGGCGAGGCCGTCGGCCCTGCCGTCCCAGGCGGCCGTGAGCCTCCGGGCGAGTCCCAGGTCGAAGGCGCCGACCTCGGTGACGACCTCCTCGCGTACGGCGGCCAGGACGCGCTGCTCCAGGGACAGGGCACGGCCGGGGATCCGGTCCCGGGCGGCCGCCACCACCATGGCCGTGTCCAGGCGCCCCAGGGTGCCCCACCACCAGTGCACGGCCGTCGTCTCGATGCCCCGGTCCAGTTCACCGGTGAGCGCCTCGGGAACATCCCGCAGCCGGGCCACCACAAGCAGACGCGGTCGTTCCTGGGGAGGCAGGCCCGCGTCCTTCACGGCGGCGGTCAGGGAGCGGAAGAGCCGTTCGACGCCCGCGCCCCGGGTCGCGCCGCCGGGGCCGCCCGGCGGCGCCTGTGGCGGCTGGTCGTCCGGTTCGCACCAGGCACGCAGGCCGATCACCGGGCGCCAGCGGTTCGACCGGGACGTCAGCCGCCCGGCCACCTCGCCGGGGCCGCAGCCCAGTTCCTTGCCCAGGCGCTCGAACAGCTCGGGAACGGCGTGCTCGCGTCCCACGGGCGGGGCGGTGCGGACCGGTGCGGCGTCGGACCAGCCGATGTCGAAACCGTCGTCGAAGTCGAGACCGGGGAGATCGCCCCAGTCCTCGTCGGCGTTCCAAGGTGTCCCCGCCCGGTGGGCCGGTGCGTCCCGCTGCGGTGCCCTGGGTGCGGGCACGGCCGGCGCGACCGGTGGCTGTACGTCCAGGCGGTCCGGCGCGGTGTGCAGCGCGGCCCGGTACAGCTCCTCCGCCTGCCCGTCGCCGGTCAGGGCGTCGGGCAGCAGCCAGAGACAGTTGAGTCCGGCCGCGAGGTCGGCGGCGATCTCGCCGAGCTGACCGCCGACCCCGGGAAGGGCCGAAAGCGCCGTGCCTTCCCCGAAGGCCGTGCCGTCCGTGCCGTGGACCGTGCCGTCCTCCCCGTAGGCCGTGCCGTCCGTGCTGTGGGCCGTGCCGTCGCCGTACGCCGTCACGTGCTGTCCGCGGCCCGCGCGCGCAGTGCGCGGAAGGTGACGGGGTCGACCGCCATGCCCTTGTCGGCCTCGTCGATGATGCCGAGGTGGTCGAGGCGGCCCAGCCAGTGGCGGGTCTCCTCGGCCGACAGACCGGTGGCCGCCTCGACGTCGTCCACGGGGACGCCCTGGCCCTCCTCGACGTAGGCGGTCCACATCTCCAGCAGGTCGAGGTCCCGCGCGCTCAGGCCCGACGCCTTGATGTGCGCGTCCACGTTCGCCGGTTTGGCGGTGAC
The DNA here is from genome assembly GCF_044745865.1 of Streptomyces sp. NPDC086787. NCBI lineage: Bacteria > Bacillati > Actinomycetota > Actinomycetes > Kitasatosporales > Streptomycetaceae > Streptomyces > Streptomyces sp. NPDC086787. The sequence continues at coordinate 1,296,952 of NZ_JBIVBC010000001.1, read as the reverse complement.
GGCGCGGATGTGGTCGAGGGCGTCGTCCAGTGTCGCCCCACGCAGCGAGACGTCGGCGACCGCGATCTCCGTCCAGCGGGGCCAGCCGGAGGTCGCCCCGGTCAGCCGGTGCCGGTCCTCGCGGGACACGAAGGGGCACTCCGGCCAGGCCCGCAGGGAGTCCGCCGTCCAGCGGCGCGGGCGCAGGACCCGCACCCGCAGGCGCCGGCCCTCCTCGCCGGCCCGCAGGGAGCCGACGGCCTCCGCGTCGGCGACGACCAGGATGGAGCGGCTCTGCCGGTCCCTGCGTCCCTCGTTGCGCGGCACGGGCTTGTCGGCGGCCGGAGCCGCGTGCTCGACACAGCCCCGCAGTTCCTCGGCCAGTTCGGCGGCCGGGGTGCCGCGCAGGTCGGCGAGGACGACATGACCGGCCCGCGAGCGGGTCGCGGCGGCCGCCGTGAGCAGGGACCGCAGATCCACGCCCCGGTCCGCGCGGACGACCTTCACCCCACGGCCCTCGGCGAACGCGGCGACGGCCCGCAGCACCAGGTCGGGCTGGTGCAGTTCCGTCGCGGAGACCACCGAGACGCCCGGCTGCGCCGCCTCGTGGAGCTGGCCCTCGGTGAGCGGGCTGTAGCGCTGGACGCCGGTGCTGCTGTCGCGGCCGAGGACCCGCCGGGCGGCGCGCGGGTTGTAGTCGTAGGGCAGGCCGAACTCGGTCTCGTGCAGCTCCAGTTCCAGCTCCTCGCGGGTGCCGAGCATGTTGACGACGTTCGGGCTGCGTACGGCGAAACGCGCCCGGTCGCCCAGCCGGATCAGCAGCCCGAGCCCGGCCATCTCGGTCAGGTAGATCTCGGCCTGCTGCACGCCGCACCCCTCGAAGCCGTCCGGCCAGGCGTCCCGGGCCAGGTCCAGCAGTTCCTTGGCGCTGTAGTCGCCGCGGTAGCCGTCCTCCAGGCTGCGCAGTGCGATGACCAGGGCGAGGACCCGGTAGCGGTCCTCCAGGTTGATCGTGAAGCGCAGGCGTTCGGCGATCCTGCGGCGGAGCGTCTCGGAGGCCGCGACCTCCTGCACGTCGCCGTCGGTGATGGCGGTGGCCCGGCCGGTCAGCGCGTAGGGCCGCGAGTGCAGGGTGCGGACGAGTTCGCTGCAGAAGATCTGGACCAGGTTGGCCTGGTAGTTGGTGATGGCGAGGATCCGCCAGACCAGTTCCGGTCGTTCGAACACGTACCCGAGCGCGGCCATGGGCTCGGTGACGAGCCGGAGGGCGGCCTGTTGTTTGAGCGGTCCGACCAGGACGTCGGGCCCGCCGTGCGCGGTCGAGACGTTCGACAGGGCGCCGAAGCGCTGGACCTGGTGCAGTCCGGCGAAAACTATCTTGAAGCGCCGCTCGGAGTGCTCCATGAGCTGCTGGAAGCGTTTGACGTTGGGGAAGGTCGACTCCCCGCCCGTCTTGAAGGTCCGTCGCGAGTCGGCGGTCAGGAAGGCGTCGGCCTCGTCCGCGAGGACCAGCAGCCTGCGTGACTCGTCCGCGTCGAGCCAGTCGCCGAGCCGCCGCGCGATCGCCTCCGGTCCGGCCTGCTCGGACACCCTGTTGCCGAAGACTCCGCGCCGTTTGAGTTCGTCCGCGAGCAGGCTCCAGATCTTGTCCGGGGCCTCCGCCTGGCCTATCTCCGCCTTCAGCAGGTCGAGGTAGACGGCGACGTAGTCGGCGGAGGGGCGCGGGAAGATCCTGGCCACCCTGCGCAGCAGCGCGGACTTGCCGAGCTGCCGGCCGCCGTACAGGAAGAGTCCGCCGCGCGGGTCCATGACCTCCCGCATCTCCTCGTCGCGCCCGTAGAACACCTCGGGCGGGACCAGTCCCGCGACGAACGGCGTGTAGGGGTTGAACGCGGCCCAGGGCAGGGTCACCCGCTGGAGCGCCCGGAAGCTGCCGGGCGCCCTGGCCGCCATCCAGCCGACCACCGCGGGGTCGACGACCAGTGCCTGTTGGGCGCCCGACCGGGACGCGTCGGCCAGCCGGCGGCGTCCGTCGCCGCCCAGGGGGTGCAGATAGAGCACGACGTTGGCGTCGACGTCGGCGTCCTCCAGGTGGGCCAGCGGACCGTTCGCCCGCTGCTCCTCCCAGATGAGCTGGACGGTGTACGCGGTCGCCTGGGAGCCGAGCGCCGCGACATACCCGGTGCGTTCCACGACCCGCGCCCTGACCTTGAACCGGCGCACTCCCTGTATCCGGGTCTCCACGACGGGCTGACCGCTCGGCTCAAGGCCCAGCAGCCGCAGCACCCGCGGCAGATGCTGCTGCCACTCGCTGTTGCGGCCGTGCCGGGTGCACAGGGCCTTCCAGGAACGCAGCCCCAGTTCCGCGGCCTCGGTGAGCGGGACGCCCGAGCCGTACGCGGTCACCCACCAGTCGGCGTCGACACCGTCGCCGCCCGGCTTCGGAACGCCCGGGCCGGTCAGACCGGTGAGGAACACGGCGAGTTCGGCGCCGTCGTCCTCGGAGCGCTCCGGCAGCGGCTTGCCTCCGCGCGCGAGCGCCAGGAATTCCTCGGCGGTCACCGTGTCGCCCTCGGTGATGAGTTTGGCGATGCGGTCGTACTCCGCCTGACCGAGCGGGCGGCCCTGGGCGAGCCTCAGCTGTTCCAGTTCCTGGCGCTGTCTGCGGGTGGACCGCTGCACGAGCTGGGACAGCTCCTGCTGGAGCTCGTCGAGCCGTTCGATCGCGTGACGGTGGCGGCCGGTCTCCTCGCCGTGGGCGAACTGCTGGAGCCGGCCGGTGAACCGGCGCTCCTGATCGGGGGCGAGCAGGTTGAGGGTGCGCATCTGGGCGAGCAGGCCCGCCGCCGCCGTGTGCCGCCGCCGTACGGTCGTCCGCCAGTTCTCCTGGGTCTGCTGGAGCCGGCGTTCCGCGCTCTCGGCCCATTCGGCGTCCGTGATGTCGTAGCGGCCCGGGTCGTGCCGTACGGCCTCGACCAGGGCGCGCGCGAGGTGGAGGTCACCCCGGGTGAGATAGCCGCGCAGGGACTGCTCCGCGTCCGGTGGCGCCATGAGCGCCGCCATGCGGCGGGCGGTGCGGGGGTCCGTCAGGTCGGGCAGTCCGGCGCTGTCGCGCGGAAGGTCGGGCAGCGTGAGCAGGCAGTCGGCCGGGGGCCGTCCCTCGTCCTCGGCCGGGCGGCGGACCGACGGCGCGGACGGCGCCGTGCCCTCCAGCCAGTGGTGCAGCAGGTGCAGGGCCGCGCCGCCCACGCCCGGTGGCGGCGGCACGTCCCGCAGGTTGTGCCGGGCGGCTCCCAGCGCCGGGATGCCCGACTGGGAGGTGCCGGCGGGACGCGACAGGTTCGCGGCCACGGCGTCGGCCTTGGTGAGGATGTCCGCCACCGACCGGCAGGCGGCGTGCAGTTGGCGCAGGGCTCCGGCGGTTATCGGCTCCTTGGCCTGCTTGGAGGTGCGGAACCTGCTGTCGGTCTGTTCGATCAGCCGGTCGACGTGGTCCCCGCTGCGCAGTTGCTCGGCCCGGCCGCGGAACCCGGCGTCCGGGGCGGGGCCGCCGTTCGCCCACTGGGTGACGTCGCGCAGGGCGAGGCCGAGTTCGCCCATCGGGCCGACGAGGTACTGAAGGACACGGGTGGCGCGCTGGTACATCGTCTTGCGCCGGGAGAGGCTTTCCAGCAACTGTCCTGCCTGGCCTCCGAGTTCCTCCCGGAGGTCGTGCTCCTGATGCAGGTCGTCGGTGTACTGCACGCCGGGTTCGAAGGACCGTCCGTTGCGGACGGCGGCGACCAGCAGGCCGAGCAGGTCCTGCCAGGGCACCGCCAGCCCGGCCGGTGCCGAGTAGTCGCTGATCAGCACGTGGGGCCAGCAGGCGGTCAGTCCGGCGCGCAGGGCCGCGACGAGGGCGACCAGGTAGGCGTCACGGTCGTGGGCGAGCCGCGCCGGATCCATGTCGTGCAGGATCTGCGCCTCCGTGGCCTCCGGCTCGGTGCCGCAGCCGAACGCGGCGGCGGCGAACGCCAGCGCGCGGGCGCGGATCTCGGGTTCGGCGGACGCCTCCGTCATCCAGTAGGCCTCGTCCAGGCGGCCGTCCTTCACCAGCCGGACGACCGGCGGCTCCTGCCCGCTCTCCCACGGCGCGCGCACGTCCCAGTCGGCGTCGGCGACCGCCTCGGGCCACGGCTCCTGTTCGCGGATGACGTCGGGGCCGGGGGCGGGCTCGTCGGGGGTGTCCTGACGGGTGTCCTGACGGGTCTTCTGCTCGGGGGTGTCATCGAGGATGTCACCGGCGGGCGCGACCGGGTCCGAAGAGGTGCGGGCAGTGGGTACGGCGGTGACCGGCGTCGCTTCCGGTACGGCGGTGACGGGGGTCGCTTCCGGTACGGCGGGCGGGGACGAGGGGGGCGGCGGCGCCTCGGGCTCGTCGGGCCGCCGTGCTTCCGGGGAGGCCTCCTGCGCGGTCGGGGAGCCGTCACCGGCTTCGTCCGGGAAGGCTTCCCGTGCGCTCCCGTCGCCCGGTGCGTCCGGTTCCGCCGTGTCACGCGTGTCGGGCGTCGGCGTCGGCGTCGGCGTCGGCGTCGGCACGACCGTCCCGGCGATGCCTGGGGCGTCGGGTCCGTGGGTCTCCCCGTCGGTTGTCGGCGTCGGCGTCGGCGCGACCGGACTCGCCACTCGTCCGGGACCACCGCCCGAAGCGACCGGGTCCCCCGCGCCGGCCGCCGGAACCTCCTGGCTCGCCGCGCGCCCGGGGCCGCCACCCGGGTCGTCCGGACCCTCCACCCCGGTGCCGCCCGGTGCGGAGGTCTGTCTGCCGGGCGTCGGGGCGGCCGGGGCGGGCTGTCGTGAGGGGGCCGGGTGGCCCAGGGTGCGTTCCAGTTCGTCGATCTGGCCGCGCAGCCGGTCGCGCAGCATGCCGAGGGTCGCCGCCTCCTCCGGGTCCAGCGCGGCGCCGATCAGCGCGTCGTAGGACTCGGCGCGCGAGCGCAGGGCGGCGAGTTCCGCGCGGGAGTTCTCCAGCCGGGTGCGCTCGGCGGACAGCCAGGTGTAGTCGGACGCGTCGGGCCAGTCGACCCCCGCGTCCGCGCAGCGGCCCGCCACTCGGTCGCGCAGCCTTGTCCAGGCCGACAGGGCGTCCGTGACGTCGCGCGTCTCCGTGGGCCGCCGCCCGCTCTCCACGGAGTCCGCGGTCGCCCGGAGCAGCATGGCCAACGCCTCGCCGGCCTCACCGAGTTCGGTGAGCGCGACATCGAGGGTCTCGTCGCCGGAGGCGCGGACGGGCACTTCGCCCGCGTCCGTTGGCCCTGCTGATGTCACGACTCTCCTGAGGGTCTCGGCGGGTTGGACGGGCGGTTGCAGCTGGGCGGCCCTGCGCAGGCTGTCCGCGTGCTTCTGGGCCAGGCCGGCGGCCGGGAGTTCCCCGGGGCCCGCCAGGAGCAGTCCCTGCAACGCGCACAGGGCGAGCGGCGCGTCCAGGACTTCGAGCATGGCCCGCAGTTGTTCCAGCGTCGGATCCCGGACCACGTCGACGGGACAGCCGTACTCCTCCATCAGCGCCTTGCACGCCCAGGTCAGTCCGCAGCTGCCGACCAGTCGCAGCTGCGGCTGCCGCGCGCGGGCGATCCACACCCGGAAGGCGTTCACCTCGCGCCGGGTGACCGGCGTTCGGCCCGAGGACTCGTGGCGGCGTGCGCAGGACTGGTTGCGCAGACAGCGATGCCATGTCAGAAGACTGCGGATGTCCGGCTCGTCCAGCGATGACAGCCAGGCACGAAAATCACTCCCCCACCCTTGCATGACGTCATACTGCCACCGCGCAATCACTCTGAGGCATGAATCGGGGGCATTTCCGGTAGGACTCGGCGAAGCGCAGCAGCGATATCGGGTAGGGCGTGATCGCGACCGCGCGTCATACTGCACTGCGGCGCGTGCGCCTCACGAGACAACTGCTTGAGCGGACTTGAGCAGACTTGAGCAGACCAGCACCCATCAACTCATCGACTGGGGGAGCCACCTGTGGCCCACGGAATCGATCCGACCTTCCTCGCGCTACCGCTGCGCGCCCTGGCCGACGCCGCGCTGGCTCGCGCGCGGGCGCTCGGGGCCGAGCACGCCGACTTCCGGTTCGAGCGGGTGCGCAGCGCCTCCTGGCGGCTCAGGGACGCCAAGCCCGCGGGATCGTCGGACATCACCGACCTCGGGTACGCGGTGCGGGTCGTGCACGGCGGTACATGGGGCTTCGCGTCGGGCGTCGACCTGACCATGGACGCGGCGGCCAAGGTCGCCTCCCAGGCGGTGGCGATGGCGAAGCTGTCCGCCGAGGTGATCAGGTCGGCCGGGTCGGACGAGCGGGTGGAGCTGGCCGACGAGCCGGTGCACGCCGACCGGACGTGGGTGTCGTCGTACGAGATCGACCCGTTCTCGGTGCCCGACGAGGAGAAGTCGGCGCTGTTGGCGGAGTGGAGTTCCCGGCTGCTGGCGGCGGACGGTGTCAACCATGTCGACGCGTCGCTGCTCACCGTGCGCGAGAACAAGTTCTACGCCGACACCGCGGGCACCGTGACCACGCAGCAGCGGGTGCGGCTGCATCCGGAGCTGACCGCCGTGGCGGTGGACGGGTCGAGCGGCGAGTTCGACTCCATGCGCACCATCGCACCGCCGGTGGGCCGTGGTTGGGAGTACCTCACCGGCACCGGCTGGGACTGGGAGTCGGAACTGGCCCGGATCCCGGAACTGCTCGCCGAGAAGATGCGCGCGCCGAGCGTGACGGCGGGCGTGTACGACCTGGTCGTCGACCCGTCCAACCTGTGGCTGACCATCCACGAGTCGATCGGGCACGCGACCGAGCTGGACCGGGCGCTGGGTTACGAGGCCGCGTACGCCGGCACCTCCTTCGCCACCTTCGACCGGCTGGGCAAGCTGAGGTACGGCTCCGAGCTGATGAACGTGACTGGTGACCGTACCGCCGAGCACGGTCTCGCGACCGTCGGGTACGACGACGAGGGCGTCGCGGCACAGTCCTGGGACCTGGTGAAGGACGGCACGCTCGTCGGCTACCAGCTGGACCGCCGGATCGCGAAGCTGACCGGCCTCGGCCGGTCCAACGGCTGCGCGTTCGCCGACTCCCCCGGGCACGTGCCCGTGCAGCGCATGGCCAACGTGTCGCTCCAGCCGGATCCCGCCGGGCTGTCCACCGAGGACCTCATCGGGGGCGTGGACCGCGGCATCTATGTCGTCGGGGACCGGTCGTGGTCCATCGACATGCAGCGCTACAACTTCCAGTTCACCGGGCAGCGTTTCTTCAAGATCGAGAACGGGCGGATCACCGGCCAGCTGCGGGACGTGGCCTACCAGGCGACGACCACCGACTTCTGGGGCTCCATGGCGGCCGTGGGCGGCCCGGGGACCTATGTCCTCGGGGGTGCCTTCAACTGCGGCAAGGCCCAGCCCGGTCAGGTCGCCGCCGTCTCGCACGGTTGTCCCTCGGCCCTGTTCAAGGGCGTCAACATCCTCAACACCACCCAGGAGGCCGGTCGATGAGCGCGGGCACCAGCAAGGCTTACCAGCCGCACGAGATCGTCGAGCGTGCTCTGGAGCTGTCCCGGGCGGACGGATGCGTGGTCATCGCCGACGAGCACTCGTCCGCGAACCTGCGCTGGGCGGGCAACGCGCTGACCACGAACGGTGTCACGCGCGGGCGTACGCTCACCGTCGTCGCGACCGTGGACGGCAGGGAGGGCACCGCCTCCGGTGTCGTCAGCCGCTCCGCGGTGACCGCGCAGGAGCTGGAGCCGCTGGTCCGGGCGGCCGAGGCCGCCGCGCGCGGCGCGGGGCCGGCCGAGGATGCGCAGCCGCTGGTCACGGGCGGCCCGTCGTCGCCGGACTTCACGGACGCGCCCGCCGAGACCTCGTCGGCCGTGTTCGCGGACTTCGCTCCCGCGCTCGGCGAGGCGTTCGCCCGCGCGCGTACGGGCGGCCGTGAGCTGTACGGCTTCGCCAACCATGAGCTGGTCTCCACCTACCTGGGCACGTCGACGGGCCTCCGGCTGCGGCACGACCAGCCCAACGGCACTCTGGAGCTCAACGCCAAGTCCCCGGACCGTACCCGCTCGGCCTGGGCCGGGCGCTCCACCCGGGACTTCAAGGACGTCGACCCGGGCGCGCTCGACGCGGAGCTGGCGGTGCGGCTCGGCTGGGCGGAGCGGCGCGTGGAGCTGCCCGCCGGCCGGTACGAGACGCTGCTGCCGCCGACCGCCGTGGCCGACCTGCTGATCTACCAGCTGTGGTCGGCGTCGGGGCGGGACGCGGCCGAGGGGCGGACGGTGTTCTCCAAGCCGGGGGGCGGCACCCGGGTCGGCGCGAAGCTGGCCGAGCTGCCGCTGACGCTGCGCAGCGACCCGAACGAGCCGGGTCTTGAGTCCGCGCCGTTCGTCGTCGCCCGCTCCTCGGAGGGCGACCGGTCGGTGTTCGACAACGGACTGCCGGTGGGCGCCATGGAGTGGGTCGGCGAGGGCGAGCTGAAGCATCTGACCACCACCCGGCACAGCGCTGCACTGACCGGGCTGCCGGTGGCCCCGACCGGCGGGAACCTGATTCTGGACGGCGGCGAGGACCGCTCCCTCGAGGAGATGGTCGCGGCCACCGAGCGCGGTCTGCTGCTGACCTGTCTGTGGTACATCCGCGAGGTGGACCCGGCGACCCTGCTGCTGACCGGCCTGACCCGGGACGGTGTGTACCTCGTCGAGAACGGCGAGGTGACCGGCGAGGTGAACAACTTCCGGTTCAACGAGTCCCCGGTCGACCTGCTGGGACGGGCGGTGGAGGCCGGGCGGACCGAGAAGACGCTGCCCAGGGAGTGGAGCGACTGGTTCACCAGGACCGCGATGCCCGCGCTGCGCATCCCCGACTTCAATATGAGCTCTGTCAGCCAGGGCGTATAACCTCGTACCTGATTACGAGCACACTCAAGGAGACACGAGAACCGTGACGGACATCGTCGACGAGCTGAAGTGGCGCGGGCTGATCGCCCTCTCCACGGACGAGGACGCATTGCGCAAGGCGTTCGCGGACGGCCCCGTCACGTTCTATTGCGGCTTCGACCCGACCGCGCCCAGCCTGCACCTCGGCAACCTGGTGCAGATCCTCACGATGCGGCGGATCCAGCAGGCGGGCAACCTGCCGCTGGGCCTGGTCGGCGGGGCCACCGGCCTGATCGGCGACCCGAAGCCGACGGCGGAACGCACGCTGAACGACCCCGAGGTGGTGGCCGCGTGGGTGGCGCGGCTGCGCGGCCAGGTCGAGAGGTTCCTCGACTTCGAGGGGCCGTACGCCGCGACCATGGTCAACAACCTGGACTGGACCCAGGGGCTGTCGGCCATCGGCTTCCTGCGGGACATCGGCAAGCACTTCCGGGTCAACAAGATGATCGCCAAGGAGGCGGTGGCCCGGCGGCTGAACTCGGACGCGGGCATCAGCTACACCGAGTTCAGCTACCAGATCCTTCAGGGCATGGACTTCCTGGAGCTGTACCGCAGGCACGGCTGCACCCTTCAGACCGGCGGCAGCGACCAGTGGGGCAACCTGACGGCGGGCACCGACCTGATCCACAAGGTGGAGCCGCAGGCCGCGGTGCACGCGCTGGCCACTCCGCTGATCACCAAGGCGGACGGCACCAAGTTCGGCAAGACGGAGTCCGGCACGGTCTGGCTCGACGCCGAGCTGACCACGCCGTACGCCTTCTACCAGTTCTGGCTGAACGCGGACGACCGTGACGTCTCGAAGTTCCTGCGCATCTTCAGCTTCCGGTCCCGTGCGGAGATCGAGGAGCTGGAGCAGCAGACCGAGGAGCGTCCGCAGGCCCGTGCAGCGCAGCGCGCGCTGGCCGAGGAGCTGACGACGCTGGTGCACGGTGCCGACCAGACGGCCGCCGTGATCGCCGCGTCCCGGGCGCTGTTCGGGCAGGGCGAGCTGGCGGACCTGGACGAGCGGACCCTGGCGGCGGCGCTGTCCGAGGTGCCGCATGCCCGGGTCGCCGAGCTCGGCCCGGTCGTGGACCTGTTCGCCGAGGTGGGCCTGGTGGCCAGCAAGTCCGCCGCCCGGCGCACGGTGAAGGAGGGCGGTGCCTACGTGAACAACGCGAAGATCACCGCCGAGGACGCCGTCCCCGCCGTGGAGGATCTGCTGCACGGCCGCTGGCTCGTGCTGCGCCGGGGCAAGAAGAACCTGGCCGCGGTCGAGGTCACCGGCGCGTGAGACATGCGAAGGGCGGCCTCTCCGAGTTCCGGAGGGGCCGCCCTTCGCATGTCCACCGTTCAGATGCGGTGCTTCTTCTTTCCCCACAGCGCCATGTAGGCCATGTCGCCGAGGGCGACGATGACGATCGCGGCGACCAGCTGGAACAGATGCCTGGTCCAGTCGATGCCGCGGGTCTCCGCGACGCCCAGCGAGCGGGCGATGGCGTTGCCCGCGATGGCGCCCAGGATGCCGAAGATCGTGGTCAGCCAGAGCGGGCTGTGCTGCTTGCCGGGGATGATCGCCTTGGCGATCAGACCCAGCACGAAACCGACGATGATCGCCCACAACCAGCCCATGGCTGCCTCCTCGTCCGGATCGACGTGAGCATCACCGTAAGTGTCGGGTTGTCCGCCGTAAGGCGCATGCCGGATACGGCCATCCGGGGTACGGCCCTACGCGGCAGGGCGCAGCACGTTCGCCCAGGCCGGGGGGCACCCGGTCTCGAAGGCGGCGCAGGCGCGGCGTAACGTGGGAACCGGAGAATCCGACATGGGCGACACGGGGGATGGTGGGTGCGATGCGCAAGCAGCACGGCGTGGGCAACGCCCAGGTGTTCCGGATCACCGGGGCCCGGACGGGGCTCGCCGAGGACGTACGGACCCGGCAGCGGCGGTACATCATCTCGATGTCGGTACGCACCGTTTCGGTCATTCTCGCGGCCACGCTCTGGGGCGTCGAACGGCACGTCGCGCTCGTGGCGTTGGTCCTCGGGGCGCTGCTGCCCTATGTCGCGGTGGTGATCGCCAACGCGGGCCGGGAGCGCCCGCCGTCCCTTCCCTCGACGTTTGTGGCGGCACCGGTCAGGCCGATGATCGCGCCGCCGCAGGATGAGACCGAACAGGACCGGACGGGCCAGGCCTGAAGCGCCTGCGAGCCCCGGTGAGCGAACGGCGACTCTGCGTCAAGCTCAAGAAAAGCTCAGATCAATCATGCAGTTCCAGTGCCGGGCCGCGGGTTACCCGTGACATACTTCGTACGCGCTCCGCATCCCCCGTCGGAGCGACGGACCGACGCCGGGCAGCTCCCCCCGTGGCTGCTCGGCGTCGCCTTTGTGCGCATCCCGTTCTGTGTTCTGTGAGACGAATTCCGTGAGTGATACGCCCATCTGTTCCGCCAAGGGCTGCCGCGCCGACGCGGTGTGGGTGCTGGCGTGGAACAACCCCAAGATTCATACGCCGCAGCGACGCAAGACATGGCTGGCCTGCGAGGAGCACCGGGAGCATCTGTCGCAGTTCCTCGGCGTCCGGGGGTTCCTCAAGGACGTGGTGAGGTTCGAGGACTGGGAAGCGCCCGAGGGGGCGTAGCCCTCCCCGAAGTCCGGGCGACGGACCCTAGCCGCCGATCGAGGACATCGGCCGGTCGGGCTGGAGGAACGACGGGTCGTCCAGGCCGGATCCGGCTTTCTTGCCCCACATCGCCAGTCGCCAGATGCGCGCTATCTCCTCGTCGGGGGCGTCGGCGCGCAGGGCCGCGCGCAGGTCGGTCTCCTCGGTGGCGAACAGGCAGGTGCGTATCTGCCCGTCGGCCGTGAGCCGGGTGCGGTCGCAGGCGGCACAGAACGGGCGGGTGACGGAGCCGATGACGCCGACGCGGTGCGGACCGCCGTCGACCAGCCAGCGTTCGGCCGGTGCCGAGCCGCGCCGCCCGGCGTCCTCGGGCGTCAGCTCGAAGCGGGTGCGCAGGGAGGCCAGGATGTCCTGGGCGGTCACCATGCCCTCGCGCTTCCAGCCGTGCTGGGCGTCGAGCGGCATCTGCTCGATGAACCGGAGTTCGTAGTCGTGCGCCACCGCCCAGGCGAGGAGGTCGGGGGCCTCGTCGTCGTTCAGGCCCGGCATCAGGACCGAGTTGACCTTGACCGGGGTGAGGCCCGCCTCGTGGGCGGCTCGCAGTCCCTCGATGACGTCCTTGTGGCGGTCACGCCTGGTGAGCCGCTTGAAGACGTCCGGGCGCAGGGTGTCGAGAGAGACGTTGACCCGGTCCAGGCCGGCCGCCTTCAGGGCGTGCGCGGTGCGGCCGAGGCCAATGCCGTTGGTGGTGAGGGACAGCTGGGGCCGGGGTGCGAGGGCGGCGGCGCGCTCGACGATGCCGACGAGGCCGGGGCGGAGCAGGGGCTCGCCGCCCGTGAAGCGGACCTCCTCGACACCGAGCAGACGCACCGCGATGTCGATCAGGCGGACGATCTCGTCGTCCGTGAGCAGGTCGGGCTTGGCCAGCCACTGCAGGCCCTCCTCGGGCATGCAGTAGGTGCACCGCAGGTTGCACCGGTCGGTGAGCGACACCCTGAGGTCGGTTGCCACTCGGCCGTAGGTGTCGATGAGCACGTGTGCCCCTCCCTCGTTCGGGTCAGTCGTCTGCCGTCACTAGCGAGCCTACGTGACCCGGCCGACATCGGCGGGTGCCCGATCCGACGAGGTGGGGGGCGGCCGCGTCGTAGCTCCCTACGAGTGCCGCGGCGCGGCCGCCGGTGGTGGGCCTCAGTGTGCCCCGGTGCCGGTCAGGGACCGGACCTCCAGCTCCGCGTACTTGGCGGTGTCCGGGGCCTCCTTGGACAGGACGGTGCCGAGGAAGCCGAACAGGAAGCCGACCGGGATCGAGATGATGCCCGGGTTCTCCAGGGGGAACCAGTGGAAGTCGGCGTCGGGGAACATGGACGTGGCCTTGCCGGAGACGACCGGTGAGAACAGCACCAGGCCCACGGCGGTGACCAGGCCGCCGTAGATCGACCACAGGGCACCGGAGGTGGTGAACCGCTTCCAGAAGAGGCTGTAGAGGATCGTCGGCAGGTTGGCGGAGGCGGCGACCGCGAAGGCGAGGGCGACGAGTCCGGCCACGTTCAGGTCGCGGGAGAGCGCGCCGAGCAGGATGGAGACGGCGCCGATGCCGACCGTGGCGTACCGGGCCGCGTTGATCTCCTGCTTCTCGGTGGCCTGGCCCCTCTTGATGACGTTGGCGTAGATGTCGTGGGCGAAGGAGGAGGACGAGGCCAGGGTGAGGCCCGCGACGACCGCGAGGATGGTGGCGAAGGCGACCGCCGAGATGGTGGCCAGCAGGATCGCGCCCCAGCTGGAGTCGACCCCGCCCAGGTGCAGGGCCAGCAGGGGGGCCGCCGTGTTGCCCGCCTTGTTGGAGGTGATGATCTCGTCCGGCTTGATCAGGGCGGCGGCGCCGAAGCCGAGGGCGAGGGTCATCAGGTAGAAGGCGCCGATCAGGCCGATGGCCCAGATGACCGACTTACGGGCGGCCTTGGCGGTGGGCACGGTGTAGAAGCGGATCAGGATGTGCGGCAGGCCGGCGGTACCGAGGACCAGGGCGATGCCGAGCGAGATGAAGTCCAGTTTGGTGGTGCCCGTCGCACCGTACTTCAGGCCGGGTTCCAGGAAGGCGGAGCCCTTGCCGCTGTTGTCGGCGGCGCTGCCGAGCAGTTCGGAGACGTTGAAGTCGAACTTCAGCAGCACCAGGAAGGTGAGCAGCAGGGCACCGGCGATCAGCAGTACGGCCTTGACCATCTGGACCCAGGTGGTGCCCTTCATGCCGCCGATGGTGACGTACACGATCATCAGGACGCCGACCAGGGCGACGATGCCGATCTTGCCGCCGTCGCTGGTGATGCCGAGCAGCAGGGAGACCAGCACGCCCGCGCCCGCCATCTGTGCCAGCAGGTAGAAGATCGACACCACGATGGTGGAGACGCCGGCGGCCGTGCGGACCGGGCGCTGGCGCATGCGGTACGCCAGCACGTCACCCATCGTGTAGCGCCCCGAGTTGCGCAGCGGTTCGGCGACCAGGAGCAGGGCGACCAGCCAGGCGACCAGGAAGCCGACGGAGTAGAGGAAGCCGTCGTAACCGAAGAGGGCGATGGCGCCGGCGATGCCGAGGAAGGACGCGGCGGACATGTAGTCGCCGGAGACCGCGAGGCCGTTCTGGAAGCCGGTGAACTGCCGTCCACCCGCGTAGAAGTCGGCGGCGTCCTTGGTCTGGCGGCCGGCCCAGACCGTGATGACGAGGGTGGCGGCGACGAACACCGCGAACAGGGAGATGATCAGCGGCCGGTGCTCGCTCGCCTCGCCGGCGGCCAGGACGCTCTGCTGTGCGATGCTCATGCGCCGTGCTCCATCCGGGACTTGATGGCCTCGGCCTTGGGGTCGAGCTGGGCGGCGGCGTGCCGCGCGTACCACCAGGCGATGAGGAACGTGGTGAGGAACTGCGCGAGGCCCAGCACCAGGGCCACGTTGATGTTGCCGGCCACCTTGGTGCCCATGAAGTCGCCCGCGTAGCTGGAGAGCAGCACGTACAGCAGGTACCAGGCGATGAACGCGATGGTCAGCGGGAAGGCGAACGACCGGTAGGAGCGGCGCAGATCCCCGAACTCCGCGCTCTGCTGCACCGCGGCGAACTCCTCCGCCGAGGGGAGTGGGTGTTGCGCGTTCGATGGGGGCGGGGTCTCGGTTGCCACGGAATCTCCTGGGGTTACGGGCTCAAATGTGACGGGGAGCACATCGTCCTCGTGCTTCCTGTTCAAGGTCACGGAGCCACGCGAGGGGTGGTTCAACCGTCGCAACTTCTTTCGGAAGTCGGCCTCGGGGGGATAGCTTCGCCCTGCACCACCCGTCATGTACCTGCCCGAGCAGCACTGTGTCTCGGGCTGGTTTCGTTTTCAGGATGATGTGGAGATCCCATGGTTCATCTGCGCTCCAGACGGCGGCTCGCCCTCGCGGTGCCGGTAGTGCTCTCGTTGACCGCCTCGCTCGGCTTCCTGCCGTCGGCGGCCTCGGCGACCCCGCGAACGGCCCCGGCAGTCCACGCGGCGGACGGTCCCGCGCTGGCGTATGTCGTCAACACCCGCACGGACCACCGGACGATCGCGTCGGTGCGCCGCGCGATCGCCGCGCACGGCGGCAGCGTCGTCGCGTCGTACGACCGGATCGGCGTGATCGTCGTGCACTCCGCCAACCCCGACTTCGGCAAGGAGATGCGCGCGGTGCGCGGAGTGCAGTCCGCGGGCGCGACCCGGACCGCGCCGCTCAGCGCCGCGGGCACCACGGACGAGGGCGCCGTGCAGGTGCTGTCCAAGGCGGAGGCCGCGAAGGTCGAGCGCAGGGCGGCGGCCGGCGAAGAGCCGCTGGAGGCCGACCAGTGGGACCTGAAGGCGATCGGCGCGGACAAGGCGGCCAGGATCGACCCGGGCAGCCGCAAGGTGACCGTCGCGGTCATCGACACCGGAGTGGACGACACCCACCCCGACATCGCGCCCAACTTCTCCGCCTCCCAGTCGGCGAGCTGCGTCAGCGGCAAGCCCGACACCACGTACGGCGCCTGGCGGCCGGCGGACGCCGACCACTACCACGGCACACATGTGGCGGGCGAGATCGCGGCGGCCCGCAACGGCATAGGCGTGGCGGGGGTCGCGCCCGGTGTGAAGGTCGCGAGCATCACCGTGGCCCAGCCCGACTCGACGCAGCTGTTCTACCCGGAGAGCGTCGTATGCGCCTTCGTCTTCGCCGCGGACCATGGTGTGGAGATCACCAACAACAGCTATTACGTGGACCCTTGGCTGTACAACTGCATGGACGACCCTGATCAGCGCGCCATTGTCGACGCCGTCAACCGGGCGCAGCTTTACGCCCAGCACAAGGGCACGCTCAGTGTGGCCTCGGCGGGCAACTCCAACGACGACCTCGACGCGGACGCCCTCACCGACGCCTCCAGCCCCGACGACTCGACCGCCGTCACGCGGACGGTGGACCCGCACAAGTGCTTCGACGTGCCGACCCAGCTGCCCGGTGTGGTCACGGTCAGCGCGGTGGGCGTCAAGGGCGCCAAGTCGTACTACTCCAGCTACGGCAAGGGCGTGATCGACGTCGCGGGCCCGGGCGGCGACAAGTACCAGATCCCCGGCACTCCGTCGCAGAACGGCCGCATCCTGTCCACGCTGCCGAACAACCAGTACGGCTTCCTGCAGGGCACGTCGATGGCCTCGCCGCACGTGGCCGCGGTGGCCGCGCTGCTGAAGTCCACTCACCCGCACGCCTCCCCGGCCCAGTTGCAGGCGCTCCTCAAGGCCGAGGCGGACAACCCGGGCTGCCCGGCGGGTCCCTACGACGGGGACGGCGACGGTGTCGTGGACGCCACCTGCGTGGGCGGCAAGCACGTCAACGGGTTCTACGGGCACGGCGTCGTCAACGCGCTCCGCGCGGTCCGCTGAACGAACGGGAGACACAGACACATGACAGCGCCCCAGTCGCGCTACCGCCGCGCCATGGCGATTCCGCTCGGTATGGCCATGGCATCGGCTCTCGCCTTCCTGCCTAACGTCACGGCGACCGCGGCCGACGTCACCACGACGGCCGCCGGTGACTCCCCCTCGCTCAGCTATGTCGTGAACATCCACCCCGGGCACGGCGCGTCCGCACGCATGCGCAAGGCCGTCACCAAGGCCGGCGGCACGGTCGTGACCTCGTACGACCGGATCGGTGTGCTCGTCGTGCACTCCGCGGACCCGGACTTCGCCCGGAAGATCCGCAAGGTGCACGGGGTCGACTCGGCCGGCGCCACGCGCAACGCGCCGCTGCCCACGCAGTCGACCACCGACATCGGCGCCCCGCAGGTGCTCAGTGCCGAGCAGGTCGCGCGGACCCGGGCGGCCGACGGACAGGACCCGCTGGAACCACTCCAATGGGACCTGCCGGCCATCAAGGCGGACAAGGCACACGAGAAGACCCTCGGCAGCCGGAAGGTGACCGTCGCGGTCATCGACACCGGAGTGGACGACACCCACCCCGACATCGCGCCCAACTTCGACCGGAACGCCTCCGTCAACTGCGTGTCGGGCAAGCCGGACACGGCCGACGGCGCCTGGCGGCCCAGCGCGTCCGAGAGCCCGCACGGCACCCACGTGGCCGGTGAGATCGCGGGCGCCAGGAACGGCGTCGGCATCACGGGGGTGGCGCCGGGCGTGCGGGTGGCCGGCATCAAGGTCGCCAACCCGGACGGCTACTTCTACACGGAGGCCGTGGTCTGCGGCTTCATGTGGGCGGCCGAGCACGACGTCGACGTGACGAACAACAGCTATTACACCGACCCGTGGTACTTCAACTGCAAGGACGACCCGGACCAGAGGGCGCTCGTGGACGCCGTCACCCGGGCCTCCCGGTACGCGGAGAAGAAGGGCACGGTCAACGTCGCGGCGGCGGGCAACGAGAGCTACGACCTGGACTCCGACGCGATCACCGATCCGGTCTCCCCGAACGACGGCACCCCCTCGGACCGGGTGATCGATCCGCACCGGTGCTCCGACATACCGACCCAGCTGCCGGGTGTCGTCACGGTCGCGTCGACCGGCGCCAAGGGCCTCAAGTCGTCGTTCTCCAACTACGGCCTCGGTGTCATCGACATCGCCGCACCCGGCGGCGACTCGACGGCCTACCAGGCGCCGCAGTCCCCGGCGACGAGCGGTCTGATCCTCGGCCCGCTGCCGGGCGGCAGGTGGGGATACATGGCCGGCACCTCTATGGCGACACCGCATGTCGTCGGGGTGGCCGCATTGATCAAGTCAACCCATCCGCATGCCTCCGCCGCTCTGGTGAAGGCGCTGCTGTACGCCGAGGCCGACGCCACGCCGTGCACGGACCCGTACGACATCGACGGGGACGGCAAGGTCGACGCCGAGTGCAAGGGCCCGAAGAACCACAACTCCTTCTACGGGTTCGGCACGGCGGACGCGTTGGACGCGGTGACACGGTGACACCGAGGTAGCGCGGGTCCCACCGCCTGGGGGCGGGTGAGCCGGTCGGCTTGCCCGCCCCTTCGCATGCAGACCTTCCATACATTGATCGAATTCCCCTTGAATCAATAGTGGATAGTGCAGTCATGACTGCAATCAAGGCAATCACGTCCGCATGGGAAGCGGTGGGCGGCGATCCCGCCCTGGTCCCGCGGGTGTCCGTCGTCCCGCGCCGGGGAGCGCTCGACGCCCGGCTGCCGGTGCGGGAGCTGGCGAGGGCCAGCGTCGGAGCCTGCGCGCTGGCCGCCGCCGAACTCGGGGCACGGCGGGCCGGGCTCGCCGAAGTGCCGGAGGTCCTGGTGGACGACGCGACGGTCGCCACCGCCTTCCACAGCGAACGGCTGATCCAGGTCGACGGGCGCACACCGGAGGCCTTCGCGCCGCTGTCGCGGTTCTGGCGGACGGCGGACGGCTGGGTGCGCACACACGCGAACTACCCGCACCACCGCGCCCGGCTGCTGAGCGCGCTGTCCATGCCCGAGGACGCCACCGCGGACGACGTGGCCGGGCTGCTGGCCCGGTGCTCCGCCCTCGCCGTGGAGGAGGCCGTGTACGCGGCCGGCGGTCTCGCCGTCGCCCTGCGCACCCCCGGGGAGTGGGCCGCGCACGAGCAGTCGGCCGCGGTGGTGCAGCAACCACTGGTGGAGCGCGCCCGGTTGGACTCGGCGCCGGTGCGGGCACTCGCCCCCGTCGGCCGCGCTCCCCTGCTGCCCGCCGCCGGACTGCGCGTGCTGGACCTGACCCGGGTCCTCGCGGGCCCGGTCGCCACCCGCACACTCGCCCTGCTGGGCGCCGACGTACTGCGCCTGGACGCCCCGCACCTGCCGGAGCTCCCCGATCTGCACGCGGACACCGGCGCCGGCAAGCGGTCGGCGACGGTGGACCTCGACAGCGACCGCGCGGTCTTCGAGGAACTGCTCGCCGAGGCGGACGTCGTGGTCACCGGATACCGGCCGGATGCCCTGGACCGGTTCGGGCTCTCCCCGCGGGCGCTGGCCGGGCGACGGCCCGGACTGGTCGTGGCGCAGGTGTCGGCGTGGGGCACCCACGGCCCGTGGGGCGGACGACGGGGCTTCGACAGCCTGGTGCAGGTCGCGACCGGCGTGGCGGTGGCCGAGGGGACGGGCGGGCGGCCCGGTGCCCTGCCCGCGCAGGCCCTCGACCACGGCACGGGCTATCTGCTGGCGGCCGCCGTATTGCGGTCGCTGACGGAGCAGTCGTACGACGGCGGCAGCCGGCTGGTACGGCTGGCGCTGGCCCGCACCGGGGCGTGGCTGACGCGGGGCGTCGGACACGGCCCGGCGGGCGGCACCTTGTACGACCCGACGGACGTCCGGCTCCTCGAGCGGGACAGCCCGCTGGGACGACTGCGGTACGCCCCGCCGGCGGTGTCCTTCGCGGACGGCCCGGCCGACTGGGCGCACCCGCCCGTGCCCTGGGGGTCGGACGCGCCCCGCTGGGTCTGATCAGCCGTTGGTGACCAGCACCTTGAGAGCGGTGCGCTCGTCCATCGCCTTGTAGCCGTCCGGGACCTCCTCCAGGCCGACCGTCAGGTCGAAGACGGGGGACGGGTCGACGGTGCCGTCCAGGACGTCGGGCAGCAGTTCCGGGAGGTAGGCGCGGACCGGTGCGACGCCGCCGCGCAGCGCGACGTTGCGGTCGAACATGACGCCGAGGTCGAGTCCGGTGCCGCTGCCGTGGGGGACGCCGACGAAGCCGATCGCGCCGCCGTCCCGGGTGATGCCGAGGGCGGTGCTCATCGACTGCTCGGTGCCCACCGCCTCGATCACGGCGTGCGCGCCCTGGCCGCGGGTGAGCTCGCGGACCGCCTCGACGGCCGCTTCGCCGCGCTCGGCGACGACGTCGGTGGCGCCGAAGCGTCGCGCGATGTCGGTACGGACCTGGTGGCGGCCGAGCGCGATGATCCGCTCCGCACCGAGGCGCCGGGCGGCCAGCACGGCGCACAGGCCGACGGCCCCGTCCCCGACGACCGCCACGGTGGCGCCGGGCCGGGCGCCCGCGCCGAGGGCGGCGTGGTGGCCGGTGCCGAGCACGTCGGAGAGGGTCAGCAGGGCGGACAGCAGATGGTCGTCGGAGGCGGCGTCCTTGGGCAGCTGCACGAGGGTGCCGTCGGCGAACGGCACCCGCACGGCCTCGCCCTGGCCGCCGTCGTAGCCGACGGAACCCCAGAAGCCGCCGTGCTCGCAGGACGTCGTCAGGCCCTCGCGGCAGTAGTCGCAGACGCCGTCGGACCACATGAAGGGGGCGACCACGAGATCGCCGCGCCGCACGGTGCCCACCTCGGAGCCGGTGTCCTCCACGATGCCGAGGAACTCGTGACCGATCCGCTGCCCCGGCTGCCGGGCCGCCTCACCGCGGTACGCCCACAGGTCGCTGCCGCAGATGCAGGCGCGCAGCACCCGCACGACGGCGTCGGTGGGCAGCTGCACCACGGGCTCGGGGACGTCCTCCACGCGCATGTCGTACGGGGCGTGGATGGTGGTGGCGCGCATGGCGAGGGTCCTTCTCTTGGGGCGCGGACGGGAGGCGCTCAGGGGGTGGTCGAGCGCATTTCACCGTACGCCGCCACCGGGGCGGGCCGCCTGTCGGGGCCCGCACCGCCACCCGCCGCGTGAGGCCGCCTATACCCCGGCGGCTCCGAGCAGGCTTCCCGCGCCGTAGGTGACGCCCATGGCGAGCGCCCCGCCCACCATGTTCCGCAGCACCGCCCGCCCGGGGTCGGCCGCGCCGAGGCGGGCGCTGCTCCAGCCGGTGAGGGCGAGCGCGGCCAGGACGGACGCCACGGTGACGAGGAGGCGTACGGAGGCGGGTGGCAGGACGATGGCGAGGAGCGGCAGCAGGGCGCCGACGGTGAAGGAGAGGAAGCTGGCCCAGGCGGCGTGCCACGGGTTGGTCAGCTGGTCCGGGTCGATGCCGAGCTCCACGCGCGCGTGGGCCCGCAGCGCGTCCCGCCGGGTGAGCTGGACCGCGGCCTCGCGGGCCACCTCCCGGGTCAGCCCGCGGTCCTCCAGCAGTCCGGTCAGTTCCTCCAGTTCGGCCTCCGGCTGCTCGCGCAGCTCCCGTCTCTCCATGGCCAGTGCGGCCAGTTCGGAGTCCCGCTGGGTGGAGACGGACACGTACTCCCCCGCCGCCATCGACATGGACCCGGCGAGCAGTCCCGCGAGGCCCGCCGTCAGCAGGGCCGCGCGGTCGCTCGTGGCACCGGCCACGCCGACGACCAGGCCCGCGGTGGACACGATGCCGTCGTTGGCGCCGAGCACCGCGGCCCGCAGCCAGTTCAGCCGCGAGCCCAGTGCTCCGCCGTGCGCCTCGTCATGGGGTGGTGCGGTCACGGGTCCGAGGATGACACCCCGGGCGTCACCAGACGCGTACCGACGCTCCTCTCGCGAACACGGGGCTCGTCGCGTCCGCGGGCGGTTCTGCGAGGGGCTGTGCGACTTCGGCGACGGTGGGTCCGGCCTTCGCCGCGATGGGGTCCAGGAGGCCGAGGTCGAAGCCGTACACGCGGGCCGCGTTGCCGCCGAGCATCGCGGCGGCCTCCTCCCTCGGCACGCCGGCGAAGGAGAAGCGCAGGGCTTCCCGGGTGTAGGGGTGGGTGCCCTCGTCGTGCGGATAGTCGCTGCCCCACATGATCCGGTCGATGCCGATGCGGTCGCGCAGCGGCACTTCGTGCGGGCGCATGAAACTCGCGCCGACGAAGCAGTTGTCGCGCCACACCCGGGACGGTGGCTCGCCCATGCCCGCGGCCAGGCCCGCACCGAACTTGGACTCGGCGGTGGCCGTCCGATCCGCCGCCGTGACCATGCGGCCGTGGTAGTAGTCCAGCATGTCGAGCACGCCCGGGATCCAGCCCGAGCCCTGTTCGGTCAGGACCAGTCTCAGGCCCGGGTGACGGCGGAAGGCGCCCCCGAAGACGAGGTGCCACAGCGCGCGGTGCGAGAACCAGGTGGTCTCCACCATGAACACCGCGCGGGCCGCCGGTTCGTCGCCGAGCGGCGGGGAGGCGGAGCCCGCGTGGTGGTTGACGGGCACGCCCAGTTCCGCGCAGACGGCCCAGATCGGGTCGTAGACGCGCGAGTACAGCTCGGGCAGGCCGGATCCCGGCGGGGTGCCCGGCAGCATCGGGCCGCCCCTGAGTCCCGCGGCGACCGCCCGGCGGATCTCCCTGACCGCCTCCTCGACGTCGTTGAGGAGGATCTGGAAGACGCCCGCGCGGCGGCCCGGTGCCGCCGCGCAGAAGTCGGCGAGCCAGCGGTTGTGGGCGCGCAGGCCCGCCCAGCGCCGCTCGAAGTCCGCGGCGGTGGGCGGTGGGGCCATGAGGGCTCCGGAGGGGAAGAACGGCGGGATGGTGTTCGGGAAGACGACCTCGGCGACGATGCCGTCCGCCTCCAGCTCGGCCAGCCTGCGCTCGGAGTTCCAGTTCCGGTCGGCCGTGTCGGCGAGGAGGTCCTCGTAGGGGTTGACGTAGGTGTCCGCCCAGGCGTCGAACGCGTCGTGGTGGCGATTTTCCAGGTAGGGGCGGTAGTCGAGCAGGTCGGCGCCCGCGTGGCAGTCGGCCGAGATCACCGTGTATCGGTCGTCGTCGCCCGCCCCGCTCATGACGTGGTCCCCAGCGTCGGGAAGTCGTTGTCCGTCAGCCAGTGCCGGCCCACTTCGCGCGAGCGGGCCCAGGACGCCGTCACGGCCGCCTGGTCGTCCGGCTGGCCGAGGTCGGCGGGGGTGGGGCCGATCCGGCGGGCCAGCGGGGCGAGCCGCTCCGTGTCGAAGCCGAAGACGTCGGCCGCGGCCAGGCCCAGCATGCGGCGCGTCTCGGTGACCGGGATGTCGTGGAAGGTGCGCCGCAGCCACCCGCGGGTGTCGGGCCAGGTGCCCTCGGGGTGCGGGAAATCGCTGCCCCACAGGATGTTGTCGACGCCGATCTCGTAACGGTGGGCGAGTTCGCGGCGCTTGGTGTTGGTCGCGCAGACGAACACCTGCCGGTCGAGGTACTCGTGCGGCGGACGGCGCAGTTCGGCGAACGGGGAGAGCTTCTTGCCGCCGTGCGCGCCGAGGTAGAGCCGGTCCATGAACCACAGCAGGTTGGGCAGCCACCAGCAGCCGCACTCGGCGACACCGAAGCGCAGTCCGGGGTGGCGTTCGAACACGCCGGACCAGAGCAGGAACCAGAGCGGCCGCGCGGGCCACCAGGTGACCTCGGAGACGTAGATGCCGAGGTGGTCGCCGTACTCGTGGCGCGGGGAGGTGCCGGAGTGGGTGAGCACGGGCATCCGGCACTCGGCGGCGGCCGCCCACACGGGGTCGTAGCGGCGGTCGTGGTACGGCTCCCTGTCGCCCCACATGGAGGGGATCATCAGGGCGCCGAGGCCGGACTCCTTGGCCCGGTGGACCTCGGCGACCACGGCGGAGACCTCGGCGGTGACCGGCAGCAGGGCCACTCCGCAGTGCCGTTCGGGGTGCTGGGAGACGAACTCGGCGAGCCAGCGGTTGTGCGCCCGCGCGCCCGCCATGCCCAGTTCGGGGTCCTGGTCGCCGGAGAGGCCGAGGCCGACTCCGAAGGGCGCGGCCGTGCGGCTGTCCACGGCGTCGGCGTCCGGGAAGACGACCTCGGCGGCCACCCCGTCGCCGTCCAGTTCCTTGAGCCGCTGCGCGGCGTCCCACCCGCCGCGCAGCCCCTCCTCGTTGTCCAGGAACCAGCGGTCGGCGAAGGCCTCGTTGCGGATGCCCAGCCGGGTCATCTCCTCGCGGCGCCGGTCGCGGCCGGCGAGGAACTCGTCGAACTCCCGGTGGAACCGGGACTCCAGATAGGGCCGGTACTCCTCGGTGGGCAGCCCGGCGTGGCAGTCGGAGGAGATGATCAGGTACGGGTCCTGGTCCGTCATCGCGGTGCCCTCCTCAGTCCAGGATGAAGTTCTCCAGGTACGACGGGTTGGCGCGGTCGAGCATCGAGCGGGCCCGCGCCCGGATCTGGGCGTCGCTGTGCCCGCTCTCGGGCAGCAGCCAGAAGCGGCCCGCGCGGATGCCGTCGACGACCAGGTCCGCGACCTCCTCGACCGGGGTGAAGGACACCTCGCGGCCCGCGTCGCGCATCGCCGTCTCCCACTGGTCGAGGCTGCGGTACGGGGTCCGGCGCGGCCGCTGCTTGGCGTAGCGGGCGGGTCGGTTGCGGTGCGACTCCCACAGGCCGGTGCGCAGCATGTGCGGGCCGGGGAAGAGCACCGAGGCGCCCACGCGCGTCTGCTCTGCCTTCAGGTGGGCGTAGAGGGACTCCGTCAGGGTGACGACGGCCGCCTTGGTGACGGCGTAGACGGAGGCGGTGGGCAGCGGGGCGATACCGCCGTCCGCGGAGGACGTGTTGACGACATGACCGGGTTGAGCGGACTTGATCATCCTGGGGACGAACGCCTGGACGCCGTGGAAGACTCCCCACACGTTGACGGAGAAGGCCCACTTCCAGTCGTTCGGCTCGTGTTCCCACATCCGGCCCTCGGCGCCCGAGCCGACCCCGGCGTTGTTGCACAGGACGTGTACGGCGCCGTAGGTGTCGTACGCCGATTCCGCGAGGTCCATGACCTGTTCGCGTTCGCTGACGTCGGTCACGCGCGCGTGCACGTCGGCGCCCTCCGCGCGCAGGTCCGCCGCGGCCTTCTCCAGCGCGGCCCCCTCGACGTCGGCGAGGACCACCTTGAGGCCCTCGGACGCGAACCTGCGGGCCATCGCCAGTCCGATACCGCTCGCCGCCCCGGTGACGACGGCGACCTGTCCCGCCCGCAGTCTCATCGGGCGCTCCCCTCGGGGGGCGCGTCGAGCGCCTGGAACGGATCGTCGTAGCGCTGGTGGAGATACGGCAACAGGGCGTGCGCGGCGACCCGTTCGACGACCCGGCCGCGCTGGTCGCTGGTCTTCTCGCCGAGGCTGATCTCCAGCAGGCGGTGCACGGGGAGGTCGGCGACGGGGTCGTACATGGACTCCCGCAGGACCACGTCCCCGGTGACCTTCTCCAGCTTGCGGACCCGCTCCTCGCGTACGCAGTGCACGAGGACGGGATCGGCGTCGAAGCCGGAACCGTCCACCGCGGGAAGGCACTTGAAGTAGAAGTCGGTCTTCCGGGACGGCTCCGGGAGGGGCAGTACGCCGGTGACGGCGCCGCGCACCTCCACGAAGGCGATGCCGTGCCGGGCGAGCGCGGCGCGGACGACGAGGCCGTCCCGTTTCACGGTGACCTCGCCGAGCTTCTTGGGCTCGCCGAAGACCTCGCGGCCGCCGGTGAGGGCGCGCTCGTGGGTCATCGGCATGACGAGCGGGTACCAGCCCTCGACCGAGTCGTGGGCGGCGGCGACCGCGAACGACCCGGCGCCGAGCGGATACCCGGGCAGTTCCACCTTGCTGACGCTCACTCGCACGAGCGGCCGCGCCGTCGGTTTGAGCGGGGGCGGCAGGACCGCGGCGACCGCGTCCGGGTCGGTCTCCCAGACGGCTGTCACACCGGTGGACCAGATGTGCGGGAGCTTCGCGCTCGCGGTGCGCGCGGCCGTGATCTCCGCCTCGGTCCGCGCGCCGTACCGTACGCGTGCCATACGCCGTACCGCCCTTCCGTAGAGGGTCAACCGCCGGGCGGCAGCACGTTCGCACCGGGTGCCGAAAAGGTCCATAGGCGTGTGCACGGACATTCGCGGCACCCGACCGGTGTTCGAACCGGCGGCGCCCCGCGGGCTGCTGAGGGGGCTTCGGGGCGGGGCTGTCGGTCCCGGCCCGTATCCTCATTGACCATGCTCGAAGACCGAACGACCGCAGCACCCTCCGCCACCCGGTGGCCGGCCGCGTATCCGCAGGGGTACGCGGTCGTTGACGTGGAGACCACCGGGCTGGCCCGGGACGACCGGATAATCTCCGCGGCCGTCTACCGGCTCGACGGGCGCGGCGAGGTCCAGGACCACTGGTACACGCTGGTCAATCCGGAGCGTGACCCGGGCCCGGTGTGGATCCACGGTCTGACGAGCGAGGTGCTGGAGGGCGCGCCGCTGTTCGCGGACATCGCGGAGGAGTTCGCGTCCCGGCTGGACGGCCGGGTGCTCGTCGCGCACAACGCGGTCTTCGACTGGCAGATGATCGCGCGTGAGTACGCGCGCGCGAAGCGGCAGGCGCCGGTGCGGCAGCGGCTGTGCACCATCGCGCTGTCCAAGGAGCTGGGCCTGCCGCTGCCCAACCACAAGCTGGAGTCGCTGGCGGCGCACTTCGGTGTCGTGCAGCGGCAGGCGCACCACGCGCTGGACGACGCGCGGGTGCTGGCGGAGGCGTTCCGGCCGAGTCTGCGGGCCGCGGCGGCGGACGATGTGCGGCTGCCGCTGCTGGAGTGCCGTCCGCTCACGGAGTGGACCGACCGGCCGGCCCCGGTGATCGGCCGGCAGGGCGGCGGCTACCGGTCGGCCGGCTGGCGTCCGTCGCGCAGCCGGCCCGCCTGCCCGTACCCCAACCCGGGCCGCTACGAGGAGGGCGGACGTCTCAGGCAGGGCATGCGGGTGGCGTTCTCCGGGGACACCTCGGTCGACCGTGAGCTGCTGGAGGACCGGGCGACCGAGGCCGGTCTTCATGTCGCGACGAGTCTGTCCCGGCTGACCAGCCTGCTCGTCACCAACGACCCCGAATCGGGCACGTCGAAGGCGGTCAAGGCGCGCCAGTTCGGTACGCCGGTGGTGGACGAGGCGGCGTTCGGTCAGCTTCTCGGGGATGTCGAAGCCGCCTCGGAAGGGTGACCCGCACCGGAGCTGCGGACGGGCTGCGGACGGGTGATTGCCGCGCGACTCGCCCGGCGCCCGCTCGCCGGGGCGAGGGCGACGGCTCACTCTGTGGCCCATGGCGAAATGTGAAGTTTGCGGAAATGACTACGGGATGACTTTCGAGGTGCACGCCCAGGGAGCGGTGCACGTCTTCGACTGCTTCTCCTGCGCCATCCACCGGATGGCCCCGGTCTGCGAGCACTGCAAGGTCTCGATCATCGGCCAGGGCGTGGAGGCCGACAACCAGTGGTACTGCGGGGCGCACTGCGCCCGCTCGGCCGGAAAGACGGGGATCGTGGACCGGGTGTGAGCCGGTACCCGACCGACAGCACCCCACGACCGAGTTGTACCGTCGTGGGGTGCACCGCTACCGCTTCCTGCTGACCCGCCAGTGGGTGATCCTCACCCTGTTCTCCCTGGCCCTGATCCCCACCATGATCAGGCTGGGCTTCTGGCAGCAGGACCGGTACGAGGAGCGCACCGCACGCAACCAGCTGGTCTCCGACGCGCTGAACGCCAAGCCGGTGGCCGTGGAGACGCTGACGTCCCCGGGCCACACCGTGACCCGGTCCGAGCGCTACCACAGCGTCACCGCGACGGGCACCTTCGACACCTCCCGGGAGGTCGTGGTCCGGCGCCGCGTCAACGCCGACGACGAGGTCGGCTTCCACGTCCTGACCCCCTTCGTGCTGACGGACGGAAAGGTACTGCTGGTCAACCGCGGCTGGATCCCCGCGAACGGCGCCCAGACCGCCTTCCCGAAGATCCCCGCCCCGCCCGCGGGCCGGACCACCGTCACCGGCCGGCTCAAGCCCGACGAGACGACCTCGGCGAGCGGCATCAAGGACGTCAAGGGGCTGCCGGACCGCCAGGTCATGCTGATCAGCAGCGAGCAGCAGGCGCGCCGGCTCGGCGCCGAGGTACTCGGCGGCTATGTCGAGCAGACGGCCCCCGAGCCGAAGGGCGACACCCCGCAGCAGATCTCCAGTCCGGGCAAGGAGGACGCCCCGCTCAACTACGCGTACATGATCCAGTGGTGGCTGTTCGCCGCGGGCGTCCCGGTGGGCTGGGTGGTCCTGGTGCGCCGTGAGAACCGGGAGCGCGAGACGGCCGCCGCCCCGGAGGAGACTGCCGCACCGGCGGAACCGGCCGGGGTGTGACCGACCGCGTGTC
Source organism: Streptomyces sp. NPDC086787 (assembly GCF_044745865.1). Taxonomy (NCBI): domain Bacteria; kingdom Bacillati; phylum Actinomycetota; class Actinomycetes; order Kitasatosporales; family Streptomycetaceae; genus Streptomyces; species Streptomyces sp. NPDC086787. The sequence continues at coordinate 1,268,941 of NZ_JBIVBC010000001.1, read as the reverse complement.
ACCCGCCCGGCCGCACCTCTGATTGCCGGACCGGCTCACCGGGAACCGGCACCCCGTGCAGCCCCGCATCGAGGACTACGCCCTCATCGGCGACGAGCAGACGGCGGCCCTGGTCGGCAGGGACGGTTCGATCGACTGGCTCTGCCTGCCGCGCTTCGACTCCGCCGCCTGCTTCGCCCGGCTCCTGGGCGACGAGGAGAACGGCCACTGGAGGATCGCGCCCAAGGGCGCGGACCGGTGCACGCGTCGTGAGTACCGCGCCGACACCCTCGTCCTGGACACCGAGTGGGAGACCGCGGAGGGCACGGTCCGGGTCACCGACCTGATGCCGCAGCGCGACCGCTGCCCCGACGTCGTACGCATCGTGGAGGGCGTCAGCGGCCGCGTCACCGTGCACAGCACCCTGCGGCTCCGCTTCGACTACGGCGTGATCATCCCCTGGATGCGCCAGTCCGGCGGGCACCGGGTGGCCGTCGCGGGCCCCGACTCGGTGTGGCTGCGCAGCGAACCCGCCGTACGGACCTGGGGCGAGAACTTCGGCACCCACTCGGAGTTCACCGTCGCGGAGGGCGAGCGGGTCGCGTTCGTGCTCACCTGGCATCCCTCGCACGAACCGCGGCCCCCGCTCGTCGACCCGTACGACGCGCTGCGCTCCAGCGTCACGGGCTGGCGGCACTGGACGGCCCGCTGCCGCTACAACGGCCCGTACCGCCAGGAGGTCGTGCGCTCCCTGATCACCCTCAAGGCCCTCACCTACGCCCCCACCGGCGGCATCGTCGCGGCCGCCACCACCTCGCTGCCCGAGGAGCTGGGCGGGGTCCGCAACTGGGACTACCGGTTCTGCTGGCTGCGCGACTCGACCCTCACCCTGGGCGCCCTGCTGTCCGCGGGCTACCACAAGGAGGCCGAGGCCTGGCGTGACTGGCTGCTGCGCGCGGTCGCGGGCGACCCGGGAGATCTGCAGATCATGTACGGCGTGGCCGGCGAGCGGAGGCTGCCCGAGTTCACGGTGCCGTGGCTGTCCGGCTTCGCCGGGTCGGCGCCCGTCCGGATCGGCAACGCCGCCGTGAACCAGCTCCAGCTCGACGTGTACGGCGAGGTGATGGACTCGCTGTGGCTGGCCGGGCGCGCGGGGCTGCCGACCAGGCCGCACATGTGGTCGCTCCAGGGCGTCCTGCTGGAGTGGCTGCGCGAGCACTGGCGGCAGCCGGACGAGGGACTGTGGGAGGTGCGCGGCGGCCGTCGGCACTTCGTCCACTCGAAGGTGATGGTGTGGGTGGCGGCCGACCGGGCGGTGCGCACCCTGGAGGAGCGGCCCGATCTGCGCGGGGACCTGGAGGGCTGGCGCGCGCTGCGGGACGAGGTGCACCGCGAGGTGTGCGAACGCGGCTACGACCCGGTGCGGAACACCTTCACGCAGCACTACGGCTCGCGCGAACTGGACGCCTCACTGCTGCTCATCCCCCGCGTCGGCTTCCTGCCGCCGGACGACCCGCGCGTGGTCGGCACGGTGGACGCGGTCTGGGAGGAACTGGGCCACTGCGGCTTCGTACGCCGGTACGACACCGAGGAGACGCCCGTCGACGGGCTGCCGGGCGGCGAGGGGGCGTTCCTGGCGTGCTCGTTCTGGCTGGCGGACGCGCTGCACATGACGGGCCGCACGGGCGAGGCGAAGAAGCTGTTCGAGAGGCTGGCCGGTCTCGTCAACGACGTGGGGCTGCTGGCCGAGGAGTACGACCCGGTGGCGGGCCGCCAGCTCGGCAACTACCCGCAGGCGTTCAGCCACATCGCTCTGGTGAACTCCGCTCTCGCCCTCTTCGGGGAGGACGGGGCAGGATAGACATCATGGATCTTGGACTGAAGGACCGGGTGTACGTCGTCACCGGAGCCACCCGCGGACTGGGCAACGCGACGGCGCGCGAACTCCTCGCCGACGGGGCGAAGGTGGTCATCACCGGGCGGGACGAGAAGGGTGTCGCGCAGGCGGCGGCCGAACTGGGGCCGGACGCCGTGGGGGTGGCGGTCGACAACGCCGACGCGACGGCTCCGGAGCGGCTGATCGCGGCCGCCCGCGAGCACTTCGGCCGCTTCGACGGCGTGCTCGTCAGCGTCGGCGGCCCACCGGCCGGTTTTGTCGCCGACATCACGGACGAGCAGTGGGCCGCCGCCTTCGACTCGGTGTTCCTGGGCGCGGTCCGGCTGGCCCGCGCCGCGGCGGCCGAGCTGGAGGCGGGCGGTGTCATCGGGTTCGTGCTGTCGGGCTCCGTGTACGAGCCGATTCCGGGGCTCACGATCTCCAACGGGCTGCGGCCCGGTCTCGCCGGGTTCGCCAAGTCGATCGCGGACGAGCTGGGCCCGCGCGGCATCCGGGTGGTGGGGCTGCTGCCGGGCCGCATCGACACCGACCGGATGCGCCAGCTGGACGGTCTGTCGGCGGACCCCGAGGCCACCCGGGCGGCCAACGAGTCACGGATCCCGCTGCGCAGGTACGGGACGCCCCAGGACTTCGGGCGGGTGGCCGCGTTTCTGCTCTCCCCGGCCGCGGGCTATGTGACCGGGGTCATGGTGCCGGTGGACGGCGGGGTGCGGCACGGGTTCTGAGCGTCAAGTAACCCTTTCCGCGCGGTGCTTGACCGTCCGGAGCCGTACCTCCGTCGGCAGCCCGGCCAGACCCGCCGACTCCCGGGCGTGGGCCAGGGACCGCGCGGTGAGGTCCCGCAGCACCGTGCCGGGGTCGGCGTACGGCTCCAGCTGGAGCCGTACGCGGGCCCCGGGGGCGTGCCGTCCGCCGGTGAGCGTGACCTGTGCGTACGCCACACCGTCCAGGCCCGCCGCGTCGTCGGCCAGCGCGTCCTCGAAGGCCCGTCCGCGCAGCAGCACGCCCGCACCGTCGTCGCCGGTCTCGACGAGGAACTCGCCGAGCCGGCGGCGGCGCAGCACCGCCGTGAGCCACCAGAGCGCGAGCAGGACGAGGACGCCGAGCGCACCGAGGACGGCCGGCCACCACCAGCCGTTGTCCTGCCACCGGGTCCGCCGGGCCTGGGTGAGCAGGACGTCGTGCGGTCCGTCGTGGATCCACCACGCCGGCGGCCGGACGCCGAGACCCACGGCGAGCACCGAGCCTCCGACGACGGCGAGCAGCAGGCCGGCGACCCCGATCAGTATCCGGTTGACCGTCCTGAGCACCGGCCTCACCCCTTGCGTCCGGGCCGCGCGACACGCAGCGACAGGGCGACCGGCCGGGTCAGCACGAGGCCGCCGATCGCATCGGTGAGCGTGGCGTCCAGGTCGGCGCGTACGTCTTCCGGTTCGCGGAAGTGCGAGACCGCGCGGACATCGGCCTTCCTCCGCCGCACCCTCACCCGTGCCGCCCGTACGCCCGCGATCTCCATGGCACGGTCGCGCAGCACCAGGGCGGCGGCGTCCCGGCCCAGCGCGGCACGGACGTCCGGGTGCGGTCGGCGCATGGGCAGCAGGTCCCGAAGTCCCGGCGTGACGGCGAGCACGATCAGCCACAGGCCGATGACCGCCGCGACACCGGCGCCGACCAGCACCCAGGTGTCGTCCAGGGGGCGGGTGGCGAGCTGGGCGGCCAGTTCGCGGCGCCAGCGCATGGCGGGCCGGTGCGCCCGGACGGCGGCGATGTCGTACAGGAAGGCGGCCGCGACGATCAGGAGCAGCAGCGCGACGACGCCCGCGGGGACCCGGCGCGCCGACCACACACGATCGGCGTGGGCCGTCGCTGCGGGGAGTGCGCCGGGCTCCTTCTCGACGGATTGCCCGGTGGCCGGGAGCGGGTGCAGTGCCTCGGCGTGTACGACGACCTCCGGCACCGCCATTCCGGTCAGCGCGTGCACCCGCTCCGCGACGTGGCGGCGTACGGCCGCGCACCGGGCGCCGATGTCGGTGGGGTAGTCGAGTTCGAGGCGGACCCGGATCCGGGCGGTGCCGTGGTGCACGGTCACGGTGGTCTGCGGGGGCGCGGCGTGTCCGGTCGGCGGTCCCGCGGCCTCGCGGGCGGCCTGTGCCGCGATCTTGGCGATGACCCGGTCGGCGATCCGCAGCGCGCCGCGCTCGCCGGGCCGCGTGGCGGTCCCGGCTCCGCGCGGCTCATCGGTCGTGCTGTTCACGGCGGTCACCGGCGCCGGTCACGCCGGTCGTCGCGGGCGCGGAAGAAGTCACCCGGCTCCAGGTCACCCTCCAGGATCCGGCCCGCCACGAAGCCGACGGCGCCCAGCGCCGCCACCAGCAGGAAGGCACCGAATCCGCCGAAGTACCCGGCGAAGCCGAGCGCCATTCCGGCGATCATGCCGACCGCGGCCATGCTCATGCTGCGCTCCTCAGCTCGTCAGCCGTGCGTCGTCGGGGGCGGTGCGTCACTGGATCCGGGGCTCCGGTTCGTCGTCCTCCTCGTCCGGCAGTTTGACGTCGCTGACCGCGATGTTGACCTCGACGACCTCGAGTCCGGTCATCCGTTCCACGGCGGCGACCACGTTCTCCCGCACGGCCCGTGCCACGTCGCCGATGGAGACGCCGTAGTCCACGACGATCTCCAGGTCGAGGGCGGTCTGCACCTCGCCGACCTCCGCCTTCACGCCCCGGGTCACCGACTTGGTGCCACTGCCCGGCACCCGGTCCCGTACGGCGCCGAAGGTCCGCGACAGCCCGCTGCCCATGGCGTGGACGCCGAGCACGTCCCGTGCGGCGAGCCCGGCGATCTTCTCGACGACCCCGTCGGCGATGGTCGTCCGTCCCCGAACCCCCGGGTCACCGCCGCCGCGTCGCACGGCCTTGCGGGGCTGCGCGGACGACTGGGCGTCGGCCTCGGGGGGCGTCCGGTTCTGCTCCGTCATGTCGGTCATGGCCGTACGTCCTTCCGGTCGTCGTCCCCCGAACCAAGGTAAGCGGGGTTACCCGGCCGCGCGCTCAGGATGCGGCAGCCTGGAGCAACGACGACGGCGCCGCCGCCTCGCGGTGGAGGCGGCGGCGCCGGTGGCAATGCCGGCCGGGCCCGCCAAGGCGGATGCCGGCCGGGCCCGCGGACTACTCGCCCATGCCGGCGAGGTCACGCAGTCGGCGGGCCTGGGCCTGACGTTCCGCGGCGCGCTGCTCGTCGAAGGTGCGGCCGCTCGCGTCGCGCAGCAGCGTCTTGGTCTCCACGATCGCGTCCCGGGGCGCGACGAGCAGTGCCGCCGCGAGGTCGCGGACCGTGGCGTCGAGTTCGGCGACGGGCACGGCCAGGTTGGCGAGGCCCCAGTTGACGGCCTCCTCGGCCGGCACGAACCGTCCGGTGGCGCAGATCTCCAGCGCGCGGGCGTAGCCGACGAGCCCGACGAGCGGATGCGTGCCGGTCAGGTCGGGCACCAGTCCGAGGCTGGTCTCGCGCATGGCGAACTGCACGTCGTCCGCGACGACGCGCAGGTCGCAGGCGAGGGCGAGCTGGAAGCCGGCCCCGATGGCGTGCCCCTGGACGGCGGCGATGGACACGATGTCGCTGCGCCGCCACCAGGTGAAAGCCTCCTGGAACTCCGCGATGGTCGCGTCCAGCCCGGCGTCGTCACGACGCGCGAGATCGGTGAACGGCGCCTCGCCCGGGATGCCCTCCGGTGTGAACATCCGCCGGTCCAGCCCGGCGGAGAAGGACTTGCCCTCGCCGCGCAGCACGACCACCTGGACGGAGCCCGGCAGGAGCCGCCCGGCCTCGGCCAGCGCCCGCCACATGGCAGGGCTCTGGGCGTTCAGCTTGGCCGGGTTGGTCAGCGTCACCGTGGCGAGCGCGTCGCCGACGGTGAGCCGTACGCCGTCCTTGTCGAGTACGGGCGACAGATCCTTGTCGGGCGAAGCCATGGGGTGCCTCCGAGGGGTGCGGTCGTCCTGCGCACCGTACGGCATCGCCGTACGACGGCACAGCTAAGTGACTGCACAGTAACCACCCGGGCGATCAGCAGACCGACCGGGTGGCCACCATCGAAGGCGATGGGCCGCCCGGCGTCAGGACGCTGCGGCCTTCTTGCCCCGGGTCGCCCCGCCACGTCCACGCAGCGTGACGCCCGACTCACTGAGCATCCGGTGCACGAAGCCATACGAGCGGCCGGTCTCCTCGGCCAGCGCCCGGATGCTCGCACCGGAGTCGTACTTCTTCTTCAGGTCTGCCGCGAGCTTGTCGCGCGCGGCGCCGGTTACCCGGCTGCCCTTCTTCAGAGTCTCGGCCACCCGTGCCTCCTCATGGGAAGTGCGCTCTGGTCCCCTCATGATCACCCCTCCAGGGCCCGATGGCCACCCATTCGGCAAGGTCTGTGGGACAAGCTTGTGACGACAGGAGCTCGTCCCCACAAGCGGAACGGGTGATTCCGGGCGGCGCCGGCCGTGCCGCCGAACGGGTTCTTCCGCTAAGTGCCAGGTCAGAGATGCGACGCGGCCGACCCCCGGTCAGAAAGGGGTCGGCCGCGAAAATCGGTGTAGGACACACCCCGATACGAGGAGATCTCACTCAGATGATGGATCACGGATAAGCCGAATGATCCATAGCCTGTGGATCACACATTCGATCAAGCGAGGGCGACGAGGTCCGCGTAGTCGGCGCCCCACAGGTCCTCGACGCCGTCCGGCAGCAGGATGATCCGCTCCGGCTGGAGCGCCTCGACGGCGCCCTCGTCATGGGTGACCAGGACGACCGCGCCCTTGTAGGTGCGCAGCGCGCCGAGGATCTCCTCGCGGCTGGCCGGGTCGAGGTTGTTGGTCGGCTCGTCGAGGAGCAGCACGTTCGCCGACGACACCACGAGCGTGGCCAGCGCGAGCCGGGTCTTCTCGCCGCCGGAGAGGACACCGGCCGGCTTGTCCACGTCGTCGCCGGAGAACAGGAACGAGCCGAGTGTCTTGCGGATCTCGACCAGGTCGATGTCCGGGGCGGCCGAGCGCATGTTCTCCAGCACCGTGCGCTCGGGGTCCAGGGTCTCGTGCTCCTGGGCGTAGTAGCCGAGCTTGAGGCCGTGGCCGGGGACGACCTCGCCGGTGTCGGGCTGCTCGACGCCGCCGAGCAGCCGCAGCAGGGTCGTCTTGCCGGCGCCGTTCAGACCGAGGATGACGACCCTGGAGCCCTTGTCGATGGCCAGGTCGACGTCGGTGAAGATCTCCAGCGAGCCGTACGACTTCGACAGGCCCTCGGCCATCAGCGGGGTCTTGCCGCAGGGCGACGGGTCCGGGAAGCGGAGCTTGGCGACCTTGTCGGAGATCCGGACCGCTTCGAGACCGGAGAGCAGCTTCTCGGCGCGGCGGGCCATGTTCTGCGCGGCGACCGTCTTGGTGGCCTTGGCGCGCATCTTGTCGGCCTGCGAATTGAGGGCGGCGGCCTTCTTCTCGGCGTTGGCGCGCTCGCGCTTGCGGCGCTTCTCGTCGGCCTCGCGCTGCTGCTGGTACAGCTTCCAGCCCATGTTGTAGACGTCGATCTGGGCGCGGTTGGCGTCCAGGTAGAAGACCTTGTTCACGACCGTCTCGACCAGGTCGACGTCGTGAGAGATCACGATGAAGCCGCCGCGGTAGGTCTTCAGGTAGTCGCGCAGCCAGATGATCGAGTCCGCGTCGAGGTGGTTCGTCGGCTCGTCGAGCAGCAGGGTGTCGGCGTCCGAGAACAGGATCCGGGCCAGCTCGATACGGCGGCGCTGACCGCCGGAGAGCGTGTGCAGGGGCTGGCCGAGCACCCGGTCGGGCAGATTGAGCGCGGCGGCGATGGTGGCGGCCTCCGCCTCGGCGGCGTACCCGCCCTTGGTGAGGAACTCGGTCTCCTGGCGCTCGTACTGCCTCATCGCCTTGTCGCGCGTGCTGCCGGTGCCGGTGGCGATGCGCTGCTCGTTCTCGCGCATCTTGCGCAGCAGCACGTCGAGGCCGCGCGCGGAGAGGATCCGGTCGCGGGCGAGGACGTCCAGGTCGCCGGTGCGGGGGTCCTGCGGGAGGTAGCCGACCTCGCCGGAGCGGGCGACGTTGCCGGCGGCGGGGATGCCCTCACCGGCCAGCACCTTGGTGAGGGTGGTCTTGCCCGCGCCGTTGCGGCCGACCAGGCCGATGCGGTCGCCCTTGGCGATACGGAAGGTGGCGTTCTCGATGAGGATGCGGGCACCGGCGCGCAGCTCGATACCGGAGGCGGAGATCACGGACAGACTCCAGGCGGGACTGGGATTGACGGGTGGGCGGCTGAGGGCGTTCCCGCCGTCTAATGCGCGAGGAGAATGGCCATGGGGGCCATTCTAACGGGGTGGTGCAAGCGCTTTTTCTGGGCGTGCGGTCGGCCCGGACCCCGACCCGGATGCGGGCGCCTGGGCCGCGGGTGACGATGGCAGCGGATGACAGCGGACGACGGTGGGGGTTCAGGGGGCGACGCGAGCAGAGGCGGTACCCCATGCAGTTCGACGACGACGCGGACCTGGACACCTCCGAGGTGCAGGATGTGCGCGGCAGTCGGATTCCGGGCGGGAAGGCGACGGTGGGCGGCGGCCTCGCGGGGCTGATCGCGCTGATCCTCGGTCTGCTCCTGGGCGTCGGCCCCGACCAGCTCGGCCTGTCCGACGGCAGCGACTCGCCCGCGCCCACCTCGTCCTCGCTGGCGCAGGTCCAGCAGTCCTGCCACACCGGGCGCGACGCGAACACCAAGGAGGACTGCCGCATCGTGGCGGTGGTCAACAGCGTGCAGGACTTCTGGTCGCAGGAGTTCCGGGACCGCGGCGGACGGTACACGCCCGCTCAGACGGTCCTGTTCAGCGGGCGGGTCGGCACCGCGTGCGGGACGGCGACCTCGGCGGTCGGGCCGTTCTACTGCCCCGGGGACCGCAAGGTCTATCTGGACCTCGGCTTCTTCAGCGACCTGCGGGACAAGTTCGGGGCGAGCGGCGGCTCGTTCGCGCAGGCCTATGTGGTGGCACACGAGTACGCGCACCGCGTGCAGGACCTGATGGGCACCCTGGGCCGCACCAGGGACGGGCAGACCGGCTCGAACAGCAACGCGGTGCGTGTCGAGCTGCAGGCCGACTGCTACGCCGGGGTGTGGGCGCACCACGCCACCACGACCAAGGACGAGTCGACCGGAAAGCCGCTGATCACGAATCTGACGACCGCCGACATCCAGGACGGCCTGTCCGCGGCGGCGGCCGTGGGCGACGACCGGATCCAGGAGCGGTACCAGGGGCGGGTGACGCCGGAGACCTGGACGCACGGCTCGGCGCGGCAGCGGCAGCAGTGGTTCTACGAGGGCTACCGGACCGGCGACATGGCCCGGTGCGACACGTTCCGCTGAACAGCCCGGCCGCCGCACCGGGGGCGTTGTCAGTGGCGGGTGTCACACTGGCGTCGGTCCGGATTCCCGGTTCATCCCGACGCACAGGGGAGTGAGCGGCATGGCAGGTACGGGCGGTCGGCCGAGTGTGTTTCCGACGCTGCTGTACGCGGACGCGAAGGCGGCGATAGCGCAGCTCACGGAGGCCTTCGGATTCACCGAGCTGTCGGTGTACGAGGGCGAGGACGGCGCGGTGCTGCACGCCGAGCTGGTGCAGGGCAACGGGGCGGTGATGCTCGGCTCCAAGGGCCGCGGCGGTGTGTTCGACACGGCGATGAAGGAGGCCGGCCCCTCGGGGGTGTACGTGGTGGTGGACGACGTCGACGCACACCACCAGCGCGCGGTGGACCACGGCGCGGAGATCCTGATGCCCCCGACGGACCAGGACTACGGCTCACGGGACTACATGGCCCGGGACACCGAGGGCAACATCTGGAGCTTCGGCACCTACGCGCCGGACACGGGGGCCTGAGCGGGCCGGCGGCCCGACGGACCCACGCCCCGGGCGGGGGGCTATCCGCCGGTGTGCACCTGGAAGGCGGCCCGGCGCAGTGCCTTCGCGAAGGCGGGGTCGGGGTGGGCGGCGGCGAGCGCGACCAGGACCTGCACGGTGCGGGGATGCCCGACGGCGCGCACCTCGTCCAGGAGCTGGGGGACGGTGGGCTGCACGGCGGACTCCAGGTGCCGGACGAGCAGCGGCGCGTCGCCGTGGTCGGCGACGGCCGCGGCGGTGTCCACCCACAGCCAGGTGGCCTCCTCCCGGGTGAGGGCCTCGTGGGCGTCCTCCGGGTCCACGCCGTCGTGCTCGGCGAGCCACAGGAGGGCGTACGGCCGCAGGGTCGGCTCGTCCAGCACGGCGTGCACATCCGGCTCGGCGGGGGCGCCGACGACGCGCAGTGCCTCGAAGGCGAGGCCGCGCAGCAGGGCGTCCTCCCCCCGGGCGGCCTCGATCAGCTCGGTGACGGCGCTGCCGACGGTGCGGGCGGCGAGCCAGGCGCGGTACTCGGCGCGGGCCGCGTTGGGGCGCAGCTGGGCGCAGCCGCGGAGCATGTCCTCGGCGCCCTGTTCGATGTTCCCGGCGGGGCTCTGCGCGGCCACGCAGATCTGCTCCAGCTTGATCCAGACCGCCCAGCTGCCCAGCGGGGTGAGCGTGGCCTGACCGTCGCCGCAGGTGAGGGCGCCGACGGAGGCGAGGGCGTGCAGGGACCAGTCGAGCAGCGGTGCGAGCGGGGCGAAGGCCCCGCCGCGCTCGGTGCGCAGTTCGGTGACCCGCTGCTGGAGCAGGTCGAGGAGCTGCTCGACCGGGACGGGACCGGCGGACAGCTGGAGGAAGGAGAGCACCTGCGGCATGGCCGAGACGACCTCGGCGACCGCGGCGGGCTCGTGGTCCGGGTGTTCCGGGTGCTCCGGGTAGGCGAGCGACCAGGCGTCGAAGAGCGCGACCCAGCCGCGCAGCACGGCGCTGTCGTCGCGGTCCCAGGCGCGCAGGCGCCAGCCGGGGCGCGCGCTGTCGCCGTGCACCTCGACGAGGCCGGCGAGGCGGGCGATGTCCCAGTCGGCGCGGACCTGAGCGGCGGTCAGGCCCAGGTCGGCGGCGGCCCGTTCGGCGGTCGCGTCGGAGAGGGTGGCCTTGCCGTCGTCGGTCCCGCCGTCGCGGCCGGGGCCGAGGCAGGCGTCGGCCCAGCGGGCGACGCGAGCGGCGCCGGCCAGGCCGGCGCGCGCCATTCTGGCCAGTTCCGCGGGGGCCGGCGTGCCCTCCGGAGGGCGGGGTGCGGGGCGGCGCGTGCGCCGCTGGTTCATCGCTCGGGGGGCGGCGGCCAGGGGTCGCGGTCGGACGAGTCGAAGCCTGGAGTCGCGCGGGATACGGGACGTCACGGGTGCAGTCTTCCGGTTGACGGTCCGAAAACCCAAACGGAATGTCACCGCGGGCGACGGAGAGGGCCAACGCACGCGTTCCGGCGAGGGCCGAGGAGTCGGGATCGAGCCAGGTGCGGGCCCTCCCACGGCCTCAACCGGAACGGCGGGCGGGGGTCACACCGGTGGGTGTCACATCAGCGGGGTCAGGAAGCGGCGCAGCCGCTCCTCGTACTCCTTCGGGTCGGCGTTCCACATCGCGCCGTGCGGGGCGTGCGGCACGGTGTGGAGGGCGACCAGGTCGGGACGGAGGGCGGCGAGGCGGCGGGAGTACTCCCAGGGAGCCACCTCGTCGTCGGGCCCGTGGATGATCAGGGTGGGCACCGTGAGCTGTCCGGCCGGGTCGGCGGTCCGGCCGGTGTGGTCGGGGTGCAGTCCGGTACGGCCCTGGGCGGCCCGCACCGCCAGCGGCAGCAGCGCCTCCGGTGTGTGCCGGGCGGCGGCGAGGGCGCGCAGGGTGGCCTCCCAGCTGAGCACCGGCGAGTCCAGGACGAGTCCGGCGACGCGGTCGCGGACCGGCGAGTGCTGGACCGCGCGCAGCGCCATGGCGGCGCCGGTGGACCAGCCGTACAGGACGACGCGGCGGGCGCCGTAGCGGACGGCGTAGCGGATCGCCGCGTCGAGGTCGCGCCATTCGGTCTCGCCGAGGTGGCCGAGACCGTCGGGCGGGCGGGGTGCGCCGAGGTCGCCGCGGTAGGCGAGGTCGAGCACGGGCAGGCGTCTGTGGTGCAGGAAGCCCATGACGTTCATGGGGTGCTCGCGGGTGGTGCCCAGACCGTGCACGGTGATTACCCAGGTGTCCCGGTAGCCGGGCACGAACCAGGCGGGCAGGGCGCCGAGCTCGCCGGGCACGTCGATGTCGGCGTGGTCGAGGCCGAGCGCGCTGTCGGGGTTGCCGACGTGCACGTTGGGGGTGAGCCACACCTTGTCGCCGGGCCTGAGCGTGCCGTGGGTGACACGGTCCAGTCGGCGTACGACGGCGTCGGCGGTGTGCTCGGCGGACTCCATGACCGGGCCGACGACCGCGTGCGAGCCGTTTCCGGACAGGCCGTAGACGCCGGGGCGCAGGGAGGCCAGGTCGCGGGTGAGGGTGATCCGGCCCGCGGCCGTGGCGTGCACGGTGAGCCGGGGCTCGGTGGGCAGGGGCCGACCGGGCGGTGCCTTGAGGGCGGCGTCGCTGGCCATGCGCCCGGCGGCGACACCGGCCGCGCCGGCCGCCAGGACGGCTGTGACGGCAGCGGCCGTCGCTTTGACAGTGCGCACGGGTCCAGTGTCCCGGTGGACCCGCTCACCGGCCAGTGGGCCCGGCCGCCTCGGGGTGTCGCGGCTGGCCGTAGCCGCGCAGCCGTTCGCTCGCCTCGGCCAGCTGGCGCGGGGACAGCAGGCTGGGGGCCAGGCCCGGTACCGAGGACGCCGTGAGCCACAGGCGGCACATCCACTCCAGCTGTGCGGTGCGGTCGTAGGCCTGGTCGAGGGAGGTGCCGTGGGTGATCGTGCCGTGGTTCTGGAGGAGGCAGCCGGAACGTCCGTCGAGGGCGCGCAGCATGTTGTCGGCGAGTTCGTCGGTGCCGTACGTCGCGTACGGGGCGACCCGTACCGGTCCGCCGAGGGCGCCGGTCATGTAGTGGACGGGCGGGAGTTCGGTGACGAGCGTCGAGACGGCGGTGGCGTGCACGGCGTGGGTGTGGACGACGGCGCGGGCGTCGGTGGTGCGGTAGACGGCGAGGTGCATGGGCAGCTCGCTGGTGGGCACAAGGGTGCCGAGCACCCGCCGTCCGGTGAGGTCGACTCCGGTGATGTCGTCCGGGGTCAGCCGGTCGTAGGGCACTCCGGAGGGGGTGACCAGCACGGTGTCGCCGACCCGCGCCGAGACGTTGCCGGAGGTTCCGACGACCAGCGAGTCGGCCACGGTACGGCGGGCGGTGGCGACGAGCGCCTCCCAGGCGGCCGCCGTGTCGTCGCTGTCGTCGCTGTCCTCGCTGTCGTCACACTGCTGTTCGGCCATACGTCGATCCTGCCAGCCCGCTCCCGTCCGCGGGTGACGGGGATCTCTCGAAGACACGCGCCCGCGACATCGCGGCGCCCGCCTCAGTTCACCTTCCGTTCATCCAGGTTGCCTACGTTCAACCAGCCAATGACCTCGAACGATTGCCTGGGTAAATGGAAAACTTCTCGCTGATCCTCGCGATTGTGGTCGTGACCGCACTCGCGTTCGATTTCACGAACGGTTTTCACGACACCGCCAACGCGATGGCCACGACCATCTCGACCGGCGCGCTCAAGCCCAAGGTCGCGGTGGCCATGTCCGCCGCGCTCAACCTCGTGGGCGCCTTCCTCTCCGTGGAGGTCGCCAACACGATCTCCAAGGGTCTCGTCGACGAGACCGGCATCCGTCCCGAGGTCATCTTCGCCGCCCTGGTCGGCGCGATCCTCTGGAACCTGGTGACGTGGCTGGTGGGACTCCCCTCCAGTTCCTCGCACGCTCTCATGGGCGGCCTGATCGGCGCCACGATCGCCTCGGCCGGCACGGGCGCCGTCCACAGCGACGCGCTCGTCACCAAGGTCCTGATCCCGGCGGTCGCCGCCCCGGTCGTCGCCGGTCTGGCGGCCCTGCTCGCCACCCGCTTCTCCTACGCGCTGAGCAAGGGCTCCGAGACCGAGGCCACCCGCAAGGGCTACCGCGCCGGGCAGATCGCCTCGGCCGGTCTGGTCTCGCTCGCCCACGGCACCAACGATGCGCAGAAGACCATGGGCATCATCACCCTGGCGCTGGTCGCCGGCGGTTCCATCGCCCCCGGCTCCAACCCTCCCACCTGGGTCATCCTCTGCGCGGGTCTCGCGATCGCGCTCGGCACCTACCTCGGCGGCTGGCGCATCATCCGCACCATGGGCAAGGGCCTCACCGACCTTCAGCCGCGGCAGGGGTTCGCCGCCCAGACCAGCGCTGCGACCGCCATCCTGGCCTCCGCGCACCTGGGCTTCTCCCTCTCCACGACGCACGTGGTCTCCGGCTCCGTGATGGGCGCCGGCCTCGGCCGCAAGGGCGGCGTGGTCCGCTGGTCCACCGCGACCCGCATGCTCGTCGCCTGGGTACTGACGCTTCCGGCCGCTGCCCTGGTCGCCGCGCTCGCCGAGTCCGTGACCGACCTCGGTGACTGGGGCACCGCGCTCGTCGCCGTCTTCCTGGTCGCCGCCAGCGCCGCGATCTGGAAGATCTCCCGCCGCGAGGTCGTCGACCACAGCAACGTCAACGAGACCGAGGAGCCGGCGGGCGTGGTGACCACCGCGATCGCCGCCGTGACCCCGCCGCCCACGGCCGCCCTGGCCGAGGAGCTGAAGGCCACGATCCCGTCCCCGGTGCCCGCCTCCGCCGACCCGGCCGCCCCGCCGGCCACCGTCTGACCCCGAGCCCGGTTACTAAGGAAGCATCACCATGAAGATCGACTGGGCAGCTCTCGGCTCCGTCTTCGGCGTCAGCCTCGGAGTCACCGTGGGCCTCGTGGCCCTCTTCACCCTCGGTGTCGCGGGCCTCTCGCGCCGCGAACGCGCCACGGCCCAGGGCGGCGGCGCCACCCTCGCCGCCACGGGCGCCTACGTGTGCTTCGCGGCCTGCGCGTCGGCGGTCGCGTACGGCATCTACCTGATCGTGGTCAAGGCCTGACCGACCCGTGGAAGGCTCCTCCCCGACGCTTGACGGGGAGGAGCCTTTTCGTATGCCGTGACACGGCCGGGCGGGGCCGGTGTGGGGTTCTGCACACTCACCCCGTGCAGGTCAGCGGCGAGTTGACGGCTCTTCCGGGCCCGTGGTGGACTGCCCGGGCCATGTACGGCGGCAGAAGAGGAAGCCGGTGCGAATCCGGCGCGGTCCCGCCACTGTCACCGGGGTATCGGTCCCCGGGAGCCAGGAACTCTCGCCGCCGGTCTCGTCGAACCAGGGCGTGGACACCCTGAGTGAGGACATATCGCCATGCTCGCTCGGCCGTTGAGGGCCAGACAGGCCTTCGGGTACACCACAGGATCGCTGCCCGACCCTTCGGCCGGCTGAGCCGATGCGTGCCGATCGCGTCTTCGCGTACGGCGCCTCCGCCGGCCTCCTCGCCGACCTGATCCTGGGCGATCCGCGCCACGGGCACCCCGTCGCCGCGTTCGGGCGCACGGCCGCCTCCGTGGAACGGGCGCTGTGGCGGGACCACCGCGGCTGGGGGGCCGCGCACACCGCCGTCTGCGTCGGCGGAGCCGTGGCCCTCGGCGCCCTCGCCCACCGGGCAGCCCGCTCCTCCACCGCCGCCTCCGTCGCCCTCACCGCGGCGGCCACCTGGACGGTCGTCGGCGGGAGTTCACTCGCCCGCGAGGCCCGGATCATCGGGCGCGCCCTGGAGGCGGGCGACCTCTCGGCGGCCCGCGCCCGGCTGCCGCACCTGTGCGGCCGGGACCCGCAGGCCCTCGACGCCGACGCCATGGCGCGGGCGGTGGTGGAGTCCGTCGCGGAGAACACCTCGGACGCCGTGGTCGGTGCCCTGGTGTGGGGTGCCGCGGCCGGCGTGCCCGGACTCCTCGGGTTCCGCGCCGTGAACACCCTCGACGCGATGGTCGGCCACAAGTCGCTTCGCCACCGGCGGTTCGGCTGGGCCTCCGCCCGTCTCGACGACGTCGCCGGCTGGCCCGGCGCCCGGCTCACCGCCGTGCTCGCCGCCGTCGCGGGCCCGGATCCGCGCGGCGCGCTGCGCGCCTGGCGGGCGGACGCGCACCGGCACCCGAGCCCCAACGCCGGGCCGGTGGAAGCCTCCTTCGCGGGCGCCCTCGGCGTGCGGCTCGGCGGCACGCTCTCCTACGGAGGCCGGATCGAGCACCGGCCCGTGCTCAACGGCGGTGGCCGCCCCGTGGCCACCGGCGACATCCACCGGGCCGTACGGCTCTCCCGCCGGGTCGGCCTGCTCGCGCTCGGCACGGGAATCGCCGCGCGCGCCATCGTGCGGAAGGCAAGGGGGCACAACTCGTGAACGGCAGGGGTCTACTGGTCGCCGGCACCACGTCGGACGCCGGCAAGAGCGTGGTGACGGCGGGGATCTGCCGGTGGCTGGTACGGCAGGGGGTCAAGGTCGCGCCCTTCAAGGCGCAGAACATGTCGCTCAATTCGTTCGTGACCCGTGAGGGCGCGGAGATCGGCCGGGCGCAGGCGATGCAGGCGCAGGCCTGCCGCGTCGAGCCGACCGCTCTGATGAACCCCGTGCTGCTGAAGCCGGGCGGCGAGCAGAGCAGTCAGGTGGTGCTGCTGGGCAAGCCGGTGGGCGAGATGAGCGCGCGTGGGTTCTTCGGGGAGTCCGGGGGGGCCGGGAAGTCCGGGGAGTCGTCCCCCGGGGCGGGGCTGCACGGTGGACGCCGGCAGCGTCTGCTCGGGACCGTGCTGGAGTGCCTCGCCGAGTTGCGGGGCACGTATGACGCGGTGATCTGTGAAGGGGCCGGCTCTCCCGCCGAGATCAACCTGCGCCGGACCGACATCGTGAACATGGGGATCGCGCGGGGCGCGCGGCTGCCCGTGCTCGTCGTCGGCGACATCGACCGCGGCGGCGTGTTCGCCTCCTTCTTCGGCACCGTGGCCCTGCTCTCCCCCGAGGACCAGGAACTGGTCGCCGGGTTCCTCGTCAACAAGTTCCGGGGCGACGTCGGCCTCCTGGAACCGGGCCTCGACATGCTGCACGGACTCACCGGACGGCACACGTACGGCGTGCTGCCGTTCCGGCACGGGCTCGGTATCGACGAGGAGGACGGGCTGCGTGTCTCCCTGCGCGGAACCGTGCGCGAGTCGAACGTCGCCCCGCCCGTCGGGCAGGACGTGCTGCGCGTGGCGGTCTGCGCCGTGCCGCTGATGTCCAACTTCACCGACGTGGACGCCCTCGCCGCCGAACCCGGCGTCGTCGTACGGTTCGTGGACCGGCCGGAGGAGCTCGCCGACGCCGACCTGGTGATCCTGCCGGGGACCCGGGGAACCGTGCGGGCGCTGGAGTGGCTGCGGGAACGCGGGCTGGCGGACGCGATACGGCGCAGGGCCGCCGAAGGACGGCCCGTGCTCGGCATCTGCGGCGGCTTCCAGGTGCTCGGCGAGCACATCGAGGACGACGTGGAGAGCCGCCGCGGACACGTGGACGGGCTCGGAATCCTGCCCGTCCGGGTGCGGTTCGCCCGGGAGAAGACCCTCACCCGCCCGACCGGGCAGGCCCTCGGTGAGCATGTCGAGGGCTACGAGATCCACCACGGCGTCGCCGAAGTGCTGGGTGGCGACGTGTTCTTCGCCGACGACAGCGGGCACCCCTTGGACGGCTGCCGGGTCGGACAGACCTGGGGCACCCACTGGCACGGCTCCCTGGAGTCGGACGCCTTCCGGCGGGCCTTTTTGCGGGAGGTGGCGGCCGCCGCGGGCCGCCGCTTCGTGCCGGCCCCCGACACCTCGTTCGCCGAGCTGCGCGAGGAGCAGCTCGACCGGCTCGGCGACCTGATCGAACAGCACGCGGACACCGACGCGCTCTGGCGGCTCATCGAGTCGGGCGCGCCACAAGGACTGCCCTTCATTCCACCGGGAGCGCCCGCATGAGCACAGTGTTGTTGTTGTCGACCGCCGACACCGATCTGCTGGCGGCACGGGCCTCCGGCGCGTCCTACCGGATCGGCAACCCCACCCGCGTGGACGTCGCGGAGGAGCTTCCCGGGCTGATCGGGGGCGCGGACATCGCGGTCGTACGGCTGCTGGGCGGAAAGCGCGCCTGGGAGGACGGGCTCGCCGCGCTCAGGGCGTCCGGTGTCCCGACGGTGCTGCTCGGCGGTGAGAGCGTCCCCGACGCCGAGCTGATGGCGGAGTCGTCCGTACCGGCCGGTGTGGTGGCCGAGGCGCTGCGCTACCTGGTCGAGGGCGGCCCCGACAACCTCACCGAACTCGCCCGGTTCCTGTCGGACACCGTGCTGCTGACCGGCGAGGGCTTCGAGGAGCCGCGGAAGATGCCGGAGTACGGCGTCCACGGCGACCGCGCCCGCACCGAGGGCCGCCCCACCGTGGGCGTGCTCTTCTACCGCGCCCACGAACTGAGCGGCAACACCGCCTTCGTGGACACCCTGTGCGAGGCGATCGAGGCGCACGGCGCCAACGCCCTCCCGGTGTACTGCGGTTCGCTGCGCGGCGCCGACGCCGGGCTGTACGAGATCCTCGGCCGGGCGGACGCACTGGTCGCCACCGTGCTCGCGGCGGGCGGCACCCACGCCTCGCAGGCGTCGGCGGGCGGCGACGAGGAGGCCTGGGACATCGGCGCGCTGGCCGAACTGGACATCCCCGTGCTGCAGGGCCTCTGCCTGACCTCCTCGCGGGCCGCCTGGGACGAGTCCGACGCCGCCCTCTCCCCCATGGACGCGGCGATGCAGGTCGCGATCCCGGAGTTCGACGGACGGCTCATCACGGTGCCCTTCTCCTTCAAGGAGCAGGGCCCGGACGACGTCCCGGTCTACGTCGCCGACCCCGAGCGGGCCGGACGCGTCGCCGGAATCGCCGTACGGCACGCGCGACTGCGGCACAAGCCGAACGCGGAGAAGAAGCTCGCGCTGGTCTTCACCGCCTACCCGACCAAGCACTCGCGGGTCGGCAACGCGGTCGGACTCGACACGCCTGCCTCGGCGGTACGGGTCCTGGACGCGCTGCGGGACGCGGGCTACGCCCTCACCGAGTACCCCGACAACGGCGACGAGCTGATCCACCGGCTGATCGAGGCCGGCGGCCACGACGTCGAGTGGCTCACCGAGGAACAGCTCGCCACCGCGCCCGCGCGGGTGCCGCTCGCCGACTACCGCACCTGGTTCGACGGGCTCGACCCGGAACTGCGCGACGCCATGCTGGAGGCATGGGGCGAGCCGCCGGGCGGTCTGTACGTGGACGGCGAGGACATCGTGCTGGCGTCGCTCCAATTCGGGAACGTCGTCGTGATGATCCAGCCGCCGCGCGGCTTCGGCGAGAACCCGATCGCGATCTACCACGACCCCGACATGCCGCCGTCGCACCACTACATGGCCGCCTACCGCTGGCTGGACAACAGCTTCGGCGCCGACGCCGTCGTGCACATGGGCAAGCACGGCACGATGGAGTGGCTGCCGGGCAAGGGCCTCGGGCTGTCGCACGGGTGCGCGCCGGACGCGGTCCTCGGCGAACTGCCCCTGATCTACCCGTTCATCGTCAACGACCCCGGTGAGGGCACCCAGGCCAAGCGGCGCGGGCACGCCACGGTCGTGGACCACCTCGTGCCGCCGATGGCCCGCGCCGACACCTACGGCGACCTGGCCAAGCTGGAACAGCTCCTGGACGAGTACGCGCTCGTGTCGGACCTGGACCCGGCCAAGGCCCCGGCCGTACGGGCGCAGATCTGGACCCTCGTCAAGGCCGCCGAACTCCACCACGACCTGCATGTGGACGACCAGCCGGACGACGACGCCTTCGACGAGTTCGTCATGCACATCGACGGCTATCTGTGCGAGATCAAGGATGTGCAGATCCGCGACGGCCTGCACATCCTGGGCGGCGGTCCGGAGGGCGAAGCGCGCGTCAACCTCGTGCTCGCCGTGCTGCGCGCCTCGCAGGTGTGGGGCGGGCAGGCGAACGCGCTGCCGGGTCTGCGGGCCTCGCTGGCCGAGCACTTCGGGCTGGTGGAGAAGGACCTGCTGGCCGAGCCGGGCGCGCCGGTGAAGGTGCCGGTGGAGCTGACGGACCTGGTCGAAGGGCCCGCGCGCACCGGCGCCGACGCCATCGACCTGCTGGAGCAGCTGTGCCGGCGGTTCGCGCAGGGGATGGAGGAGCGCGGCTGGGACAGCGCGGCGGTCCCGGGCCTCGTCCGCGAGGTGCTCCGCACCGGGCTCCCCGACGCGGCGGCCGTGCTGGAGTTCGCCTGTACCGAGGTGGTGCCGAGGCTGGCGCGGACCACGGACGAGATCGGCCACATCCTGCGCGCCCTCGACGGCGGTTACGTCCCGGCGGGCCCGTCCGGCTCCCCCACGCGCGGCCTGGTCAACGTGCTGCCGACCGGCCGCAACTTCTACTCCGTCGACCCCAAGGCCATTCCGTCCCGGCTGAGCTGGGAGGTCGGTCAGGCGCTGGCCGACTCGCTGGTGCAGAGGTATCTGACGGACACGGGCGAGTACCCGAAGTCGGTCGGTCTCACGGTCTGGGGCACGTCCGCGATGCGCACCCAGGGCGACGACATCGCCGAGATCCTGGCCCTGCTGGGCTGCCGTCCGGTGTGGGACGACGCCTCACGGCGCGTCACCGGCTTCGAGATCGTGCCGCCGGCGGAGCTGGGGCGGCCGCGCATCGACGTGACGGTCCGGATCTCCGGCTTCTTCCGTGACGCGTTCCCGCACGTGGTGGGGCTGATCGATGACGCGGTACGCGCGGTGGCCGAACTGGACGAGCCCGCCGAGTCCAACTTCGTACGGGCCCATGTGGACGAGGACACCGCCGAACACGGCGACCGGCGGCGCGCGTCGGCCCGTATCTTCGGGTCGAAGCCGGGGGCGTACGGCGCCGGTCTGCTGCCGCTGATCGACGCGCGGAACTGGCGCTCGGACGCCGACCTCGCCGAGGTGTACGCCGTGTGGGGCGGTTACGCGTACGGGCGCGGGCTGGACGGCCGGGCGGCGCGCGGCGACATGGAGACGGCGTTCCGGCGGATCGCGGTGGCGGCCAAGAACGTCGACACGAGAGAGCACGACCTGGTCGACGCCGACGACTACTTCCAGTACCACGGCGGCATGGTCGCGATGGTGCGGCATCTGACGGGCGCCAGCCCCGAGGCGTACGTGGGCGATTCGGCGGTGCCGGACCAGGTGCGGACGCGGACGCTGGGCGAGGAGACGCACCGGGTCTTCCGGGCCCGGGTGGTCAACCCGCGCTGGATGTCGGCCATGCGCAGGCACGGCTACAAGGGCGCGTTCGAGATGGCCGCGACCGTGGACTACCTCTTCGGGTACGACGCCACGGCCGGGGTCGTGGACGACTGGATGTACGAGAAGCTGGCGTCCGAGTACGTGTTCTCGCCGGAGAACCAGGAGTTCATGCGGAATTCCAACCCCTGGGCGCTGCGCGGCATCACGGAACGGCTGCTGGAGGCCGCGGACCGGGGCCTCTGGGCGGAGCCGGACGCGGACACGCTGGAACGGCTGCGCGCCACCTATCTGGAACTCGAAGGCGATCTGGAGGGCGACGACAAGTGACTGCCCCGTTTCCGTTCACCGCCGTCGTCGGTCAGGACGACCTGCGGCTGGCCCTGCTGCTGAACGCCGTGAGCCCGTCGGTCGGCGGTGTGCTGGTGCGAGGAGAGAAGGGCACCGCGAAGAGCACGGCCGTGCGGGCCCTTTCGGCGCTGCTCCCCGGGGTCGACGTCGTCCCCGGCTGCCGTTTCTCCTGCGCCCCCGGCTCCCCCGACCCCTCCTGCCCGGACGGTCCGCACGAGGCGGGCGCCGGTGCCGAACGGCCGGCGCGCATGGTCGAACTGCCCGTCGGTGCCTCCGAGGACCGGCTGGTCGGCGCCCTGGACATCGAGCGGGCGCTCGCGGAGGGCGTGAAGGCCTTCGAGCCCGGTCTGCTGGCCGACGCGCATCGCGGGATCCTGTACGTCGACGAGGTCAACCTGCTGCACGACCACCTGGTCGACCTCCTGCTGGACGCCGCCGCCATGGGCGCCTCCTACGTCGAGCGGGAGGGCGTCTCCGTCCGCCATGCCGCGCGCTTCCTGCTCGTCGGGACCATGAATCCGGAGGAGGGCGAGCTGCGGCCCCAGCTCCTCGACCGTTTCGGGCTGACGGTCGAGGTCGCCGCCTCGCGCGAGCCCGACCAGCGCGTGGAGGTCGTACGGCGGCGGCTCGCGTACGACGACGAGCCGGCCGCCTTCGCCGCGCGCTGGGCCGACGACGAGGCCGCCGTACGGGCCCGGATCGTCGCGGCGCGGGAACTGCTGCCGTCGGTGCGGCTGGGCGACGCCGCGCTGCGGCAGATCGCGGCGACCTGCGCGGCTTTCGAGGTGGACGGCATGCGCGCCGACATCGTGATGGCGCGTACCGCCACCGCGCTGGCGGCCTGGGCCGGGCGTACCGACGTACTCGCCGAGGACGTGCGGCAGGCGGCGCTGCTGGCGCTGCCCCACCGGCGCAGGCGGAATCCGTTCGACGCGCCCGGCCTGGACGAGGACAAGCTGGACCAGACGCTGGAGGAGTTCTCCGGGGACGACGATCCCGACCCGGATCCCGACGGCGGTCCCGGTGACGGTCCCGGCGGGGGCGGCGGGCAGCCGTCGCCGGACGAGGGCCCGCAAGGCGGTGACACCGGTGCGCGGCCCGAGGCCGGGGAGGGCGGGGAGCCGCAGCCGTCCGGTGCCGGGGAGCAGTCCGCCGCACGGGCCGCCGAGCCCTTTCGCACCAAGGTGCTGAGTGTGCCCGGTATCGGTGAGGGTGCCGCCGGGCGGCGTTCACGGGCGCGGACCGAGCACGGACGGACCACGGGCGCCCGGCGGCCGCAGGGCAGGCTCGGCAAGCTGCACCTGGCGGCCACCGTCCAGGCGGCGGCTCCGCATCAGCGGGCGCGGGGGCGGTCCGGGCCGGGGCTCGTGGTGCGCAGGGACGATCTGCGGCAGGCCACCCGCGAGGGGCGCGAGGGAAACCTCGTCCTCTTCGTCGTGGACGCCTCCGGCTCCATGGCGGCGCGCCGGCGGATGAGCGCCGTGAAGGGTGCGGTGCTGTCGCTGCTCCTCGACGCCTACCAGCGGCGCGACAAGGTGGGTCTGGTGACCTTCCGGGGCAAGGAGGCGCAGGTCGCGTTGCCGCCGACCTCATCCGTCGATGCCGCCGCCGTCCGGCTGGAGTCGCTGCCCACGGGCGGGCGTACTCCGCTGGCCGCCGGGCTGCTGAAGGCGCACGAGGTGCTGCGCATCGAGCGGCTGCGGGACCCCGCGCGGCGGGCGCTGGTGGTCGTGGTGACGGACGGACGGGCCACCGGGGGCAGGGAGCCCGTGGCCCTGGCCGGGCGTGCAGCGGGACTGCTGGCCGCCGGGGGAGTCGCTTCGGTGGTCGTGGACTGCGAGTCGGGCCCGGTGCGGCTCGGGCTCGCCGGGCAGCTCGCCGGTGAACTGGGCGGTACGACCGTCACGCTGGACGAGCTGCGGGCCGACTCGATCGCCGGTCTCGTCAGGGACGTGCAGGGGACGCAACGGAACCAGAGGAGGGCCGCGTAATGCCGCAGGGGCAGCCGAGTGTCGTACCGGAGGACGGGCTGACGACCCGGCAGCGGCGCAACCGTCCGCTGGTCGTCGTGCACACCGGGATCGGGAAGGGCAAGTCCACCGCCGCTTTCGGGCTGGCGTTGCGCGCCTGGAACCAGGGCTGGCCCATCGGGGTGTTCCAGTTCGTCAAGTCGGCGAAGTGGAAGGTCGGCGAGGAGAACGCGCTGCGGGTGCTGGGGGCGTCCGGCGAGGGCGGAACCGTCGACTGGCACAAGATGGGCGAGGGCTGGTCGTGGGTCCAGCGGGACCTCGACAACTCGACCAACGAGGAGAAGGCCCGCGAGGGTTGGGAGCAGGTCAAGCGTGACCTGGCGGCCGAGACGTACCGGCTGTACGTGCTGGACGAGTTCGCCTACCCGATGCACTGGGGGTGGGTCGACACCGACGAGGTGGTGGAGGTGCTGCGCGCCCGGCCCGGTACCCAGCATGTCGTGATCACCGGACGGAACGCGCCGGAGAAGCTGGTCGGCTTCGCGGATCTCGTCACGGACATGTCCAAGGTCAAGCACCCCATGGACGCCGGCCAGAAGGGCCAGAAGGGCATCGAGTGGTGACCTCCTCGTCCGTGCCCCGGCTGGTCGTCGCCGCGCCCGCCTCGGGCAGCGGCAAGACCACCGTCGCCACGGGGCTGATGGCCGCGTTCGCCGCGCGGGGGCTCGCCGTGTCCCCGCACAAGGTCGGGCCGGACTACATCGACCCCGGGTATCACGCGCTCGCCACCGGGCGTGCGGGGCGCAACCTCGACGCGTACCTGTGCGGTCCCGACCTGGTCGGTCCGCTGTTCGCGCACGGTGCGCACGGGTGCGACATCGCCGTGGTCGAGGGCGTGATGGGGCTGTACGACGGGGCAGCCGGAGAGGGCGAGCTGGCCTCCACCGCGCATGTGGCGAAGCTGCTGCGGGCGCCGGTGGTCCTGGTCGTGGACGCCTCGTCGCAGTCCCGGTCGGTGGCCGCGCTGGTGCACGGGTTCGCCTCCTGGGATCCGCAGGTGCGGGTGGGGGGCGTGATCCTGAACAAGGTGGCGTCGGACCGGCACGAGGAGCTGCTGCGGGACGCCCTGGACTCCGCCGGGGTGCCGGTGCTCGGCGTCCTGCGGCGGGCTCGGCAGGTGGAGACTCCCTCACGGCATCTGGGACTGGTGCCGGTCGCCGAGCGGCGGCAGGCGGCGGTGGAGGCCGTCGAGGCGATGGCCTCGCAGGTCGCGGCCGGGTGCGACCTGGACGCGCTGGCGGCGCTGGCGCGGACCGCCGGTGAACTGTCGTGCGCGGCCTGGAACGCGGCCGAGGCCGTCGGCCCGGCCGCCCACGATCACCCGACCCGGCCGGCCGGGGAGCGGGCCCCCGTGGTGGCCGTCGCCGGTGGGGAGGCCTTCACGTTCTCCTACGCCGAGCACACCGAGCTGCTCACCGCCGCCGGTGCCGAGGTCGTCACCTTCGATCCGCTCCGGGACGAGGACCTGCCGGACGGAACGCGCGGGCTGGTCATCGGCGGCGGCTTCCCCGAGGTGTACGGCGCCGAGCTGTCCGCCAACGAGCCGCTGCGCAAGGCCGTCGCCGAACTGGCGCTCGGCGGCGCCCCGGTGGCCGCCGAGTGCGCCGGACTGCTGTATCTGTGCCGGGAGCTGGACGGGCACCCCATGTGCGGTGTGCTCGACGCGAGCGCGCGGATGGGTGAACGGCTCACACTCGGCTACCGGGACGCGGTGGCCGTGAGCGACAGTGTGCTCGCCGCCGCCGGAACCCGGATGCGCGGGCACGAGTTCCACCGCACGGTGGCCGAGCCCGGCGCGGGGCCGACTCCCGCCTGGGGCGTGCGTACGCCCGCGCGGCGGATCGAGGGTTTCGTACAGCAGGGCGTGCACGCGAGTTATCTGCACACGCACTGGGCGTCCACGCCCGGTGTCGCCCGTCGGTTCGTGGAGAGGTGCCGGACATCATGAGCAGCAGGCTGGTCGGGGTCGGTGTGGGGCCCGGTGATCCGGAGCTGGTGACCGTCAAGGGCGTCAACGCGCTGCGCGCCGCCGCGGTCGTGGTCGTACCCGTGATGGACACCGGTGAGCGCGGCCGGGCCGAGGCGACGGTGCTGCACTACGTGCCGGCGGAGAACGTCGTACGGGTGGTGTTCGCGCTGAACGAGCGGTCCGACCGGGCGCGCCGCGAGGCGGCCTGGGACGCTGCCGGTGGGCGGGTCGCCGAGTTGCTGCGGGAGCACGGTTCGGTCGCCTTCGCGACGATCGGCGACCCCAACGTGTACTCGACGTTCACCTATCTGGCGCAGACGATCGCGGAACTGGTGCCGGGTACGGCGGTCGAGACCGTGCCCGGGATCACCGCCATGCAGGATCTCGCGGCGCGGTCCGGGGCGGTGCTGACCGAGGGCACCGAGCCGCTGACGCTCGTACCGGTGACCGCCGGGACCGGGGTGCTCAAGGACGCGCTGAACGGGCCGGGGACGGTGGTGGCGTACAAGTTCGGGCGGCAGGCCGGGGAGGTGGCCGAGGCGCTGCGGGAGACCGGGCGGATCGGTGACGCGGTGTGGGGCTCGGCGCTGGGGCTGCCGGAGGAGTCGATCCGGCCCGCAGGTGAGCTCGACGGGGCCCCGCTGCCGTATCTGTCCACGCTCATCGCGCCCGCGCGTCGGGACGGCGGCCGGGGCGGCAAGCTGTGACACACCGGTCCGGTGCCCGGTCGGTGTCAGCCGGAGAAACCCACCACCAGCCAGATGAAGGCGGCGCCCGCGACCGTGCACAGCAGGGTCGAGCGGGCGGGGTGCTCATGGTGGGCCTCGGGGAGGATCTCGGCCGCGGCGAGATAGAGCAGCACACCGCCGAAGAGGCCGAGATAGCCGCCGAGCACTTGCTCCGGGAGGGTGAAGAAGGACGTCGACAGGGCGCCGAGGACCGGTGCGCAGGCGTCGGCCACCAGCATGGCCACCGCCTTGCGGCGGGCGTTGCCGTAGAGGCTGGTGATGGTGAAGGTGTTGAAGCCGTCGGCGAAGTCGTGGGCGATCACCGCTATGGCCACGGCCGTGCCCATGCCGCCGCCCACCTGGAAGGCGGCGCCGATGGCCACGCCGTCCATGGCGCTGTGGCCGACCATCGCGGCGGCCACCGTCAGGCCCACCTCGGGCGCCCGGTGGTCGTGCCCGTGCGGCGCGGCCGGGTGAGCGTGTTCCTCACCCCCGTGCGCGGCCTGCCGGGCCGCCAGCAGACGTTCCACCAGATGGGCGAGGAGGAACCCGGCCACGAACAGCAGCAGGGCCGCCGGTACGCCGAAGACCTCACGGCCCGCCGCGCGCAGCGCCTCCGGCAGCAGGTCGAGGCCGACCACACCGAGCATCAGCCCGCCTGCCAGGCCGAGGACGAGGTGGCGGCGGTCGGTCACACGCTGTGCCGTCCAGCCGCCGGCCAGCGTCATCAGGAACGCGCCGAGCGCGACGAAGACCGCCATAGGCCTTTGCTATCCGATCGCACCCGGCTCGCGCACATCCGGCCGCGCCGCGCCCACCGCGCCCACCGCGCCCTCCCTCTGGCCTTCAACCCGTGACATCCCGTACGAGAGGACCTCTTCCCATGGCCGATGCCCCCGCCGGCAAGGTGACCTTCGTCGGTGCCGGCCCCGGCGCCGCCGACCTGCTGACGTTCCGTGCGGCGCGTGCCATCGCCGAGGCCGACGTGGTGATCTGGGCGGCCAGCCTGGTCCAGGCGGAGGTCCTCGAACACGCCCGCGAGGACGCGGAGATCCTGGATTCCGCGACCATGTCCCTGGAGGACGTGGTCACCGTCTACCGGCGCGCCCGGCACGAGGAGCTGCGGGTGGCCCGCATCCACTCCGGTGACCCGGCCCTGTGGGGCGGCACGCAGGAGCAGCTGGACCGGTGCGCGGAGCTCGGCATCGCGACGGAGGTCGTGCCCGGTGTGTCCGCGTTCTCGGCGGTCGCCGCGCTCGCTCAGCGCGAGCTGACCATCCCGGAGGTCGCGCAGTCCGTGATCCTCACCCGGCTCGGCGGCGGCAAGACGCCGATGCCGCCGGGCGAGGAGGTGCGCGAGTTCGCCCGGCACGGCACCACCATGGCGGTCTTCCTGTCAGCGGCACGCAGCGGCCAGCTGGTGCGGGAGCTGCTGGAGGGCGGCTATCCGACCGGTACACCGGTGGTGGTCGCCTATCAGGCGACCTGGCCGGAGGAGCTGGTCGTGCGGTGCACGATCGACACGCTGGAGGAGACGGTCAAGGAGCACAAGCTCTGGAAGCACACCCTGTTCCTGGTCGGGCCGGCGCTGGACGCGCACGGCACCCGCTCGCACCTGTACCACCCCGGTCACTTCCACGGCTACCGCAAGGCGGACCCGCAGGCCCGGCGGGCACTGCGCGAGCACGGAGCGAGCAGTTGATCACGGTCGTCGGCACGGGGACGGGCGCCGCGCCGGTCCCCGACGACCTGCTCGCCGGGGCAACGCTGGTGGTCGGCGGACGGCGGCATCTGGACGCCGTACGGCTGCCCGCGGGCGCCGAACGGGTGGTGCTCGGGCCGCTGGCGCCCGCGCTGAACCGGATCGCGGAGTACGCCGGCAAGGAGCTGCCGGTGCTGGTGCTGGCCTCGGGGGACCCGGGGTTCTTCGGGATCGTGCGGGCGCTGGCGGAGCGGTTCGGGGCGGGGCGGCTCGATGTGCGGCCCGGTGTCTCGTCGGTGGCGGCGGCGTTCGCCCGGGTCGGGCTGCCCTGGGACGACGCGGTCGTGGTGAGCGCGCACGGACGTGATCCGCGTACGGCGGTCAACGCGTGCCGGGCGCATCCCAAGGTGGCGGTGCTGACCGGGCCGGGGACCGGTCCGGCCGAGCTGGGCGCGGCGGTGCCCGGGGACAGGGTGCTGGTGGTGGCGAGCGCACTGGGAGATCCGGCGCACGAGCGGGTAGAGCGGGTGACGCCCGCCGAGGCGGCCGCCCGGGACTGGGGCACGGCGGTGAGCGTGGTGCTGTGTCTGGACGAGGAGCGGGCGCTGGGCGCGGTACGGACCGTTGCCGGGGGGCGTTCGGCGCCTGCCGGGTGGGCCCTGGACGAGGGGGCGTTCACGCACCGGGATTCGATGATCACCAAGTTCGAGGTGCGGGCGCTGGCGCTGGCCAGGCTCGGGCCTCGGCTCGGTGACCTGGTGTGGGACGTCGGCGCCGGTTCGGGGTCGGTGGCCGTCGAGTGCGCGCGCCTCGGCGCCGCCGTCGTCGCGGTGGAGCACGCCGCCGACGGGGTCGAACGGGTGCGGGCCAACGCGGCGGCGCACGGTGTGGACGTGCGTGTGGTGCACGGCCGGGCCCCCGAGGCGCTGTCCGGGCTGGCCGATCCCGACGCCGTGTTCATCGGCGGCGGCGGTGCCGAGCTGCCCGCGATCGTGACCGCGTGCGCGCGGCGGGCCCGGCGGGCGGTGGTGGTCGCGATGGCCGCGCTCGACCGGGTACCGGCGGCGCGTGCGGCGCTGACCGGCTCCGGGTTCTCCTGCGACGGCGTGCTGCTCCAGTCGTCCCGGCTCGCACCGCTGCCGGGGGACGTGACCCGGCTCGCCGCGACGAACCCGGTGTTCCTGCTGTGGGGCGAGAGGCTTCCGGCAGGTGTCGCACAGGACGAGCAGGACCAGCAGGACCAGCAGATCAAGGCAATCGAGGGAGTGGATCGGTGATCGGCCTCATCTCCGCCACGGCGGCGGGCACGGCTGCGCGGGACCGGCTGGCGGACGCCTGGCCGGACCGTACGCGGGTGTACGAGGGTCCCGTAGGGGACGCCGTACGGACCGCTTTCGGGGAGTGCGAGCAGTTGGTGTGCTTCCTGGCCACCGGGGCCGTGGTGCGCCTGCTGGCACCGCTGCTGGACGGCAAGGCGAGTGACCCCGGTGTGGTGTGTGTGGACGAGGGCGGGCGGTTCGCCGTGTCGCTGCTCGGCGGGCACGGCGGCGGAGCCAATGAACTCGCGCACGAGGTGGGGAGGTTGCTCGGTGCGCAACCGGTGGTGACGACCGCGACCGACGCGGCCGGGCTGCCGGGCCTCGACACCCTCGGGTTGCCGTTCGAGGGATCGGTGGCGACCGTCTCCCGGGCCCTGCTGGACGGTGAACCCGTCGCGCTGGAGGCGGAGGTGCCGTGGCCGCTGCCCGCGCTGCCGACCTCGCCACGGGGGTCGTACACGATCCGGCTGACCGACCGGGCGGTGGTGCCCGGTGAGCGGGAGGTGCTGCTGCGGCCGCCGTCGCTTGTGGTCGGTGTCGGCGCGTCGAAGGGCGCTCCCGCCGAGGAGGTGCTGGAGCTGATCGGGGACGCGCTGCGGGACGCCGGGCTGTCCCTCGCGTCGGTCGCCGAACTCGCCACGGTGGACGCCAAGTCGGACGAGCCGGGCCTGGTGGCCGCCGCCGAGCGGCTCGGTGTGCCACTGGTGACGTACCCCGCCGGGGAACTGGCGAGGGTCGAGGTGCCCAACCCGTCCGAAGCCCCGCTGGCCGCCGTGGGTACGCCGTCCGTCGCGGAGGCCGCCGCTCTCGTGCGCGGCGGCGAGCTCCTCGTCCCCAAGCGCAAGTCCGGGGCGCGGCCCGCGATGGCGACCTGCGCGGTGGTACGGCGGCCGGCCCGGGGGCGGCTCGCGGTGGTCGGGCTGGGTCCCGGCGCCCGTGATCTGCTCACCCCGCGTGCCGAGGCGGAGCTGCGGCGGGCGTCCGTCCTCGTGGGTCTCGACCAGTACGTGGACCAGATCCGTGACCTGCTGCGGCCGGGCACCCGGATCCTGGAGTCGGGTCTTGGCGCCGAGGAGGAGCGGGCGCGCACGGCGGTCGCCGAGGCCCGTGCCGGGCACGCGGTCGCGCTGATCGGCAGCGGGGACGCGGGCGTGTACGCCATGGCCTCCCCCGCGCTCGCCGAGGCGTCCGACGACATCGACGTGATCGGGGTGCCGGGGGTGACCGCGGCGCTGGCGGCCGGGGCGATCCTGGGCGCGCCGCTGGGCCACGACCATGTGTCGATCAGCCTGTCGGACCTGCACACTCCGTGGGAGGTCATCGAGCGGCGGGTGCGTGCGGCGGCCGAGGCGGACATCGTGGTGACCTTCTACAACCCGCGCTCGCGGGGCCGCGACTGGCAGCTGCCGAAGGCCCTCGCGATCCTCGCGGAGCACCGGGAGCCGGCCACGCCCGTCGGTGTCGTACGCAACGCCTCGCGGCCGGACGAGTCCAGCCGGGTGACGACACTGGCCGCCCTGGACCCGGCGACGGTCGACATGATGACGGTCGTGACCGTGGGCAACACGGCGACCCGAAACATCGCGGGCCGCATGGTGACGCCACGCGGCTACCGCTGGCAGGAGGAGCCCAAGTGACCCTCGCAGGCGACCCGGTGGCCCGGGTGGTTCATCCGATCGAGCAGGAGTCCTTCCGGCGGCTGCGCGCCCGCCTGGACACCTCGCACTTCCCGCCGCTGACCCGGGCGGTGGTGGAGCGGGTCATCCACTCCGCCGCCGACCTGGAGTACGCCACCGACCTCGTGACGGCCGAGGCCGACCTGGTGGCCGCGCACACCGCGCTGCACGCCGGGGCACCGGTGGTCGTGGACGTGGAGATGGTCGCGGCCGGTATCACCCGGCGGGAGACCGTCTGCCGGCTGAAGGAGGCCGGGGCCGGGCCGGGGCTGACCCGTTCGGCGCACGCGGTGCGGCTGGCGTACGAGCAGGTCGGGCCGGGGGCGCTGTGGGTGATCGGCTGTGCGCCGACCGCCCTGGAGGAGCTGCTCACGCTGGACGCCTCCCCCGCGCTGGTCATCGGTCTGCCCGTCGGCTTCGTCGGCGCGGCCGAGTCCAAGGCGGCGCTGCGCGAGAGCGGACTGCCCGCCGTCAGCAACGTGTCCGAGAAGGGCGGTTCGGCGGTCGCGGCCGCCGCGCTCAACGCCCTGCTGTACCACCCGATTTCCACCGAGGAGAACCCGTGACCACCCAGCCGCCCGCCCTGCTCATCGCCGGTCACGGCACCCGGGACGACGCCGGAGCCGAGGCGTTCCGCGCCTTCGTGCGGGAGCTGGGCCGCCGACACCCCGAACTGCCCGTCGCGGGCGGCTTCATCGAGCTGTCCCCGCCGCCGCTGGGCGAGGCCGTGACCGAGCTGGTGGAGCGGGGCGTACGCCGGTTCGCCGCCGTTCCCCTGATGCTGGTGTCCGCCGGGCATGCCAAGGGTGACATCCCGGCCGCGCTGACCCGCGAGAAGGAGCGGCACCCCGGGATCACGTACACCTACGGCCGCCCGCTGGGCCCGCACCCGGCGCTGCTGAACGTGCTGGAGCGGCGCGTCGACGACGCGCTCGGCGGCGCGGACCGGTCCGAGGTGACGGTGCTGCTGGTGGGGCGCGGCTCGACGGACCCGGACGCCAACGCCGAGGTGCACAAGGCGGCCCGGCTGCTGTGGGAGGGACGCGGGTACGCGGGCGTGGAGACGGCGTTCGTGTCGCTGGCCGCGCCGGACGTGCCGAGCGGGCTCGACCGTTGTGTGAAGCTCGGGGCGCGCCGGATCGTCGTACTGCCGTACTTCCTGTTCACCGGCATCCTGCCCGACCGGGTGCGACACCAGACGGAGGGCTGGGCGGCCGCGCACCCGGACGTCGAGGTACGGTCCGCCGACGTGATCGGGCCGGAGCCGGAGCTGCTCGACCTGGTGATGGAGCGGTACGAGGAGGCGGTCCGGGGCGATCTGCGGATGAACTGCGACTCGTGCGTGTACCGGATCGCGCTGCCGGGCTTCGAGGACAAGGTGGGTCTGCCGCAGCAGCCGCACTTCCACCCGGACGACGACGGTCACCACCACCATGACCACGGCGGCCACGCCCATGCGCACTGAGGACCCCGACGGCCCGGCCGGCCACGATCTTCGGCACCACGGCGACGCCGAGGTCCGTGGCGACGGGTCGGCGCTGGTCGACCTGGCCGTCAACGTCCGGGCCGGCACGCCTCCGACATGGCTGCGGGACCGGATCGCCGCGTCCCTGAGCGGTCTCGCGGCTTACCCGGACGGCCGGTCCGCTCGGGCGGCGGTGGCGGCCCGGCACGGGCTGCCGACGGACCGGGTGCTGCTGACGGCGGGCGCGGCCGAGGCGTTCGTGCTGCTCGCGCGCGCCCTGAAGGTGCGGCGGCCGGTTGTGGTGCATCCGCAGTTCACCGAGCCGGAGGCGGCATTGCGGGACGCCGGTCACACGGTGGACCGGGTGCTGCTGCGTGCGGCGGACGGCTTCCGGCTGGATCCGGCGGCCGTCCCCGAGGACGCCGACCTGGTGGTGATCGGCAATCCGACGAACCCGACGTCGGTACTGCACCCGGTGGCCGCGATCGAGCGACTCGCCCGCCCGGGACGGGTGCTGGTGGTCGACGAGGCGTTCATGGACGCGGTGCCGGGCGAACGGGAGACACTGGCCGGGCGGACCGACGTACCCGGCCTGGTCGTGCTGCGCAGCCTGACGAAGACCTGGGGCCTGGCGGGCCTGCGCATCGGCTACGTCCTGGCGGCCCCGGAGACGGTGGCGGAACTGGCACGGGCCCAGCCCCTGTGGCCGGTGTCCACCCCCGCGCTGGCGGCGGCCGAGGCGTGCGTGGCCCCGCAGGCCCTGGCGGAGGCGGCCCACGCGGCCCACCGCATCGCGGCGGACCGCGCCCATCTCGTCGCGGGACTGCGGGAGTTCACCTCGGCGGGACTGTGGGTGGTGGACCCCGCGGAGGGCCCCTTCGTGCTGATCCGGCTCCCGCGGGCATCCGCCGTGCGCCGCCGCCTTCGCGACCTCGGCCACGCCGTCCGGCGTGGGGACACTTTCCCGGGGCTGGACGGGGACTGGCTGCGGCTGGCGGTGCGGGACCGGGCGACGACGAACGGCTTCCTTCAGGCACTGCGCCGGTCACTCGAGGCCGGGCCCGGCGGCACCGGCCCGTCCGGCTCCTGAGGATCCCCCGGGACGGGAAGGGGCAGGGCGGCGGGGGCCGGCCTCACCCCCGGCGCCGGGCGAACGCCACCGCCCCACCGCCCGCCAGCAGCAGCGCGCCCGCCCCGCCCGCGATGTACGGCGTCAGGGAACTGCCCCCCGTCTCGGCGAGGTCGGCCTTGGCCGGGGCACCCTGCGGCTTCACGTCGGTCCCCTGGTCGGTGTCCGCCGGCGCGGACTCCGCGGGCGCGGCGGGGCTCTCACAGGTCGCCCTGGCGAGGGTCACCGTGCCCTCGACATCGGCCACGTTGAGCTTGAGCGGGTTGACGGAGATCCTGAGTTCGAGCGCGGTGGCCGCGGCGGTGGCGGACGTGGTCCGCCGCTCGGAGAGGCCGAGGTGCACCTCACCGACGCCGGGCACCTTGACGTCGGTCGGACCGCTCGCACTCACCGTCACCCGCTTGCCGAGCACCGTCACCGTGCCCGGCACGTCGGCGGAGGCGACCGGCCGGCCGCCCGTCTCGCAGGTCGCCTGTGCGGTGACCGCGTCGACCTCGATGAGGGAGAGCAGCGGCAGGCCGGGGACGTGCAACCGGGCGTGGGCGATGCGGACGGAGCCCTCGGCACGATCCGCGGACACCGTCGCCCTGGCCGAGGCGACGTCCGCGGCGAGGACGGCGAACGGCTTGCCGTTGTTCACGCCGTCGAGCTGGGCGGTCAGCGCGGTCCTGTCGGCGCTCCGCGGCGCCTGGACCTCGTTGAGGGAGACCGCGAGCGGGACGTTCACGGTCTTGTTGAGCAGGGAGACGTCGAGCCCGGTGCGCAGGACGACGGCGCTCGCGCGCCCGTGGTCGTCGGTGGCGTGCGCCGGTACCGCGCCCGCGAGCGCCGTGGGACCCGCCGCGAGGGCGGCGGCGGTCACGACGGTGGCGAACCGGCGTGCGGGCATACGGAAGTTGTGGCCGTTCACGGTGTGGAACCCCTCTGGACAAGCTGGACAAACCTTGCTTGGGACCCGGCAAGAATTACGCACTATGAGTGAACGGTCAGCAATCCTGGGTTACTTCACTCCTTAGAGGGCATTCCGTGAACCCTTTCGAATCCCCCGGCACAGGCGTTCCCCGCACTCCCATGCGCCTCTTTGCGTCTCTGTGCTCCTCCATGCGCCTCTACTCAACGATTCGGCCGTTCAGCACCACCCGTCGCGGCGCGGCGAGCACCCCCACGTCCGCCCGGGGATCCGCGCCGTACACCACCAGGTCTGCCGGGGCACCCTCCTCGAGGCCCGGCCGTCCGAGCCAGGTCCTGGCCGCCCAGGCCGTCGCGGACAGCGCTTCGAGCGGCGGAATCCCGGCGGTGACCAGTTCGGCGACCTCGCCCGCGACCAGTCCGTGCGCGAGCGAGCCGCCGGCGTCGGTTCCGACGTACACCGGGATCCCCGCGTCGTAGGCGCCGCGCACCGTGTCGTAGCGCCGCTCGTGCAGCCGCCGCATGTGTGCCGACCAGCGCGGGTACTTCTTGTCACCGCCCGCGGCGAGCCGGGGGAAGGTCGCGATGTTGACGAGGGTCGGGACGATCGCGACACCGCGCTCGGCGAACAGCGGGATCAGGTCCTCGGTCAGGCCGGTCGCGTGCTCGATGCAGTCGATGCCCGCCTCGACCAGGTCGCGCAGGGAGCTCTCGGCGAAGCAGTGCGCGGTGACCCGGGCGCCCAGCCGGTGCGCCTCCGCGATCG
The DNA here is from genome assembly GCF_044745865.1 of Streptomyces sp. NPDC086787. Lineage (NCBI taxonomy): Bacteria > Bacillati > Actinomycetota > Actinomycetes > Kitasatosporales > Streptomycetaceae > Streptomyces > Streptomyces sp. NPDC086787. The sequence goes on along the minus strand of NZ_JBIVBC010000001.1, from coordinate 1,233,752 downwards.
CCGCCTCGACCTCCTCGCGCGGCCAGCAGGCCGACAGGTCGCCGAGGTCGCGGTCGATCCAGTCGCCGACCAGCTTGACCCAGCCGTCGCCGCGCCGGGCCTCCTGGGCGACGTAGGCGACCAGTTCGTCCGGCTCGATCTCGTGGGCGTAGTTCTTCATGTACCGGCGGGTGCGGGCGATGTGCCGGCCGGCCCGGATGATCTTCGGGAGGTCCTCCCGGTCGTCCACCCAGCGGGTGTCGGAGGGGGAGCCCGCGTCCCGGATCAGCAGGGTGCCCGCCTCCCGGTCGGTGAGGGCCTGCTTCTCCGCCACGTCCGCGTCGACCGGACCGTGGGCTCCGAGGCCCACATGGCAGTGGGCGTCGACCAGTCCGGGCAGGGCCCAGCCCTCGACGCCGACGACGTCCCGGGCGCCGGCCGGACGGTCGTAGGAGATCCGCCCGCCGACCACCCACAGCTCGTCGCGGACCTCGTCCGGACCGACGAGGATCCGCCCCTTCACATGAAGCACCGCGTGATCACTCATGTACGGCACCTTAGTGAGGGGGTCAACAGCTACGGCCTGCCGTCCCCGTCCTCGACCACCCCGCCCGGGGTCCCCTCCTCGACGTCCGCCATCGCCGGGTCGAGGAGCCTGGACAGGAAGTGCCTGGTGCGTTCGTGCCTCGGGGCGCCGATGACCTGATCCGGGGTGCCGTCCTCGACGACGACCCCGCCGTCCATGAAGACGACCCGGTCGGCGACCTCGCGGGCGAAGGTCATCTCGTGGGTGACGACCATCATCGTCATGCCCTCGTCGGCGAGCATGCGCATCACGGCGAGTACGTCCCCCACCAGCTCGGGATCGAGCGCGGAGGTCGGCTCGTCGAACAGCATCACCTCGGGGCCCATCGCCAGTGAGCGGGCGATGGCGACACGCTGCTGCTGCCCGCCGGAGAGGGCGGACGGGCTGGCGTCGGCCTTCTCGGACAGGCCGACGCGGGTCAGGTTCTCGGCGGCGATCCGCGCCGCCGTCGCCTTGTCCCGCCCGAGCACGCGGCGCTGCGGGAGGGTGAGGTTCTCGGTCACCGACAGGTGGGGGAACAGGTTGAACTGCTGGAACACCATGCCGATACGGCGGCGCACGGCGTCGATGTCGACGTCGGGATCGGTGACCTCGGTGCCGCCGACGAAGACCTGGCCCCTGGTGGGTTCCTCCAGGAGGTTGACGCACCGCAGCAGGGTCGACTTGCCCGAGCCGGACGGGCCGATCACACAGACGACCTCGCCCCGGGCGATCTCCAGGTCGATGCCCTTGAGCACCTCGTTGTCGCCGAAGGACTTGTGCAGACCTCGGACTTGGATCTCCGGGCGGGTCACCGGACGGCCTCCTGGCTCTTGGACTCCATACGGCGCACGACGAAACCGAGCGGGATCGTCACGAGCAGGTAGCACAGGCCCGCGACCAGGATCGGGGTGGAGTTGGCCGTCGTGCTGGCCAGGTCGCGGCCGAACTTGGACAGTTCGCGCTCCTCCAGGGTCACACCGAGCAGCAGCACCAGGGAGGAGTCCTTGAAGAGCATGATCAGCTCGTTGGTGAGCGGCGGAAGGATGATCCGGAACGCCTGCGGGATGACGATCGAGACCATGGCGCGGGCGGGTGAGAAGCCCAGCGAGCGGGCGGCCTCCACCTGTCCCCTGGGTACCGCCTGGATGCCTGCGCGGAAGGTCTCCGCCATGTAGGCGGCGCCGATCAGACCGAGTCCCAGGGCGGCCTTGCCGTAGGTGCCGCCGGGGATCTCCGTGCCGGGGAAGGCGAGTGGGACGGCCACACCGATGAAGATGAAGATCAGCAGGGCGGGCAGACCGCGGAAGATCTCGATGTAGACGCTCGCGACCCAGCGGTAGGGGCCCACGGAGGACAGTCGCATCAGCGCGACGACCAGTCCGAGCGCCACACCGAGGACGAAGCCGGACACCGTGTACAGCACGGTGTTCTTCAGCGCCAGCGTGATGACGTCGGGGAACATCTGCTTCGCGATGTCGGGCTGCGCGAACTGGTTCTGGAGCCGCCCCCAGTCCGCCGTGACCGCGAAGGCGATCACGGCGGCGACGAAGACGGCGTACTGGACGCCCCGGGACAGCCGGCGCTTCTGGCGCCGGGTCAGCCCCTTCTTCTTCGGCTGGACCTGTACGTCTGTGTCGGCCATGGGGTCAGGCGGCGGGGGCGGAGGCGGCGGGAGAGGCGGCGGCGGACGCGGGGTAGGGCCCGATCCACTTCTCGTAGAGCTTCTTGTACGTGCCGTCGGCCTTCGCGTCCGTGAGCGCCTTGTTGATGGCGGCGAGGAGCTTGGTGTTGCCCTTCTTGACCGTGAAGCCGTACTGCTCACCGGTGTTGAGGTTGTCGACCACCTTGAAGGCGTCCGCGTTGGCCTTGTCCTTCAGCCAGCCCTGGACCACCGGGTAGTCGATGACGACGGCCTGGACCTGGCCGGTGCGCAGTCCGTTGAGGACCGCGTCGGAGGACTCGAAGGAGACCGGGTCGTAGCCCTTGCCCTTCGCGTACTCCTCGCCGGTGGTCTGCGCCTGCGCGCCGAGCTTCTTGCCCTTGGCCTTGATGTCGGCGAGCGAGCCGATGCCGCTCTTCTTGTCGACCAGGACGGCCTGGGTGGCGTCGAAGTACGGGTCGGAGAAGTCGACGTTCTTCTTCCGCTCGGGCGTGATGGTCATGCCCGCGGCGGCGAGGTCGCACTGGCCGGAGTTCAGGAACGCGCCGGTCTTGAAGTTCTCGAACGGGGTGTCGAGGACCTTCTGCTTCACTCCGAGGTTCTTGGCGACGAGGTCGATCAGCGACACGTCGAAGCCCTGCACCTTGCCGTCGATCTCCGACTGGAACGGCGGATACGGCAGGTGGGTGCAGGTGGTGAGCTTCCCGGCCCTGACCACGGGGACCCCACCGGCCGCCTTCCCGGGCCCCTCGTCCCCCGACGAACAGGCGGTCACCAGCACGAGCCCAGCCGTCACACCGGTTACGGCCAGCGCACGGGCCCGGCGCCCGAGGAGCTTGTTCACGAGGGGGTACCTCCTGTTGTGGGGTAGCTGTGCTTCCGCTTACGCGGCTTCCGATTATAAGGAAACGTTTGGGTTCCTCAAACCATTCCGATGGCCACAGGGTCACATGACCTACGAAATCACACTCGAAGGACATCTCCACACAAGTCGGGCACGACGCTTCGCAACGCCGGGGCGACGTCGAGGGGACGTCGGGGCGGGCGCCGGGGCATGAGGGGACATCCGAGAAAGGGCAGGGAATGCGCAATTGAATTGCAGCGCTTTTCGGCGATAGCTTTCCCGAGTGCTTCTGCCCGCTTTTCGCAGAGCTAAACAGGGCTGATTTCCTCCAGGTTTCAACCCTGTGACACACTCCACATATGCACACTCTTTGTCCGGTTTTCTACCGGTACAAATCACCACATACGGCCATCCAGCACTTGGGGGACCAACCCACCCGCCCGTGCATTTTTGCATTTGCCTCGCTAAATTCAAGCCGCATGACTGCCGCACAAGCAGACCTGCTGATCGACCGGCCGGAGGTTACGGACGGGGCGGCGCTCTGGCGTCTTGCCAAGGATTCCGGAACCCTCGATCTGAACTCCTCCTACAGCTACCTCCTGTGGTGCCGCGACTTCGCGGCCACCTCGGCGGTGGCCCGTGGCGCGGACGGCACGCCCGTCGGCTTCGTGACCGGATACGTCCGGCCGGAACACCCACAGACCCTGCTCGTCTGGCAGGTGGCGGTCGACGCGGCCCACCGAGGACGCGGTATCGCCGCCGCGCTGCTCGACGGGCTGACCGCGCGGCTCGGCGCGGAGCGCGGGATCACCTCCGTCGAGACGACCATCACACCGGACAACACCGCCTCCGACCGCCTCTTCACCTCGTACGCCGAGCGTCACGGTGCCTCCGTCTCCCGCGAGGCGCTGTTCGACGCGGGCCTGTTCCCCGACGGCCCCCACGAGCCCGAAGTGCTGTACCGCATCGGGCCGCTGACCCCCCACCCGTCGCACTGAGGAGCCAATCACCGTGACCATCACCCAGCCCGACCTGAGTGTGTTCGAGACCGTCGAGTCCGAGGTGCGCAGCTACTGCCGCGGCTGGCCCACGGTCTTCGACCGCGCGCAGGGCAGCCTGCTGTTCGACGAGGACGGACACCGGTACCTCGACTTCTTCGCCGGTGCGGGCTCGCTCAACTACGGACACAACAACCCCGTTCTCAAACGGGCACTGATCGACTACCTGATGCGTGACGGGATCACCCACGGGCTCGACATGTCCACCACGGCGAAACGTTCCTTCCTCCAGGCCTTCCAGGACCTGGTGCTGCGGCCGCGCGACCTGCCGTACAAGGTCATGTTCCCGGGCCCGACCGGCACCAACGCCGTCGAGTCCGCGCTGAAGCTGGCCCGGAAGGTGAAGGGACGCGAGGCGATCGTGTCGTTCACCAACGCCTTCCACGGGATGTCGCTGGGCTCGCTGGCCGTCACCGGCAACGCCTTCAAGCGGGCCGGTGCCGGGATACCGCTCGTGCACGGCACTCCCATGCCTTTCGACAACTACTTCGACGGCACGATCCCCGACTTCCTGTGGTTCGAGCGGCTCCTGGAGGACCAGGGCTCCGGACTCAACAAGCCGGCCGCCGTGATCGTGGAGACCGTGCAGGGTGAGGGCGGCATCAATGTCGCCCGGCCCGAGTGGCTGCGCGCCCTCAAGGAACTGTGCGAGCGGCAGGACATGCTCCTGATCGTCGACGACATCCAGATGGGCTGCGGCCGTACCGGCGCGTTCTTCTCCTTCGAGGAGGCGGGCATCACGCCCGACATCGTGACCGTCTCCAAGTCGATCAGCGGCTACGGCCTGCCCATGTCGCTGTGCCTGTTCAAGCCCGAGCTCGACGTCTGGGAGCCGGGCGAGCACAACGGCACCTTCCGCGGCAACAACCCCGCGTTCGTCACCGCCACGGCGGCCCTGGAGACGTACTGGGCCGACGGCTCCGCCATGGAGAAGCAGACCCGGCTGCGCGGGGAGCAGATCGAGCAGGCGCTGATCGCCGTCACCGAGGAGAACCTCGCCGACGTCAAGGAGTACCGCGGGCGCGGGCTGGTGTGGGGCATGGAGTTCCACGAGAAGGGCCGGGCCACGCGGATCGCCCGGCGGGCCTTCGAACTCGGGCTGCTCATCGAGACGTCCGGCCCGGAGAGCGAGGTCGTCAAACTGCTGCCCGCCCTCACCATCACCCCCGAGGAACTGGACGAGGGACTGAGCGTCCTCGCCCGGGCCGTCCGGGAAACCGCCTGACCCGTCAGGAAACCGCTACCGAGGAGGAAGTGCACCACCGTGATCGTCCGATCTTTCAAGGACATCGAAGGCACCGACCGGCACGTCAAGGCCAAGTCCGGCACCTGGGAGAGCAAGCGCATCGTCCTCGCCAAGGAGCGGGTCGGCTTCTCCCTGCACGAGACCGTCCTGTACGCCGGGACCGAGACGTCGATGTGGTACGCCAACCACATCGAGGCCGTCGTCTGCGTCGAGGGCGAGGCCGAACTCACCGACCGTGAGACCGGGAAGACGTACACGATCACCCCCGGCACCATGTACCTCCTCGACGGGCACGAGCGGCACACGCTGCGTGTCAAGGAGGACTTCCGCTGTCTCTGCGTGTTCAACCCGCCCGTGACCGGGCGGGAGGACCACGACGAGAACGGTGTCTATCCCCTGCTCACCGAACCCGAGGAGGTGTGACACCCATGACGACCGTCACCGACCTGTACCCCAGCCGCGGTACCACCGAGGTGGCCGTACCCCGTCGCGACCCGGTGCTCTGGGGCTCCCCCGACACTCCCGGTCCGATCCCGGCCGTCGAGCTGGAGGCGTTCGAGCGCGACGGCTTCCTCTCCGTCGAGCAGCTGATCACCCCGGACGAGGTCGAGGTCTACCGGCGTGAACTCGACCGGCTGGTCACCGACCCGGCGATCCGGGCCGACGAACGGTCGATCGTCGAGCCGCGGTCCAAGGAGATCCGCACGGTCTTCGAAGTCCACCGGATCAGCGAGCTGTTCGCGCACCTGGTGCGCGACGAGCGCGTGGTCGGGATGGCCCGGCAGATCCTCGGCTCCGATGTCTACGTCCACCAGTCCCGGATCAACGTCAAGCCGGGCTTCGGGGCGAGCGGCTTCTACTGGCACTCGGACTTCGAGACCTGGCACGCCGAGGACGGTCTGCCGAACATGCGGACGGTGTCCGTCTCGATCGCGCTGACCGAGAACCACGACACCAACGGCGGGCTCATGATCATGCCGGGCTCGCACCGCACGTTCCTCGGGTGCGCGGGAGCCACGCCCGAGGACAACTACAAGAAGTCGCTGCAGATGCAGGACGCGGGCACACCGTCCGACGAGGCACTGACCGCCATGGCGAGCGAGCACGGCATCCGGCTCTTCACCGGCAAGGCCGGGTCCGCGACCTGGTTCGACTGCAACTGCATGCACGGCTCGGGCGACAACATCACGCCGTTCCCGCGCAGCAACGTGTTCATCGTGTTCAACAGCGTGGAGAACAAGGCGGTCGAGCCCTTCGCGGCTCCGGTGCGGCGGCCGGAGTTCATCGGGGCACGGGACTTCACGCCGGTGCGCTGAGCGCCGGCCCCGGCCCCGCCGCTACAGCCAGGCCAGTGCGGCCGCCCGCTCCAGGACGTGCCGGACGGCCCGTTCGTCGCCCGTGCTGTGGCGCGGGACCGCGTCAGGGGTCTGCCGGCCGCCCACGAGCAGACAGAGGTCGACGGGGTCGAGGGCGAGTTCGGCACACACCGGACCGTCCGCGCCGTCCCCGCCCCCCAGGACCCACTCCTCCCCGCCGGTGACCGAGAGGCGCACCGGCGGGGAGGAGGTGGTTCCGGGAGCAGTCATGCCGAGAACCCGGACGGCCAGCCGGACCAACCGGCCCAGATGGTCCTCGGGTGGCGGCGGTACGGCGAATCCGAGGGCGCGGCCGATGTCGCCGGTGTGGATCCAGGTCTCGAAGGCACGCACCAGGAAGTGGTCGGCGACCGGCAGCCGCACACCCGTCAGCGTCACGGTCCGCGCGGCGGGCGCGGGGTCGCGGGCCTCGGGCGTGCCGAGCAGCGCGTCCGCCTGCGCGGACCAGCTGCCGACGGTGTGCCGGGGGGTACGGCCGTGCTCGTGTGCGATGACGTCGGCGGTCCGCCTGCTCCAGGCGTCCTGCCAGCGGGTGTCCGGGACGGCGGTGAGCGGTGCACGCGCGCGCAGACCGAGCGGCAGGGCGAGGTGCTCGTCGGCGGCGAGCAGATGCGCCACGGTGTCCCGTACGTCCCAGCCGTGGACGACGGGCGTGTCCCAGCGCCCTTCGGCCTCGCGCAGGAGCGCGGCGAGCCCGGAGACGGCGGCGGCGTAGGGGGCGGCGTGTTCCGCCACCCGGTGTGCGGCGGGGCGCCGCCGGGCAAGGGCGGCCGCGAGCACACCGTCGGCGGAGCGCTCGGCGGTGTCCCGGGCACCTGTGCCGTCGAGGAGCCGTACCGTCTCCCGCAGCCGTTCCGCCTCCGCGGCGCAGGTCCCGCACTCGGCCAGGTGCGGGGGGACCGTGCGTTCCTCCGCCGGCGGCAGGGCGCCGAAGGCCCAGGCGGCCAGCAGGTCGCGTACGCCGTCGTGTTCGGTCGTCACCGTGCGCCTCCTTCCCCGGTCATGATGCGCCCCTCCAGCGGATCGGCAGGCTCGGCGAGGAACGCGGCGAGTGTCCGCAGCGCGGTGCGCAGCCTGGTCTTCGCGGTGCCCTCGGGGATGCCGAGTTCCACCGCGGCCTGCCGGTAGGTGCGGCCCGCGAAGTAGGCGAGGTGGATGACCTCCCACTGGGGCTGCGGGAGTTCGGCGAGGGCACAGTGCAGCAGCCGGCGGCGTTCACGGTCGACGACCGTCTGGTCCGGGCCGGGTCCGGGCTCCGGGATGGCGTGCAGGGTCAGCTCGTCGGCGCGTACGTCCCGGCGGTGCCGGGCCTCGCCCCGCACCCAGTCGACGGCCCGCCGGTGGGCGAGCACGGACAGCCAGGTGCGCAGCGAGCCCCGGCGTGCGTCGAAGGCGTACGGTCTGCTCCACAGGCCGGCGAAGACCTCCTGTGTCACCTCTTCGGCGGCGCCCGGGCTGTGGGTGACCCGGGCGGCGATCCGCCGTACCAGATGGCCGTACGCCGTGTATGTCTCGGTCAGCGCCGACCCGTCGCCGTACACCAGCCGCCGGTGCAGCTCGGCGTCGTCCGGCGTCCTGTCCGTGTCGTCCGCGGAGTCCCTCACCGGCACCACCCCCCGGTGCCTTTCCTAGCGGTCCGGGGCGGCCCGCGCCAGAGGGTCAGCCCGACAGGACGTCCAGCAGCCGGTCGACGTCGGCAGACGTGTTGTACAGGTGGAAGGAGGCACGCAGGTTGCCCGCGCGGTTGGCCAGTTCGATGCCCGCCCGGGCCAGGTCGGGCTGCCGGCCGCCGAGTCCGGGCACGGAGACGATCGCCGAGCCGGGCGCGGGCAGCGCCTCGTGGCCGAGGGCGGCGAGACCGGTGCGGAAGCGGTCGGCGAGGGCCAGGTTGTGCGTGTGTACGGCGTCCACGCCCAGCTCCTCGACCAGGGCGAGGGAGTGGCGCAGCCCGGCGTAGGTGAAGAGGGCGGGGCTGGTGTCGAACCGGCGGGCGGAGTGGGCGAGCTCCTGGACCGGGCCGTAGCAGCTGTTCCACGGCTCCTCCGCCGCGACCCAGCCCGCCGTCAGCGGCCTCAGCTCACCGAAGTCCTCCGGTACGACGAGGAAGGCGGCCCCGTGCGGGCCGAGCAGCCATTTGAAGGTGATGGAGACGGTGAAGTCGTACCGGTCAGACTCGATCGGCAGCCAACCGGCCGCCTGGGAGAAGTCGATGTAGGTGCGCGCCCCGTGCGCGCGGGCCGTCTCCCGGAGCGCGGTCAGGTCGGCGACGCGCCCGTCCGCGGACTGCACGGCGCTGACCGCCACCAGGGCGGTGCCGGGGCGGACGGACTCGGCGAGCCGCTCCAGCGGTACGGCGCGCACCTTGAGATCGCCCCGGGCGTGGAAGGGGTTCACCACGGAGGTGAAGTCGTCCTCGGCGGTGAGGACTTCGGCGCCCGCGGGCAGCGCCGCGGCGACCAGCGCGGTCTGCGCGGCGACCGAGGCACCTGCCGCGACCCGGGTGACCGGCACGCCGGCCAGCCGGGCGAAGGAGGCGCGGGCCGTCTCCACGTCGGCGAACAGCGGGTCCAGCGGCCTGCCCTCGGCCCTGATGGCCACCGCGTCTCGCAGGGCGGCCACGGTACGGGCCGGGAGGAGCCCGGTGCTGGCCGTGTTCAGAAAGGTGTTCTTCGGGGCGAACTCGGCGCGGACGAGGGTCTCGAAGGTCGTCTCCATGGGACAACTCTGCGGCCTGCGTGGCCTCTCGTCCATTTCCGATTTCTACGCGGTCGACCCAAGGAGCACTTATATGTCAGCGCTCACCTGCGGTTTGCCGGCTGTCGGCCGGTCCTGGGGCACCTGGCACCCGTCCGGGCCACAGGCGTCGGCGGCGGCCTCGTCGAGGATCTTCAGCGCGGGACGGTCGCCCCAGGCCCGGGACAGCGCCTGGGCGAAGACCTCCGCGGGCTGGGCACCGGACACACCGTAGGCACGGTCGAGGACGAAGAAGGGCACACCGTTCGCGCCGAGCTGGGCCGCCTCGCGTTCGTCGGCGCGGACCTCGTCCGCGTAGGCGGCCGGATCGGCGAGCACCGCACGGGCCTCGTCGCCGTCGAGCCCCGCCTCGACGGCCAGTTCCACCAGCCGCTCGTCGCCCTCGCCGAAGACGGACCTCTCCTCGGCGAAGTTGGCGCGGTAGAGGATCTGGATCAGCTCGTCCTGCCTGCCCCGCTCCTTGGCGAGGTGCAGCAGACGGTGCATGTCGAAGGTGTTGCCGTGGTCGCGGTCCCGGGTGCGGTAGTCCAGCCCCTCGGCGGCGGCCTGCGCGCCCAGGTTGTCCTCGCCCGCCTGGGCCTGTGCCTCGCTCATGCCGTACTTGGCGGTGAGCATGCTCAGCACCGGCTGGACGTCGCCCTTGGCGCGCCCCGGGTCCAGCTCGAAGGACCGGTGCACCACCTCGACCTCGTCACGGTGCGCGAAGCCCGCCAGCGCCTTCTCGAAGCGTGCCTTTCCTACGTAGCACCAGGGACAGGCGATGTCGCTCCAGATCTCGACGCGCATGCTGTCGGCTCACTCCACTTCGTGCGGGTTGCGGACGGAGACCGCCTCCGCCCGGTGGGTGAACCTTCAATCAGCTCGTTCCATTCCCGGGACCATGGTTTCCGTGGACGGAATAGCGCAGGTACTCGTGGTGGTCCCCGTCGGCGGGCGGGTTCTCCGGGTCCGGGATCCAGCCCTGGCGGGTGTAGAAGGCCCGGGCGCGTGTGTTGTCCACGTGGACGTCGAGTACCGCGGTGCGCATGCCGTCGGCGCGCCATTCCTCGACGCAGGCCGTGTGCAGGGCGGTGCCGAGGCCGCGGCGCCAGTGGTCGGGGTCGATGTGGAACTGGAACAGCTTTACCAGGTCCGCGGGTGCGCCGTCCGGGGTGCGGAAGGAGGCGACGCCGACGATGCCGCCGTGCTCGACGGCGCACAGCACATGCCCGTCCGGCCGCTCGATGACGTCCCGCCACACATCGCGCCAGTCCCGGTCGGACGGGGGGACGCCGTCCGGGTAGTAGGTCGAGCGGGCCCGGAGGTGCAGGGCGGCGACGGCCTCCGCCTCGGCGGGCACGGCTGTCCTGATCACCAGGGAGTCAACGGTCCGGCGCACTTTGATCACGCGGCGGAAGACGTGTCCGGGAGCCGGTCCGGTTCCGTCGACGCTCATGAACGCGGGATGAGAAAAGCGGTCGTACGGGAACGTTCGGCGGCTTCCCGGTCGTCTTCACAGTGCGATGAACAAGACGATCAGGCGGGCGTCCGTCTTCGCGCTGCTGCTCGTGCTCGCTCTGCTGGTCAGGGCGACGTGGGTGCAGTACTACGACGGTCAGGCCCTCGCGGACGACAAGAACAACCGGCGCAACGCGATCAGGACGTACGCGCAGCCGCTGGGGAACATCATCGTGGCCGGCGACTCCGTCACCGGATCCGCGAGGACGAAGGGAGGTGACCTCGCCTACAAACGGACCTACACGAACGGCAGCCTGTACGCGGCGGTCACCGGCTACGCCTCGCAGAGTTACGCGCCGACGCAGCTGGAGGGCATCTACCAGGAGCTGCTCAACGGCACGGACACCCGGCTGAAGACCGCCATGGACACGGTCACCGGCAAGCGGGCGGATCCGGGCAACGTGGTCACGACCATAGACCCCGACGTGCAGAAGGCGGCGTACCGGGCGCTGGGCGGCAACAAGGGCGGGGCGGTCGCGATCGACCCGAAGAGCGGCAGGATACTGGCGGCGGTCTCCACTCCGTCGTACGACCCGTCGGAGCTGACCGACGCCAACACGGCCGGGTCGGCCTGGAAGCGGCTGACCACCGACACGGACAAGCCGCTGACCAACCGCGCGCTGCGCCAGCCGCTGCCGCCCGGCTCGACCTTCAAGCTGGTCGTCGCGGCGGCCGCGCTGGAGGACGGGCTGTACAAGGACGTGGACGTGGCCACCGAGAGCCCCGACCCCTACACACTGCCGGGCACGACCAGGGTCCTCGCCAACGAGAACAAGTCGGCGCCCTGCAAGAACGCCCCGATCCGGGACGCCCTGCGCTACTCCTGCAACAACGTCTTCGGCAAGATGGCCGTCGACCTCGGCCAGGACAAGGTGCGGGCGATGGCCGAGAAGTTCGGCTTCAACGACGAGAAGCAGGACGTACCGGTGCGCGCGTACGCGAGCGTGTACCCGTCGGACATGGACAAGGCGCAGACCGCGCTGTCGGGCATCGGCCAGTTCGACGTCACGGCGACCCCGCTCCAGATGGCGATGGTGTCGGCCGCGATCGCGAACGGCGGCGAACTGGTGTCGCCGCACATGGTCGCGCAGATCACCGACAGCGGCGGCGACGTGCTGCAGAACTACGACGACGGGACGAGCACCGACCGGATCGTCAGCTCGTCCACCGCCGAGCAGCTCCAGTCGGCGATGGAGACGGTCGTGAAGGACGGCACGGGCACCAACGCCCTGATCGACGGGGTGACGGTGGGCGGCAAGACGGGCACGGCCCAGCACGGCGAGAACAACAGCAAGACGCCGTACGCCTGGTTCACGTCGTACGGCAAGTCCGAGTCGACGGGCAAGGAGGTGGCCGTCGCGGTGATGGTGGAGCAGTCGGACGCGGCCCGCTCCGAGGTGAGCGGCAACGGGCTGGCGGCGCCGGTGGCGAAGGCGATGATGAAGGCCGCGCTCAAGTAGCGGCGAGCGGCCGGTGTGCCGGGGCCGCGGGGTCCGTGTGCGGTGGCGGGAGGAAAATCGCTCTCCCGTTGAACCGGGCCCGGCTTCGCTCCGTGTTACGGAGTGCGGGGCGCGTCGCCGACTGCGGTGAAGGACGAGAGGCAGGGCAGGAGGCGAAGAGCGACTCGTGGAACATCCGGACCAGAAACAACCACACGTTCGCTTTCCTCGTCTCCTCTGGTGAGAAGCGGCCGTTGGGCCTCCTGATCTGCCGGCCTGAGCCCCCCTCGGCCGGCGCCGCCGGCCAACCCCCCCTCGGCCGGCGGCAAGAACGCCCCCTCCGGTGACGACCGGCGGGGGCGTTCTCGTGCGGTGCGCTGCCTCAGCTCACGAAGTACGTCGGGTTCGGGAGCTTGTACGTGCGGTCGGCGTGGCCGCCGTCGAGGTCCGAGTACTGGTCGCCGAAGTTGGCGATGATCTCGTACCCGAGGTCCTTCTCGATGTGCTTGCGGGTGCCGCCCTTGTACTGCACGGTGGTGCAGTTCCAGGCGGCGGCCGTCGCGCAGTCCTTCAGGTAGGCCGGCGGGTTGGCCTTGTCCTTGAGGAACATGTGCGCGGAGTCGAGGTTCACATCCGCGCCGATCTTCTTCAGGTTCTCGACCGCGGCGGTGCGCTGCGCCTCGCTCAGGCCGGAGTTGTAGAAGACCTCGACGCCCTTGGCCTTGGCGTACCGGACCAGCTCGGCGCTGCCGAACACGCCCGGACGGTCGGCCTTGTTCACGTAGTCGGCCCAGGTGGTGCCGTTGTACGTGTAGTTGTAGCGCTTCTCGTAGTCGAGGCTGAGCAGCAGCGTGTCGTCGATGTCGAAGACGACCGCGGGCTTCTCGCCCCGGCGGTGGGCCCGGTGGGCCGCCCGGTCGATGTAGCGCTTGGCGTCGGCGTCGATGCGCGCCAGGTCCTTGGCGTACTGGCTCGTCGGAGAGGCTTGGTACACACCGTTGCTGTCGGCGGTGGTGCCGTAGTACTTGTCGATGTCCTGCACCAGGAGCCCGATGTTGTAGGGCTCGTGCGTGGAGTTCGCCGTCGACTGGTGGGCGGTGGCCGCGCCGGCCCCGTAGAGAGCCCCACCGGCGACGGCACACGCGGCAGCGATCGCCGCGAGTCGCAGTGATTTATGCATGACAATGTTCTACGCGCGTCGCGGTCCCATGGCGAGAGCCTTTGCCCTATCGAGATCAATCCCACAGGCTGCGTCAGACGAGCCTGGTGTCTCCCTCACGGGCGTAGTCCGTCGACCGCCCGAAGGCGAGGCCGGCGCGCGCGGCCGCCGACTCGCGGCTGAGCGTGGGCCCGACGTGGGTGACGACCAGTTCCCGCACCCGCGCCGCCCGGGCGACGGCGCCCGCCTCCTCGGGCGTCAGATCCACCGGTTCGCCCTCGCCCTCACCATGCGCGTCCACGTCGGTGGCGCACAGGAACACATCGGCGCGGGTGGCGAGTTCGGTGAGCGCGGTACAGGGGCCGCTGTCCCCCGAGTACGCGAACACACTCCCCTGGCACTCGGCGCGCAGCCCGTACGCCTCGGTGTCGTGGGCGACCGCGCGGGAGGTCAGCCGGAGGTTCCAGTGCTGGGCGGTGTGACCGTCGTGCAGGGCCCGGAAGTCGAGGATGCCGCTCAGGAAGTCCACGTCCGGCCGGCCGAAGAAGCCCGCGAGCCGGTGCGCGCAGCCCTCCGGCGCGTACACCGGGACGGGCACGGCGGGCGTCATGCCGCCGAACGCGAACGCGTAGGCGGCGGCGAGCAGATCCGCGTTGTGGTCGGCGTGCAGATGCGAGATCCAGATCGCCGTGAGCCGTGCGGGGTCGGTGTGCCGCTGCAACTCGGCGAAGGTGCCGGGCCCGGCGTCCACCCACACCTCGGCGCCACCCCCGCGCAGCAGGTATCCGGAGCACGGACGCCCCGGCAGCGGATGCGGGGAGGCGGTACCGAGAACGGTGAGGGTGACGGGCATGGTGGGGAGGTTACGGTTCCCGCCCCCCCGACTGTGACCTTTTCCGGCTTCCGCCGCGTGTCAGGTGACACCCCGTTGGCGGATCGCCCGACTTCGCGCCAGACTCACCGGACCGCGAGAACGTCGTCCACGCCGGAGGCCGAGCATGTCCGCACCCCGTACCGTCCTGCTCACCGGTGCCGCCGGCACCCTGGGCACCCTGTTGCGGTCCGGGCTCCCCCGGTACGGCCATGAGCTGCGGCTGTTCGACGTGCGCCCCGTCGAGGGCGAGCCGGACGCGATCACCGCGGACCTCTCCGACCGGGCGGCCCTGCGCGACGCCGTCCGGGGTGTCGACGCGGTTCTGCATCTCGCGGGCATCTCCCTCGAGGCGCCGTTCGAGAGTGTCGTCCGGGCGAACATCGAGGGCACCTACAACGTGTACGAAGCGGCCCGCGAAGAGGGCGTGTCGCGGGTCGTCTTCGCCTCCTCCAACCACGCCGTCGGCTTCACCCCGGCCCCCCGGGGCACCGACCCCCTGATCCCGGCCGACACCCCGCACCGCCCGGACACCTTCTACGGCCTGTCCAAGGCCTTCGGCGAGGACCTCGCCCAGCTCTACTGGGACAAGCACGGGCTGGAGACCGTCTCGGTGCGCATCGGCGCCTGCCGGCCCGAGCCGGCCGACGTCCGCATGCTCTCGGTCTGGCTGAGCCCCGCCGACTGCCTCCGGCTCTTCCACGCGGCCCTGACCGCCGAGGACGTCGGCCACACCGTCGTCCACGGCTCCTCCGCCAACACCCGCGCGTGGTGGGACCTGTCGAGCGCGCGGGCGCTCGGCTACGAACCACGGGACGACTCGGAGCCGTACGCCAAGAAGCTCGTCGCCGAACAGGGCGAGCCGGATCCGGACAACCCGGCCCACACCCACCTCGGCGGCACCTTCCTCACCGACCCGCCGATCTGGCCGTACTGAGCGACACGCGTCGCCTCGCAGGCGGGCGGGCACCGAACGGGCCCGTCCGCTTCGGCATTCGGGCACCGGTGAGGCCCGTTCCCACGCTCCGGCCCATGGTCACGCTGGTCCGCGACGAGCACCCCGCCCGGCAGGCGGGCACACACGGGCACGATCGGGCTCATGACAGGCCTGGTCAGCGGCGCTTACCGACGGTAAAACTTTCCCTCATGGGCCCGAACGGGCAGTTCCGCAGGAAAAACAGGGAAAAAGAGGACGAGCGGTGAGCATCAAAACGGCGGAAGAACGTCGGCGCGAGATCGTGCGGGCCGCCCGTGCGGGCGGCTCGGTCGACGTCACCGTGCTCGCCGCACAGCTGGGCGTGGCCAGGGAGACCGTACGGCGTGACCTGCGCACCCTGGAGGAGCACGGCCTGGTCCGCCGCACCCACGGCGGCGCCTATCCGGTGGAGAGCGCCGGATTCGAGACGAACCTCGCCTTCCGCGCCACGAGCCGGGTGCCCGAGAAGCGGCGGGTCGCGGCCGCGGCCGCCGAACTGCTCGGGGACGCCGAGACGGTCTTCGTCGACGAGGGCTTCACCCCTCAGCTCATCGCCGAGGCCCTGCCGAAGAGCCGGCCGCTGACCGTGGTCACCGCCTCCCTGCCGGTCGCGGGCGCCCTCGCCGAGGCCGGGAACGTCTCCGTGCTGCTGCTCGGCGGCCGGGTGCGCCCCGGGACACTGGCGACCGTCGACCACTGGACGACGAAGATGCTCGCCGGCTTCGTCATCGACCTCGCCTACATCGGCGCCAACGGCATCTCCCGGGAGCACGGCCTGACCACCCCCGACCCGGCGGTCGGCGAGGTCAAGGCGCAGGCCGTGCGCGCCGCGCGGCGCACGGTCCTCGTGGGTGTGCACACCAAGTTCGGAGCGGTCAGCTTCTGCCGGTTCGCCGAGATCGGCGCGCTGGAGGCGATCGTGACGAGCACCCAGCTCCCGGCCGCCGAGGCCCACCGCTACGCGCTGCTGGGACCCCAGGTGATCCGGGTCTGAACAACCGGCGCGTTCCCCCTGCCCGGCTCCCGCTTGCCGACTGGCGGCCGCTATCTCCCCATATGTCCTCATACGCAGTCAGGAGCGACCCATGCGCACCCACAGCCGACACAGGCCGCGAGCGATGCTCGCCATGGCCGCCGCGGGGACGCTGCTCACCGCCCCGTTGCTCTCCGGCTGCTGGACCGGGGCGGGCGGGTCGGGTTCCGGCGGTGACTCGATCAACGTCCTGATGGTCAACAACCCCCAGATGGCGCAGTTGCAGAAGCTCACCGCCGAGCACTTCACCGCTGAGACCGGCATCAAGGTCAACTTCACCGTCCTGCCCGAGAACGACGTCCGCGACAAGATCAGCCAGGACTTCGCCAACCAGGCGGGCCAGTACGACGTGGCCACGCTCTCCAACTACGAGATACCGATCTACGCCCGCAACAACTGGCTGCACGAGATGAACGCCTACGTCGCCAAGGACCCGGCCTACGACGAACAGGACGTCCTCAAGCCGATGCGGCAGTCCCTGACCGGCGACGACGGCAGGCTCTACGGCCAGCCCTTCTACGGCGAGTCCTCGTTCCTGATGTACCGCAAGGACGTGTTCGCGAAGAAGGGCCTGACCATGCCCGCGCACCCCACCTGGACCCAGGTGGCCGAGCTGGCCGCGAAGACCGACGGCGCCGAGCCCGGCATGAAGGGCGTCTGCCTGCGCGGCCTGCCCGGCTGGGGGGAGGTGATGGCGCCGCTCACCACGGTCGTCAACACCTTCGGCGGCACCTGGTTCGACAAGGACTGGAAGGCGCGCCTCGACTCCCCCGAGTTCGAGAAGGCGACGAAGTTCTATGTCGACCTGGTCCGCGAGCACGGCGAGTCGGGCGCCGCCCAGTCCGGTTTCGCCGAGTGCCTCAACAACATGACCCAGGGCAAGGCCGCCATGTGGTACGACGCCACGTCCGCGGCGGGCCTGCTGGAGGCGGCGAAGTCCCCGGTGAAGGGCAAACTCGGCTACGCCCCGGCCCCCGTGGAGAAGACCCGGTCCTCGGGCTGGCTCTACACCTGGGCCTGGGGAATCCAGAAGGCCTCCCGCAACCCCGACAAGGCCTGGAAGTTCGTCTCCTGGGCGTCGAGCAAGCGGTACGAGGAACTGGTCGGCAGCACCGTCGGCTGGTCCGACGTGCCGGCCGGCAAGCGCGCGTCGACGTACACGAACGCCGCCTACCGCGCGGAGGCTTCCGCCTTCCAGGACATGACCAGGGACGCCATCGAGCACACGCGTCCCAACGACCCCGGTGTGCAGCCGCGGCCCGCGCCCGGTATCCAGTTCGTCGGTATCCCCGAGTTCACCGACCTCGGCACCAAGGTCTCCCAGGAGATCAGCGCGGCCATAGCCGGACACCAGTCCGTCGAGTCGGCCCTGAAGAAGTCCCAGCGGCTCGCCGAGAAGATCTCCAAGGAGTACGAGGGACGATGACCGCGACAGTAACCACCCTTACCACCGCCTCCGCACCCGCCGCCCGGCAGCGCTCCACCCGGCTGCGCGCCTGGGCCACCCGGGCCCCGCTGCTGCCCGCCCTCGTCTTCATGATCGCCGTGACCCAGCTCCCGTTCGTGGCCACGCTGGTGATCTCCTTCTTCGACTGGAACGCCCTCTATCCCAAGGCCCGCCACTTCACCGGCGTCGACAACTACCGCCAGGTCCTCGGCGACGCCGACCTGCGCCACTCGGTGTGGACGACCGTGCTGCTGACGGCGGCGGTGGTGCTGGCCAGCCTGGTGCTGGGCCTGGTGCTGGCCCTCCTGCTGGACCGCCGGTTCAGAGGCCGGGGACTGGTCCGTACCCTGCTCATCGCGCCGTTCCTGGTCGTCCCGGTCGCGTCGGCCCTGCTCTGGAAACACGTCCTCTACAACCCCGAGTACGGCCTGTTCAACGGGCTGTTGCACTACGTGGGCGGCCCCCAGCCCGACTGGATCTCGAACACCCCGCTGCTCGCGGTCGAGGCTTCCCTGGTGTGGCAGTGGACGCCGTTCATGATGCTGATCCTGCTCGCCGGACTGCAGAGCCGCGACCAGCAGCAGCTCGAGGCCGCGCGCGTGGACGGCGCGAACAACTGGCAGATCTTCCGCCATCTCACGTTCCCGCACCTGCGCCGCTATCTCGAACTCGGCGCCCTGCTGGGCTCGATCTACATCGTGCAGAACTTCGACGCGGTCTTCACGATCACGTCCGGCGGTCTGGGCACCGCCAACCTGCCCTACACCGTCTACCAGAGCTTCTACCAGGCCCATGAGAACGGCCTCGCGTCGGCCGCGGGCGTCCTGGTGGTCATCGGCTCGATCGTCATCGCGACCTTCGCCCTGCGCGTGGTGTCGTCGCTGTTCCGCGAGGAGGTGTCCCGCGCATGACCGCCATACGGCGCAACGGACTCGGGCTGGTCGCTTGGCTGGCCGGGATCCTGTTCTTCCTGCCGATCGCCTGGATGGCCCTGACGTCCCTCCACTCCGAGCAGGACGCGGCGACCAACCCGCCGTCCTTCACGGCCGCGTTCACCCTGGACGGCTACCGGGAGTTCTTCGGCACGGGCGGCGGGGCGAGCCCCTGGCCCGCGCTGATCAACTCGACGGTGGCGTCCGTGGCCTCGACGCTGTGCGTGCTGCTGCTTGCGCTGCCGGCCGCGTACGCGCTCTCGATCCGCCCGGTGAAGAAGTGGACGGACGTCCTGTTCTTCTTCCTCTCCACGAAGATGTTGCCCGCGGTGGCGGGCCTGCTGCCGATCTATCTGTTCGCGAAGAACGCCGGCCTGCTCGACAACATCTGGCTGCTGGTCCTCCTGTACACCTCCATGAACCTGCCGATCGCGGTATGGATGATGCAGTCGTTCCTCGCCGAGGTCCCGGTCGCGGTGATCGAGGCGGCGCGGGTCGACGGAGCCCGCCTCCCGACGATCCTGACCCGCGTGGTGGCACCCATCGCCCTGCCCGGGATCGCCGCCACGGCCCTGATCTGTTTCATCTTCAGCTGGAACGAGCTGCTCTTCGCCCGGGTGCTCACCGGAGTGGTGGCCGAGACCGCCCCCGTCTTCCTGACCGGCTTCATCACCAGCCAGGGCCTGTTCCTGGCGAAGGTGTGCGCCGCCTCGCTCGTCATCTCCCTGCCGGTGCTCGCCGCGGGGTTCGCCGCCCAGGACAAGCTGGTCCAGGGCCTGTCGCTGGGAGCCGTGAAATGAAGGCCGCCGTCATCGAGTCCGTGGGCCGCGCCGTCGTCACGGAGGTCCCCGACCCGACGCCGGGACCCCGCGAGGTCGTCGTCGAGGTGGCCGCCTGCGGGCTGTGCGGTACCGACCTGCACATCCTCCAGGGCGAGTTCGCGCCCAAGCTGCCGATCGTCCCCGGGCACGAGTTCGCGGGCGCGGTGGTCGGGGTGGGCACCCAGGTCACGGAGGTCGCGGTCGGCGACCGGGTGGCGGTGGACCCCTCGCTGTACTGCCACGAGTGCCGGTACTGCCGCAACGGCCACAACAACCTCTGCGAACGCTGGGCGGCGATCGGGGTCACGACGGCCGGCGGGGCCGCACGCTACGCGGTGGCCCCGGTGGCCAACTGCGTGAAGCTGCCCGAGCACATCCGCACCCAGGACGCGGCCCTGATCGAGCCGCTGTCCTGCGCGGTGCGCGGCTACGACGTACTGCGCTCGCGTCTCGGCTCCCATGTGCTGATCTACGGCTCCGGAACCATGGGCCTGATGATGCTGGAACTGGCCAAGCGCACGGGCGCGGCGAGCGTGGACGTGGTGGACGTGAACACCGCCCGCCTGGAGACGGCCCGCGGCCTGGGCGTCTCGGCGTCCGCGACGAACGCCGACGAGCTGGACCGCCCCCAGGGCTGGGACCTCGTCATCGACGCGACGGGCAACGCGGCCGCCATCCAGGACGGCCTCGACCGGGTGGCCAAGGCCGGCACGTTCCTCCAGTTCGGCGTGGCCGACTACGCGACCCGCGTGACGATCGACCCGTACCGCGTCTACAACCAGGAGATCACCATCACCGGCTCCATGGCGGTCCTGCACAGCTTCGAACGCGCGGCGGAACTGTTCGCGAACGGGGTGCTCGACCCCGAGGTGTTCATCAGCGACCGCATCCCGCTGGACCGGTATCCGCAGGCGCTGGAGCAGTTCGCGGCGGGCGTGGGGAGGAAGATCGTGGTGGTGCCGTAGCGCCGCGGATGCCGGGAGATGGCAGGGGCGGCGGGGACAGGCAGGGAGGACGGGTCGGGGCGGCGGGGGGCGGGGGCGGAAAAGCGATGGCCCGCGCCCCACCGGCCCTCCTACCATCCCCCACATGCCACGCCCCCAGGGATTCAGCTACGAAGCACACGCGAACGGCACCGTGCGGATCAACCACCACAGCCGCCCCGCGACCACACTGCAGGGAGCCCGTGCCGCCCAGTTCCTCGCGGAGGTGGACGGCGCCGACCCCCAGCTCGTCATGGCCCGCTGGACCGGGAACTACAAGCGCGGCAACGAGCGCACGGCCCGAAACCACCCCCGCAACGTCCGCTGAACCGGATCAGCCGATTGGGCTCAAGGTAAGGGAACGGCAAAGCGCCCCCGCTCGTTCACCCGGCATGACAGCTATGACCCCTGGCTCGAACATCGCTCTGTCCACCGCCCGTGTCACGGTGGACGTCGCCGCCCCGGTGCGGCTGGACGTATCGGGCCTGCTGCTCACCGCCGACGGCAAGGTGCGCTCCGACGACGACTTCATCTTCTACAACCAGCCCCAGGGACCGGGCGTGACCTACCGCTCCGGCGGGGGCACGGCGCCCGACGCGATCACGGTGGACACCGCCGCCGTCCCCCCGGGCATCGAGAAGATCGTGGTCACCGCCAGCCCGGACGCCGCGGGCCAGACCTTCCAGGGCATCGAGCCGACGGCCACGATCCGCAACGCCGACGACAACAGCGTCCTGGCCACGTTCACGCCCCCGCAGCTCGGCACCGAGACGGCGCTCGTCGTCGTGGAGGTCTATCTCCGCAACGGCGCGTGGAAGGCCCGCGCGGTCGGCCAGGGCTATGCGAACGGGCTCGCGGGCATCGCGACCGACTTCGGTGTGACGGTGGAGGAACCGGCGCCGGCGCCGGCCGCGCCGCCGATGGCCCCGCCGCAGCCCATGACCCAGTCCATGACCCAGCCGTCGACGGTGCCCCCGCCGCCCACCGCGCCGCCCACCGTGCCGGCCGCCCCCGCACCCGGCGCCGGGAAGATCAACCTCGACAAGGGCCGGGTCAGCCTCCAGAAGAACCAGACCGTCTCGCTGGTCAAGGGCGGCAGCCCGCTGCTCTCCCAGGTGCAGATGGGGCTCGGCTGGGAGCCGGCGTTCCGCGGCAAGAACATCGACCTGGACGCCTCGGTCATCGCCTACGGCCCGCAGCGCAACCACATCGACAGCTGCTACTTCGGCAAGCTGTCCATCCTGAACGGCGCGGTCAAGCACTCCGGCGACAACCTCACCGGCGAGGGCGGGGGCGACGACGAGGTGATCATGGTCGACCTGGGCAGACTCCCGCAGGAGGTCACCGGCCTGGTCTTCACGGTCAACTCCTTCTCCGGCCAGAAGTTCACGGAGGTCGCCAAGGCCTACTGCCGGCTGATGGACGCCGCGACCGGCGAGGAACTCGTCCGCTTCGACCTCACCAACGCCGAACCGCAGACCGGCGTGCTGATGGCCAAGCTGGTCCGCCAGTACTCCGGCGAGTGGGACATGACCGCGATGGGCGACTTCGTGAAGGCCCGCACGGTACGCAACATGGTGAAACCGGCCGCCGAGGCGCTGTAACCACCGGCACGACACCACGGGCGCCCCCGCTGCGGAGCGCCCGTGGTCGGAGGGGCGGACACGCGCTAACGCGGCTGCCGCTTCCAGGGGCCGGTGATGGCCAGCATGACGCCCGGGCGCTGGATGTTGGCGTACAGCGTCCTGCCGTCGGGCGAGAAGGTGACTCCGGTGAACTCGCTGCAGTCCGGCTCCTCGGCCGTGCCGTTGTTCATCTCGTTGCGGGCGATCGGGTAGGTGCGGCCGCTGTCGGTGGCGCCGAAGAGGTGCTGGATGCCCTCGCCGTCCTCGGCGATGACGAGGCCGCCGTACGGGGAGACGGTGATGTTGTCGGGACCGTCGAAGGCGCCGTCGACGGACGGGTCCGGGTTCACGCCCAGCAGCACCCTGAGGGTCAGCGTGCGGCGGACCGGGTCGTAGAACCAGACCTGGCCGTCATGCTGAACGGGGCTCTCCTCACGGGCGAACGAGGACACGATGTAGGTGCCGCCGTCGGCCCACCACATGCCCTCCAGCTTGCGGGCACGGGTGACCTGGCCGTCGGTGAACTGCTTGCGGACGGCGGTCCTCCGCGCGTCACGGTCCGGGACGTTCACCCAGTCCACGCCGTAGACCGTGCCGGTCCTCGTGGCCCGGGAGAGGTCGTCGACGAACCTTCCGCCGGAGTCGAAGCACCTGAACGCCTGAAGGACGCCCGCGTCGTCGGCGAGGTGGCGCAGCCGGCCGCGGCCGTGGTGGAAGCCGGCCGGCGGGGTCCAGCGGTACAGCAGGCCGTTCGGCGACTGCGCGTCCTCGGTCAGGTACAGGTGGCCGCGCCGGGGGTCGACCACGACGGCCTCGTGGGAGTAGCGGCCGAGCGCCTTGACGGGCCTGGGGTCGTGGTTGGCCCGGCGGTCCAGGGGGTCGACCTCGAAGACATAGCCGTGGTCCAGGGTCATGCCGTTCTGGCCGGCCCTGTCCTCGGTCTCCTCACAGGTGAGCCAGGTGTCCCAAGGGGTTCTGCCGCCCGCGCAGTTGGTGGAGGTGCCGGCGATGCCCACCCATGCGGCGACGTGCCCGTGACGCACCTCGACCACGGTGCAGCCACCGGAGGCGGCCGGATCGTAGACATGGCCCTCGGTGAGCGGCACCGGGTGGTCGAAGTCGGCGCGCGGGCCCTTCAGTTCGTGGTTGTTGACCAGCAGAGTGGCACCGCGCGGGCCGTCGAAGGTGGCGGTGCCGTCCGGCTTGCCGGGGGTGAACTCGCCGCTCTCCAGCCTGGTCCTGCCGGTGTAGGTGATGACCCGGTAGCTGAACCCGGCCGGCAGGGCGAGGATCCCGTCGACGTCGGGGACCAGTGGGCCGTAGCCGACCCCGCCGCCGTGCGGGCAGTGTCTCTCCTCGCTGGTGCTGTCGGTCTCCGTCGACGCGAGGGCGTTGGGTGCGGTGGCGAGTGCCCCGACCGTGCCCGCCAGCACCACCCCGGCGCCGGTGAGGGCGGATCGGCCGGTGAAGTCCCTGCGAGTGAGCGACATGGTGTCTCCCTGTAACAGTTGGACCGGGGCTGCGGTTCGCCGATCGGCGACACGCTTCCGTCCGACCCTGAACGGGAGTTGAACACCGGGCCGCTTCGACGGACTCACTTCCGTGAATCCGTGTGCGTCACCCCGGGTGTCCGGGGGCGTCTGCCGTACGCCCCGCGGTCCACCCGTCACCGGGAACGGCTCAACCGGGCTGCTGGGAGCGGGCCTTGAAGGCCGCCTTGCGTGCCTCCTTGGCCACCTTCTTGTCCGGGTGCAGACGGCCCATCGCCTCCAGCACATCCGCCGTCGCCGGGTGCTCCACCCGCCAGGCCGTCGCGAAGAAGCCGCTGTGCTGCTGGGCCAGACCCTCCACCAGGGCCTGGAGCTCCTCGGAGTTCCCTTCGGCCTGGAGCTGGGCGGCGACCGTGTCGATGGTCAGCCAGAACACCAGGTCCTGTGAGGGCGCGGGTACGTCGGAGGCGCCGCGTTCGCTCAGCCACACGCGGGCCAGTCCGCCGAGTTCGGGGTCGTCGAGGACCTCCCGCAGCGCGGGCTCCGCCTCCAGGCCGACCAGCGACAGGGCCTGCTGGCAGCGGAGCCTGCGCAGCGGAGCCCCGGCGTCGGCCCCGCGTGCCGCGGCGAGCAGCTCGCGTGCGGCGGGGAGGGGCTCGCGCCCCGCCAGCCACTGGCTGGTCTCTGCCTGGGCCGCGGCCGGGGGGAAGCCCGAGGTGCCGTGGAGCAGGACGTCGGCGCCCTTGTCGGCCAGTTCACCGACCGTGGGCGCCTCGAAGCCTGCCTCCAGCAGCCGCGCCCGCAGCCCGTACACGCCGAGCGGGGTGAGCCGGACCGCTCCGTAGTGGGAGACGTCGGTCTCGTCGACGGGCGCCACGGGCTCCTCGTCGGCTTCCGCGATCAGCGCCTCGTCGACCGGCTGGTACTCGACGAGCCCGATCGGCTCCAGCATCCGGAACTGGTCGTCGAGCCGCATCATCGCGTCGGAGATCTGCTCCAGAACGTCGTTGGTGGGCTCACCCATGTCACTGGGCATGATCATCGAGGCGGCGAGGACGGGCAGCGGGACCGGACCGCCGCCGGTGACATCCGCGTCGGCGGTGCTCGCGGTGAGCAGGTACAGGCTCCCGAGCACGCCGTCGAGGAACTCCGCCTCCGCTTCCGGGTCCCAGCCGAGAGACTCGAAATCGATCTCGCCGCCCTCGTCCAGAGCGTCCACGAGTCCGTCCAGATCGGGCACGGCGGCGTCGGCGACGACGGTCTCCAGGGCGGCCAGCCACACCGCGAGCACATCGGCCGGCGCGCCGCCGGTGACCAGCGTCAGCTCCTCACCCGCCCGCACCGTCCCGGCCTCCTCGTCGGCCACCTCGACCAGACCGGTGTCCAAGGCGACCCGCCAAGCCTCGGCGGCGTACGCGGCGGCGTCGTCACCGGTCAGCCCCAGGGTTTCGGCGGCTTCCGGGAGTTGCTCCTCGACCAGACTGCCCCCGGCGTCCACGCGGGTGCCGGGTCCGGCCCAGCGGGCGAGCCGGGCCGCCCGGGAGAGCAACGGCGTGGTCAGCGCGTCGTGCGCCAGCTCCGCTTCGGATCGCAGCAGCACCGGCGGCAGGGGGGAGCTGTCTGACATCGGCTGTTTTCTCCCTCGGGCAAGTTTGAACTCGGCCACTCAGCCTAGTACCCCGGCAGGCACTGGGCGCATTTCCACCCATGCCGCCCGGGTTCACCAGATGGTCAGGAGTCACACCTGGCCGAAACCTTGACAACTACCCCGGACAGGCAGGAGATTGACGCGCGTAGAAATCGAGGGACAAGTGTTCACTGTATTTCTACGCGTGTCACACTTGCCGCCGCGTGTCATGCGCACTCCAAGTTTCAGCCTCGTCCCGGCGCTTTCGTTCGCCCCCGGAGGGAATCCCTTGCCGAGCAGGTCTTCAGCGCGCCTCGCCGCGCTCACCGTCGCCGCCGTGTGTTCCGCGGCGTCCACCGTCGCTCTCACGTCGCCCGCGCACGCGGACACGGTGCGCGTGCACGACATCCAGGGCACCACCCGCACCTCGCCGTACGCCGGGCAGAAGGTGGCGGACGTTCCCGGCATCGTCACCGGTACCCGCACCTACGGCTCCTCCAAGGGCTTCTGGCTCCAGGACCCGAACGCGGACGACAACCCGGCCACCAGCGAGGGCGTGTTCGTCTTCACCAGCTCCGCCCCGAAGGTCGCCGTCGGTGACTCCGTCACCGTCTCCGGCACGGTCTCCGAGTACGTGCCCGGCGGCACCACGTCCGGCAACCAGACCGTCACCGAGATCACCAAGCCGACCGTCGCCACGGTCTCCACCGGCAACGCGGTCCCGGCCGCCACGGTGATCGACGCCAGGTCGGTGCCGTCCCGCTACGCCCCGGCGGGCGACACCGCGGCCGCCGGTTCGGTCAACGGTCTGACGCTGGACCCGGCGAAGTACGCCCTGGACTACTACGAGTCCCTGGAGGGCATGAACGTCCAGGTCTCCGACGCCCGGGTGATCACGGCGACCGACCCGTACTCCGAGCTGTGGGTGACGGTGAAGCCGCGCGAGCACCGCAGCAAGCGCGGTGGCACGGTCTACGGCTCGTACGACTCCCAGAACACCGGCCGACTCCAGATCCAGTCGCTGGGTGCGACCGCCGACTTCCCGAAGGCGAACGTCGGCGACACCCTTGAGGGCACCACCACGGGCCCCATGGACTACAACCAGTTCGGCGGCTACACCCTGGTCGCGAGCCGGCTCGGCACCCTGAAGAGCGGTGGCCTCCAGCGGGAGACGACGCGCAAGCAGGGGCGCGGCGAGCTCGCGGTGGCGACGTACAACGTCGAGAACCTCGACCCGTCCGACAAGACCTTCGAGGCGCACGCCGCCGCGATCGTGAACAACCTGAAGTCGCCCGACATCGTGTCCCTGGAGGAGATCCAGGACAACAACGGTGCCACCGACGACGGCACGGTCGACGCGAGCACCACCGTCAACAAGCTGATAGACGCGATCGTCGCGGCGGGCGGCCCGAAGTACGACTGGCGCTCCATCAACCCGGTCAACGACCAGGACGGCGGCGAGCCCGGCGGAAACATCCGCCAGGTCTTCCTGTTCAACCCGGAGCGGGTGTCCTTCACCGACCGCGCCGGCGGCGACTCCACCACCGCGGTGAGTGTCACCAAGGTGCACGGCAAGGCCCAGCTGACGGCCTCGCCGGGCCGCATCGCCCCGGCCGACGACGCCTGGAAGTCGAGCCGCAAGCCGCTGGCCGGCGAGTTCGTCTTCCGTGGCAGGACGGTCTTCGTGATCGCCAACCACCTCAACTCCAAGGGTGGCGACCAGGGTCTGACGGCGCAGTACCAGCCGCCGGTCCGCAGCTCGGAGACCCAGCGCCACGCGCAGGCGACGCTGGTCAACGCGTTCGCCAAGAGCATCCTGAGCGTCCAGAGGAACGCGGACGTCATCGCGCTCGGCGACATGAACGACTTCGAGTTCTCCGACACCGCCAAGATCCTCGAGGGTCACGGCGAACTGTGGTCGGCGATCAAGTCGCTGCCGAAGAAGGAGCGTTACACCTACGACTACCAGGGCAACCAGCAGGTCCTGGACCAGATCCTGGTGAGCCCCTCGATCCGGCGCGACTGCGGCCTCGACTACGACAGCGTGCACATCAACTCGGAGTTCAACGACCAGATCAGCGACCACGACCCGCAGGTGCTGCGGTTCCGTCCGTAACTCCGGCGACGCTCGCTCAGGACTGGCCGAACACGCCGTTCAGCCAGTCCTGCCAGGCGGTCTCGTTCACCCGGGCGTCGGCGTCCGGCGCGAAGTCGTGGACGCTGATGCCGAGCGGCGCGCCCCAGTGACCACGTCCGAAGAACCGGATGAGGGCACTGTCGGTGCGCAGACCGATGAAGTACGGGTTGCGATAGTCGAGTACGGCGTCCAGGGTGCCCCCACCGGGCCCCTGGGCGCCGATTTTCGTGCCTGCCGCCGCGTCGTCCGGGAGACCGAGCGCGTGGGCGGCGGCGGCGAGTGCCCGCGGGGTCGCCGAGGCGGCGGGCCCCTGCGCCTGGGCGAAGACGACGGGGCGCGGGGCGAAATGCGTCAGGTACTCGCACAGGGTGTGCAGATAGAAGTTGTTGTGCTTGCTCGCCCCGTCGTACTGGTTGTTCCAGTCGTCGGTGAAGATGCCGCTGTGGACGTAACGCACCCAGGCGCGGCGTCCCTCGTCGCGGGGCTCGATGGTGTAGTCGATCTGGTTCTCGGACTGGGTCGGGAAGCCGACGTCCTCGCTGCGGTTCGTGTAGCGGTGGGGCGGGTCCCAGGCGGTGACGGTGGACCCGAAGGGACCGCTGCCGCCCACCCGCGGCTCGGGCGGGTCCATCGGCCACAGATAGGCGGCGCCGGCGGTGGTGATCGCCTCCCACACCTTCTCGGGCGGGACGTCGACCTCGAACTCGCGGACGATCTCGAACTCCTTGGACATGGTGGGGCTCCTGCCTGTTACTGATCCAGTTCGGGGGTGGGACGGTCCTTGACCGTGGGGTGGACGGCGACGACGATCCGGTGGTCCCGGCCGCCGTCCGCGCCGGGAGCGTCGTACTTCCGGATCAGGGCGCTCACGCCCGCCGTCAGTTCCTGGACGAAGGCCGCGCGGTCGCCGGCCGAGGCGAAGCGGACCTCGCCGTCGAGCGCGTACGTCGCCAATGGCTTGCCGGCCTTCGTGGCGCCGGTGATCAGCGTGCCGACGTCCCGCACCAGGCGGGCGCCGAGCGCGAGCAGCCAGCGCGCGGAGAGCTGGTCGCGGAAGCGGTCCGGATCCGGCTGCACGGAGGCGAGCGCGAGCGGTGAGATGACGTACGACGCGGCGGTGGCGCGCATCAGCCGCTCGGTGACGTTGCCCTTGCGGCGCTCGCCGGCCAGTTCGACCAGGCCGTGCCGCTCCAGTGCCTTGAGGTGGTAGTTCACCTTCTGCCGGGGCAGCCCGACCCTCCCGGCCAGCATCGCGGCCGACGCGGGCTCGGCGGCCAGTTCGGCGAGCAGTCTGGCCCTTATGGGGTCCAGTGAGACGGCTGCGGCCTCGGGGTCCTCGATCACGGTCACGTCCAGCATGCGCCCAGACTCTCACCGAAAACTTTTTTTGTCCAGACGATGCAAGTTGTCGGCGAGCCCGAACGTCACCCATCAGCAGCACTTATGTATACCTCGTAGAAGAATTAAGTAGAGCTACGCAATGGGTGGGCCGAGACTACTCCCATGACAACTTCCGGCAGGCCCTCGACTCCCTTCGGCCGCACCCTCTGCGCGATGGTCACGCCCTTCACCGATTCGGGTGCGCTCGATCTGGAGGGCGCCCGGCGGCTGGCCGACCATCTGGTGGCGGAGGGCTGCGACGGACTGGTCCTGAGCGGTACCACCGGCGAGTCCCCGACCACCACGGACGCCGAGAAGGCGGAGCTGGTCCGGGCCGTCCGGGACGCCGTCGGCGACCGCGCGTCGATCGTCGCGGGCGTCGGCACCGCCGACACCCGGCACACCGTCGAACTGGCCCGCGCGGCCGAGAAGTCGGGCGCGGACGGGGTGCTGGTGGTGACGCCGTACTACAGCAGACCGCCCCAGGACGCCCTGGCACAGCACTTCCGCGAGGTCGCCGACGCGACCGGGCTGCCGGTGATGCTGTACGACATCCCGGGCCGGACCGGCACCCGCATCGAGCCGGAGACGATGATCCGGCTCGCGGAACACCCGGGGATCGTGGCGGTCAAGGACTGCTCCTACGACTTCCTCGGCGTCCAGAAGGTGCTGGCACGCACGGAGTTGGCGTACTACGCGGGCTGCGACGAGCACATCCTGGCGCTGTACGCGGTGGGCGCGGCGGGCTGTGTCAGTACGGTCGCGAACGTCGTACCGCGCCGGATCGCGGACATCCTGGAGGCGTTCGAGGCGGGCGACACGGCCCGCGCCGCCCGGCTCCAGCGGCAGGTCACCCCGCTGATCGAGGCGGTGATGGACGCGGGCCTGCCGGGCACGGTCACCGCCAAGTCCCTGCTGACCACGCTCGGCCGGCCCGCGGGCCCGGTCCGCGCACCGCTGCGGCCCGCCGGCCCGGAGACGGCCGACGGGCTGCGGACGGTGTACGAGGAGCTCATCGCGGCGGCGTGACCACCCGCTGCGCCTGTCCGTGACAAGAAAATCGCACCGTCCCGTCGCTCGTGGTGCCGTACGTTGGCGGCATGAGCCGCCCGCTGCTGTTCCTCGACGTCGACGGCCCGCTCAACCCGTACGCGGCGCAACCCGAGCGGCGTCCCGAGGGCTACACGACGATCAGGGTGACCCTGCGTCCCGGGCGCCCGCTGCGGGTCTGGCTGAACCCCGGGCACGGCCCGCTCCTGCTGGGCCTCGGCTACGAGCTGTGCTGGGCAACCACGTGGATGGACGCCGCCAACCGCTGGATCGGGCCGGTGGTCGGACTGCCCGAGCTGCCGTACGTCGACTTCGGTGACGGTCTGTTCGCCGAGCGGCCCGACGGGGTGCACTGGAAGACGGAGTCGATCGTGTCGTACGCCCGGGGCCGCCCGTTCGCGTGGGTGGACGACGAACAGAGCCCGGCCGACAGCGTGTACGTCGCGGCACACCACCCGGGCGCCGCCCTGCTCCACCACGTCGACCCGCGCATCGGCCTGCGTGAGCCGGACTTCACGGCGCTGACGCAGTTCGCCGCGCGAGCCTGAGCCCGACGGACGGCATCCGGAGCGCCAGGATTTCGAACGAGGCCGAACCGAGGCCTCGGCGAAGGGAGTTCGGGGTGGGAGTCGCACCTCCTGGCGGATGCGTACCCCGGCAGGTGCGCGTGTGCGGGCGGGCCGGGGCGGTCGGAGCGGTCGGGGGCTGGATTGCAGAGCCTGTCAGTGGCACTTAGCGTGATGTCGGGGACCCAAGGGGCGAAAGGTCACTCATGCCACGATCCATGCGCGCGCTCGTCGCCGGAAGGGTTGGCGAGCCGGCCGACGTCCTGCGGCTGGAGTCCCGTCCCGTTCCCGCGCCGGAGGCCGGTCAGGCGTTGATCCGCGTGAAGGCGACCCCGATTCACGCCAGTGATCTGCACGTGCTGCGCGGCCGCTACGGCTTCTCCCCCGAGTTTCCCGCTGTCGGCGGTCACATGGAGTGCGTGGGCCGGGTCGAGGCCCTGGGCCCGGACACCGAGGGGCTGAGGGTCGGCGAGCGCGTGGCGGTCGCCGCCGTCCCGGCGGTACCCGGGCCGCGGGTGGCCGGCACCTGGCAGGAGTACCTTGTCGCCGAGGCAAGAAGGCTCCTGCCGGTCCCCGGTCGGCTGAGCGACTCCAGCGCGTGTCAGCTCGCCGTCAACCCGTTGACCGCGCTGCTGCTGGTGACTCGCGAACTCGACGTACAGCCGGGTGAATGGCTGGTGCAGACGGCCGCGGGCTCGACCGTCGGCCGGCTCGTCATTCAGCTGGCCAGGCATCTGGGTGTGCGCACGATCAATGTCGTGCGGCGGCGCGCCGCCGTCGAGGAGATCAGGGCGCTCGGTGGTGACGAGGTCATTTGCACGGAGGACGAGGACCTGTCGCAGCGTGTGGCCGAGATCGCCGGATCGGCCGGCGTGCGCAAGGCCGTCGACTGCGTCGCGGGCCACGTCGGTGCCCAGGTGTCCCAGGCATTGGCACCGGGAGGAGAGGTCGTGGTCTACGGCGCGCTCTCCACCCATCGGCAGACCGATCCGGCAGCGCTGACGATCCCGTTGTCGGCACGCTCGGTCATCTACGAGACCAAAGCGGTGCGTGGTTTCTGGCTGAACCGCTGGTTCGGCACCAACTCACCCACGGATGCGCTGCGCGCGCTGTCCGAGGTCCGCGCTCTCGTCGCTGACGGGGTGCTGAGCATCCCCCGGGGCGAGCCGTTCCCGCTCGAACGCTTCACCGAGGCCATCTCGTTCGCCGAGGCGCCCGCACACGGCGCGAAACCGCTCTTCGTCTTCGACGAGGACCAGGACGGGGACGGAGCCAAGGGCAACGACGACAGGTAGCGCCCTCCCCCGGCCGTCCCGGGCCGTGGAAGGGCGCTCTGCTCAGGGCGTCGAGATCAGGTGGCCGGATCAGTTGTGGCTGTGCAGGATCTCGTTCAGGCCGCCCCACACCGCGTTGTTCGGGCGGGCCTCGACCGCGCCGGTGACCGAGTTGCGGCGGAAGAGGATGTTGGAGGCGCCGGAGAGGTCGCGGGCCTTGACGATCTGTCCGTCGGGCATGGTGACACGGGTGCCCGCGGTGACGTAGAGACCGGCCTCGACCACGCACTCGTCGCCGAGGGCGATGCCCACGCCCGCCTCGGCGCCGACCAGGCTGCGCTCGCCGATGGAGATGATGACGTTGCCGCCGCCGGAGAGGGTGCCCATCGTGGAGGCGCCGCCGCCGATGTCCGAGCCGTCGCCGACCACGACACCGGCCGAGATGCGGCCCTCGACCATGGAGGTGCCGAGGGTACCGGCGTTGAAGTTCACGAAGCCCTCGTGCATCACCGTCGTGCCCTCGGCGAGGTGCGCGCCGAGGCGGACCCGGTCGGCGTCGGCGATGCGGACGCCCTTCGGGGCGACGTAGTCCGTCATGCGCGGGAACTTGTCGATGGAGGTGACCTGGAGGTGCAGGCCCTCGGCGCGGGCGTTCAGGCGCACCTTCTCGATGTCGTCCACGGCGACCGGGCCGAGCGAGGTCCAGGCGACGTTGGCGAGGAAGCCGAACATGCCGTCCAGGCTCTGGCCGTGCGGCTTGACCAGGCGGTGCGAGAGCAGGTGCAGGCGCAGGTAGACGTCGTGGGCGTCGATCGGCTTGTCGTCCAGGGAAGCGATGACCGTACGGACCGCGACCACCTCGACGCCCCGGCGGGCGTCCGGGCCGATCGCCTTGGCGGCACCTTCGCCGAGCAGTTCCACGGCACGCTCGGCGGACAGCCGCTCGGTGCCGGACGGGCCGGGCTCGGGGGCCAGTGCCGGCGCGGGGAACCAGGTGTCGAGAACGGTGCCGTCGGCGGCGATCGTGGCGAGGCCGGCGGCCACGGCGCCGTTGGTGCGGGAAGCAGTCGTGTCGGTCATGGGGGAAAACCTAACGTGGCGGCGGCCGAGCGGGCGAACCGGTGATCGGACGTCTCGCACAGCGGGCGTGATCAGGGGATCACGCGGGCCAGTGCCTCCCGTGCCCCGGCCTCGTCGTAGGTGCCACCGCCGAGCAGTACCTGGAGGCAGATTCCGTCCATCAGGGCGAGCAGGGTCCGCGCGGTCACCGGGTCGGTGCGGCGGGCCAGCCGTGCGGCGGTCTCCTCCGTCCATTCGGCGGCCACGGGGCGCAGGGCGGGGCGGCGCAGGGCGGCGAGATAGAGCTCGTACTCCAGCTCCACGCCCGTGCGGTCTCCGGCCAGCCATTCGCCGAGGGCGCGGGCGAGGCCGGTGGCGAGGTCGCTGTCCGTGGCGTCCAGCAGTCCGCTGCTCGTCAGCACCTTGGCGAAGCCCTCGTTGGTCTGCCGCAGTGCGGCGACCATCAGCTCGTCGAGGGTCGCGAAGTGGTACGTCGTGGAGCCCAGCGGGACGTCCGCCTCGGCGGCGACGGACCGGTGGCTCAGCCCCGCGATGCCCTTCGCCCCGACGACCCGGATCGCCGCGTCGATGATCCGTTGCCGTCGCTCCGGGTCGTGGCGCCGGGGCATCAGTGCGCGCCGCCCATGTTGAGGACGACCACGCCCCCGACGATCAGCACGATCCCGGCGACCTTCGTCGTGTTCAGACCCTCTCCGAAGAGCATCAGACCGAGCACCGCGATGGTCGCGGTGCCGACCCCGGACCAGATGGCGTAGGCGGTGCCGATCGAGAGGGACTTGAGGGTCCGGGCCAGCAGGGCGAAGGAGACGACATACCCGAGGGCCGTCAGCAGCGAGGGCCACAGCCGGGTGAGGCCGTCGCTGTACTTCATCGCGGTGGTGGCGGCCACCTCCGCCGCGATGGCTCCGAAGAGCAGGAGATATCCCATGTGTACGAGCGTACACATCAGGGGTGCTCGGGGCATGGAAAACGGCGAGGTCCGAAGGAACCTCGCCGTTTTCCATGCTCGGCCGGTGCGGCCGGGTGTCTCAGACGTTGAAGCCGAGCGCCCTGAGCTGCTCGCGGCCGTCGTCCGTGATCTTGTCGGGGCCCCACGGCGGCATCCAGACCCAGTTGATGCGCAGCTCGTTCACCAGCCCGTCGGTGGCGGACTTGGCCTGGTCCTCGATGACATCCGTCAGCGGGCAGGCCGCCGAGGTCAGGGTCATGTCGATGGTGGCGATGTTCGCGTCGTCGACATGGATGCCGTAGATCAGGCCGAGGTTGACGACGTCGATCCCCAGTTCGGGGTCGACCACGTCCATCAGAGCCTCGCGCAGCTCCTCCTCGGAGGCCGGCTTCATCTCAGCAGTGTCGGTCATGCCGTCTTCCTTTCGGCGTCGGCTCCGCCCAGGGCCTGCGCCGTCGCGTCCTTCCACGCCATCCAGCTGAGGAGGGCGCACTTCACACGGGCCGGGTACTTCGAGACTCCGGCGAACGCGACCGCGTCCTCCAGGGTCTCCTCCATCTCGTCGTCGGGCTCGAGCTTGCCCTTGGACTGCATCAGTTCCAGGAAGGTCTCCTGGATCCGCTGCGCCTCGGCCAGGTCCTTGCCGACGAGCAGGTCGTTGAGCACGGAGGCCGAGGCCTGGCTGATGGAACAGCCCTGGCCCTCGTAGGAGACGTCCTCGATCTTCGTGCCGTCGTACTTCACCCGAAGGGTGATCTCGTCGCCGCAGGTCGGGTTCACGTGGTGCACCTCGGCGTCGCCGTCCCTCAGACCACGCCCGTGCGGGTTCTTGTAGTGGTCCAGGATGACTTCCTGGTACATCGAATCCAGCTTCATGCGATCGCTCGTCCCGTCGTCAGCCGAAGAAGTTCCGGACGTGCTCCAACCCGTCGACCAGGGCATCGATCTCGGCCGGCGTGGAGTACAGATAGAACGACGCTCGGGTGGTCGCGGGAATTCCGTAGCGCAGGCAGACGGGACGGGCGCAGTGATGGCCGACCCGGACCGCGATGCCCTGCTCGTCGAGAACCTGGCCCACGTCATGCGGGTGGATGTCGCCGAGGGTGAAGGAGATCGCCGCCCCTCGGTCCTCCGCCGTGGTCGGGCCGATGATCCGCAGGTCGGGGACCTCACGCAGCTTCTGCACCGCGTACTCGGTGAGCGCGTGCTCGTGGGCGAGGATCCTGTCCATGCCGATCGAGTCGAGGTAGTCGATGGCAGCGCCGAGACCGACCGCCTGGGCGATCGGGGGCGTGCCCGCCTCGAACTTGTGCGGAGCGGGAGCGTAGGTGGACGAGCTCATCGTCACCGTCTCGATCATCTCGCCGCCGCCCAGGAACGGAGGCAGGTCCTCCAGCAGCTCCTGGCGGCCCCACAGCACGCCGATGCCGGTCGGGCCGCACATCTTGTGGCCGGTGAAGGCCACGAAGTCGGCCTGGAGGGCCTGCACGTCCAGCGGCATGTGCGGCGCGGCCTGGGAGGCGTCGACGCAGACCAGCGCTCCGACCTCCTGAGCGCGTCGGACTATCGCCTCGACCGGGTTCACGGTGCCGAGGATGTTGGACACCAGGACGAAGGAGACGATCTTCGTCTTCTCCGTGATGATCTCTTCGATGTTGGAGAGGTCGAGACGGCCGTCGTCGGTCAGCCCGAACCACTTCACCTTCGCGCCCGTGCGCTGCGCGAGCAGCTGCCACGGCACGATGTTGGAGTGGTGCTCCATCTCCGTGATGACGATCTCGGTCTCGGAGTCCACGCGGTAGGGCTCGTCGGCCCAGCCCAGCATGTTCGCCACGAGGTTGAGCGACTCGGAGGCGTTCTTGGTGAAGATCACCTCGTCGCGGCTCGGCGCGTTGATGAACGCGGCGACCTTGTCACGCGCGCCCTCGTACAGCGCCGTGGCCTCCTCGGCGAGAACATGCACGCCACGGTGGACGTTGGCGTTGTGCTGCTCGTAGTACTCGGAGAGCACGTCGATCACCTGGCGCGGCGTCTGCGAGGTCGCCGCGTTGTCCAGGTAGACGAGCTTCTTCCCGTCGTGGAGCACCCGGTCCAGGATCGGGAAGTCCTTGCGGAGTGCCTCGGTGTCGAGGAGGCCCGGCAGCTGTGTCACGCGGATGCGCCACCCTTCACATATGCCTCGTAGCCCTCGTTCTCCAGCTTGTCCGCGAGCTCGGGGCCACCCGACTCGACGATGCGGCCGCCGGCGAACACGTGGACCTGGTCGGGCTTGATGTAACGCAGGATGCGCGTGTAGTGCGTGATCAGCAGGGTGCCGACCTCACCGGTCTCGCGGACGCGGTTGACGCCCTCGGAAACGATGCGCAGCGCGTCGACGTCCAGACCGGAGTCCGTCTCGTCGAGGATCGCGATCTTCGGCTTGAGCAGTTCCAGCTGGAGGATCTCGTGGCGCTTCTTCTCACCGCCGGAGAAGCCCTCGTTGACGTTGCGCTCGGCGAAGGAGGTGTCCATGTTGAGGCGCTGCATGGCCTCCTTGACCTCCTTCACCCAGGTGCGCAGCTTGGGGGCCTCGCCGCGGATCGCGGTGGCGGAGGTGCGCAGGAAGTTGGAGACCGAGACGCCGGGGACCTCGACCGGGTACTGCATCGCCAGGAACAGACCGGCGCGGGCCCGCTCGTCCACGGACATCTCCAGGACGTCCTCGCCGTCCAGGGTGACCGTGCCACCGGTGATCGTGTACTTCGGGTGACCCGCGAGCGAGTAGGCGAGGGTCGACTTGCCCGAGCCGTTGGGGCCCATGATGGCGTGCGTCTCGCCCTGCTTCACGGTGAGGTCGACGCCCTTGAGGATCTCCTTCGTGGCGTTGTCGGCCTCGACGGTGACGTGCAGGTCTCGGATTTCAAGCGTTGCCATGGATTGCCTCAGGACTCCTGGGTGAGGGAGACGAGAACTTCGTCCCCTTCGATCTTTACGGGGTATACGGGAACGGGGCGCGTGGCGGGCAGGCCGGACGGCTTGCCGGTGCGCAGGTCGAAGCTGGAGCCGTGCAGCCAGCACTCGATCTGGCAGTCCTCCACCTCGCCCTCCGAGAGCGAGACGTTCGCGTGCGAGCAGATGTCGTGGATGGCGAACACCTCACCCTCGGTCTTGACGACCGAGACCGGCGTGCCGTCGAGTTCCACCCTTTTCGGGGTGTCCTCCTCCAGCTCGCTCAGCGCGCAGGCGCGTACGAAGCTCATGCGACGGACGCCTCCAGCTCCTCTTCGATCTTGGCGAGCAGGCGCTCCTCGATGTCCGTGACGCCGATCTGCTGGACCAGCTCGGCGAAGAAGCCGCGGACGACGAGGCGGCGGGCGTCGTGCTCCGGGATGCCGCGGGCCATCAGGTAGAAGAGCTGCTCGTCGTCGAAGCGGCCGGTGGCGGAGGCGTGACCGGCGCCGACGATCTCGCCGGTCTCGATCTCCAGGTTCGGCACCGAGTCGACCCGGGAGCCGTCGGTGAGGACCAGGTTGCGGTTCATCTCGTAGGTGTCCGTGCCCTCGGCCCTGGCCTCGATGAGCACGTCGCCGATCCACACCGCGTGCGCGTCGGCGCCCTGGAGCGCGCCCTTGTAGACGACGTTCGACTTGCAGTGCGGGGTGTTGTGGTCGACCAGGAGGCGGTGCTCCTGGTGCTGGCCGGCGTCGGTGAAGTACAGACCGAGCAGTTCGGCCTCGCCGCCGGTGCCCGCGTAGATGACGCGCGGGTGCAGCCGAACGAGGTCGCCGCCGAAGGTCACGACGACCGACTTGAACGACGCGTCCCGCCCGATCAGGGCGTTGTGCTGGGCCACGTGCACGGCCTTGTCGTCCCAGTCCTGGACGGAGACGACGGTCAGCTTGGCGCCGTCGCCCAGGAGGTACTCGACGTTGGCGGCGAGCACGGCGTCGCCGGTGTGGTCGATGACGACGACGGCCTCGGCGAAGGCGCCCAGTTCGATGACCTGGTGGCCGTAGGCGGTCCCGCCCTCGCCGTGCACGGTGATGCGGATCGGCTCGGTGAGCGCCGTCTCCTTGGGCACGGTGACCACGCCGGCCTGCTCGAACGCCGAGAACGCCTGGGCGGCGACGCGGTCCACGGGGGTGCCCGCCCGGCCGATCCGCGCGTCGTCGCGGCCTACGGTCTCGACGATGACGCCCTCGGGGGCCTCGACGGCGACCTTGACACCGGTGCCGGTCGCGACCGCGGTGCCGTCGTGCAGGCCGCGCAGGCGCTCCAGCGGGGTGAACCGCCATTCCTCCTCGCGGCCGTGCGGGACCGGGAAGTCCGCGACGTCGAAGGAGGGGGGCGCGCTCATGCGCGTGGCGACGGTCGACTCGGCGGCCACCGCGATCTGGCCCGCGGTAGTCGAGCCCACGGGGAGGTTCTCAGCCATGGCTGTCGTTGTGCTCTCTTCCTGCGTCAAGAATTCTGGAGGCTGCTCTGAAGGGGGGTCCTAGCCGACCGCGCCTTCCATCTGGAGCTCGATCAGCCGGTTCAGCTCCAGCGCGTACTCCATGGGGAGCTCCTTGGCGATCGGCTCGACGAAGCCGCGCACGATCATCGCCATCGCCTCGAACTCGGTCAGACCGCGGCTCATCAGGTAGAAGAGCTGGTCCTCGGAGACCTTGGAGACGGTCGCCTCGTGACCCATGGACACGTCGTCCTCGCGGACGTCCACGTAGGGGTACGTGTCGGAGCGGGAGATGGTGTCGACCAGCAGCGCGTCGCAGAGCACGTTGGACTTGGAGCCGGCGGCGCCCTCGCCGATCTCGACCAGGCCGCGGTAGGAGGTACGGCCGCCACCGCGCGCCACCGACTTGGAGACGATGTTGGAGGAGGTGTTCGGCGCCATGTGGACCATCTTGGAGCCGGCGTCCTGGTGCTGCCCCTCGCCCGCGAAGGCGATGGAGAGGGTCTCGCCCTTGGCGTGCTCGCCCATCAGGTAGACGGCCGGGTACTTCATCGTCACCTTGGAGCCGATGTTGCCGTCGATCCACTCCATGGTCGCGCCCTCGTAGGCGACGGCGCGCTTGGTGACCAGGTTGTAGACGTTGTTCGACCAGTTCTGGATGGTCGTGTAGCGGCAGCGGGCGTTCTTCTTGACGATGATCTCGACGACGGCGCTGTGCAGCGAGTCCGACTTGTAGATCGGGGCGGTGCAGCCCTCGACGTAGTGCACGTAGGCACCCTCGTCGACGATGATCAGCGTCCGCTCGAACTGCCCCATGTTCTCCGTGTTGATACGGAAGTAGGCCTGGAGCGGGATCTCCACGTGGACGCCCGGCGGCACGTAGATGAAGGAGCCGCCCGACCACACCGCGGTGTTCAGCGAGGCGAACTTGTTGTCACCGACGGGGATGACGGTGCCGAAGTACTCCTTGAAGAGCTCCGGGTGCTCCTTGAGCGCGGTGTCGGTGTCCAGGAAGATGACGCCCTGCTCCTCCAGGTCCTCGCGGATCTGGTGGTAGACGACCTCGGACTCGTACTGCGCGGCGACACCGGCGACGAGGCGCTGCTTCTCCGCCTCCGGGATGCCCAGCTTGTCGTACGTGTTCTTGATGTCCTCGGGCAGGTCCTCCCAGGACTCCGCCTGCTTCTCCGTGGAGCGCACGAAGTACTTGATGTTGTCGAAGTCGATGCCCGACAGGTCCGAGCCCCAGTTCGGCATGGGCTTCTTCTCGAAGAGGCGCAGGCCCTTGAGGCGCAGCTTGGTCATCCACTCCGGCTCGGACTTCTTCGCCGAGATGTCGTTGACGACGTCCTCACTGAGACCGCGCTTTGCAGCGGCACCGGCCACGTCGGAGTCGGCCCAGCCGTATTCGTAGTTGCCCAGGCCCTCGAGTTCGGGGTGAGCAGTCTCCGTAGGGAGAGTCATGCGGGGTTCCTCCCGGCCGTGCTTGCAGATGCGTCAGTGATGTCGGTGGATGTCTTGGGGATGAACGTCGTGCAGACGCCGTCGCCGTGCGCGATGGTCGCGAGTCGCTGGACGTGTGTTCCGAGCAGCTCGGCGAAGATCTCCGTCTCCGCCTCGCAGAGCTGGGGGAATTGTTCCGCGACGTGGGCGACCGGGCAGTGGTGCTGGCACAGCTGCTCGCCGACCGGTGCGCTGCGCGCCGTAGCAGCGTACCCGTCGGCGCTCAGGGCCTTGGCCAGCGCCTCGGCCCGTTTGTCGGGCGTGACGCTCTCGACCGCCTGGCGGTAGGCGCTCGCCTGCGCGGCGATCCGGGCACGCGCGAAGGCCGCGACGGCCTCCTGGCCGCCCTCCTGGTCCGCGATCCAGCGGAGCGCGTCCACGGCCAGCTTGTCGTACGACTGGTCGAAGGCGTCGCGTCCGCAGTCGGTGAGCGCGAAGACCTTGGCGGGACGGCCGCGGGTGCGCGTGCCGTAGACCCGCTGCTCGCGGGCCTCCACCACGTCGTCGGCGACGAGCGCGTCCAGGTGGCGGCGCACGGCGGCCTGGGTGAGTCCCAGCCGTCCGGCGAGTTCGGCGACGGTCGACGGGCCGTGGTCCAGGATGGAGCGCGCGACACGGTTGCGCGTCGAGCGCTCACCGGTCGCGAGTTCCTCCTGAGGGGCCCCAGTGGGGGGCTCCGGAACCTCGCCGACGTTTTTCACAACGCCATTGTTGCGTAATTCCTCAGAGACTGACAAGCCGCACCCTTCCGGGTGCACGGTGCCCTGCATCACTTAGGTATACCTAATCCGACCTGCGGAAACGATCTTCGGACAGCTCGTCGACGATCAAATCGGTGGCACGCCGCCCGCCCTTCGGGAACACTCCGGAACCATGCCCACCCCCGCTCCGACCGGCCCTCTTGTCACCCGCGACACGCTCTCCACCCAGCTGCGCGCCCTCGGCGTCGAGACCGGCGAGACCCTCCTCGTGCACTCCTCCCTGAGCTCGCTCGGCTGGGTGTGCGGCGGCGCCGTCGCCGTCGTTCAGGCACTGCTCGACGTCCTCGGCCCGCACGGCACCCTGGCCGTCCCGGCCCAGTCCGGCGACCTGTCCGACCCGGCCCACTGGACGAGCCCGCCGGTGCCCCGGGAGTGGTGGGAGCGGATCCGGGCGAACCTGCCCGAGTACGACCCCGCGATCACCCCCTCGGTCGGCATGGGCGTGATCCCGGAGACCGTGCGCACCTGGCCGGGCGCCCTGCGCAGCGCCCACCCGCACACCTCCTTCGCCGCCCTGGGCAGGCACGCGGCACGGCTCACCGACGGCCACGCCCACGACTGCCGGCTCGGCGAGCGCAGCCCCCTGGCCCGGCTGGAGGAGCTCTCCGCCCGGGTGCTGATGCTCGGCACCGGCTACGCCACCTGCACCGCCTTCCACCTGGCCGAATACCGAATACCCGGGCCGCGCGTCCCGGTCGGCCGGCCCGCCCCCGGAGGCGGCTGGGAGGTGCTCTCCGAGGTGTCGATCAGCTCGGAGCGGTTCGACGAGCTCGGCCACGACTTCGAACGGGACCGGCCGGTCACCCGCGGACCCGCGGGAGCCGCCCGGGCACGGCTGTTCCCGCTGGCCGCCGCCGTCGCGTACGCGGAGCACTGGCTGCCGACGCACCGTCCCCGTGCGGATGAGTTCCAGCACCCGCCCGTCTGAGTGACCGCGGCCCTACCTAGACTCTGGACCCATGCGAAGTGAGCCCGTGGTCCAGATCAAGGCCCTGGTGAAGCGGTACGGCACGAAAACCGCGGTGAACGGCCTCGACCTGGTGGCCCAGGCGGGCGTCACCGCCGTACTCGGCCCCAACGGGGCGGGGAAGACGACCACGGTCGAGACCTGCGAGGGGTACCGGAAGCCGGACTCCGGCACGGTGCGTGTCCTGGGCCTCGACCCGGTACGGCAGTCCGACGAGCTGCGCCCCCGCATCGGGGTGATGCTCCAGTCCGGCGGCGTCTACTCGGGCGCGCGGGCCGACGAGATGCTGCGGCACGTCGCCCGGCTGCACGCGCGTCCGCTGGACGTGGACGGCCTGATGGAGCGCCTCGGACTCGGCGGCTGCGGCCGCACCTCCTACCGGCGCCTGTCCGGCGGACAGCAGCAACGACTGGCACTGGCCATGGCCGTGGTGGGCCGCCCCGAGCTGGTCTTCCTGGACGAGCCGACGGCCGGCCTCGACCCGCAGGCCCGCCGGGCCACCTGGGACCTGGTGCGCGACCTGCGCGCCGACGGGGTCTCCGTGATCCTCACCACCCACCACATGGACGAGGCCGAGCAGCTCGCCGACGACGTCGCCATCATCGACGCCGGTACGGTCATCGCCCAGGGCTCCCCCGAGCAGCTGTGCCGCGGCGGCGCCGAGAACACCCTGCGCTTCACCGGCCGGCCCGGCCTCGACGTCGCCTCCCTGCTGAAGGCGCTGCCCGCCGACACCACGGCCGCCGAGCTGACGCCGGGCTCCTACCGGGTCGTCGGCAGGATCGACCCGCAACTGCTCGCCACGGTGACCTCGTGGTGCGCCCAGCACGGGGTGATGCCGGACCGGATCTCGGTCGAGCGGCACACCCTCGAAGACGTCTTCCTCGAACTTACGGGCAAGGAGCTGCGCTCGTGACCACCGCGGGTACCTACACCCCCCAGCCCGGTGCGGCCCCGCTGCCCCGGATGATCGCGGCGCAGGCGGCACTGGAGACGAGGATGCTGCTGCGCAACGGCGAGCAGCTGCTGCTGACGGTCGTGATCCCGGCCCTGCTGCTCCTGCTGTTCAGCTCCGTGGACGTCGTCGACACCGGCCCGGGCAGAGCCGTCGACTTCCTCGCTCCCGGAGTGCTCGCGCTCGCCGTCATGTCCACCGCGTTCACCGGCCAGGCCATCGCGACCGGCTTCGAGCGCCGATACGGCGTGCTGAAGCGACTGGCCTCCTCTCCGCTGCCCCGCTGGGGCCTGATGGCCGCGAAGACGGCGTCCGTGCTGGTCACCGAGGTCCTCCAGGTGATCCTGCTGGCGGCGATCGCCTTCGCGCTGGGCTGGTCGCCGCACGGCGGCCCGGTCTCCGTGCTGCTCCTGCTGGTCCTCGGCACGGCGGCGTTCTCCGGGCTCGGCCTGCTGATGGCGGGCACGCTGAAGGCCGAGGCCACCCTCGCGGCCGCCAACCTGGTCTTCCTGCTGCTGCTGGTCGGCGGCGGGGTCATCGTCCCGCTGGACAAGTTCCCGCCCGCCGCCCAGGACGTCCTCGGGCTGCTGCCCATCTCCGCCCTCTCGGACGGCCTGCGGGACGTGCTCCAGCACGGTGCCGGGATGCCGTGGGGCGATCTGGGCATCCTGGCCGGATGGGCGGTCGTGGGGCTGGCGGCGGCCGGGCGGTTCTTCCGCTGGGAGTAGGGACCGGGCCGTGGGATCACGGCGGTCGTCCAGTGGGGTGACCCTCGTGAAAGCGTGCACAAGCGGCGGCCTACGATGGTGCCGTGCAAAAGCTGACCCCTGCCGACGCCGAAGCGGCCCTGCGCAACCCGCTCGCCTTCATCGCCGACCGCTGGACCCCGGACTCCCGGACGGTCCGGCGGGCCGCACTCGCCGCACTCGTCATGTCGGTGCTCATCGTGGTCACGGGCGGCGCCGTACGGCTGACCAGCTCCGGCCTCGGCTGCCCGACCTGGCCGACCTGCACCGACGACTCGCTCACCACCACCAGCGCGATGGGCATCAACGGCGCCATCGAGTTCGGCAACCGCATGCTGACGGGCGTGCTGTGCGCCGCCATCGGCTGGGCGATCATCGCGGCCCGCGCGCAGAAGCCGTGGCGGCGCGACCTGACCCGGCTCGGCTGGGCGCAGTTCTGGGTGGTCATGGGCAACGCGGTGCTCGGCGGGATCGTGGTCCTGGTCGGCCTCAACCCGTACACGGTCGCGGTCCACTTCCTGCTCTCGTCGGCG
This sequence comes from Streptomyces sp. NPDC086787, assembly GCF_044745865.1. Classification (NCBI taxonomy): domain Bacteria; kingdom Bacillati; phylum Actinomycetota; class Actinomycetes; order Kitasatosporales; family Streptomycetaceae; genus Streptomyces; species Streptomyces sp. NPDC086787. The sequence continues at coordinate 1,190,034 of NZ_JBIVBC010000001.1, read as the reverse complement.
CTGATCGCCATCGCCACGGTGATGTGGCAGCGCACCCGTGAGGGTGACGGCGTACCGCGTCCGCTGGTCGGCAAGGCGGTCAAACAGCTGGTGTGGTCCCTGGTCGCCGCGTCCGTCCTGCTGATCGCGGCCGGCACGGTCGTGACCGGTGCCGGTCCGCACGCGGGTGACTCCAGCGAGGTCGACCGGATCCACGTCAGCTGGGAGACGGTCAGCAAGCTGCACTCCGTGTTCGCATGGATCGTGGTGACGCTGACGTTCGCGCTGTGGTTCGTCCTGAAGGCGGTGGACGCGCCCAAGGGGCCGCTGAACCGGACGCGGGAGCTGTTCGTGATCCTGCTCCTCCAGGGAGTCGTGGGATACGTCCAGTACTTCACCCATCTGCCCGAGGCCCTGGTCGCCCTGCACATGCTGGGCTCCACGGTGATGTGGATCTGGGTCCTGCGCGTGCTGCTTTCGCTGCGCGAGCGTCCCGGCGCGGTGGCGGACGTGCCCGTCCCCGCGGCCGAGTCGGCCGTCGGCACGCACGCGTAGAACCCCGCGTGGGCGGGTCTCAGTCCAGTCCGTAGACCCGCCGCGCGTTGCCCTCCGCCACCATCCGCGCCACCCGCCCCGCGTCCGCCCGCGACCAGGCTCCCTCGTCCACCCAGCCGCCGAGCACCCGGCCGAGGGCCTCACGGAACAACCGGGCCCCCACCACGTGCAGTTCGGGCAGGCCGTGGGCCCCGCTGGAGAAAAGGATCTTGCCGAACGGGGCGAGTTCCAGGATCTCGGCGAGGATCGTGGCCGCACGGGCGCCGGTGCGCACCAGCGCGGCGCCCGAGTCGGCGAACACATGCGGGAACACCCCGGCCAGATGGGCGGCCTGGCGGTGGTACGGGTAGCCGTGCAGCAGGACCAGGTCCGTGCCGAGGCCCGCGGTGGCCCGCACGAAGTCGGTCAGCAGCACCGGGTCGGTGCGGTCGATGCGCGCCCCCGGCTCCCCCAGTCCCGCGTGCAGTTGGAGCGGCAGACCGGAGGCGACGGCGACCCACAGCAGGTGCCGCAGCAGCACCGGGTCGTGCAGCTCCCCGCCGACCCGGCGCCCGGCAAGCCAGCGGCCCGCCGCGCCCCGCACCTCTCCTGGGCCGGGAGGCTCCGGCGCCAGCGCGAGTCCGTGCCGCAGTCCCGCGACGGAGGTGAAGGCGACCGCGTTCGCGGCCGCCCCGTGCACCGATTCGGCCAGGTTGGCGAGAAACGACTCCACCGTTCCCGAGGTGTCGGCGACCTGCTCGGCGAGGAGTTCGAGCCGTACGATCTCGCGGGCCTCGGCGTCGCCGGCGGCGGCCAGCTCGGCGGGACCGGTCAGATCCCCGGGCAGCCCGGTGTCGACCAGGTAGGTGGTGATCCCGCTGCCGCGCAGCAGACGGCGGGCCGCCTCCGGGACGCCGAGTTCCCGGCGTCGGGCGAGGTAGCGGGCGGGCGGGCAGTGCGGTTCCAGGCCGAGCAGCGGCGGACACCATCGCCGTACGGCGAAGCCCGTCTGGGTGTCGAACAGGGTGGTGCCCGCGGCGGGCGGACCCTCGGTCCGGGCGAGCTGGGCCTCGAAGGTGCCGAGACCCAGCTCCGTTCTGAGTACACCGTGGCAGTACTGGTCCACCAGGGACGGCGTTTCGATCATCCGGTCACTCCCCGACTGGACCGCGCCCTCTCAGGCTCTCTCAGGTCCCTAACGGGTGAACCGGGTGTCAGGTGTTGCTCGGAGGCTCAGGAGTTGCGGAGCCTCAGCCGTTGCGGGGGCCGCCGACCTGGATACCCGCCATGCGCGTCCACTCGTACCGGCCCGTCGTCACCTTCGCGGCGAACTCGCCGTCGAACGCCTCGTGGACGGTGATTCCGGCCTTCTCGACCGCCTTCTCGGCGATGGCGTAGCTGGGTGCCACCAGGTCGCCCCAGCCGCCGTCGTCGCCGACGAGGACGATCCGGGCGCCGCGCTCACCGATGTACGCCACCTGACCCTCGGCGCCGCCGTGCGCCTTGGCGAAGGCGCCGATCTGCTGGGCGAGTCGCGTCGCCCTGCGTTCGGCCTTCGGGTCAACCTGCTGCGTGTCAACCTGCTGCGTGTCTGCCATGACCAGGATGCTACCGACGAGTAGATCAATCGGCGACAGGCGGGGTGAGTGGCCTTGACCACCCGGCTCCGGGCCTCTGCCGCGCCGGGCTGTCAGCGCAGGAAGGGGTCCACCGCCACCGCGACGAACAGCAGCGAGACATAGGTGATGGACCAATGGAACAGCCGCATCTCCTTCAGCTTCCCGCCCGTCACCTCCGCCTTGGCGCGGTTCTGCAGGGCGTGCGCCTCCCACAGCCACCAGCCGCCCGCGACCAGCGCGACCAGCGTGTAGAACCAGCCCGTGTAGCCGAGCGGGGTCAGCAGCAACGAGACGGCGACCATCACCCAGCTGTAGAGGACGATCTGCTTCGCGACGACCTTGTTGGAGGCGACGACCGGAAGCATCGGCACGCCCACGCGGGCGTAGTCGTCCCGCACCTTCATGGACAGCGGCCAGTAGTGCGGCGGCGTCCAGAAGAACATCACCAGGAAGAGGATGACCGGCGCCCACGACATGGAGTTCGTGACCGACGACCAGCCGATCAGCACCGGCATGCAGCCGGCGATGCCGCCCCAGACGATGTTCTGCGAGGTACGCCGTTTGAGGATCATCGTGTAGACGACGACGTAGAAGAGGAGCGCTCCGAGCGACAGCCAGGCGGACAGCCAGTTGACGGTCAACCCGAACAGCAGCGTGGAGACGACGGCCAGCCCGAGGCCGAACACGAGGCACTCCCGCGGGCTCACCATCCCGGTGACCAGCGGACGCTGCGAGGTGCGGTCCATGAGCGCGTCGATGTCACGGTCGATGTACATGTTCAGCGCGTTGGCGCCGCCCGCGGAGAGGTAGCCGCCGATGCACGTCAGCAGGACCAGGCCGAGGTCCGGCACACCCTGCTGCGCCAGGAACATCACCGGAACGGTGGTGATCAGCAGCAGCTCGATGATCCGCGGCTTGGTCAGCGCCACGAAAGCCTTGACACGGGCCCCGAACGGCCGGTGGCTCGGGCTCTCCGCGGCACCGAGCGCCACCCCCGCTGGACGGGATTCGACGGCCGTCACGCACACCCCTGACAGAGACATCCCAGCGAGCCTCGGCGTGTGAACTCACGGTAAAGGCTCGCGCGTACCACGCCACTGTAGACGTTGCCCAGACCCGGACATTCGCGGGGGTGGGGTCGTGTTGGTGGGCACCCCGCGCAGGGGGCCGGACGGCTCGGCCGAGGGGGCGCCGGAGAGCTTGATCGATTGGTCGCCGTACGGCTCGGTTGAGCGGTCGTATGAGCGGCTCCGTATTCATCTGCCGAGTGCCCTACGGCGCGGCCGGGAGGCGGATCCCCGCAAGGCCCGGCAGTCTGGAATGACTCGAAAAAACGCACGTCTTTACGGGGGTAGGCTCGACAACGGCCGGTGGGCACCCAGTGCACCGGCAGCCGGTGGGCGCGCGCCCGTAAGTCCGGCAACCGACATGTGGAGAGGAGCCCTGACTCAGGGTGAGCACCAAGCCGATCACCACAGATCTTGAGTGGAACGAGCTGGACCAGCGGGCCGTGGACACCGCCCGCGTCCTTGCCGCCGACGCCGTACAGAAGGTCGGCAACGGCCATCCCGGTACGGCGATGAGCCTGGCTCCAGCCGCCTACACCCTCTTCCAGAAGGTGATGCGGCACGACCCCGCCGACCCCGAGTGGGTCGGACGCGACCGCTTCGTGCTGTCCGCCGGCCACTCGTCCCTGACCCTCTACACGCAGCTCTACCTGGCCGGCTTCGGCCTGGAGCTGGACGACCTGAAGTCCTTCCGCACCTGGGGCTCGAAGACCCCGGGCCACCCGGAGTACGGCCACACCACGGGCGTCGAGACGACGACCGGCCCGCTCGGCCAGGGTGTCGCCAACGCGGTGGGCATGGCCATGGCCGCCCGGTACGAGCGCGGTCTGTTCGACCCCGAGGCGGCGCAGGGCGAGTCCCCCTTCGACCACTTCATCTACTGCATCGCCGGTGACGGCTGCCTCCAGGAGGGCATCTCCGCGGAGGCGTCCTCGCTCGCCGGCCACCAGGAGCTCGGCAACCTGGTCCTGCTGTGGGACGACAACCACATCTCGATCGAGGGCGACACCGAGACGGCCGTCTCCGAGGACACCGTCAAGCGGTACGAGGCGTACGGCTGGCACGTGCAGCGCATCGCCCCGAAGCCGGACGGCGACCTCGACCCGCACGCCATCTACAACGCGATCGAGGCCGCGAAGAAGGTGACGGACAAGCCGTCCTTCATCGCGATGCGCTCGATCATCGCCTGGCCCGCCCCGCACGCGCAGAACACCGAGGCCGCGCACGGCTCGGCGCTCGGCGACGACGAGGTCGCGGCCACCAAGCGGGTCCTGGGCTTCGACCCGGAGCGGACCTTCGAGGTCTCCGACGAGGTCATCGCCCACACCCGTCAGGCCCTGGACCGGGGCGCGCAGGCCAAGGCGGAGTGGGAGAAGTCGTTCCAGCTCTGGCGCGACAACAACGGCGAGCGCGCCACCGAGTTCGACCGCATCAGCCGGACCGAGCTGCCGACCGGCTGGGAGGAGAAGCTCCCGGTCTTCGAGCCGGGCAAGGGCATCGCCACCCGCGCCGCCTCCGGCAAGGTGCTCCAGGCGCTGGGCGCGGTCATCCCCGAGCTGTGGGGCGGCTCCGCCGACCTCGCCGGATCGAACAACACCACGATCGACAAGAGCAGCTCGTTCCTCCCGGCGGACAACCCGCTGCCCGAGGCCGACCCGTACGGCCGCACGATCCACTTCGGCATCCGCGAGCACTCCATGGGCGCGGAGCTGAACGGCATCACCCTGCACGGGAACACCCGTGTCTACGGCGGTACGTTCCTCGTCTTCTCCGACTACATGCGCAACGCGGTGCGTCTGTCGGCCCTGATGCACCTGCCGGTGACGTACGTGTGGACGCACGACTCCATCGGCCTCGGCGAGGACGGCCCGACCCACCAGCCGGTCGAGCACCTGGCCTCGCTGCGCGCGATCCCCGGCCTGAACATCATCCGTCCGGCGGACGCCAACGAGACGGCGATCGCCTGGCGCGAGGTCCTGCGCCGCTACACCAAGGTGTTCGGCAAGGGCCAGCCGCACGGCTTCGCGCTGACCCGTCAGGGCGTGCCGGTGTACGAGCCCAACGAGGACACCTCGCGCGGTGGTTACGTCCTGTTCGAGGCGGACGGCGGCGAGCCGCAGGTCATCCTGATCGCCACCGGTTCCGAGGTGCACGTCGCCGTCGAGGCGCGCGAGCAGCTCCAGGCGGACGGCGTTCCGACGCGGGTCGTGTCCATGCCGTGCGTGGAATGGTTCGAGCAGCAGGACCAGGGGTACCGGGACACCGTCCTCCCGCCGTCCGTGAAGGCGCGGGTTTCGGTGGAGGCGGGCATCGGCCTCACCTGGCACAAGTACGTGGGGGACGCCGGTCGCATCGTTTCCCTGGAGCACTTCGGTGCTTCGGCCGACGGCAAGGTGCTCTTCCAGGAGTTCGGCTTCACTGCCGAGAACGTGGCCGCCAAGGCCCGGGAATCCCTCGCCGCCGCCCAGCGCTGACGCTCATATCGACACGTAGGAGATGTAATTCCATGACAGACGCACTCAAGCGCCTCTCCGACGAAGGCGTCGCGATCTGGCTGGACGACCTGTCGCGCAAGCGGATCACGTCCGGCAACCTGGCCGAACTGATCGACGAGCAGCACGTCGTGGGCGTCACCACCAACCCGACGATCTTCCAGAAGGCGATCTCCTCGGGCGACGGCTACCAGCAGCAGGTCTCCGACCTCGCCGCCCGCAAGGTGACCGTCGAAGAGGCCATCCGCATGATCACCACGGCGGACGTCCGTGACGCCGCCGACATCCTGCGCCCCGTCTTCGACGCCACCGACGGCCAGGACGGCCGGGTGTCGATCGAGGTCGACCCGCGGCTCGCGCACAACACCAAGGCGACGGTCGCCGAGGCCAAGCAGCTGGCCTGGCTGGTGGACCGCCCCAACACGCTCATCAAGATCCCGGCCACCAAGGCGGGCCTGCCGGCGATCACCGAGGTCATCGGCCTCGGCATCAGCGTCAACGTGACGCTGATCTTCTCGCTGGAGCGCTACCGCGAGGTCATGACCGCCTACCTCGCCGGTCTGGAGAAGGCGAAGGAGCGCGGGCTCGACCTGTCGCTGATCCGTTCGGTGGCGTCGTTCTTCGTGTCCCGGGTGGACACCGAGATCGACAAGCGGCTCGACGCCCTGGGCACCCCGGAGGCCAAGGCGGCGCGCGGCAAGGCGGCCGTGGCCAACGCGCGTCTCGCCTACGAGGCGTACGAGGAGGTCTTCTCCTCCGACCGCTGGGCCGCGCTGGAGAAGGCGGGCGCCCGCAAGCAGCGTCCGCTGTGGGCGTCGACCGGTGTCAAGGACCCGGCGTACAAGGACACCATGTACGTCGACGACCTGGTGGCGCCGAACACGGTGAACACCATGCCGGAGGCCACCCTGGAGGCCGTCGCCGACCACGGGCAGATCACCGGGAACACCATCGCCGGCACGTACGAGCAGGCACGTGCCGAGATCGACGCCGTCGAGAAGCTCGGGATCTCGTACGACGACGTGGTCCAGGTTCTGGAGGACGAGGGCGTCGAGAAGTTCGAGGCGTCCTGGAACGACCTGCTGAAGTCGACCGAGGCCGAACTCAAGCGCCTCGCCCCCTCGGAGGGCTGAAACCTTGTCGAGCAGCAATCCGCTGCGTGACCCCGCAGACCGACGGCTCCCGCGTATCGCGGGGCCGTCGGGCCTGGTGATTTTCGGCGTCACGGGCGATTTGTCACGGAAAAAGCTGATGCCCGCGGTGTACGACCTCGCCAACCGGGGTCTGCTGCCGCCGGGCTTCTCACTGGTGGGCTTCGCCCGCCGTGACTGGGAGCACGAGGACTTCGCCGAGGTCGTGCACGACGCGGTCAAGGAGCACTCGCGCACCCCCTTCCGGGAGGAGGTCTGGCAGCAGCTCATCCAGGGGATGCGCTTCGTCCAGGGCACCTTCGACGACGACGACGCCTTCGAACGGCTGCGCGCCACCATCGAGGAACTGGACAAGGCACAGGGAACGGGCGGCAACTTCGCCTTCTACCTGTCCGTGCCGCCGAGTTCCTTCCCGGTGGTCATCCAGCAGCTGAAGAAGCACGGCCTGGCGGACCAGGAGGGCGGCTCCTGGCGGCGCGCGGTCATCGAGAAGCCGTTCGGCCACGATCTGAAGTCGGCCGAGGAGCTGAACAAGGTCGTGCACGAGGTGTTCGAACCGGACCAGGTGTTCCGGATCGACCACTACCTCGGCAAGGAGACCGTTCAGAACATCCTGGCGCTGCGGTTCGCGAACACGACGTTCGAGCCGATCTGGAACCGGTCCTTCGTGGACCATGTGCAGATCACCATGGCCGAGGACATCGGCATCGGCGGCCGGGCCGGCTACTACGACGGCATCGGCGCCGCCCGTGACGTCATCCAGAACCACCTGCTCCAGCTCATGGCGCTGACCGCCATGGAGGAGCCCGCCTCCTTCGACGCGTCCGCGCTGGCCGCCGAGAAGGAGAAGGTGCTCGGCGCGGTGCGGCTGCCGAAGGACCTGGGCCGCAACACCGTCCGCGGGCAGTACGCGGCGGGCTGGCAGGGCGGCGAGAAGGTCATCGGCTACCTCCAGGAAGACGGCATCGACCCCAAGTCGAAGACCGACACCTACGCGGCCGTGAAGGTGCAGATCGACAACCGCCGCTGGGCCGGGGTCCCGTTCTACCTGCGCACCGGCAAGCGCCTCGGCCGCCGGGTCACCGAGATCGCGGTGGTCTTCCAGCGGGCCCCACACTCCCCCTTCGACCACACGGCGACGGAGGAGCTGGGCCAGAACGCGATCGTCATCCGGGTCCAGCCGGACGAGGGCATCACGGTCCGGTTCGGCTCCAAGGTGCCCGGCACCTCGATGGAGATCCGGGACGTGTCCATGGACTTCGCCTACGGCGAGTCCTTCACGGAGTCCAGCCCCGAGGCGTACGAGCGCCTCATCCTGGACGTGCTGCTGGGCGACGCCAACCTCTTCCCGCGCACGGAGGAGGTCGAGCTGTCCTGGAAGATCCTCGACCCGATCGAGCAGTACTGGGACAAGCACGGCAAGCCCGCGCAGTACCCGTCGGGCACATGGGGTCCCACGGAGGCCGACGAGATGCTCGCACGAGACGGACGGAGCTGGCGCCGGCCATGAAGATAGACCTCACGGACACCACGGCCAGCAAGATCAACAAGGCGCTGGTGCAGGGCCGCCGGGCCATCGGCACCCCCGCCGTCGGCATGGTGCTGACCCTCGTCATCGTCACCGACGAGGAGAACGCCTACGACGCCCTGAAGGCCGCCAACGACGCGTCCCGCGAGCACCCCTCGCGCACGCTGGTGGTCATCAGGCGGGTCTCCCGCTCCCCGCGCGACCGCACCTCCTCGCGGATGGACGCCGAGGTGCGGGTGGGCGCGGACGCGGGCACCGGCGAGACGGTGGTACTGCGGCTGTACGGCGAGGTCGTCGACCACGCCGACTCGGTCGTGCTGCCGCTGCTGCTGCCGGACGCCCCGGTGGTCGTCTGGTGGCCGGTGAACGCCCCGCTGGACCCGGCGAAGGACCCGCTGGGCGCCCTCGCCCAGCGCCGGGTCACCGACTCCTACGCGTCCGAGCAGCCGGTGCGGGAGCTGGCCTCCCGCGCCGACGCCTACACTCCCGGCGACACCGACCTGTCCTGGACCCGCATCACACCCTGGCGCTCGATGCTGGCCGCCGCACTGGACCAGGTCGTGTGCGAGGTCAAGGGCGTCGAGGTGGCGGGCGAGGAGTTCAACCCGAGCTGCGAGCTGCTCGCGATGTGGCTGGCGGACCGGCTGGACGTGCCCGTCACGCGGTCGCTGTCGGCGGGCCCGGGCCTCACCTCGGTCCGCATGGACACCAGCTGCGGCCCGATCGCCCTGAGCCGCGCGGACGGCTCGCTGGCAACGCTGTCCATCGAGGGCCAGCCCGACCGCGCGGTGGCACTGAACCGCCGGGACACGGCCGAGCTGATCGCGGAGGAGCTGCGCCGGCTCGACCCGGACGACACGTACGCCTCCGCGCTGCGGTACGGGGTGGACCGGCTCTCCGACGCCCCCGAGCCGGCCGTCACGGGTGAGGCCGCCGCGGATGCGGACGCGAAGCCCGCACCCACGACCAAGGCGGCGTCGGCGCCCGCGAAGAAGGCGGCCGCCTCCGCGAGGAAGGCTGCGAAGTGAGCACCCCCCAGCTGGTCGTGCACCGCGACAAGGAACTGATGGCGGAGGCCGCCGCGGCGCGGCTGATCACCAGGATCGTGGACGCGCAGTCCTCGCGCGGTTCCGCGTCCGTGGTGCTCACCGGCGGCCGCAACGGCAACGGGCTGCTGGCCGCCCTGGCGGCCGCCCCGGCCCGGGACGCCGTCGACTGGGGCCGCCTCGACCTGTGGTGGGGCGACGAGCGCTTCCTGCCCGAGGGCGACCCGGAGCGCAACATCACGCAGGCCCGTGAGGCACTGCTGGACGCGGTGCCGCTGGACCCGAAGCGCGTGCACGCCATGCCCGCGTCGGACGGTCCGTACGGCGCCGACGTGGAGGCGGCGGCGGCCGGTTACGCCGAGGAGCTGGCGCGGTCGGCGGGGTTCGAGAACCACGGCGCCGTGCCCACCTTCGACGTCCTGCTCCTGGGCGTCGGCCCGGACACTCATGTGGCCTCGCTCTTCCCGGAACTGCCCGCGGTCCGGGAGACGGAGCGCACGGTGGTCGGGGTCCATGGCTCCCCCAAGCCCCCGCCGATCCGGGTCAGTCTCACCCTTCCGGCGATCCGGTCGGCCCGTGAGGTGTGGCTGCTGGCGGCCGGCGAGGACAAGGCGAACGCCGTGGCGATCGCCCTGTCGGGCGCGGGCGAGGTCCAGGCCCCGGCAGCCGGGGCGTACGGCAGACAGCGCACCCTGTGGCTGCTGGACGCGTCGGCGGCCTCCCAGCTGCCGCGCTCCCTGTATCCGCCGGCTTCACCGTGAGCTCGTGAGCTCGTGAGCCGGGGGGTGACGGGACTTTTCGTCCCGTCACCCCCCGGCTCACCTGTCTCCGTTGGCTCTGAGGGACAGGTACCGCGCCGGATGGTCGCCGAGCCTGATGCCGTATCCCCGCTTGAGGCGGGCGATCTCGTACAGCGCGATGGCGGTCACCGTCATCGGGGCGCCCAGGATGAACAGGATCCCGAGCTTCAGCCCGAGTCCGTGCAGATCGCCTGTGAAGAGGTCGGGCAGGGCCATCAGCCACGTGGTGACGATGGCGAGCAGCGGCGGCAGACAGGGGTGGACGGCCGCCGTGCCGAAGAAGTTTCCGGTGACGCGCAGGGCGCCGGCACCGACGAACCAGACCATCCACAGGGTGAACAGCCCCATCGGAAGGATCATCAGGCCGCCGCCCAGAGTGCTGCTGTTCTGCAGCAGCAGAAGCGTCGCGACGACCGCACCGACGAAGGTCAGCAGCAGTCTCAGGGCGCCGAGCAGCGGCGGCCGCAGTGCGCGCAGGCTGCCGCCGCGCCGCCAGATCCACAGCATCACCCCGACCGTCAAAGGCGCGATGAGCAGCAGGACACCGCTGGCCGTGGCCAGGTTCTCCAGCATCTCCGTGACGGCGAAGCCGCCCTCGACGAAGGTGTAGACGCCGACGGCGGCGACCGAACCCGCGATGACCCGGACCCGTTTGAGCTGCTCGACGGCCGGGTCGAGCGGTTCGGGTATCCAGACGGGATGAAACACCGCCCAGGCCGCGTGATGGGCCTTCAGATAGTTGCGGGTGTATGGCTCGCCCGTTGTGCGGTTCCCCCGCGGACCGGCCACTGCGCTCTCCCCCGAGTTGCGATGTGCATGATCATCGGGAGTCTACGGGACACCGGGCGGCTCCCCACCGCCCGGCACCCCGCGGCCTCGGTCGGCCGAAGCCTCTAACGCCCCCGCAGCTCCCGGTACTTGGCGACCAGCGTCCGGGTGGAGTCGTCCAGCCCCTCGACCTCGGCGCCCTCGGTCAGGGCACGTTCCACCCGCTTGGCGAGAACCTTCCCGAGTTCGACGCCCCACTGGTCGAAGGAGTCGATGTCCCAGACCGCGCCCTGGACGAACACCTTGTGCTCGTAGAGGGCGACGAGCTGACCGAGGACGGACGGGGTCAGCTCGCGGGCGAGGATCGTGGTGGTCGGCCGGTCGCCCTTGAACGTCTTGTGCGGGACCAGCTCCTCCGGCACGCCCTCGGCCCTGACCTCCTCGGCGGTCTTGCCGAAGGCGAGGGCCTGGGTCTGGGCGAAGAAGTTCGCCATCAGCAGGTCGTGCTGGTCCCTGCACCGGCCGCTGAGTTCCGCGACCGGCTCGGCGAAGCCGATGAAGTCCGCCGGGACGAGCTTGGTGCCCTGGTGGATGAGCTGGTAGTAGGCGTGCTGGCCGTTGGTGCCCGGGGTGCCCCAGACGACCGGGCCGGTCTGCCAGTCGACCTCCTGCCCGTCCCGCGTCACATGCTTGCCGTTGGACTCCATGTCCAGCTGCTGCAGGTAGGCGGTGAACCTGGACAGGTAGTGGCTGTAGGGCAGGACCGCGTGCGACTGGGCGTCGTGGAAGTTGTCGTACCAGATGCCCAACAGGCCCATGAGGAGCGGCACGTTGGACTCGGGCGGCGCGGTCCGGAAGTGCTCGTCGACCAGGTGGAAGCCGTCGAGCATCTCACGGAAGCGGGCCGGGCCGATGGCGATCATCAAGGAGAGACCGATCGCGGAGTCGTACGAGTAACGGCCGCCTACCCAGTCCCAGAACTCGAACATGTTGGCCGTGTCGATCCCGAACTCGGCGACCTTCTCCGCGTTCGTCGACAGGGCCACGAAGTGCTGGGCCACGGCGTCCTGCCCGGCCTTCAGCTCGGTGAGCAGCCAGTCGCGGGCGGAGGTGGCGTTGGTGATCGTCTCCACCGTGGTGAAGGTCTTGGAGGCGATGATGAACAGCGTCTCCGCCGCGTCCAGGTCACGGGTTGCCTCGTGCAGGTCGGCGCCGTCGACGTTCGACACGAAGCGGACCGTGAGTTCGCGGTCGGTGAAGCTGCGCAGCACCTCGTAGGCCATGGCGGGGCCGAGGTCGGAGCCGCCGATGCCGACGTTGATCACGTTCCTGATCCGCTTGCCGGTGTGCCCGGTCCAGGAGCCGGAGCGGACGCGCTCGGCGAACTCGCTCATCTTGTCGAGCACGGCGTGCACCTCGGGGACGACGTCCTCCCCGTCGACCTTGATCACCTCGTCGCGCGGGGCGCGCAGCGCGACGTGCAGGACGGCCCGGTCCTCGGTCGTGTTGATCTTCTCCCCGCGGAACATCGCGTCCCGCAGTCCGAAGACGTCGGTCGCCGCGGCGAGCTCGCGCAGCAGCCGCAGCGTCTCGTCGTTGACCAGGTGCTTCGAGTAGTCGATGTAGAGGTCGCCGACCTGGAGCGTGTACCCGGTGCCGCGCCCGGGGTCGGCGGCGAACAGCTCCCGCAGATGGGTGTCGGCGAGCTGTTCCCGGTGCTTCGCCAGAGCGGTCCACTCGGGCGTCTGGTTGAGCCTGGTACGGCCGTCTGCGTTCATTACGACTTCAGCCTTCTTTCCTACAGCCTGTCCTGCTGCGTGCGTTGCCGTGTACCTTGCCCCGCTGCCGGTCCCAACCTAATTGATCAGCGGGTGCCGTGAGCTGTCACGGCGCCGTCCCGCGGCGCACCCACGGATACGTCGGATCTGCTCGCGGGTATCAGCGTCGCGACGGCCAGGGCGAAAAGGGCGGCGGTGAACAGCGCCGGGCCGTTCAGCCCGTACAGGCGGCCCACGGCCCCGCCGAGCAGGGCACCGAGCGGGGCGCCGGAGGTCGAGGCGGTACGGAAGGCCGCGGCGATCCGGCCCACCATCGGGCCGGGGCTGCGCTGCTGCATCAGGGTGACCTGGTTGACGTTCCACACCATGCCCATGGCCCCGAGCAGCAGCATGCCGACCAGCAGCGCGGCCAGGTGCCGGACGCCGCCGACGAGCAGCAGCGCCGCGGTCTGCACGGCTCCGCCGAGCAGCAGGGCGCGCACCCGTCCGGCACGCCGGGCCATGCGCTGGGCGAGGAAGCCGCCCGCGATGCTGCCGGCCGAATACGCGGTCATCGCCGCGGCGAACTCCGCGTTCCCCCCGTGCAGCCAGCGGGTCACATGCAGCACCAGGGTGGCGATCAGGGCGCCCATGCCGATGTTGCACAGCAGCGTGGCCAGGCAGACCGCGCGCAGGGCGCGGTCCCGCCACAGGACGCGCAGGCCGTCCCTGACGTCCGCCCGCAGGGTGCTCGCGGGACGGTGCTCGCGGCGGGGCGGCCCTATCCGCAGGGAGGCCACCAAGGCGGCGGCGGCCAGATAGGTGCCCGCGTCGGCCACGAACGGCAGGAACGCGCCCGCCGCCAGGAGCAACGGCACGAACGGGCCGGCCAGCAGGCCTCCCGCGATCTGCTGCCCGGTCATCAGCCGGGCGTTGGCGCCCCCCAGGGCGTCGCCCGGCACCAGGACGGGCAGCAGGGCCGTGGCGGCGTTGTCGAAGAGGGTCTGGAGGGTGGTCAGCGCGAAGGCGAGCGTGAGCAGCAGCGGCATCGAGGCGTGGCCGAGTGCCACGGCGACCGCGAATCCGGCGACGAGCAGTCCCCGTGCGGTGTCCACGGCCCACATCGCCCGGCGCTGGTCCACCCGGTCGGCGAGGGCCCCGCCGAGCAGGCCGAACAACAGCCACGGAAGATAGCCGCAGGCAGTCACCGAGGCGATGGCCAGCGGATCGTCGGTGAGACGGACAGCGATGAGCGGCAGCGCCGATGCGCGCAGCGCGTCCCCGAAACGGGAGATGACGGCGGCCGTCCACAGCCGTCCGAATCCGCCGCGCCACGTGAGCGCGCCTTCCCCTGTCCGCTCCTCGATCGCGACTCCGGCCATCGCTCCCCCTCTCGGTTCACCACACAGGATTCGCCTGCGCACAAACCGTAACGGGGGCCACTGACAACGGGCCGGGGCATGCTTGGGGGACTCACATCGGGAGCTGCCGCACAAGACGGCTGCGGCCAGGTACCCGAGGGCACCCGGCCGGTTCTCAACTTCTAGATCTCGCCCCGCAGTTTGGCGAGCGCCTCGGCGAGGATCGCCTCGCCGTCCGCATCGCTGCGCCGCTCCCGTACATACGCGAGGTGCGTCTTGTAGGGCTCGGTGCGCGGCGGGTCCGGGGGGTTGTCCCGGTCCTGTCCGGCCGGGAATCCGCAGCGCGGGCAGTCCCAGGTGTCGGGGACCTGCGCGTCGCTGGCGAAGCTCGGCTGCGTCTCGTGCCCGTTGGAGCACCAGAAGGAGATGCGCAGACGCGGCGCGGACTCGCCGCGCTCGGCCTCGCCCATCGGCCCCGCCCCGACCCGGCTACCTCGGATCGCGTTGCCACTTGCCACGGTGTAACTCCCTGCGTGATGGTGCCGCGAAGCGAGTCGGCGTTTCGCCTCGTTGCGAGCGCCTCAGTCTACGTAAGGCCCAACGCGCGTCCAGTGGCTGGAGTTACAGCCCCCGCACCTAGACGCAAGCCCCATGATAGGCGGCGCTCCGGAGCGCGTACCGAACATGGGGCCTTACGTAGGGAATGTGCGTGCTTGCGAGAAGCCGGTCAGCCGTTGTCCAAGCTCAGTTGTTCGACTTCATCAGCAGACCGAGGACGACGATGGACGCGAACCACAGCAGGCCGATCACCACGGTGATGCGGTCGAGGTTGCGCTCGGCGACCGAGGAACCGCCCACGGACGACTGCATGCCGCCACCGAACATGTCGGAGAGGCCGCCGCCCTTCCCCTTGTGCATCAGCACCAGCAGCATCAGCAGCAGGCTGAAGATGATCAGGGCGATCGAGAACCCCAAAACCACGGCTGGACCAACTTCCTCGGATTCGGATGGACTGCGGGGGCCGGCAGACACCTGCCGACCCCCGCAAGAGTACGACGGATCGCGTCTAGCGCATACTCACTGGTCGCGGAAGCGGACGATCTTGACGAACTCGTCGGCGTCCAGCGAGGCTCCACCGACCAGGGCGCCGTCGATGTCCGGCTTCGCCATGATTTCGGCCACATTGCCGGACTTCACGGAGCCGCCGTACTGGATGCGGACCTTGTCGGCCACCTCCTGGCCGTACAGCTCGGAGAGCTTGCCCCGGATGGCGGCGCAGACCTCCTGGGCGTCGTCGGCGCCGCAGACCTTGCCGGTGCCGATGGCCCAGACGGGCTCGTAGGCGATCACGATGGTCTCGGCCTGCTCGGCCGGGACATCCTTCAGGCCGCCCTCGACCTGGGCGAGGGTGTGGCCGACGTGGTTGCCCGCCTCGCGGACGTCCAGCTCCTCGCCGACGCACAGGATCGGGGTCAGACCGTGCTTGAAGGCGGCCTTGGCCTTGGCATTCACCAGAGCGTCGTTCTCACCGTGGTACTGACGGCGCTCGGAGTGCCCGATGACCACATACGCGCACTTCAGCTTGGCCAGCATCGGGCCGGAGATCTCGCCCGTGTAGGCGCCGGAGTCGTGCGCCGAGAGGTCCTGGGCGCCGTACTTGATCTTGAGCTTGTCGCCGTCGACCAGGGTCTGCACGGAGCGCAGGTCCGTGAAGGGCGGCAGCACCGCGACCTCGACGGCGTCGTAGTCCTTGTCGGCCAGGGCGAAGGCGAGCTTCTGGACGTGCGCGATGGCCTCAAGGTGGTTGAGGTTCATCTTCCAGTTGCCCGCCATCAGCGGCATGCGGCCGGGAAAGTCAGTGGCAGCCATCGGGGTCAGTCCTCCAGTGCGGCGAGGCCGGGGAGCGTCTTGCCCTCGAGGTATTCGAGGGAGGCGCCGCCACCGGTCGAGATGTGACCGAACGCGTTTTCGTCGAAGCCGAGCGTACGCACGGCCGCGGCGGAGTCGCCGCCACCGACGACGGTGAAGCCGTCGGTCTCCACGAGTGCCTGGGCGACCGCCTTGGTGCCCTCGGCGTAGTCGGGGTGCTCGAAGACGCCCATCGGACCGTTCCAGAAGACGGTCCCGGCGTCGGCGAGCTTCGAGGCGTAGAGCTCTCGGGTCTTCGGGCCGATGTCCAGGCCCTCCTGGTCGGCGGGGATGGCGTCCGAGGCGACGGTGGTCGGGTTCGCCGGGGCCTTCGTCTTCAGGTCCGGGAA
This sequence comes from Streptomyces sp. NPDC086787, assembly GCF_044745865.1. NCBI lineage: Bacteria > Bacillati > Actinomycetota > Actinomycetes > Kitasatosporales > Streptomycetaceae > Streptomyces > Streptomyces sp. NPDC086787. Next base: position 1,173,674 of record NZ_JBIVBC010000001.1, on the reverse strand, counting down.
CTCCGGGGACACCAGGACGTCGACCGGCAGCAGGAACTCGACGCCGCGCTTCTCCGCCTCCGCCAGGTACTCCAGGCACGTGGCCTTCTGGTCCGCCTGGAGCAGGGAGATGCCGACCTCGTGCCCCTTGGCCGCGAGGAAGGTGTAGGCCATGCCGCCGCCGATGAGGATGCGGTCGGCCTTCTTGAGCAGGTTGTCGATGACACCCAGCTTGTCCGAGACCTTGGCTCCGCCGAGCGCCACCACGTAGGGGCGCTTGACGTCCTCGGTGAGCTTCTTCAGGACGCCGACCTCGGTGGCGATGAGGTAGCCGGCGTAGTGCGGCAGCCGGGCGGGAAGGTCGACCACGGACGCGTGTCCGCGGTGGACGGCACCGAAGCCGTCGCCCACGTACACGTCGGCGAGGGCCGCCAGCTGGTCCGCGAACGCGCCGCGCTCCGCGTCGTCCTTGCTCGTCTCGCCCGCGTTGAAACGCAGGTTCTCCAGCAGCGCGACGTCTCCGTCGCCGAGCGCGGCGACGGTCGCCTTCGCGCTGTCGCCGACCGTGTCGGTGGCGAACGAGACGCTCCCGCCCAGGATTTCACCGAGCCGCCTGGCGACGGGGGCGAGAGAGAACTGCGGGTCCGGGGCGCCCTTGGGACGGCCCAGGTGGGAGGCGACGATCACCTTGGCGCCCGCCTCGGCGAGCTTGGCGATGGTCGGGGCGACGGCGCGGATGCGCCCGTCGTCGGAGATGGTCTCGCCGTCCAGCGGGACGTTGAGGTCGGCGCGGACGAAGACCCGCTGACCGGCCACGCCTGCGGCGAGGAGTTCGTCGATCGTCTTCATGAGTGAGGCTCCCGAGGGCTGATGGTGCTCCGTGATCGTAGTCATGGCCGTTCGGTACGTGAGTCAGGGCCCGGGCGCGCGTTCCCGCGCTGCCCGGGCCCTGCACTCACGCCGAGGTGTCTGCCCTGTCGATCAGAGCTGGTTGCCCACGAAGACCGTCAGGTCGACGAGGCGGTTGGAGTAGCCCCACTCGTTGTCGTACCAGCCGATCACCTTCACGCTCTTGCCGTCCTGGACCATGGTCAGGGACGAGTCGAAGGTGCAGGAGGCCGGGGCGTTGACGATGTCCGAGGAGACGATCTCGTCCTCGGTGTAGTCGAGGAGGCCCTTCAGCTCACCCTCTGCAGCCTTCTGGAAGGCGGCGTTGACCTCTTCCTTGGTGACCTCGCGGCCGAGCTCGACGACGAGGTCGGTGACCGAGCCTGTGGGCACCGGGACGCGCATGGCGATGCCGTCCAGCTTGCCCTTGAGCTGCGGAAGGACCAGGGCCGTGGCCTTGGCGGCACCGGTCGTGGTCGGGATGATGTTCTCGGCGGCGGCACGCGCGCGACGCAGGTCCTTGTGCGGGAAGTCGAGGATGCGCTGGTCGTTGGTGTACGCGTGCACCGTCGTCATCAGGCCCTTGACGATGCCGAAGTTCTCGTCGAGGACCTTCGCCATCGGCGCCACACAGTTGGTGGTGCAGGACGCGTTCGAGATGACGTGGTGGTTCGCCGGGTCGTACTTGTCGTGGTTGACACCCATAACGATGGTGATGTCCTCGTCCTTGGCCGGAGCCGAGATGAGGACCTTCTTCGCGCCACCCGCGATGTGCTTCGCGGCGTCTTCCTTCTTCGTGAAGATGCCGGTCGACTCGATGACGATGTCGACGCCGAGCTCGCCCCAGGGGATGTCGGCGGGGTTGCGCTCGGAGAGCACCTTGATGGTGTGGCCGTCGACCGTGATCGTGTCGGCGGTGTGGGAGACCTCCTGCTTGAGGCGGCCCAGGATCGTGTCGTACTTCAGCAGGTGAGCGGTGGTCGCGGTGTCACCCAGGTCGTTGACGGCCACAACCTCGATGTCGGCACCCTGTTCCAGCAGTGCGCGGAAGTAGTTACGCCCGATACGGCCGAAGCCGTTGATGCCTACGCGGATCGTCACGAACCGATCTCCTCGTGGTACGCCGGCCATGCGGTGCCGGCGAGCTGTATTTGGGATGTCCCCGACCACCCCCGACCCTACCTCTCCGAGGCTCCCGTGGTGACATCCAGATGCCTCATACGCGGCAGTGCGGTCCGTACCCGTCAGTAGGGGTACGGACCGCCACGCTTCGGGGTTTGGATCGCCCCGATTTGCCACGGAGTGTCGGTGGCTTACAACGGTGTTGTCACTCGTTCGTGAGCGGGTCGGCTCACTTGTCGAGTGACGTCAGCGCCTTTCCGAGCAGTGCCGCACGGTCGGCCGCCGCGGGCACCTGCTCCAGGCCGAAGCCCAGCAGCACGGTGTCCTTCGTGGTGACCGCTCCGTACGTCTTGAACAGGGCACCCGTGCGCGCCCAGTCCTTCAGGACCCCGGGGCTGCCCAGGGGCGGTCCGGCCGCGGTCCAGGCGCCCAGGGACGTCTCGAAGCCGTCGGTGTCCTTCGCGGTGCCGCCGACGACGAGCGAGGCGTCGTCCGCGAGGACACCGTGCCCGCCGGAGCTCGGGTCGGTGATGTAACTGATCGAGACCTCTACGGACTTGCCGGCGTAGGCGCTGAGGTCGAAGGCCGTCTGCCGCCAGCCCGCGGAGCTGCCGGTGAGGCTGTTCCAGGAACCGGTGGTACCGGTCGCCGCGCAGTCGCCGCCGGTGATCGTCAGGTAGTGGTTCAGCCAGGGGTGCTCGCCGATCAGGAAACCGGCCCCGCACTCCGACGGCACGGTGGTCCTGGTGGCCCCGCCCGTCTCCGCGAGGGTCGTCCAGTCGTCGGCGCCGACGGTGTGCGCCTCGACGACCGCGTGGTCGTAGCCGGGTTCGGTGTCCCACTGGAGCCGGGTGCTGAGGGACGGCTTGTCGGCCGCGCTCACGCCGGTGAGGTCGATGGTGCGGCTGAGACGCTTGTAGGCGTCGTCGGTGTGCACCGCGGCGGCCATGTAGGAGCCGGAGTACGGCCCGTACGGGTTGACCGTCCCGGCGAACTGGCCGGCGCCCGCGCTGGCGAACTGCGGGTACCGGTCCACGGCCAGCTCGTCGGAGGTGACGCTGTAGGTGCCGGCCTTGTCGAGCGGGTTGCCCGGCGCGTCACCGAGGGCTCCGGTGAAGCCGCCGAGGCCGCCGGAACCGGCGAAGCCGGTCGCGCCCGGGATCGAGGTGCGCGAGTAGGCACCCAGGTAGTACTGGCTGAAGTCGTTCGACGGGGTGCCGTCGGCGAGGCGTACGCTGCCGCCCGCGAGTTCGCCCGCCTCGATGAGCCGGCCGCCCTCGTTGAGGTAGGCGCGCAGCTGGATCTGGGTGTCGTTGCCGGGGCCGTTCGCGCCCGAGTAGTGGACGACGGTCCCGAAGTGCCCGAGCACGCCGAGCGCGTCGGGCGCGCCCTGGGTTGCGACGTCCCAGACGATGGCCCGATGGCCGTTGGCCTTCAACGCGTCCACGTAGGTCTGGGCCTGTGTCGCGGCCGCGCCCTCCTCGGCGACCACGAGGGTGTCCGCCTTCGGCCGTTCGGCGACGGTGTAGGTGAAGTGCGGGCCGGAGACCTTCTTGCCGTTCCTGGTCTCGCCGGTGAACCACACCTCGACCTTGTCGCCCGGCGCGCCGCCGCGGACCTTGGCCCGGTACTCGTCGAAGTAGAGGTTGTCCTCACCGCCGTAGACCGCACCGCCCTTCCAGGGCTTCAGTGCCTGGCCCCGCACGCGGCCGCCGTTGACGCGGTACTTGAGCTCCTTGTCGCGCACGGCCTTCCGTACGACGACCGCGATCCGCTGGTCGGCGCCGCGCGAGTACGACGTGGAGAACGTCGCCGGGGTGAAGTCGGCGGCGCTCAGGCCGACCGAGGAGACCGGCTGGTCGGGGTGGGCGGCGGTCTCGGCGACCGAGAGCGCGAACGGGACGTTCTTCGCGAACTCCTGCTGGATCAGCTTCTCGTCGTCCGGGAAGGTGAAGACCGACCGGCAGTCGGAGGCCTTCCAGGCGTCGTCGGGGTCGAGGTTCGACGCCGTCTGGCAGGTCGACATCTCGGGGGTGAACATCGACATGCCGTTGACGTTGGACGCGTGCCCGTCGGCCTCGCCGTTGGTGGTGTACAGCTCCGAGGAGATCTGCGAGTGGTAGCCGGGGATCGCCGGGTTGTCCGGGGTGCCCGCGAGCGCCTTGTAGGCGACGTCGTCCGGGGTCGGGGTGGCCACCTGCCAGCCGACACCGTAGAGGAGCAGTTCGGCGGCCGAGTGGTAGTTGATGCCGTAGCTGAAGCCGACGCGCTTCTCGAAGGCGTCCAGCGCCCGTGTCTCGGGCTCGGAACCCGGACCCGCGCCGCGGTAGGTCTCGCTGGTCGGGTTGGGGGACGAGCCCTCGTCGTCGTAGCCCCACTTGTAGGCGAAGTTGCGGTTGAGGTCGACGCCGTCGCCGGTGGAGATGACACCGTCGCCGTTGACGTCCCGCAGGTTCTTGCGCCACTGGCGGGTGGCGGGGCCCTGGAAGGTGTGGTCGTAGCCGTCGGGGTTGGCCGACAGGACGAACCACAGCTCGGTCGAGTCGACGATCTTCTTGACTCGCTTGTCCGTCTTGTAGTTGTCCAGGTAGTAGTGCATCAACCGCCGGGTCATCTCCGGCGTGATCCATTCTCGCGCGTGCTGGTTGGACATGTAGAGGACGGAGGGCTTGGAGCCGTCCTTGGACTTCCTGGCGTTCCTGGTCAGTTTGAGCGCGAGGATGTCCTGGCCGCCGACGGTCTTGCCGATGGACTCGACCTTGGCGAGGCCGGGGTTGGCCTGGCCCGCCCTGATCACCTCCTCCTTCAGCCCGCCACTGCCGCTGTAGGGGCGGAACACGCCCTGCGCCGCGTCCTCGACGCGTGTCTCCGCCTTGGCCGACAGGGTGTGTTCGGTGAGGGCGACGCCCTGCTTGCGCAGTTTCCTGGCCTGACTGTCGGTGAGGTAGACCTCGACGGCGGCCGTACCGCTTCCGGTGACCTTCTCGCCCAGCTCCTGGCCGTCCTGGCCCGCCTTGAGGAGCAGGGGCACCTGATTCCGGGTGACGTCGGCCCGGTAGACCCTGACCTGGTCGGGGTCGGTGTCGCCGGGACTTCCGTTCTGTGCCTGGGCTATGGGTGCGAGGCTCGCTCCGCCGAGCAGGAGCGCGCCGACAGCGAGGATCGATCTCGCTCTGTGTCTCATGAACCCCCCTAGCAGTGGTTCGCCGCAGCAGCGAACACATGCCAGGCTCATGACAGACCTTGATCGAGTCAAGGGCGCCTCACGAATGCGCAAACGCCGGTGCCGGTACCCAACAGGGCACCGGCACCGGCAAGTTGACCGCTACTCGTCAGCCGGCCAGATTGTCGGCCAGCTCCTCGGAGAGGTTGGCCTCCGTGCCCGGGATACCCAGGTCGGAGGCGCGCTTGTCGGCCATGGCCAGCAGACGGCGGATACGGCCCGCCACGGCGTCCTTGGTGAGCGGCGGGTCCGCGAGGGCCCCCAGCTCCTCCAGGGAGGCCTGCTTGTGCTCCATGCGCAGCCGGCCCGCGGCCGCGAGGTGCTCGGGCACCTCGTCGGCGAGGATCTCCAGGGCACGCTGGACCCGGGCACCGGCGGCGACGGCCGCCCGCGCGGAACGGCGCAGGTTGGCGTCGTCGAAGTTGGCGAGCCGGTTGGCCGTGGCCCGGACCTCGCGCCGCATCCGGCGCTCCTCCCAGGCCAGCACGGACTCGTGCGCGCCGAGCCGGGTCAGCAGGGCGCCGATCGCGTCACCGTCGCGGACGACGACCCGGTCGACGCCGCGCACCTCACGGGCCTTCGCCGCGATCGACAGCCGACGGGCGGCACCGACCAGGGCGAGCGCCGCCTCCGGGCCGGGGCAGGTCACCTCCAGGGAGGAGGAGCGTCCGGGCTCGGTGAGCGAGCCGTGTGCCAGGAAGGCACCGCGCCAGGCCGCCTCCGCGTCGCACGTGGCACCGGAGACCACCTGCGGGGGCAGGCCCCGAATCGGGCGCCCCCGGCCGTCCACGAGCCCCGTCTGCCGGGCCAGCTGGTCGCCGCCCGCGACGACGCGCACGACGTACCGCGAGCCGCGGCGCAGTCCGCCGGGCGCCATCACAATCAGCTCGGAGCTGTGGCCGAAGATCTCCAGGATGTCCCGCTTGAGGCGTCGAGCCGCCATCGCGGTGTCCAGCTCCGCCTCGATCACGATGCGCCCGCTCACCAGGTGGAGGCCGCCGGCAAACCGCAGAATGGCGGAGACCTCGGCCTTTCTGCAGCAGGTCCGCGTGACGGGGAGCCGGGAGATCTCGTCCTTCACCGCCGGCGTCATCGCCATGGGCCGATCCTTCCATGCATCCGAAAAATACGGTCGTACGCGGCGGCCAACAGCTCCGGGTCGTGCCGGGGGGAACCGTCGGTCCGGGCCACGGTCGCCAGCTCCACCGCGGCTCCGAGTCGCTTGGCGGCCTCGGTGAGCGAGTCGCGGTCGGGCACGGCGGCCTCGTCGGCCAGAACCACGTCCAGGGCGAGTTTAGGGGCGTGTCGCCCCAAAACCTCCAAATGACGCTGCGGGGAGAACCCTTCGGTTTCGCCGGGCTGCGGGGCCAGGTTCAGCGAGAGTACCCGGCGGGCCTTGGTCTGGGTGAGAGCGTCCAACAGCTCCGGGACGAGCAGGTGCGGGATCACCGACGAGAACCAGGAGCCGGGACCGAGCACCACCCAGTCGGCGTCCAGGACCGCCTCGACGGCCTCGGGCACGGCGGGCGGGTCGTGCGGCACCAGGTGGACGGACTGCACCTCGCCGGGAGTGAGGGCGACGGTCGCCTGGCCGAGGACCGTCTCCACTTCCTCCGGCCTGGCCGGATCGTGCCCCTTGACCAGGGCCTGGAGCTCCAGCGGGACGGCGGACATGGGCAGCACCCGCCCATGCGCGCCGAGCAGCTTGCCGACCAGGTCGAGAGCCTGCACATGGTCGCCGAGCTGCTCCCACAGGGCGACGATCAGCAGATTGCCGACCGCGTGGTCGTGCAGGTCCCCCTGCGAGTGGAACCGGTGCTGGATGACCCGGGCCCAGGTCTGGCCCCAGTCGTCGTCGCCGCACAGCGCGGCCAGCGCCTTGCGCAGGTCGCCCGGTGGCAGCACGCCCAGCTCGTCGCGCAGGCGCCCGCTGGATCCGCCGTCGTCGGCCACGGTGACGACGGCGGTGAGGTCACCCGTGATCCGGCGCAGCGCGGCGAGCGAGGCGGACAGCCCCATGCCGCCGCCGAGCGCGACCACCTTGGGCTGCGCGCCGCGGCGGCGCGGGCGGGCGCCGCGCGCTTCGGCGGGACGCCCGGCGCGTGCCTCGGGCGCCATCCGACGCAGCCTGGTCAGCCGCGGAGTTCGTTCCGTCATTCCCGTCCCATGTCCCGGTGCACGACCACCGTCTCCACACCCTCGGCCGCGAGCCGCGCGGCGAGCTTCTCCGACATCGCCACCGAGCGGTGCTTGCCCCCCGTGCAACCGATCGCGATGGTCACATAGCGCTTGCCCTCACGCCGGTAGCCGGCCGCGATCAGACGAAGCAGTTCGGCATACCGGTCGAGGAACTCCTTCGCACCCGGCTGGTTGAAGACATAGGCGGCCACCTCCTCGTTGAGGCCGGTGTACGGGCGCAGCTCCGGGACCCAGTGCGGGTTGGGCAGGAACCGCATGTCCGCGACCAGGTCGGCATCGACCGGGAGACCGTACTTGAAGCCGAAGGACATCACGGTGGCCCGCAGCTCGGGCTCCTCCTCGCCCGCGAACTGGGCATCCATCTTGGCGCGCAGCTCGTGCACGTTGAGACTGGAGGTGTCGATCACCAGGTCGGCGTCCCCGCGCAGCTCGCGCAGCAGTTCCCGCTCGGCGGCGATGCCGTCGACGATTCGGCCGTCGCCCTGGAGGGGGTGCGGGCGGCGCACGGACTCGAAGCGGCGCACCAGGGCGTCGTCGGACGACTCCAGGAAGACGATGCGCCGGGTGACGGCTCTGGAGTCGAGGTCGGCGAGGGATTCGCGCAGGTTGTCGAAGAAGCGACGGCCGCGCACGTCGACGACGACCGCGATCCGCGCCACATTGCCCTGGGACCGGGCGCCCAGCTCCACCATGGTGGGAATGAGCGCGGGTGGAAGGTTGTCGACAACGAACCAGCCGAGGTCCTCCAGACACTTGGCGGCCGTCGAGCGGCCGGCTCCGGACATGCCGGAGATGATCACCAGCTCGGGGATTGCCGCCTCGGGGACCCCGGCCTGTGTGACGTCCGTACTCACCTGTGCTCCGTTTTCCTGGACCGCTTCCCGCGGCTGGTCCGGGCCCGCTGCCCCATGGGCCTGATCTCGTTCCGGCGTGGGCTGTGCATCGTGCTCGGTCATGGCTCCTGCCGCCGTCGTTCGTCCGGGACGCCCGCGGTCACGGGCTCTCCCGAGGAATCCGCCGTCGTTTCGGGTTCCTCTTCCTCAATGATCTCTCCGGTCGCCGTGTTCACGGCGGGTACGGCCGGGGCCAGCCGGGCGAGGGTCGCCGCGATGGTCTCGGCCGTCTTCCGGCCTATTCCCGGCACTTCCTGGATCTGCTCGATTGTGGCGGATCGCAGCTTCTTCACCGAACCGAAGTGCTTGATCAGTGCCTGCTTCCGGGTCTCCCCGAGACCGGGCACATCGTCCAGGGGGCCCGCCCGGAAGCGTTTGGCGCGCTTGGTCCGCTGGTAGGTGATGGCGAAACGGTGAGCCTCGTCCCGGACTCGCTGGAGCAGATAGAGGCCCTCGCTGGTGCGCGGCAGCACGACCGGGTCGTCGTCGTCCGGCAGCCAGACCTCCTCCAGGCGCTTGGCGAGGCCGCAGACGGCGATGTCGTCGATGCCCAGCTCGTCGAGGGCCCGCCGGGCGGCCGCGACCTGCGGCCGGCCCCCGTCCACCACCACGAGCTGGGGCGGGTAGGCGAACTTCTTGGGACGGCCGTCGTCGTCCTTGAGGCCGGTGCCGCCGAGGCCGTCGGGCTCGGCGTCGTCCTCCACCCATTCGCCCGTCCGCTCCTTCTCCGCGAGGTAGCGGCGGAAACGGCGGGTGATCACCTCGTGCATGGAACGGACGTCGTCCTGGCCCGCGAAGCCCTTGATCTGGAAGCGGCGGTACTCGTTCTTGCGCTGGAGGCCGTCCTCGAAGACGACCATGGAGGCCACGACGTCGTCGCCCTGGAGGTGGGAGATGTCGTAGCACTCGATCCGGAGGGGGGCGCTGTCCAGGTCGAGGGCGTCCGCGATCTCCTCCAGCGCGCGCGAGCGGGTGGTGAGGTCGGAGGCGCGCTTGGTCTTGTGCAGGGCGAGCGCCTGCTGGGCGTTGCGTTCGACGGTCTCCATCAGGGCCCGCTTGTCGCCGCGCTGCGGGATGCGCAGCGACACCTGGGAGCCGCGGCGCCCGGTCAGCCATTCCTGGACCGGCTCGGTGGGCTCGGGCAGGGCAGGGACAAGGACCTCCTTGGGGACGGCGTCCCCGGTCTCCTCGCCGTAGAGCTGCTGGAGGGCGTGCTCGACGAGGGCGGCCGTGGTGACCTCCTCCACCTTGTCGGTCACCCAGCCGCGCTGACCGCGCACCCGGCCGCCGCGCACATGGAAGATCTGGACGGCCGCCTCCAGCTCGTCCTCGGCGACGGCGATCAGGTCGGCGTCGGTCGCGTCGGCGAGCACGACCGCGCTCTTCTCCATGGCCTTCTTCAGCGCCCCGATGTCGTCGCGCAGGCGGGCGGCCCGCTCGTACTCCATCTCCTCGGCCGCCTCCGTCATCCGCTTCTCAAGACGACGGAGGTATGTGCCCGTACGCCCGGCCATGAAGTCACAGAACTCCTCGGCCAGTTCACGGTGGTCGTCGGCGGAGACCCGGTCCACGCAGGGCGCCGAGCACTTGCCGATGTAGCCGAGCAGACAGGGGCGCCCGGTGCGGGCGGCGTTCTTGAAGACCCCGGCCGAGCAGGTGCGCACGGGGAACACCCGCAGCAGCAGGTCGACCGTGTCCCGGATCGCCCAGGCGTGTCCGTAGGGGCCGAAGTACCTGACGCCCTTCTTCTTGTGACCGCGCATCACCTGAACACGCGGGTAGTCCTCGTTCATCGTCACCGCGAGATACGGGTAGCTCTTGTCGTCGCGGTACTTGACGTTGAACCGGGGGTCGTACTCCTTGATCCAGGAGTACTCCAGCTGGAGTGCCTCGACCTCCGTGGACACGATCGTCCACTCCACGGAGGCGGCCGTGGTGACCATCGTGCGGGTGCGCGGGTGGAGGCTCGCCAGGTCCTGGAAGTAGTTCGCCAGGCGCTGGCGCAGGCTTTTCGCCTTTCCGACGTAGATCACCCGGCGGTGCTCGTCACGGAACCGGTACACCCCGGGAGAGTCCGGGATCTCGCCCGGCTTGGGACGGTAGCTGGAGGGGTCGGCCATGTCTCACACCCTACTGGCGAGCAGTGACAGCCCGGCGGGGCTGTGGACAACGCCCGCCGCCGCCCGGTCGGGCGAATCTCGGCCACTCCCGGGCACCTCGCGGGTCACCGAATGCCCGCGTTCGGCCGCGCTCTGTGAACGCCGGCCACCCCAAGGGCGAACCGGGAAACCGCGGGTCCGCCCGGGTACGACGGCACCCGCTCGGGCACCCCGCCCGGCCGGGTCGCGGCTCGGCCAGGTACGCCCCGCGCTCAGACCGGAGGTGTTGTCGCGTCTAGGTCAACACGCTTCAATGCGGGGGAACTCGGGAGGCCGTGAACGTCGGCGTACGGACGCGGCGTACGGGCGCGCAGACGCCCCGGCGCCCCAGGGGTGGCCCCGCCCGCGTGAACGGTCTGACCAACCGTAGTGATCATTCACAGAAAGGCCCCTCGGCATGCGGCACGCCACACAGCACGCGGACTTCGCCACCGCGGAACTGGACACGGCCCTGCGGGGCGGCCCCTTCCATGTCGCCCTCCGCGCCGCGATCGCCGCCCGCGGCCTGCCGCTCCAGCGCGTGCAGCATCACCTCTCACGGCACGGGGTCAAAGTGGGCGTGACGAGTCTGAGTTACTGGCAGCAGGGCGCCCGCCGCCCACAGCGCCCCGAGTCGCTGCGCGCCGTGCGGGCTCTGGAGGAGATCCTGCAACTGCCGGACGAGTCGCTGATCCGGCTGCTGGCCGAGGCCGACGAGCGCTCGGCCGCGCGACGCCCGGCGGCCCGCTCCTACCGCGCCCTGGTCGAGGCCTCGGACACGCTGGACCGGCTGCTGGCCGACCTCGGCTGGACCCTGGACGGCGGGCTGCACACCATCGGGCACCACGAGCGGGTACGCGTCGGTGCGCGCCGTGAACTGGCGGGCCGCGAGTCCCACCACATCGTGCGGGCTCACCGGGACGGCGTCGACCGCTTCGTGGCCGTCCACCACAGCGAGCCGGGCTGCGCACCGGAGAGCATGACGGTGCGCGCCCTGGAGAACTGCCGCACCGGACGTGTACGCCTGGACCAGCTGACCGGCGTACTGGTCACCGAACTGCTCTTCGGCACCCGGCTGCGGTCCGGCGACACTTACCTCTTCAGGTACGGCGTCGAGGACGGCGCGGCCGGAATCTCTCGCGAGTACGTGCGCGGCTTCGGCTTTCCCGGGGGCCAGTACGCACTCCAGGTGCGGTTCGACGCGCAGGCACTGCCGGTGCGCTGCCACCGGTTCGCCCAGCACTCCGCGGCCGCCCCGCGCAGCGGCCGGCGGGAGCTGCCGCTGAGCGTGCCACACCGCTCGGTGCACCTGGTCGAGCCGAGGGTCCGGCCGGGCCTCGTGGGGATCGCCTGGGACTGGGAGTGACCGACCGGGAATGACCGACCGGGCGTGACCCACTGGAAGTGCCCCCCCGTTACCGTTTTCGTGGCTCCGCAAAGGGGCCTCCGGCCTTCGGGTCCGGCATGACTTCCCCCCCTTGTTGTTGATGATCCGGGGGGTGGTGTCACCGGGCCCGGAGGCATCGACGGACCGCTGATGAGGGGCTTGAGCACCGGCTTCACCCGGGCCGGGAAAGCTCTCCGTAACGTGGGTGTGGCAGCTCGGTGCCGAGGCGAGGCCGGACGAAAGCGTGATGGAGGAGCCTGCACGTGATCGACACCGGTGACATCGACGTCTTCCTCGGCCTGGACGTCGGCAAGGGCGAACACCACGCCACCGCGGTGACCCCGGCCGGGAAGAAGGCGTTCGACAAGCGGCTGCCCAACACCGAGCCCAAGCTCCGCGAGCTGTTCGCGAAGCTCCAGACAAAGCACGGGACGGTGCTGGTCGTGGTCGACCAGCCGGCCTCGATCGGTGCCCTGCCGCTGGCGGTCGCGAGGGACATGGGCCGCCCAGTCGCCCTACTTACCGGGGCTGACGATGCGGCGGATCGCCGATCTCTATCCCGGCGAGGCCAAGACGGATGCGAGGGACGCGTTCATCATCGCGGATGCGTCCCGAGCGATGCCTCACACGCTGCGGGCGATCGACGGCGAGGACGAGACGATTGCCGAGCTCGAGATGATCGTCGGGTTCGACGACGACCTGGCCGGCGAGGCGACCCGCGTCGCGAACCGGCTGCACGGCCTGCTGACCCAGATCCATCCGTCGCTGGAGCGGGTGCTGGGGCCGCGGTTGCAGCACCCGGCCGTGCTGGCTCTGTTGGAGCGGTTCGGGTCTCCGGCCCAGATCCGCAAGGCCGGACGGCGCCGCCTGGTCACCCTGTTACGGCCGAAGGCGCCGAGGATGGCCGAGCGGCTGGTCGAGGAGATCTTCACCGCGTTGGATGAGCAGACCGTCACCGTTCCGGGGACCGAGGCGGCCACGCTGATCGTCCCGAGCCTGGCCGGATCCTTGGCCTCAGTCCTTGACCAGCGCAAGCTGCTGGCCGGGCGGATCGAGGAACTCCTGGACGCCCACCCTCTTTCGAAGGTCCTGACCTCGATGCCGGGAGTCGGCGTCAGGACCGGAGCCCGCATCCTGATCGAGGTCGGCGACGGCAGCACCTTCCCGACCGCCGGCCACCTCGCCGCCTACGCCGGTCTCGCCCCGGCGACCCGCAGCTCCGGGTCGTCGATCCGCGGCGAACAACCCTCCCGGAGAGGAAACAAACAGCTCAAACGGGCTTTCTTCCTCTCCGCGTTCGCCGCCCTCGGCGACCCGGCCTCCCGGGCCTACTACGACAAGAAGATCGCCCAGGGCAAGCACCACACCCAGGCCCTGCTCTGCCTCGCCAGACGCAGGGCCGACGTCCTCTTCGCGATGCTCCGCGACGGAACCTTCTACGAACCGCAGCCGTCTGCCTCAGCCACCTGACCTCGGGTCTGCGAGCAGAACGACTCGATCGGCCTCGACATCAAAGCCGAGCACGGGATGGCCATAGTGGCCTTCCGGATCCATCAGCACGGGCTTGTTCAGCCGCCTTCCGATCTCTCGCAGGAAGCCGCAGAACACATCGAGTCGATCCTGGCCCTGCAGCTCCCGCAGGTCGACGTCGAAGTCGACTTCGTCGTCGGCATAGAACCGGAAAATCGCCAGCACATCGGCAGTCGGCCAGACCCGCAGGTTTGGGCACTCGGCGTCCGCCGGGCGGCCCAGCACGGCCTCCGCCCGAGGCACCGGAAGCACCGTCTCTCCCTCGGAGTACTGGCACTTCCAGCCCTTCTCCGCGACAAGATCTAAGACCGCCTGCCAGTCCTGCACCGAGGCATCCGGGACACGCATGTCCGACAACGACCCCATCAAGTCCGGGTCGAAGAAGGAACTCACGTCATCCCACAGCAGATCAGCCACCCCGCCATGCTGCCCGGCTCCCTGACGCAACGCACCCCCGTTTCCCTTGACCAAAGACATAGGGGCACCCCCCCCGCTGCCCCGGCGGCGGTGGTCAGGCGCCGTGTCCCGCGACGATCCTGCCGTCGGCGACCTTGACCGGCAGCGGGTTCAGGGGCTCGGTGGCCGGAGCCCGGACCACCTTTCCCGTCACGGCGTCGAACTCGCTCCCGTGGCACGGGCAGATCAGGGTTGTGCCCTGGAGTTTGTTGATGGGGCACCCCGCGTGCGTACAGATCGTGCTGTACGCCTTGAGCGTGCCTGCCCGGTCTCGGCTGACGACCACGTTGTGCTCCCGGTACAGCGTGGCGCTTCCCTGTGCGACCTCACTCTCGGCTCCGAGGTCGACCGGCGCGGTGGGGGTCGCGTCCGCGGTGACGCCGCCGGGTGCCGAGCAGGCGGTGAGACCAAGTCCGGCCAGCGGCGTGACGGCGGCTCCGCGAAGGACGGCACGGCGGCTCGCGGAGGATCGGGGGGCCGAGGGTCGGCCGGGCATCGGGTCTCCACTGGTCGGGCTGGTGCGGGTGGTCGGAGGGTGGTGCGGGCCGACGATACCCGGACCGAGTCGTAAACGGCCCGGACCGAGTCGTAAACGCTTGCGTAAACGTTTACGACTTCCGTGCGATGGGATACCTTCCCGGCCAGAAGGCCCGTCCAGGCCCACGGAGGAGCACGATGCCGACCATGGCCGACGTAGCCCGGAGCGCCGGAGTCTCCGTGGCGACCGTCTCCCACGTGCTGAACGGCACGCGCCCTGTGCTGCCGAGCACTCGTCAGGCGGTGCTGGACGCGATCGACGAGCTGGGCTACACGCCCAACACGCTCGCCCGTTCGCTGGTGACCTCCCGCACCCGCTCCATCGGGCTCGCGGTGTCCGCGATCAGCAACCCCTACTTCACGGAGATCGTCCAGGGTGTCGAGGCCGCCGCCCTGGAGCAGGGCTACAGTCTGCTCATCGCCGACCCGCACGACGACCCCGTGCACGAACGCGAGGTCGTGCGGCTGCTCCATGAGCGCCGGGTGGACGGCATGATCGTCGCTCCCTCCGCCGATCCGCGGGAGCTGGTGGCCTACCTGGGGCGCCACTCGGTGCCGACCGTGTTTCTGGACCGGGTGATCGACACCCACCTCGACGGCATCGGCGAAGCCCCGCTCTTCGACCAGGTGTGCGCCGAGAACACCGAACCGGTGACCCGGCTCGTCACCCATCTCGCCGGACTGGGCCACCGCAGGATCGGTCTGGTCTCCGGCCTGCCGGGGCTCAGCACCACCGACGAACGGATCACCGGCTACCGGCAGGGCCTCGCCGCCGCGGGGCTGCCTCTCGACGACCACCTCGTGGTCCCCGGCGACTCCGGGTCGGCGCCCGCCGAGCAGGCGACCCGAGTGCTGCTGTCCCTGGCCGATCCGCCCACGGCACTGGTCACCGCCAACAACGCGATGACCATCGGAGCCCTCCGCGCCCTGCGCGCGCTCGATCTGGCCGTGCCGGACGACATCGCCCTGTGCTGCTTCGACGACTTCGCGTGGGCGGACCTGTTCTCACCCCGCCTCACCGCAGTCGCCCAGCCCAGCAGGGAGATCGGCACCCGGGCCGTGCGGGTGCTGCTGGACCGACTCGCCGCGCCGGACCGACCTGCCCGGACCTTGCGGCTGCCCTGCTCCTTCGTCCACCGCACCTCGTGCGGCTGCCCCGAGCGGCCCACGAGGGCCGCCGTCTCGCCCAGGAAGGGAACTTGACTCGTGATCGTCATCGCCGGTGAGGCACTGATCGACCTGGTACCGCGGGGTGCCGGCGCTCTCACGGACCTCCAGCCGGCTCTCGGCGGCGGCCCGTACAACACGGCCGTGGCGCTCGGCCGCCTTGGCTCCCCGACGGCCTTCTGCTCCCGTGTGTCGCGGGACGCGTTCGGTGAGGCCCTGCTCGACGGGCTGCGCAGGGCGGGCGTGGATGTCTCGGGTGTGCAGCGCGGCATGGAGCCGACCACCCTCGCGGTCGCCACCGTCGACGACAGCGGCTCGGCCGCCTACTCCTTCTACGTCGAGGGCACCGCCGACCGCCTGTTCAGCACCGCCGCCAGCCTCCCCGCCACGGCGCGCGCGGTGTCCTTCGGCACTTGCTCGCTCGTCCTGGAACCGGGGGCGAGCGCCTACGAGCAGCTGATGCGGACCGCGGCCGCACGCGGTCTGTTCACCGCGCTCGACCCGAACATCCGGGCAGGCCTGATCCCCGACGCGGACGCCTACCGGGCACGGTTCAAGAGCTGGCTGCCGTCGGTGACACTGCTCAAGGTCTCCGAGGAGGACGCCGAGTGGCTGGGTGGCACTCCGCGCGAATGGCTGGCCGCGGGACCTGCGGCCGTGGTGGTCACCCGGGGCGCCGACGGTCTGACCGCCTTCACCGGGGACGGTGCGGAGTACTCCGTACCGGGTGAGAAGGTCGAGGTCGTCGACACCATCGGTGCCGGCGACACGGTGAACGCGGCACTGCTGCACGGCCTGGCCGCGCGGGACGCCCTCTCTTCCGGGGCACTCGCCGGTCTGGACGCCGACGGCTGGAGGGGGCTGCTGCGGTTCGCGGCTCGTGCGGCAGCGGTGACCTGCTCGCGGGCGGGGGCGGAGCCGCCCTTCGCCGCTGAACTCGGGGACGTCCAGCGGCCTTCATGACTACTCGATGCTGTTGTCAAGGTTCGGCCGGACATGCGGTGCGCGGGACCTGTCGGACCGCGGTGCCGGGGTGGCTGTTGGTGGAACGAGCGGCGCCCCGCGAGGAGTTCCCGCGGGGCGCCTATTTTCTGAGGACTTGTCAGGACGTGTCCGTCCGGCTCACGCCTTGCGCGTCCGTGTCGTCTTCTTGGCCGGCGCGGCCTTCTTCGTGACCGCGGCCGCCTTTCCGGTCCCGGTGTCCGTGGTCCGGGCCGTGGCCGTCTTCTTCGCCGCCGACTTGGCGGCGACCGCCTTTCTGGCCGCCTTGCGCGGGGCGGGCACCGAGGACGCGTCGCTGATCCGGTCGGCGTCGAGGACCTCGCGCAGGAACTTGCCTGTGTGGCTCGACGGAACCCCGGCCACCTCCTCCGGCGTGCCCTCGGCGACAACGAGTCCGCCGCCCGCGCCGCCTTCCGGCCCCATGTCGACAATCCAGTCGGCGGTCTTGATCACGTCGAGGTTGTGCTCGATGACGATGACCGTGTTGCCCTTCTCGACCAGACCGGCCAGGACCTTCAGCAGTTTGCTGATGTCCTCGAAGTGCAGGCCGGTCGTCGGCTCGTCCAGGACGTAGACCGTGCGGCCGGTGGAACGGCGCTGGAGTTCACTGGCGAGCTTGACGCGCTGCGCCTCGCCGCCGGACAGGGTGGTAGCGGACTGACCGAGCCGCACATAGCCGAGACCGACGTCCTTCAGCGTGCTGAGGTGACGGGAGATCGCCGGGACGGCCTCGAAGAATCCCGTCGCCTCCTCGATCGGCATGTTGAGGACGTCGGCGATGGACTTGCCCTTGTAGTGGACCTCCAGGGTCTCCCGGTTGTAGCGGGCACCGTGGCAGACCTCGCACGGCACGTAGACGTCCGGGAGGAAGTTCATCTCGATCTTGATCGTGCCGTCGCCCGCGCAGTTCTCGCAGCGGCCGCCCTTGACGTTGAAGGAGAAGCGGCCGGGCAGGTAGCCGCGGACCTTCGCCTCGGTGGTCTCGGCGAAGAGCTTGCGGACGTGGTCGAAGACACCGGTGTAGGTCGCCGGGTTGGACCGCGGGGTCCGACCGATGGGCGACTGGTCGACATGCACGACCTTGTCGACCAGATCGTCGCCGTCCACCCGCGTGTGACGGCCGGGGACGTTTCTCGCGCCGTTCAGTTCTCGGGCCAGGTGTGTGTACAGAATGTCGTTGACCAGCGTCGACTTGCCGGATCCGGACACGCCCGTGACGGCCGTGAACACGCCCAGCGGGAAGGACACGTCGATGTCGCGCAGGTTGTTCTCGCGAGCGCCGTGCACCGTGAGGCGGCGGGACGGGTCCAGGGGACGACGGATGTCGGGTACCGGGATCGCCTTCCTCCCGGACAGGTACTGGCCGGTCTGGGACTCGGAGTTGGCCAGCAGTTCCTTGAGGGAGCCGCTGTGCACGACCTTGCCGCCGTGCTCGCCCGCGCCGGGGCCGATGTCGACGACCCAGTCGGCGACCTTGATGGTGTCCTCGTCGTGTTCGACCACGATGAGCGTGTTGCCCATGTCGCGCAGCCGGACCAGCGTCTCGATCAGCCGGTGGTTGTCGCGCTGGTGCAGGCCGATGGACGGCTCGTCCAGCACGTACAGCACGCCGACGAGGCCGGAGCCGATCTGTGTGGCCAGCCGGATGCGCTGGGCCTCGCCGCCGGAGAGGGTGCCCGCGGCACGGTTCAGCGAGAGGTAGTCCAGGCCGACGTCGACCAGGAACCGCAGCCGCTCGTTGACCTCCTTCAGCACGCGCTCGGCGATCTTCTTGTCGCGGGCGCTGAGCTTCAGCTGCCCCAGGAAGTCCGCGCAGTCGCTGATGGACATCGCGGAGACCTCGGCGATCGACTTCTCCATGATCGTGACGGCGAGGACGATCGGCTTGAGGCGTGAGCCCTGACAGGTGGGGCAGGGCACCTCGCGCATGTAGCCCTCGAAGCGCTCACGGCTGGCGTCGCTCTCGGCCTCGCTGTGCCGGCGCTTGACGAAGGGGACCGCTCCCTCGAAGGGCGTGGTGTAGACGCGCTCGCGTCCGTACCTGTTTCGGTACCGGACCTCGATCTGTGTCTTATGACCGTGGAGCAGGGCCTTCTTCGCGCGCTGTGGGAGGCCCCCGAAGGGGATGTCCGTGCGGAAGCCCAGCGCGTCGGCGAGGGCGCTGATCAGACGGCCGAAGTAGTCCTTGGTGTGGCCGTGCGACCAGGGGTGGATGGCGCCCTCGTCCAGCGACTTGTCCTGGTCAGGGACGATCAGCTCCGGGTCGACCTCCATGCGCGTGCCGATGCCGGTGCACTCGGGGCAGGCGCCGAAGGGTGAGTTGAAGGAGAAGGAGCGGGGCTCCAGTTCCTCGAAGGACAGGTCGTCGTACGGGCAGTACAGATGCTCCGAGTACATGCGCTCGCGCTCTGGGTCGCCGTCCGGGAGGTCGACGAAGTCCAGCACGACCATGCCGCCCGACAGGCCGAGGGCGGTCTCCACGGAGTCGGTGAGCCGGCGCTTCGCGGAGTCCTTCACCGTGAGGCGGTCGACGACCACCTCGATGGTGTGCTTTTCCTGCTTCTTCAGGGTGGGCGGCTCGGAGAGCTGGATGGTCTCGCCGTCCACGCGCGCGCGGCTGTAGCCCTTGGTCTGGAGGTCTGCGAACAGGTCGACGAACTCTCCCTTGCGTTCGCGGACCAGCGGGGACAGCACCTGGAACCGGCTGCCTTCCGGCAGTTCCAGGACCTTGTCGACGATGGCCTGCGGTGACTGCCGGGAGATGGGGCGGCGGCACTCGGGACAGTGCGGCTTGCCGATGCGCGCGAAGAGCAGACGCAGGTAGTCGTAGACCTCGGTGATCGTGCCGACCGTCGAGCGCGGATTGCGCGAGGTCGACTTCTGGTCGATGGAGACCGCCGGGGAGAGACCCTCGATGAAGTCCACGTCCGGCTTGTCCATCTGGCCGAGGAACTGGCGGGCGTACGAGGAGAGCGACTCCACATAGCGCCGCTGCCCCTCGGCGAAGATCGTGTCGAACGCCAGCGAGGACTTGCCCGACCCCGACAGGCCCGTGAAGACGATGAGCGAGTCGCGTGGCAGGTCGAGCGAGACATTCTTCAGGTTGTGCTCGCGCGCGCCACGGACGATGAGACGGTCGGCCACGCCGGTCCGCACCTTTCTTGAGAGAAGTGACAGGGGCGGGGCCCCCGTCACTTCCAGACTAGGGGGAGCCACTGACAACGCCGGTCGGATTCCCGGTTGGCTACAACAACCCGCGACCATCCAGCATGCCCGACGCCACGTCCGACCATATAGCACGCACATTCGATTTGCGGGCCTGGTCCATCACCTTCACCCGAAGGAGTGGCGGAGCTAGGGTCGGAGCCATGATTGATCATGAGCGTGACCTGGCGTCTGTACACGAAGCGACCGAGCGGCTTCTCGCCGCAGCCGCCGCCCTGGACAACGCGTCCACCGAAAAGCCGTCACGGCTGCCCGGCTGGACGCGTGGCCATGTGCTCGCCCACCTCGCCCGCAACGCGGACGCGCTGGTGAACGTTCTGGAGGGGCGCCCGATGTACACGTCCTCCGAGGCCCGGGACGCGGACATCGAGCGGGACGCGCCGCGCACCCTCGACCTGCACCTCGCGGACCTGCGTGAGAGCGCCGCACGGTTCCAGGAGGCAGGAGCCGTCCCCGCGGACTGGTCACGCACGGTGGCACTGCGCAACGGCGTCACCGACTCCGCGTCCAGGTTGCCGTTCCGGCGCTGGATCGAGGTCGAACTGCACCACGTGGACCTCGGTGTCGGGTATGAGCTGGAGGACCTGCCCGAGGAGTTCACGGTGCGCGAGATCGACTTCCTCGCGGAGCGCTTCGGTGGACACCCGGACGTGCCGTCCACCAGCCTGACCACCGGCGGAGGCCACGTCTGGACCACCGGCGGCGGGGCTCCCGGCGGTCCCGTCGTGGCGGAGGGGACACTCGCCGACCTCCTCGGCTGGCTCGCCGGACGCCGCGACGGGTCCGGGCTGACGGTGAAGGACGGCACGCTGCCGACCCTTCCCCCGCTGTAGATCACGGGCCCGGCCCGGAGGCGGACGGACGCGAGCCCGGGGGCGTGCGGACACGTCCCCGGGCCACTCCCCCGGCTATAGGCTGACCGGCATGACGTACAGCGGCGAGGTGACGGTCGGCGGACCGGCGGACGTGCACGAGCTCAAGGACCTGATGATCACCAAGATCGCGGTGGGTCCGATGAACAACAACGCCTATCTGCTGCGCTGTCGCGCCACCGACGAGCAGCTTCTGATCGACGCCGCCAACGAGGCGAGGACCCTGCTCGGCATGATCGGTGACGACGGCATCGCGTCCGTCGTCACCACGCACCGGCACGGCGACCACTGGCAGGCGCTCGCCGAGGTCGTGGCGGCCACGCGCGCGCGTACGTACGCGGGACGGGACGACGCCGCCGGCATCCCGGTGCCGACCGACGTACCGGTCGACGACGGTGACGTGATCCGGGTCGGGAACGTGGAACTCACCGCACGCCACCTGGTCGGGCACACTCCGGGGTCGATCGCACTGGTCTACGACGACCCGCACGGACATCCGCACGTCTTCACCGGGGACTGCCTGTTCCCCGGCGGCGTTGGCAACACGCACAAGGACCCCGAGGCGTTCGCCAGCCTGATCCACGACGTCGAGACGAAGATCTTCGACGCGTTGCCGGACGAGACCTGGGTCTACCCGGGCCACGGCAACGACACCACGCTCGGCACCGAACGACCGCACCTGTCGGAGTGGCACGCGCGCGGTTGGTGAGCAGCCGGGGCTCACTCAGGGGCGCTCGACTCTCATGCGCGCCCCCGCGTGCACGCTTTTCACGCCCCCAGCGCAGAATCCCCACGCACGACCGGCGCGAGCTCCATCCACGCGCCCCGTGTGAACTTTTCGCACGCGCCGATCCTCCGTGCGCGCTCCCGGGCCTCGTTGCCGCGCGGTCAACTGGAAGCAGCCCCGCGCAGGATGACGGCTCCTGAGCGGTACGGGTCGCCGGCCTTCCGATCCCCGCCCTCGGCCGGCGGCCCAGGCGCTCCGCCTCACGCGTCGGCCTGCGCCGCTCCCACCATGGCCGCCACCCGCTCCACGCCGAACACGTACCCCTGCACGCCGCAGCCCGCGATCACACCGTCGGCCCGCAGGGAGACGTAGGAGTGGTGCCGGAACGACTCCCGTTTGTGGATGTTGGAGATGTGGACCTCGACGACCGGCATGCCGTCGCAGGTGTTCAGCGCATCCAGGATCGCGACCGAAGTGTGCGAGTAGGCACCGGGGTTGATGACGATTCCGCAGTGGTGAAGCCGCGCCTCATGGATCCAGTCGACCAGTTGACCCTCGTGATTGGACTGCCGCAAGTCCACCGAACCCCCGTGCGTGGCCGCCGCCTTGGCGCACATCGCCTCGACATCGGCGAGCGTGTCCCTGCCGTAGATCTCCGGCTGACGCTGACCGAGCAGGTTGAGGTTGGGCCCGTTGAGGATCATGATTGGGGCGTTGGCCAGGCTTCGGGGCACGGTTCCTCCGGTCCGTTCGAGGCGGGGCGGTCGATGCGGACCGCCGCTCGGACCCGGTCTATCACGGTGCGCGGACAGGGCGAGGAGCATCGTCACCACCTGTGGCCTCCTGACGCGCTGTTGCCTCCCGACGCGCCACATGACCCATGTGTCACTCCCGTGCGCCCCCATAACTCATTTTCACCGTGGGTAACTGAAATGGTATGCATAATGCACACACTGTGAGAGCTCCTGCCCCCTCGATGCTGCGACTGGCGGCCGCCTCCCTCATCGGGACCGCGATCGAGTTCTACGACTTCTTCGCCTACGGAACGGCGGCAGCACTCGTCGTGGGGCCGCTGTTCTTCCCGGCCTTCTCCTCGGCGGCCGGGACACTCGCGGCCTTCGGGACGTTCGGCGTGGGATTCGTCGCCCGGCCGCTCGGGGCGGCGCTGTTCGGGCACATCGGGGACCGGCACGGACGACGCCCGGTGCTCGTCGCCTCTCTGCTGCTGACCGGGGTCTCGACGGTGGCGGTCGGCTGCGTGCCGACCTACGACTCGATCGGCGTCGCCGCTCCCCTGCTGCTCCTGCTGCTGCGCTTTCTGCAGGGGCTGGGGCTGGGCGGGGAGTGGGGCGGGGCGGCACTGCTGACCGCGGAGCACGCGCCGGCCGGACGGCGCGTGCTGTGGTCGAGCTTTCCGCAGATCGGGCCCGCCGTCGGCTTCGTGCTCGCCAACGGTGTGATGCTGGCCCTGTCGGCGACGCTGTCCGACGCACGGTTCACTCAGTGGGGATGGCGGGTGCCGTTCTGGGCGGCCGGGGCGCTGGCCCTGGTCGGGTTGTGGCTGCGGTCGTCGCTCACCGAGAGTCCCAGCTTCCTGGAGGTCGAGGACCGCGCGCGCCTGCCGCTCGCCGATGTCGCACGTCACCACTGGCGTCTGGTGTTGCTGACCGCCGGGGCGCTCACGATCGGGTACGCGGTGTTCTACACGGTGACGACCTGGTCCCTGGCGTACGGGACCGAGCGGCTCGGGGTGAGTCGTACGGTCATGCTGATCTGCATCATGGCCGCGGTCGTGGTGAAGGGATCACTCACGCCGCTGATGGCACTGCTCGGCGACCGCTACGGGCGGCGGCCGCTGTGCCTGGCGGGCTGTACGGCCGTCGCGCTATGGGTGTTCCCCATGGTCGCGCTCCTGGGGACCGCGGAGCCGCTGCTGATGTTCCTCGGATTCCTGGGGGCGCTGATCGGGTTCATCGCCATGTTCGCGGTGATCGCCGCCTACCTGCCGGAACTGTACGAGCCGCGGGTGCGCTGCACCGGCGCCTCGGTCGGGTACAACCTCGGCGGGGTCCTCGGGGGCGCCCTCACGCCGATCGTGGCGACCGCGCTCACGGAGCACGCCGGGCGCGTTCCCTGGGCCGTGGGCGCCTACCTGTTGGTGATCGCCCTGTTCAGCCTCGGATGCTTCGCGCTGCTGCCGGAGACCCGCCCGGTGCCGGTGGCGGCGGTGGAACCAGCCACTGGATGAGCCGTGATCCCGCAGTCCCACGACCCGCCGCCGACTGCCGTCACGGGTTGACGGCCAGTTCCAGATAGGCGGCGAACAGCACCAGGTGCACACCGCCCTGGAGTGGTGTGGCGCGTCCCGGTACGACTGTCAGGGAGCTGACCACGATGGTGAGGGCGAACAGCAGCATATGGGTGGGCCCGAGACCGAGGATCAGTGGCCCGGAGAGCCAGATGGAGGCGAGCGCGACGACGGGGATGGTCAGGCCGATGCTGGCCATCGCCGAACCGAGCGCGAGGTTGAGGCTGGTCTGCACCCGGTCGCGGCGGGCCGAGCGCAGCGCGGCGATCGTCTCCGGCAGCAGCACGAGCAACGCGATGATCACGCCGACGACGGCCTGGTTCAGACCGGCGGCCGCCACACCCGACTCGATGGCGGGCGAGACGCCCTTCGCCAGACCGACCACACCGATCAGGGCGAGGCCCAGCAGACCGAGGCTGATCCAGGCGGTGCGGGCGGACGGGGCCGCCGCGTGGGTGTCCACGGTGATCACCTCGCCCTGTCGGGTGATGGGCAGGAAGTAGTCGCGGTGGCGCACCGTCTGAGTGGCCACGAACAGCCCGTACAGGATCAGTGAGGTCAGCGCCGCGAAGGTGAGCTGTGCGCCGGAGAACTGCGGCCCCGGCTTGCTGGTGGTGAAAGACGGCAGAACGAGGCTGAGCGTGGCCAGGGTCGCCACGGTCGCGAGCGCCGCGCCGGTGCCCTCGGGGTTGAAGACGGCGGTGCCGTGGCGGAGCGAGGCGACGAGGAGGCACAGGCCGACCACACCGTTGCAGGTGATCATCACGGCCGCGAAGACCGTGTCCCTGGCCAGCGTGGCGCTCTTGTCGCCGCCGTCGACCATGAGCGTGACGATCAGGGCCACCTCGATGATCGTGACGGCGACGGCGAGGACCAGGGAGCCGAAGGGTTCCCCCACCCGGTGGGCCACCACTTCGGCGTGGTGGACGGCGGCCAGCACCGCCCCGGCGAGAACCACCGTCACGAGCGCCACGCCTCCACCGGGAAGGCGGCGCCCCCAAGTGAGGACCAGCAGGACGACTGCGAGCACCGGCACGAGGGTCGCCCACCGGCTGGTGAGCGACCCGAGCCGAGTGATCATGCTGCGATGGTGTCAGAGGCGTACGGGGTTCGCATTCCGGTCCTTTCCTGTTCCAGGATCCTGCCCCGGAGACCGACCGTCAGGTTCCGACGCTGTCCTTCGGAGCGTTCTCGTCGGCCGCCCGCGCCGCCTGCCTCCGGGACGCCAGCAGGCTGGTGATCGTGGTGACGATCAGGACTCCGCCGATCACACCCAGCGAGACCGGGATGCTGATCTCCGGAACGTGGACCCCGGACTCGTGCAGCGCGTGCAGTATCAGCTTGACGCCGATGAAGCCGAGAATGACCGACAGGCCGTACGACAGGTGCACCAGCTTCTTGAGCAGTCCGCCGATGAGGAAGTACAGCTGCCTCAGGCCCATCAGGGCGAAGGCGTTGGCCGTGAAAACGATGTACGGGTCCTGCGTCAGTCCGAAGATCGCGGGAATCGAGTCGAGGGCGAAGAGCACGTCCGTGGTGCCGATCGCGAGCATGACGACCAGCATCGGCGTCATCACGCGCTTGCCGTTCTGCTGGATCCACAGCTTGGTGCCGTGGTAGCGGTCGGCCACGCCGAACCTGCGCTCTGCGGCCTTGAGCAGCTTGTTCTCCTCGTACTCCTCCTCCGCCTCCTCGGTTCGGGCCTCCTGGATCAGCTTCCAGGCGGTCCAGATCAGGAAGGCGCCGAAGATGTAGAAGACCCACGAGAAGCTGGCGATGATCGCGGCTCCCGCGGCGATGAACACCGCGCGCAGGACCAGGGCTATCAGCACCCCGACGAGCAGCACACGCTGCTGGTACTGCGAGGGAACCGCGAACTTGGCCATGATCAGGACGAAGACGAAGAGGTTGTCGACGCTCAGCGACTTCTCGGTGATGAACCCCGCGAAGAATTCTCCGGCGGGCTGGCCACCGGCGAAGAAGAGCAGGCCGAGGCCGAAGAGCCCCGCCAGGACGATCCAGACGACGGTCCAGATCCCCGCCTCCTTGACCGACACGTCATGGGGTTTGCGCCCGATCAGGAAGTCGACCGCGATGAGGGCGGCGAGGCCCACGATGGTGAGGACCCACAGGGTCACCGAAACGTCCATTGCTCCTCCGGCAGTACGTAGCAGTACTTATCGGCGAACACTTCAGCGTCGCCGCTACCGGAGGTCTCTTCCACCCGAGATGGGCCGGCGCCCCGGGATCGGTCCGATCCGTATTGACGGGCACGCCGCAGCAGGCTGTAGCAGTCAGGGAGTACTCCCCTCCGTGCGGAAAACAGTACCCCAATCACCAAGGAAAGGTAAAGCGTTTGGTAAAGGTAAGACCAAAATCCCAGGTCAGGGCTCTTTACGTTCCCTTGGGGCGAGCTGCCGCGACCCGCGCGAGCACCTGCTGGAGCACTTCACTCCCGGGCGGAGCGAGAGACGGCTCATATGTCCAGGCGTGACCGACCCAGGGGTCGGCAAGGTGGTCGTCGGGGACCGGGGTGAGTCGCATGAGCGAACGCCACAGCGGGTCCAGCAACGGGCCGTAAGCGGCGGCGTCCGCGCGATCGGCGACCACCAGCAGATGGACGCCTACGGCCGGCCCCTCGTCGGCGATGTAGCGCAGTCGGGTCACGGCCCTGTCGTCGAAGCCGTGCGGGAAGTCGTTGACGATCAGCAGTTGCTGAGCCGTGTCGAGACCGGGCGGCAGGGCCCCGGCCGCACCGCCGCGCAGTGCCATCTGCAGCAGGTCGACCCGTTCGGTGAGCCGCCCCAGGACGTCCGCCACTCCCCCGGCGCCGGTCGCTGGAACAGCCCCCGGCACACCACTGCGCACCAGCGGTCCGAGCGCGTGGGCACCCGCGCCCGCCGGGTCGACAACCTGCACGCCGAAGTCGCCCACGGGATGAACCGCGAGCAGCCGCACGGCAAGCGCCACCGCCATCTCCATTGCGAGATGCCGCAACTGAACCGGGTCGAGGAAGGAGCCGTCGGAGGCCGCAGAACCGCTGTCGATCCACAGGCCCCGCTCCAGGGGCAGCCGGACCAGCATCGGAACGCGGAGCGCCTCGCTCTCGGGTAGATGCAGGTCACCCAGACGCAGGGCCATCGGAGGCTCGGCCGGTACCTGGTAGCCGTGCCAGACGGGGTTGTCCCAGCGGGCGTAAGCGGGCGGGAGCGCGAGTTCGACCACGTCGGA
The DNA here is from genome assembly GCF_044745865.1 of Streptomyces sp. NPDC086787. Lineage (NCBI taxonomy): Bacteria > Bacillati > Actinomycetota > Actinomycetes > Kitasatosporales > Streptomycetaceae > Streptomyces > Streptomyces sp. NPDC086787. The sequence goes on along the minus strand of NZ_JBIVBC010000001.1, from coordinate 1,146,790 downwards.
CTCGGCGGTGAGCTGGGCCAGGTCGCGCTTGAACACCGCCCTGGCCTGATCGACGAGCTCGGTCCGCCGGGCCGTGGCCGCCTCGCGCGCCGTGTCGCCCGCGGCGCCGAGCCGGTTGCGCGGATCGGACAGGACCTGGTCGATCTCCTTTTCCATGCGGGACTCGGCGAAGTCGACCGCGCTGCGGTACGCGGCCGTGGTGCGGGCCAGGTCCTCGAACATGCCCCAGGCCTGGTTGTAGAGCCGCTCCTCCATGGACCAGCCGGCCGCGTCGCCCGCGACGGGCGGAGCGAACTCGCCGGGCGGAGCTGGTGGTGCCTGCGGCGGGGGCGGGGGTGGCGCGGCGTGACCCCGGCTCGGGTGGGTGTAGTCGATCCGGCCGTCGGCGGGCGCGGACGGCCCGGGGGTGGTGCTGTCGGGCTGGACGGTGTGCGGCGGTTCACTCGTGGCCTGGCCGTCGTAAGGTCCCGGTGCGCCGTACGGCGGGGCGGGACGCGGTGGTACGGCGCCCGGGCCGTTGTGCGGTGCCGTGCCGGTCTGTTCGGGGCCGGGCGCGGAGGGAGCCGTCCGGCGGGACCGGTCGCCGTCCGCCGCACGTGGCGCGGGCGCCGCTATCGAACGGGACAGACCCTGGGTTACCGCTTCCTGGATGCTGCCCGCGAGTTCGGCTGCCTGCGCCAGCCCCTGGTCCCCGAAGAGCGCGGCGAGGCCGCCGACGTAACCCTGGCCGACGGCACGCACCTTCCACACGCCCTGTCTGCGGTAAAGCTCCAGGGCCACGACGGCCGACTCGGAGTCCAGACCGGTGAGGACGAAGCGTGCGATCCCGGTGCCGTCGAGGCCGGTGACCGTCACGGATGGGGCGGCGACGGCGCCGAAGCGGGCCGGGCCGCCCGCACCCGACGGAAGGGCGAGCAGCACACTGACACGGTGCACGGCCTCCGGCATGGCGGCCAGATCCACCGCAAGGCGGTGGTCGGCCGCCGCCTGCCTGGAGACCTCGAGACCGGGGAGCGCGGGTGCACCCGGGTGGGCCACCCAATCGGTGCCGCGTGACGTGCCGCTCTCGTCGGCGAGCGCGGCAGCCGCCACGACCGGCGCGGCAGCCGAGACCCGGATCTCCAGCCGGACCTGGGAGAGCGGGTGGTTCTGCCCCCGCACCAGTTCGGCGGTCATCGCCTTCGTCCCCCTGTGTCGTGTTGTCGTGCGCCGCTCGCCGGGTCGTCCCGGTGGCCCTACAGGTGCGGCAGGATCGCCGGCATCAGGTCCTGGAAGGTGCGGCCGTTGGCCGGGGTGCCCAGAGCGGTCATCGTCCAGCCCGCGCCGGACCGGTGCACCTTCGCCATGATCTGGGCGGTGTAGGCGCCACCGCCGGCCAGGGTGTAACGGGCGAGCTCCTGGCCGTTGGTCTCGTCGACCAGACGGCAGAACGCGTTCTGCACCTCCTGGAAGGTCTGTCCCGTGAAGGAGTTCACGGTGAAGACGATCTGGTCGATGTGAACCGGGACCCGCGCCAGGTCGACGAGGACGGCCTCGTCGTCACCGCCCTGCCCCACGCCGCCGACGAGGTTGTCGCCGGTGTGCCGCACGGAGCCGTCGTCGCTCACCAGGTGGCGGAAGAAGACGACGTCGACCGGCTGCTGCCCCGCGAAGAGCACCGCCGAGGCGTCCAGGTCGATCTCCCGGGTGCGGGAGCCGAAGAGGCCTCGCCGGGGCGCCGCCTGCCAGCCGAGACCCATACGGACCGCGGTCAGGGTGCCTCCGTCCTTCTTCTCCAGGCTGATGGCCTGACCCTTGGTCATGTTGACGGTCACGGCTGCTTCCCCTCTCGGATTTCCCCTGCTGCCGCGGAACCCGCGGTTGATCAGAACCCTACGCACGGGCACCGGTGTCATCGAACCCAGGGACCCGGTTTGTGTCGGTCTTGCAACACTCCCCCGTGGCACTCGCATGGCGACGGAGGCCGGACGCGGGGTCAGGTCAGTCCCGCCTCGCGCATCTGGCGCAGTTCCTTCTTCATCTCGGCGACCTCGTCACGCAGCCGGGCCGCGATCTCGAACTGCAGGTCTGCCGCGGCGGCACGCATCCGCTCCGTCATCTCCTCGATCTGCCCGGCGAGTTCGGCGGCGGGACGGTCCGTCGGCACGGTGTCCTTGGCCTTGCCCTTGGCCGGTTTGGCAGCCTTCGCACCCTTGGCCGCCTTGCCGCCGAGCGACGGGACGGGAGCCTTGGCGCCCTTGCCGTCCTTCGGCTTGCGGTAGCCGGAGCCGAGCAGTTGCTCGGTGTCGACCTCCTCGCGGGCGATCTGCGCCACGATGTCGTTGATCTTCTTCCGGAGCGGCTGCGGGTCGACGCCGTTGGCCTTGTTGTAGGCGACCTGCTTCTCGCGACGGCGGTTGGTCTCCTCGATGGCCCGCTCCATCGCCGGGGTGATCTTGTCGGCGTACATGTGGACCTCGCCGGAGACATTGCGCGCCGCGCGGCCGATGGTCTGGATCAGCGAGGTGCCGGAACGCAGGAAGCCCTCCTTGTCGGCGTCCAGGATCGCCACCAGGGACACCTCGGGCAGGTCGAGGCCCTCACGGAGCAGGTTGATGCCGACCAGCACGTCGAACTCGCCGGCGCGCAGTTCGCGCAGCAGCTCGACGCGGCGCAGGGTGTCGACGTCGCTGTGCAGATAGCGGACCTGGATGCCGAGTTCCAGGAAGTAGTCGGTGAGGTCCTCCGCCATCTTCTTGGTGAGCGTGGTGACCAGGACGCGCTCGTCCTTCTCGGTGCGCTTGCGGATCTCGTGCACCAGGTCGTCGATCTGGCCCTCGGTGGGCTTGACGACGACCTCCGGGTCGACGAGGCCGGTGGGGCGGATGATCTGCTCGACGACACCGTCCCCGCGGGACAGCTCATAGGTGCCGGGAGTGGCCGACAGGTACACGGCCTGGCCGATCCGTTTCTGGAACTCCTCCCACTTCAGGGGGCGGTTGTCCAGGGCGGAGGGCAGCCGGAAGCCGTGGTCGACCAGGGTGCGCTTGCGGGAGGCGTCGCCCTCGTACATGGCGCCGATCTGCGGCACGGTGACATGCGACTCGTCGATGACGAGCAGGAAGTCCTCGGGGAAGTAGTCGAGCAGGGTGTTGGGCGGGGAACCGGGCGCGCGGCCGTCGAAGTGCATCGAGTAGTTCTCCACGCCGGAGCAGGAGCCGATCTGGCGGAGCATCTCGATGTCGTACGTGGTCCGCATGCGCAGACGCTGGGCCTCCAGCAGCTTGCCCTGCTTCTCCAGCTCGGCGAGCCGCTCCCCGAGCTCCTTCTCGATGTCGTTGACCGCGCGCTCCATGCGCTCCGGGCCGGCGACGTAGTGGGAAGCCGGGAACACGTAGAGCTGCTGGTCGTCGCTGACGATCTCGCCGGTGAGCGGATGCAGGGTGGACAGCGCCTCGATCTCGTCGCCGAACATCTCGATACGGACTGCCAGCTCCTCGTACACCGGGAAGATCTCGATGGTGTCCCCGCGGACGCGGAAGGTGCCGCGGGTGAACGCCATGTCGTTGCGGGTGTACTGGATGTCCACGAAACGGCGCAGCAGCTCGTCGCGGTCGAACTCCTCGCCGACCTTGAGAGGGACCATGCGGTCCACGTACTCCTGCGGGGTGCCGAGGCCGTAGATGCAGGACACCGAGGCGACCACGACGACGTCACGGCGGGTGAGCAGGGAGTTGGTCGCGGAGTGGCGCAGCCGCTCGACCTCCTCGTTGATCGAGGAGTCCTTCTCGATGTAGGTGTCCGACTGCGGGACGTAGGCCTCGGGCTGGTAGTAGTCGTAGTACGAGACGAAGTACTCGACGGCGTTGTTCGGGAGCAGTTCGCGGAACTCGTTGGCCAGCTGGGCGGCCAGCGTTTTGTTCGGCGCCATCACGAGGGTGGGGCGCTGGAGCTTCTCGATCATCCACGCGGTGGTGGCGGACTTGCCGGTACCGGTCGCGCCGAGCAGTACGACGTCCTTCTCGCCGGCCTCGACGCGCCTGGCCAGCTCGGCGATGGCCGCCGGCTGGTCACCGCTGGGCTGATAGTGGCTGACGACCTCGATGGGCGCCACCGTGCGTTCGATCTTGGAAACGGGCCGCATGTCATCCACCGTACGACCCCGCACTGACAACGGGCCCCGATCAGCGGTTTTGCGGGGTGCGCAAGCGGCTGTGCTCCTGTGTCCGGGCCGGCTGTCCACCGATCCGCGGGCGCGGGCGGCGGGCCGGGTGGTGGGTGACGGCGTCGGCCGGAATGCCGGGCCTGTGCTCCGGGCGGGTCTGCTCGGGGCGGCCCGTGACCAGCAGCGGGTCGAGCAGCACGACGACTCCCGCGAGGAGGAGGAAGGCGAGGGGGCCGATCAGCATCGGGCCGAGCAGGGAGGCGGGCGAGTCTCCGACGGTGGTCGGCTCGGTGCCGTGCAGGTGGACGCTGAGGGCGGCCATGCCGGTGTAGTGCATGCCGCTGACGGCGAGTCCCATGACGAGGCTCGCGCCGACGCTCCCTCGGAAGCCCCTCACCCGGCCCGCGGCCCACAGGGCGGCGGTCGCGGCCACGACCGCTATGACGACCGAGGCGGCGACGGTGAGGGTGTTGTATTGCAGCCTCCCGTTGAGGCGCATGCCCGCCATTCCGAGGTAGTGCATCGAGGCGATGCCCAGACCGGTGACCGTGCCGCCGGTGAACAGTGCCGCCCCGGTGGCACCGCGGTAGCCGACTATGAAGATCCCGGCACCCACCATGACGATGGCCAGGCCCAGGCTCTCGTACGTCATGGGTTTGTCGTAGTGAACGGGTGTCTGCTCGACCGTGAAGCCCATCATGGCGATGAAGTGCATGGTCCATATGCCGGAGCCGATCGCGACGGACCCGAGGGCGAGCCAGGCGGGCCGCCAGGAGTGGGTCACCAGCATGGACCTGGTGGTACAGCGCAGGCCGAGGGCTCCGCCGAGGCACGCCATCAGGTAGGCCACCAACGGGGTGACGAGCCCGTAGCTGAATCCGTCGACCGTGCCTCGCATGCGTGGCTGCCCTTCACCCTTTGCGTCCCGGAATACCTGAAACTGACCCCCCGTCCCAGGACCGCTTCGAGCGGTCAAGGTTGACGCAGACGAGTATGACCCCCACCGGAATGGTCGAACGATTTTTCCGGCAAAGAAACACGTCCCTGCCTCAGTTGTGCGGCATCAGTGTGCGGACTTGGACAACTCCATTCATTCCGTGGCCATCGCGTGCACGCCCGTTCTCGACTCTCTGCTGTCACTCTGGTGCTGTCCGCATTCGCCCGACACGAGGAGTACGCATGCACGCGCGCGTAGTTGCCGCCACGACCACCGCGCTTCTGGGGACGGCCACGCTGCTGATCCCCACCCCGCACGCCCGCGCGGGCGTCGTCGGCGGGCAGCCGAGAGTGGTGGCCCACCGGGGTGCTTCCGCTCATGCCCCGGAAAACACACTGCCCGCCATCGACGAAGCCGCCCGGCTGGGGTTCTCCTGGGTCGAGAACGATGTCCAGCGCACGAAGGACGGCGAACTCGTCGTCATTCACGACGACAGCCTGCGGCGCACCACGAACGTCGAACAGGTCTTCCCGAACCGCTCCCCCTGGAAGGTGAAGGACTTCACCGCCGCCGAGATCGCCCGTCTGGACGCGGGCAGCTGGTTCGGCCGCGCCTACGCGGGCACGCGTGTGCCGACGCTGACGCAGTACATGCGCCGGGTCGAGCACGACCACGAGAAGCTGCTCCTGGAGATCAAGAACCCCGAACTCTATCCGGGCATCGAGCGGCAGACGCTCAAGGTCCTCAGCAACGAGGGCTGGCTGGACCAGAGGCATCTGGGCCGGCTGATCGTGCAGAGCTTCAGCGCGGACAGCGTGCGGACCGTCCACGACCTGAAGCCCGCCCTGACGACCGGGTTCCTCGGCACACCGTCAGTAGTCGATCTGCACCGGTACGCGGGCTTCGCCGATCTGGTCAATCCGTCGCACGCGTCCATCTCGGCGACCTACGTCGCCGCCGTGCACGCGCTCAACGGGCCGCACGGCAGGCGGATGGGGGTGTACGCCTGGACCGTGGACGACGCGGCCACCGCGCGCACCGTGGCCCGGTACGGCGTCGACGGCGTCATCACGAACAGGCCGGAGGTGGTGCGCGCCGCTCTGGGCGGGAACTGAGACCCCGCCTATGCGGATCGATGTCAGTGGCGGGTCGTACCGTGGGCGCATGGACAGCCCTGGGCAGTACGAACAGCAGGTCGTGTGGACCGTCGTGGACACCGGCATCGGTCCGCTGTTCCTCGCGGCGACCCGCGAAGGCCTGGTCAACGTCGTGTTCCACGCCACCGACGCGGTGCGCGACCGGGCCCTGGAGCGACTGGCGTCCCGGCTGGGCGCCGAACCCGTCGAGGCACCCGGTTCACCGCTGCTGTCCGAGGCGATATGCCAGATCGAGGCGTATTTCGCGGGCGAGCGGCACGGCTTCGAGCTGCCCCTGGACTGGTCACTGGTCGCCGGATTCAACCGGCAGGTGCTGCGCGAGCTGGCGTCCGGGGTGCCGTACGGCAAGGTCGTCGGATACGGCGATCTGGCCGGGCGGGTCGGACAGCCGGGCGCGGCGCAGGCGGTGGGCGCGGCGATGGGTGCCAACCCGTTGCCGGTCGTCGTGCCGTGCCACCGGGTCGTGGAGAGCGACGGCGGCATCGGCGGCTTCGGGGGCGGGCTGGAGGCCAAGCGGAGTCTGCTCGCCCTGGAGGGTGTCCTGCCCGAGCCGCTGTTCTGACGGCTCGGGCCAGCCGTCCGGCCGGTCTGGGCGTAGTGCCGCCCTAGGCGTAGTGCCGGGCCTCGAAGACATTGCCGTCGGGGTCGCGGAAGTAGAAGCTGCGCGGAGCCTCTCCACGGGCTCCGTACAGGTCGTGGGCGATCTCGGACACCGCGACACCGTGCTCCTGGAGGCGGCCGCGCAGCGCGTCGAAGTCGTCGGACGACAGGGACAGACAGATGTGGTTGACGGCGTGGCCGGCGCTGCCGGCGGAGTCCGGAAGCATCCGCATGTGCTCGGCGATGGTGAGCGGTGCCAGGTCGAGGATGGTCTCCTCGTTGACCCGCACGGACGGGAACGACGTCTTCCCTTCTGTGAACTCGGCGACCCGTAGGGGTTCCAGACCGACCGCCTTCGCGTAGAAGTCGGCCGAGGCGGCGGGATCGCTCACCCAGAGAACAACATGGTCAAGGCGTGCCGATTCGTTCGTCATGCCGTCCAGGCTGGTGGCGTCGGCCACAGGGCACAAGCGTTTATCGGGGTACGCGGCCCGCCAGACATCAGGGAGAACCGACCGACAGGAGGCAGTCGCGTGGTGCTGGTGGTATCAGAAGAAGTGCGGGAGGCGATCGATGCGCGCCGCCCCGTGGTGGCCCTGGAGTCCACGATCATCGCGCATGGGCTGCCGCGCCCGCGCAATCTCCAGGTGGCCCTGGAACTGGAGGAGGTGGTCCGGGGCGAGGGCGCCGTGCCCGCGACCATCGCCGTGCTGGACGGGCGGCCGTGTGTCGGCCTGGACAAGCGGCAGTTGGAGCGGGTCGCCAACGAGGACGGGATCCGCAAGCTGGGCCATCGCGACCTGCCGCTCGCCGTGTCGGCGGGAGCCAGCGGAGCGACCACGGTGTCGGCGACCGCGTTGCTCGCGGCGCTGGCGGGTGTCCGGGTGTTCGCGACGGGCGGGCTGGGCGGTGTGCACCGGCAGTGGACGGTGACGCAGGACGAGTCCGCCGACCTCGGGCTGCTGGCGCGCACACGGATCACGGTGGTGTGCGCGGGGGTGAAGTCGATCCTGGACGTGCCGGCCACGCTGCAGCGACTGGAGACGTTGGGCGTCGCCGTCGCCGGGTACGGCACGGATCGTTTCCCCGGCTTCTACCTGTCCGACTCCGGGCACCCGGTCGACTGGACGCTCGGCACGCCGGACGAGGTGGCGGGGGTCATGCGGGCGCAGGACGCGCTGGGAGTGCCGGAGTCGGCGCTGATCGTCGCGAATCCCGTCCCCGAGGAGGAGCAGCTCGATCCCGCGCTGCACGCGCGCGTACTCGCTGACGCGTTGCGGGCGTGCGACGCGGAGGGGATCTCCGGGCAGGCCGTCACTCCGTTCCTGCTCGATCACCTGGTGCGGCACACGGACGGGGCCTCGCTGCGTGCCAACCTGGCGGCGGTGCGCGGCAATGTGCGGTTGGCGGCGCGGATCGCGGCGGCCTGGGCCCGCGGGTGACGGCGGGCCGGGGCACGGCGGGCGGACACGGGACGGACGGGACGGAGGAGGCAGCGGAAAGCGCCCGGGCGGAGTCGGCGGTCGACCGGGGTGCGTCGGCGCGTAGCGGGAGCCCGCGCCGGAGGGGGGCACTGCTGGTGGCCGGAGACGTGGTCACCGATGTCGTCGCCCGGCACCATGGGCCGCTCGCGGCGGGTACCGACACGGCTGCCGTGATCCGCACGCTACCCGGTGGCGCAGGCGCCAACGTGGCCTGCTGGGCCGCCCACACGGGCTGCGCGGACGTACGGCTGCTCGGCCGGGTGGGAGCGGACGCGGCGGCCTGGCACGAACGGGAGCTGGTCGCGGCCGGGGTGCGGCCGCGGCTGGTGGTGGACCCGCGGGCCGCGACAGGAACGGTCATCTGTCTGGTCGACGCGGGTGCCTCGGCCGAGCGTACGTTTCTCACGGACAGCGGCGCGTCGCTGCGGCTCGAAGCCGCGGACTGGTCGGACACGCTGCTCGACGGCGTTGCACGACTGCATCTGTCCGGTTATCTCCTGTTCTCCGGATCAAGCAGGGCTTTCGTGGCGGCGGCTCTCGGCGCGGCCCGCGCGCGGGGCGTGCCGGTGAGTCTGGATCCCGCGTCGGCGGGCTTCCTGCGGGAGCTGGAGGCGGATCGTTTCCTGGAACTCGCGGCGGGCCTGGACGTGCTGCTGCCCAGCCGTGACGAGGCTTGTCTGCTGACGGGACGGTCCGATCCGGCGGACGCGGCGGCGGAGCTCAGTCGGCACATCCCGTTGGTGGTGGCGAAGCTTGGCGCGGAGGGGGCGCTGGTGGCCCGGTCCGGCGCCGTGCTCGCGCGTGTTCCCGCGGAACCGGTGACGCCCCGGGACACCACGGGTGCCGGAGACGCGTTCACCGGCGCGTTCCTCGCCTCTCTGGTGGCGGGTGCGGAGCCCGAGGTCGCCGCGGCGGCAGGGTGCCGGGCAGGGGCGCGGGCGGTGCGGGAGGTGGGCGGCAGACCTCCGGTGCCTGGCTGACCTCGCGCTCGGTGCCCGACTCACCCCATGCACGGTCACCCCGGTGCCCGGCTGGCCCCATGCACGGTCGCCCCCGGTGCCCGGCCTCTAGCGCCCGGCTGAGCCCGGATGCCCGGCTGGCCTCAGGTCTCCGGCGTCCGGTCGACGCGGCGTCCTGGTGGCGTGAGCGGCTGTCGGCTCACGCCGGTCGCTCACGCCTTGCGCCCCCAAGCAGAGATCATCGGGGCCGTCGCCAGATCCATGCCGCCGGCGGCGATGTTGGCCAGGTGCTGGTCGATCTCCTCGTCGGTCGCCAGACCCGCGGTGACGAGTTGTTCACGGATCTGCCGCACGGTGGCGGACTCCAGATCGGCGCAGGCCTGCGAGGTGACAGGGAAGTAGGCGTCGGCCTCCACCCGGAGCAGCCCGGCCTCGCGCAGCAGGCGCGGGAGTTTGCGGCCGTAGGCCAGGTCGGCGCCGCGACCCGCGAGCAGCTTGCGGAATCCGTGCCTCAGCCGGTTGGCGAGCTGCTGCTCGGGGCCGTACTCGTCGGGGCACAACAGCGGCTGAAGGGCCGGGTCGCCGTCCTCGACGAGGAGCCGCCCACCGGGCCGCAGCGCCTTGGCCATGGACCGCAGCGCCTTGTCACGGTCGGGGACATGGACGAGGACGAGCCGTGCGTGCACGAGGTCGAAGCCCTCCCCGGGGGGCTCCTCGGCGCCGACGTCGTGGGCGCGTACCTCGACCGGCGGGCGGTCGGCCTCGTCGAGCAGCGTGGTGTCGATGTCGGTCGCGATGACCTTGCCGGTCGGGCCGACCTTCTTGGCCAGCCAGGACACCACGGAGGTGCCTCCGGCGCCGACCTCCCAGCAGCGCCAGCCGGGACCCACACCGAGGTCTTCGAAGTGCCGGAAGGTGACGGGGTCGAAGAGGGTGGCGAAGGCCTCGAAGCGCCGGCCTGCCTCGGTCTGCCGGTTGTCGAGGAGATATCCGTCGGTTCGCGTCATGGCGCGATCATCCCAGTTGCCCTGCCCGTCGGGGACGGTTGACGCTCCGACTTGTCCACAGCCGGGAACAAAGCGGAATCATCTGTTCCCACAGGCTTCCCCGCGCTTCGCGACGAACTGGCAGACTTTCGGCAAGCGCGGCAGCACGGCGCGAGGAGAGCCACGCAAGGAGAGCCAGATGTCCATGGCAGGAAATCTGCGGAAGGTCCGGGACCTTGGCAGGGTCAGCGGCCTGCGCAGAGTGGCGCGGCTGGCCCGGCGGCGGCCGCGGGTGGACCTGAGCCATCCTGCCCGGTCACCGCTCGGCTCGTCGGTGGTCAAGTGCGTGACGTACCGGGACGGGGTGCGGGTCCCCGTGGGCGGCGATCTGGTGGACGCCGTGGAGCGGGTGCGCAAGCACGGTGCCGGCTTCGTCTGGCTGGGGCTGCACGAACCGACGGACGGCGAGTTCGCGGGTATCGCCGAGTTGTTCGACCTGCACCCGCTGGCGGTCGAGGACGCGGTCGAGGCCCATCAGCGCCCGAAGCTGGAGCGGTACGGAGAGACGCTGTTCGCGGTGTTCAAGACGGTCTGCTACGTCGAGCACGAACAGCTCACGGCGACCAGCGAGGTGGTGGACACCGGCGAGATCATGGTGTTCGTCGGCCGGGACTTCGTGATCACGGTGCGGCACGGTCGGCACGGCTCGCTCGGGCCGTTGCGCGAGGAGCTGGAGTCGGACCCCAATCAGCTCGCGAAGGGGCCGGCGGCGGTTCTGCACGCGATCGCGGACCATGTGGTCGACGATTATCTGACCGTCACGGACTCGGTGCAGGCCGACATCGACCTGGTCGAGACCGCCGTGTTCGCGGAGAACGGCGCACGAACCGACCCTGGGCGCATCTACCAGCTCAAGCGTGAACTCCTGGAGCTGAAGCGGGCCGTGGTGCCACTCGCCCGCCCGGTCGAGGATCTCGCCACACGGCCGATAAGGGTGATCGCGCCGGAGATACAGGCCTACTTCAGGGACGTACTGGACCATCTGATGCGGGTCAAGGAGCAGATCGCCTCCTTCGACGAACTGCTCAACTCCATACTCCAGGCACACCTGGCGCAGGTGACGGTCGCGCAGAACGAGGACATGCGCAAGATCACGGCCTGGGCCGCGGTGATCGCCGTGCCGACGATGGTGTGCGGGGTCTACGGCATGAACTTCGATCACATGCCGGAGCTGCACTGGCGGTTCGGCTATCCGCTGGTCATCGGCGTGATATCACTGGCCTGCCTGGCGCTGTACCGGGGCTTCAGGCGCAACGGCTGGCTCTGACGGCTCGTCGCGGTCAGAGCGGTGACGGTCAGTGCGGTGATGGCGCGGTCCTGGCGTAGACGCTCTCGGTGAAGGCGGCGATCTGGTCGTCGCTCAGGTGCTGGGCCAGATCGGCCTCGCTGATCATGCCGACCAGGCGCTTGTTCTCGATGACGGGAAGCCGGCGGATCCGGTGTTCCCTCATCTCGTGGAGCACTTCGCCCACGTCGGCGCTCGACTCGATCCAGCGGGGCGTGCCCTGGGCCATCTCCCCGGCGGTGATCTCGGCCGGGTCGTGCCCCATGGCCACGCAGCCGACGACTATGTCCCGGTCGGTGAGGATGCCGCAGAGGCGTTCGTCACGGTCACTGATGGGCAGCGCTCCGACGCCCAGCTCGCGCATCAACTGGGCGGCGCGGTCAAGGGTCTCGTGGGCGGGGATCCACTGAACGCCACGGTGCATGATGTCGCCGGCGGTGGTCATGGGGTACCTCCCGATGCCGGATCGGCCGGCGCGGCGCGGGACGCACCGCTGCTCCGGCGCCTCTCATTGTCCCGCCCCCGGCCCCATCACCGCACCTCAGGGCGGGCGTCCCACGGAGGGTTTTGGATCAGCCGTTCCACGCCGGGTGGCGCGGATCGTCGGCGCGCACCAGGACGTCGGCAGTCGTGGCGGGGCCGGTCTCGTCGGTGTACCGCTCGAAGGCGGGCAGCGTCCAGTGGTCCGCCTCGGGTGTGCGGCGGCGCAGGGCTCCCGGCGAGAGGAGGACGTGAACGCTCAGGTCGAACGGAAACCAGTGGTGAAGGAGGAGAGGGCCGTGGAGCAGCAGGAACCCGCCGGGCGGGAGTTGGACGTAGGCGCTGCGCGTGGCGCGGTCGGTGACCGGGTCCCACAGGTCGGGCAGGACTCGGCCGTCCCCGCCGGGTTCGAGCGGGCCGAAGACCTCACGCCACAGGGCGGCGGTGTCGTACCAGCCGCCGTAGTACGACTCGACGTCCCGGCGGCCGTGCTCCAGCCGGAGCGAGGCCGGACGAAGGAAGTCCTCGGTACCCACGACGAGCGAGGGGCGACCGCGCACGCGCAGTTCCTCCGCGACCCGCCGTGCGAGGTCACCGGGTCGGGCCGCGGGGGCGCCGTCGAAGGCGATCCTCGGCCAGGGACTGCCGTCGGCGGGTCTCAGGTCCAGCAAACGTCCGGCGAGCAGTTCGCCGAGCCTGTCCCAGGTGATCGCTTCGAGTCGCACAGCCGCCATCATGGCGCGCCCCCGGAGCCGGTCCGACGGCGGTCCGCGGGAGAGGCCGGGACGAGTGGGGAAGGAAACGAGTATGGCCGGCTTGGCAACTCCCCCTTTCCGCAGTGGACTTCTCGTTGTGCAGCCGCTCCGGCGCAAGCGGTGCGCAGCCTGCCGCCGTGGGCCTCTGTCGCTGCTCGCCCTGGAGAACGGTGTGCCGCGCTGCCTCGACTGCGTGGATCTCGGCCATCTGGTGTTCCTGCCGCGCGGCGGCACGGCGCTGACCCGGAGGTCGCGGGAGGAGAGCGCGCTGTCGGCGGTGGTGGTGCGCTTCAACCGGCGCAAGGGGCGGTACGAGCGGCAGGGAGTTCTGGTCGAGGAGGCGGCCCTGGCACGGGCCGAGGTGCGGTGTCTGGCCGACGCGGAGGCTCGCCGCCGACGCCGGGCGCGGGACGCGCACCGCCGGGCCGTGGAGGACGTGTGCTTCGCGGAGGCGTTCGCGGCCGAGATCCTGCGGCTGTTTCCCGGGTGCCCGGCGGACCGGGCACGCGTGATCGCCGGGCACACGTCGGTACGGGGCAGTGGCCGGGTCGGACGGAGCGCCGCGGGGCGGGCACTGACCGAGAGCGCGGTGACCTCAGCGGTCGTGGCCTCCGTCCGGCACCTGGACACGCCGTACGACCAGCTGCTGATGAGCGGGGTCAGCCGGTACGAGGCGCGGCGGCGGATCGCGGCGGGGGCGGAGGCGGTGCTGCGGGGATGGCGTCGGAGCACGGCGGAGGTGGGCTGAGGGCCCTGGCCGGCGAGCCGAGGCCGCTGAGGTCCACAAACGGCCGAGCCCTACGGCCACTGAAGTCCACACGTCGACACCGCCCCCGGGTGCCGCTGCCCAGACGGCGGCGCTACCCGCCTGGGCGAGGGCTCTCGCCGGGGTGCGGCTGCCCCCCCACCCCGAGGGCCCGTTCCCCGCCTGGTCAGGGCCTGGTCAGGGCTGCCGCGGAAAGCGCTGCCCATCGCCCTGCGGGGGTCGCCGGAGGGACGTATCGTGGCCGAAAGGGTGCGCCACGATGCCGCACGGGCCCGTCGTACGCGTACGCAAGGAAGACGACCATGGCCGATCCCAAGGGTTTCATGACCACGCCGCGCCAGGAGTGGCCGCGTCGGCCCGTCGAGGAGCGGGTCCGGGACTGGGACGAGGTCTATGTCCCCGGGGCGCTGCTGCCGATCATCAGCAAGCAGGCCGACCGCTGCATGGACTGCGGTGTCCCCTTCTGCCACGACGCCTGTCCGCTCGGCAACCTGATCCCGGAGTGGAACGACCTGGTCAGCCGCGAGGACTGGCGGGCGGCAGCGGAGAGGCTGCACGCGACGAACAACTTCCCGGAGTTCACCGGGCGGCTGTGTCCGGCGCCGTGCGAGGCGGGTTGTGTACTGGCGATCAACCAGCCGGCCGTCACCATCAAGAACGTCGAGTGCGCGATCGCCGACCGGGCGTGGGAGGAGGGTTTCGCGCCACCCCGGCCCCCGGACCGGCTGTCGGGGCGGACGGTCGCCGTGATCGGGTCGGGGCCGACGGGACTGGCCGCGGCCCAGCAGTTGACCCGGGCCGGGCACACGGTCGCCGTGTACGAGAGGGACGACCGGCCGGGCGGGCTCATGCGGTACGGCATCCCCGCGTTCAAGATGGAGAAACGGCACCTGGACCGGCGACTGGAGCAGATGCGCGCGGAGGGCACCAAGTTCCGTACGTCGACGGTGGTCGGGCGGGACATCAGGGCGGACGGTCTGCGGGCGCGGTACGACGCCGTCGTCATCGCCACGGGTGCCACCGCGTGGCGCGAACTGACCGTGCCCGGCCGCGAGCTGACCGGAATACACCAGGCGATGGAGTATCTGCCCCTGGCCGACCGGGTGTGCCAGGGTGATCTGGAGGTCTCGCCGATGTCTGCAGCCGGCAAGCACGTCGTCATCGTGGGCGGTGGCGACACCGGAGCGGACTGCCTGGGCACCGCGGTACGGGAGGGCGCCGCGTCAGTGTCCCAGCTGGACATCTACGCCCTGCCCGGCGTCGAGCGGGACGACGACACGGAGCCCTGGCCGACGTATCCGAAGATCTACCGTCTGTCTGCCGCGCACGAGGAGGCGCGTGACCTGGAGACGGCACCGGCGGCGGACGCCGACGCACGGCTCTTCGCGGCGTCGACGCTCCACTTCACCGGGGACGCGAGCGGACATGTGCGGTCGCTGCACCTGGTCGAGGTGGACGCGCGGCGGCAGCCCGTGCCGGGTACCGGGCGGACGCTTCCGGCCGACCTGGTGCTGCTCGCCCTCGGCTTCTCCGGGCCCGACCGGGGAGACGGGCTCATCGACCAGCTGGGGCTGGCGATGGAGCCACGCGGCACGATCACCCGGGATCGTGAGTTCACGACCAACGTGCCCGGGGTGTTCGCCGCCGGGGACGCCGCGCGCGGACAGTCGCTGATCGTCTGGGCGATCGCGGAAGGGCGAGCCGTGGCGGCCGCCGTCGACCGCTATCTGACCGGCAGCTCACGACTGCCGTCCCCGATATCGCCGTACGACCGCCCGATGGCCGTATGAGCGAAAGGGCAGAGGGTCAGCGAATCAGGAAGTCGGCCTCTCCGGCCTTCGCGCCCTCGATGAACGCGGACATCTCGTCCGAGGTGTAGATCAGCGCAGGGCCGTCCGGGTCGGTCGACTGACGGACGGCGATGCGGCCGTCGGCCAGCTTCATCGCCTCCAGGCAGTTGCCCCCGTTACCGCCGCTCCACGGCTTGTGCCAGCCCTCGTTGCCCAACTCCCTCGCGGGCATGCCGTTGTAGATGCGCCGGTCCATTCAGAGCTCCTTGCGGAGATCCCGGAGGATCTCCTTCGTGCGGTGTGCCGTGGCGGCCTGGGCCGCCATTCGGTCCATGACCTCCAGGTGAGTCGCCACCTCCGAGCGCGCGTCCAGATAGACGGCGCCGGTCAGGTACTCGCTGTACACCATGTCCGGGAGCTCCGGCACGGCGAATCGGAACAGCACGAAGGGCCCGTAGGTGCCCGGGTGCGGCCCGTTGGCGAACGGGGCGATCTGGAGCGTCACGTGGGGCAGCTTCGCCGCCTCCAGCAGCTTGTCGATCTGCTCCCGCATCACCTCGGGGCCGCCAACCGTGCGGCGCAGCGCGGTCTCGTCCATCACCGCCCAGAAGCGGGGGGCGTCGGGGCGGTCGAGCAGTTCCTGGCGCCGTATGCGCAGCGCGACATGGCGCTCGATGTCCTCGGGGCTGGTCTGACCGATGGCTCCCGATCTGAGCACCCCGCGCGCGTAGTCCTCGGTCTGCAGCAGGCCGGGTACGAAGTGCGGCTCGTAGGAGCGGATCAGGGAGGCCGCGCCCTCCAGGCTGACGTACATCGAGAACCAGTTGGGCAGGATGTCATGGAACCGCTGCCACCAGCCGGGCTTGTTGGCCTCGTCGGCCAACTGCACGAAGAGTTCGGCCTCGTCGTCGGAGACGCCGTAGGCCTTCAGGAGGAGTTGGAGGTACGGGATCTTGAACGTGACCTCGGCCAGCTCCATGCGGCGGACGGTGGCCGGGGCCACGCGGAGGACGCGGGCCGCCTCCTCGCGCTTGAGCCCGGCGCGTTCCCGCAGGTCCAGCAGGCGCCTTCCGAGCACGACCTGCCCCACCGTCGGCGCGGACCGCGGTTCGCTCACGTCCCACCTCCACGAACGAATCCTGAACAGCCCTGCGGCGCCATTCGAAGATCCGTTCGAAGATCCGCTGGATCGTCGGTGATCCCAACTGGCGCCGCTCGAGGTGCTGTTGCGAGCAGTGTGTCACGGCCTTTCACCGCGTCATACAGCACTCTGCATTTTTCAGAGTGCCACTTGCCAAGTGTCCACGGCGGGGCGATAGTGGCAAGCGTGATTCCGTCAGCACCCTTAGGAACAGACGCCGTCGCGGACCGTCCAGGTCGCGACGCGACCGCGGGAGTCGCCCTTGCCGGGGCTGCTGCCGCCGCCGTGCGCCAGTTCCGGTTCGAACTGGCCGCACATCCGGGTTCTGCCGCCCAGGCGAGACGCCTGACGCGGGCCCGGCTGACCGGCTGGTCGGTGTGCGCGGACACCTGCGACGCGGCGGCTCTGGTCATTTCCGAGCTGGTCACCAATGCGATCGTGCACACCGCGAGCAGTCGCGTCGTGTGCGAGCTGCGCGACCACGACGACACGGTGCGCATAGCCGTGTGCGACGAGGGCTGTGCGCCCGGCGAGCCCCACCCGTCCCCGCAGCGGCCCGACGAGGAGCACGGGAGGGGGTTGCTTCTCGTCGACGCCGTGTGCCGGTCGTGGGGGGCTCAGGAGCACGGGCTCGGGCTGTTGGTCTGGGCAGAGCTGCCGCGTCAGTCCGACACCGCGTGGGGCATACCCGAACCCCGCGCACCGCACAATGACCTGGGGTGGGGGGCCCGGCCCAAGTCCGGGCAGCCCAACAGCTCGGGCGAGGACCACCAGGAGCAGGCGCACGCGCTGACCGACACCCGGGCGGGAACCCCGGCGGACGCATACGACGCCGACCCTTCGCGTCACGCTCCACACCACCTGTCGCACCCCACCGGTGCCACGCACCGGACCGGGGCCGCGAACAACGTCCCGCCCCAGCCGACAGCACGGCGCCACCCGTGGTCCGGGGCTCAGCCGCCGCCCCCGCAGCACGTCGGCTCCCAGCCCCGCACTTCCCGCCGTATGCGGCCGGAATGGCCGTGAGCCGCGGTGTCTCCGGGGCCGGCAGGGCTCTGGGACTGAACACCTTGGTGCGTCTGCGACGCGAGCAGGGTTCGGACGACGCACCCGGGTATCCGTCGCTGCCCGAGGGCATGACGGCACCGCTGGGCAGCGACGCGGTGGCGCTGCCCGCCCGTCTGGGGGCCCGGATCGTGCCCTGGTTGCCGCGCGTGGGATGCGTGTACGCCGACGAGACGCACTGGTGGTGGATCGTCCCGGCCGACTCCGACTACGCCCTGCCCTGGCCCTCCCCCGCCCACTACGAGCCCGGTGCCCGGATCCCGGAGGCCGCACGCCTCATCAACCGGCCGGACGACACGGTGCCGTACACCCCGCCGATCCTGCTGTACTTGGCGCTGTGCCGGGTGACGGGCACCACCCCGGACTGGTCACGCCCGATAAGCGCCTGAGCACGTAGGCGCCTGAACGCGTGGGCGCCTGGGCACGACAACGTCACCCACCGGGCACGCGCCCCTGCGCCCCTGTCGCCCCGTCAGGCGCCCCGGACGAGTTCCTCGCCGCCACGGACGATCACCAGGAAGGTGTCCGTGGAGAGGTCCATGACGACCTCGGCGGCCAGCCCCTCCAGGCGCCGCGCGTGAGCGAACTCCTCCGCGGGCCAGGAGCCTCGCGGCCCGCCGGCGGGAAAGCGTTCGAGCACCGTTCGCCCGTTCACCACCCTGCACCTCCCAAAGCGTCGTACCTGTAGGGGTTAACGCTCCGGAGGGCGTGATGGCCTCGGTCGGTGACATGACTGAGACCCACCTGACACCCGCCCGGCGCGGACGGTGCGGGTCCGTGTCAATACCTCACCGACGGCGTCAGTACGTCACCGGCAGCGCGCGCAGGCCTCGGGCGCGCACGGACGGGTGCCACCGCGGTTCCTCGTCGGGGAGGGCGAGGTCCGGGAGCCGTTCCAGCAGCGCGCCCAGCGCGATCTCCGTCTCGGCGCGGGCGAGCGGCGCACCCAGGCAGTAGTGGATGCCGTGGCCCAGGGCGAGATGGCCGGAGGTGTCGCGGTCGAGATCGAGACGGTCGGGGTCCGGGAAGCGCGCCGGGTCACGGTTGGCGGCGGACAGGGAGACCCAGACCGTCTCGCCGGCCGGGACGGTGACACCGCCGATGGTCACGTCCTCGACGGGGAAGCGCCGGATGCCGAGCAGCGCCGGGCCCTCGTAACGGGCGAACTCCTCCACGGCCGCCGGGATGCGCGCCGGGTTCTCGCGCAGCGCGGCGAGCTGTGCGGGGTGCTGGAGCAGGGCCAGCACCGCGTTGCCGATGAGCCGGACGGTGTTCTCGTACCCGGCGAACAGGATGAGGAAGGTGAGCGACATGAGCTCGTCCTCGGTGAGCCGGTCACCCCCCTCGTCGCGCACGCGGATCAGGTCGGAGAGGAGATCGTCGCCGGGGGTGGCGCGCTTGTCGGCGAGGAGCCTGGTGAAGAAGCCGAGCATGGCGGCGACCGCCTCCCGCCCGCCCTCGGGCCGGGCCGGGTCGGGGATCACGAGGCTGTCCGTCCAGGTCCGGAAGTCCAGCCGGTGGTCGTCCGGGATGCCGAGCAGATCGCAGATGACGGTGATGGGCAGCGGCGCGGCGTAGGAGGCGACCAGGTCGGTGGTGCCGTGCGGTCCGAGAGCGTCGAGGAGTTCGTCGGCGGTGCGCCGGATCGGCTTGCGGAGCGCTTCGATGCGGCGCGGGGTGAAGGCCTGGGAGACCAGCCGTCGGATGCGAGTGTGGTCGGGCGGGTCCATGTTGGAGAGGTTGGCGTCGAGGGCGGGCGGCAGGGCGAGACCCTTGTACGTGCCCGGCGTGGCATGTGCCTTGTCCAGCGAGAGGCGCTGGTCGCCGAGGGCGGCCCGGACGTCCTCGTACCGGGTGACCAGCCAGGCCGGTGTGCCGTCCGGTCCGGTGATGCGGTGCACCGGTGCGGTGTCGCGCAGTCGCCGGTAGACGTCGTAGGGGTGCTCGATGAGGCCGTCCGCGGGATCCATGGGAGCCACCCTATGAGGAGGCGTCAGATGCCGTGCTCCTGGATCCGTCACGTGCTTCGGCGGGGCCGGATGTCGTGGGAGGCCATGGGAGTTCGTTCGTCGTCCGCGCGGAAAAATTCGGATGCGTCCCTGGCCGGAGGGTGATCCGATGATCAGTCAGTTGTCGCTTGTCCACATCAGGAGCCCACATGATCAGGCGTGTCACCGTCCCCGGTCTCTTCCCTCCGCCCGCCTACTCGCACGCATCCGTGGTGGAGACCGGTACACGGCTCGCGTTTCTCGCCGGGGCCGTGCCGCTCGACGAGAAGGGGGAAGTGGTGGGACCGGGCGATCCGGTGCGGCAGGCCGAGCGGGTGATCGCGAATCTGGGCGAGCAGCTCGACTCCTTGGGCAGTGACCTGACTCATGTGGTGGCCACGGACGTGTATGTGGTGAGCGCTGAGCCCGCCGTGCTCTCCGAGGTGTGGGAAGTGGTCGAGGCGTCGGGGCTGAGCGTCGGACCGCACTCGTCGACGCTCATCGGCGTGGCCTGTCTCGGCTACACGGGACAGCTGGTGGAGATCACGGCCACGGCCGTCGTACCGGACGGACCCGCGCCCGTGAGCGGGGAACCGGCACCTGTGTTGCGCCGGGCCACCGCGCCCGACGCCAGGGTCGCCGCCGATGTCTGGCTGCGGTCGTTCTCCGCGGCGCTGCCGACGGTCGTACGGCCGCGCTCCGACGGCGAGGTGCACGACTACTTCCGGGACGTGGTCGTGCCGCGGCTGGAGACCTGGGTGGCCGAGTCCGCCGACGGCGCGATCGTGGGCGTGATGGTGCTGGACGGCGATCTGCTGGCCCAGCTCTATCTCGCCCCCGACTGGCGGGGACGCGGCCTCGGGGACCGGTTCGTCGCCCTGGCCAAGGAACGCGTCCCGCAGGGCCTCACCCTGTGGACCTTCCAGGTCAACGAGCCCGCGCACCGCTTCTACGAGCGGCACGGTTTCGTCGCCGTCGAGTTCACGGACGGCGCCGACAACGAGGAGAGGGAGCCGGATGTCCGTTACGTGTGGCGGCCGTGACCGCTGAGCCCGGGGTGCCCGGAGCCGCCCTCGTCTCGGCTGCTTACACTCATGCCGCCATTCAGGCACGGACAAGATCCTTCGGATGAACACAGGGCAGGGGCGGGGATGATCAGCAGACGCGGGCTGTTGGGCGGAGCGGCGTTGGTGGGGACCGGTGCGATGACGGGCGTGTTGGCGGGAGCGGGTTCCGCCGCCGCCGACGCGCCGCTGAACACGCCGTTCACTCCTGTCACCACGCCGCATCTCGCGGAGGCCGAGCGGATGGTGCAGTACCAGCGACTGCTGGCCACCGGCCATCTGACGGACGGTCTGGTCGGGCACTGGCCGCTGGACGGCTCCGCCGACGACCGCAGCGGACACGAGCACCCCGTCACGCTGGGCACGGGCGCGAGCTGGTCGGCCCTGCGGGCCGGCGGCGAACTGACCCTCACCGGGGACCCGGACGGGTACGCCGCCACCGGTTCCGTCCTCGACACCACCGCTCCGTTCTCGGTCGCGGCGTGGGTGCGTCTGGCGGACGGCGACAGTCCGGCCTCCCTGACCAACATGTACACCGCGGTGAGCCAGGACGGCGGCTCCGCCAGCCGCTTCCTGCTCCAGTACGACAACACGGTCGGCACCTGGGCGTTCAAGGTCCGCGGCGAGGACCAGAGCTCCAAGGCATCCGCCGTCTCCGTCACCCCCGTCACCAAAACCGGCGTCTGGACACACCTCACCGGTGTGTGGGACGGAACGCACATCCACCTGTACGTCGGTGGCGTGCTGAAGGGCAGCGCCGAGACCAGCCTGTCGTGGGCGGCCGCGCAGGGCTTCAACATCGGCCGGGCGCGCTGGGACGGCGCCTACGTGAACCGGTTCAAGGGCGCGGTGGACGACGTGCGGGCCTACTCCCGCGCGCTGACCGCCGACGAGGTCGCCCTCATCAGCGGCACCACGGCCCGCGCGAACAACCAGTACTACATGAGCACGTCGTCGACGCTCACTTGGGGCACGCCCGACAAGCTGTCGAGCTGGGTCGCGAAAGCCCGCTGCTCGTCGTTCATGACCGGCCTCCTGAAGCACACCTACGGCTGGGCCACGGACGACTACTTCCTCCAGTACTTCCAGGAGAAGGTTCCGGAGGCCGCCGACTACTGCACGGCGTTCACGAAGGGCACCGCGGGTCCCCGCTTCCAGCGCATCCGCAAGGTCGCCGACCTGCGGCCGGGCGACCTGGTCGCGATCGACTACAGCGGCAGCGACACCAAGAACACCGGTCACATCGTGATGGTCCGCGAGGTCAAGGGCGTCTACACCGGGAGCTCGACGGTCAGCGGCGAGACGCAGTACGCGGTCGAGATCGTCGACTGCACCTCGGATCCGCACGGGGTGTACGCGAAGGCCGGCTACGCGGCGTTCCCCGACACCCGCATGGTCGACGACGTCGAGGACCCGGAGAACCCGGGCGTCGGGAACTTCGAGGGCGTGGGCATCGGGCACATGATGTTCTACGCCGACAACACCACCGGCGAGTTCTCCCGGTACCGGTGGAGCGTGAACAGCGGCGCCTCGAACACGTACCCCCAGAGCCGGCGGCCGGTCGCGGCGGCGCGGATCGCCTGAGGCAGGACCTACGGAGGCGGGCTCGTCCGGGTGACGAGTCCCGCCGCCCGGGCGGCCGTGCCCAGAACCTCGCGCAGCATCTCGGGCGTGAGCCGGCCGGTGAAGGTGTTGCGCTGGCTGACGTGGAAGCAGCCGAACAGGTCCAGGGCGGCCCCACTGTCCGATCCCTCGGGTCCGTCGGGTCCGTCGGGTCCGTCGGGTCCGTCGGGTCCGTCGGGTCCGTCGAGCCGTACCCGGGCGCCGTGGGCGAAGGCGGGCCGGGGCCGGGGCACGTGCCAGCCTGCCTCGGCGAGCGCGGGCAGCGTGGCCTGCCAGCCGAAGGCACCGAGCACGACGACGGCCCTGAGCGTCGGGGACAGCAGTCCGAGTTCCCGGACCAGCCAGGGCCGGCACGCGTCGCGTTCCCCGGGGGTGGGCTTGTTGGCGGGCGGGGCACAGTGCACGGGCGCGGTGACGCGTACGCCGTACAGTTCCAGGCCGTCGTCGGCGCTGACGGAGTCGGGCTGCGACGCCAGGCCGATCTCGTACAGCGCCCGGTACAGCACGTCCCCGGAGCGGTCGCCGGTGAACATGCGGCCGGTGCGGTTGCCGCCGTGTGCGGCCGGGGCGAGGCCGACGATCAGCAGGGGGGCGTCGGGTGGTCCGAAGCCCGGCACCGGACGGCCCCAGTAGGTCCAGTCGGCGTAGGCGGCGCGCCTGGTGCGGGCCACCTCCTCACGCCAGGCGACCAGTCGTGGGCAGGCCCGGCAACCGGCGATGCGGTGGTCGAGGGCGGGCAGGCCGCTGGTTCCCATGGCTCCACCGTATGCCGGGCCCGGGAAAAGGGGTCCGGTTCACCCGGGCAATGCGGTTAAGGTCGGGTACATGCCTTCCGAGGACGCGACTGACAACAGGGACCGGAGCGCCGGGGGTACGGCCGATGCCTCGGACCCGCGGGGGCCGAAGGACCGACAGGACCCGCAGGACCGGCAGGACCCGGACATCGCCGCCGCGGTCGCCGCCGCCGAGGCCGCCGCTCCGGCCCCCGGCGAGAGTGTCCGTATCGACAGCTGGATCTGGGCCGTACGTCTGATCAAGACCCGCTCCCTGGGAGCCACCGCCTGCCGTGGCGGGCACGTCCGGGTGAACGGCGAGCGTGTCAAGCCCGCCCATTCCGTGCGCGCAGGAGACGAGGTGCGGCTGCGGCAGGAGGGCTGGGAGCGGATCGTCGTCGTCAAGCGCCTGATCCGCAAGCGGGTCGGTGCCCCCGTGGCCGCGCAGTGCTACGTCGACAACTCCCCGCCGCCCCCGCCCCGCACGGCAACGGCCCCCGTGGGCATCCGCGACCGCGGAGCCGGACGGCCCACCAAGCGCGACCGTCGCGAACTGGAGCGGCTGCGCGGAGCGGGCGGACCCGGAAGCACCGAAGGCCGGCCCGAGGGACGGTGACCGGGCGGTCACGGCCGCCGCACCAGCCGCAGCAGCTCCCTGTTGTGCCCGCGCCGGGCCCAGGCCACGAGGGTCAGGGGCACGATCAGGATGAGCGGGGTCGCGGCGTACTGGCCGTCGAAGACCGTGAGCTGGACGATGAACGCGCCCACCATCAGCGCGCTGAGCGCCATGGCCGCGACCGACTGCAGGACGGGGATCAACAGGCCCACCGCCCCAGCGAGTTCGAGGGCTCCGATGGTGTACATGCCCGCGCTGCCCCAGCCGATCCGGTCGAAGGACTCGACCGCCGAGGGGTGCGCGATCAGCTTGGGCAGCGCGCTCGCGACGGCGTAGAAGAGCGCGAGGAGCACCTGCACCGCGCGCAGGGCGATCATGGCGCGGCGACCGCGGGACGTCGGGACGGGGGCGGCTGGAACGGTGGTCTCGGACACGGGTTCTCCTGAGTGAGGCGGTCTGGTCCCTGCTGTTGTCATGGAGGTAGACCGGGCCTCACACGGAAACTCATCGGAGTACGTTGTAGGGAGGAGCCGTGATTACGATGCGTACAGGCAGTGAGCCCGTGACCGCGCGCAGTGCCCTGCGGGCGCGGTTCTGGCTGAGCCTGTGGGGCGTGGTGTGGGCGGTCTTCGGCACGACCATCTTCGCGCTCACCGGGCACGTCGGCTGGGCGGCCGCCTGCGGTGTGCTGTGGCTGATCGCTGCTGTCGACATGACCATGATCCTCAGACACATCCGGCAGGGCCCGCACTACCAGCCGGGCCGTGAGGTCCCGCCCTACCGGCCGGCGGAGGACCGTCCGCCCTGGCGGCGGCCTCCGCAGCGCCGGCATTCGTGACTCAGGAGTCGAAGCGCGCGGCCTTCAGGTACTCCGGGTTGGGGTCCAGCGCGGCGGCCAGCCGGAAGTGGCGCTTGGCCTGGTCGGGGCGTCCCATCCGCTCGTAGGTACGGGCCAGCGCGAAGTGCGCGAACGCGTTGTCCGGCTCGCGCTCCAGAACGATGGTGAACTCCAGCTCCGCGGGTCGCAGTTGCGCGGCCGCGAAGAAGGCGCGGGCGCGCAGCAGCCGTGCGGCCGTGTTCTCGGGGTGGGCGGCGATGACACCGTCGAGCAGTTTCACCGCGCCCCGCGGGTCCCGTGCGTTGAGCAGTTGCTCGGCGGCACGGAAATCGATGACGTGCGTCTCCGGAGTACGTCCGGTCGAACCGCTGATCTCGGGCACGGCACAGTCCTTCCCTCGCTGAAGCCGTTCAACGCCCCGGTACCGGGCCGCTATTCCCCGGGCGCCTGTTCCCGCGCCTCCTGGACCAGCGCGGCCCACACCTCGTCAACGCGCCGCTCCAGCGCCTCAAGGGGTACGTCGTTGTCGATGACGACGTCCGCGATTTCCAGGCGCTTCTCGCGGGTCGCCTGCGCCGCCATACGGGCACGGGCGTCCTCCTCGGTCATCCCCCGCAGCCGTACCAGCCGGTCCAGCTGGGTTCCGGGGGGCGCGTCGACGACGACCACGACGTCGTACAGCGGTGCGAGGCCGTTCTCGGTGAGGAGCGGGACGTCGTGGACCACCACCGCGCCGTCGGCCGCGGCGCCCTCCAGTTCCTGGGAGCGGGCGCCGACCAGGGGGTGGACGATCGAGTTCAGCACGGCCAGCTTGTCCGGGTCCGCGAAGACCACGGACCCCAGCCTGGGCCGGTCCAGGCTGCCGTCGGCAGCGAGCACCTCCTCGCCGAAGGCCTCGACGACCGCCGCCAGACCGGGAGTTCCCGGCGCGACGACCTCCCGCGCGATACGGTCCGCGTCGATCAGCACGGCGCCGCGGGCGACGAGCAGCCGTGACACCTCGCTCTTGCCCGCGCCGATCCCACCGGTGAGCCCCACTTTCAGCATGTCGGCAAGTCTAGACAGTCCCTAGATCTCGCCCTCCCGCTCCGCCAGGAACTTCTCGAACTCGCGGCCGATCTCGTCCGCCGAGGGGATGTCCACCGGTTCGGCGAGCATGTTGCCTCGGCTCTCGGCGCCCGCGGCGGCGTCGTACTGGTGCTCAAGGCCCTGGACCAGAGAGGTCAGTTCCTCGTCGCCTTCCTGGATCTGCCGGTCGATCTCGGTCTGGGTGCGGTGGGCGTCGGTGCGCAGGGCGTGGGCGATGCCGGGCAGGACCAGGCCGGTGGCGGCCGTGATGGCCTCCAGGACGGTCAGCGCCGCGTCCGGGTACAGGGAGCGGGCGATGTAGTGCGGAACGTGCGCGGCGACGCCCAGTACGTCGTACCCGGCCTCCATGAGCCGGTACTCGACGAGCGCCTCGGCGCTGCCGGGCACCTGTGCCTCGTCGAAGGGGCTGCGGTGGCCCGGGACGAGTTCGGTGCGGTTGCCGTGCGGGGTGAGGCCCACCGGGCGGGTGTGCGGGACGCCCATGGGTATGCCGTGGAAGTTCACGGAGAGGCGGACGCCGAGGCGCTCCACGATCTGCCGTACGGCGGCGGCGAAGCGCTCCCACTCGACGTCCGGCTCGGGACCGGAGAGCAGCAGGAAGGGCGCGCCCGTGGTGTCCTGGACGAGCCGGACCTCGATCGCGGGCTCCTCGTACTCGGTCCAGCGGTCCCGCTTGAAGGTGAGCAGCGGGCGGCGGGCCCGGTAGTCCACGAGCCGGTCGTGGTCGAAGCGGGCCACGACCTGGTGCGGCAGCGTGTCGAGGAGCCGGTCGACGATCTGGTCGCCGGTTTCACCCGCGTCGATGTATCCGTCGAAGTGGTAGAGCATGACGAGACCGGCCGACTCCTGGGCGAGCGCCATGTCGACGACGGCGAGCCCCTTCGGCTCCCACGTGTACAAACCCTGCGGATCAAGCACTGTGACCGCTCCTCCTCGTGTCCGTAGTCGTCAACACGGCCCGGAACGTGGGCATTCCCGTCCGTGCCCCTGATCAGGCACCTTTCAGCGGCATTTCATGGGCTGGTCCACCACCGCGCGAGGTTCCGGCCGGGCACACACCACCCGGCACACGCCGAGGGCCCGCATCCCAGGTGGGATGCGGGCCCTCGGTCACTGCTCAGGCGTCAGGCCTCAGCGGCGGTGAGCCTCAGCTCTGGCCGCCGGCGAGCTTCTCACGCAGCGCGGCGAGCGCCTCGTCCGAAGCGAGCGCGCCGGAGGTGTCGGCACCCTCGGAGGAGTACGAACCACCGCCGGCCGCGGCCGGAGCCGCAGCCTCGCCACCCTCGGCGGCGGCAGCCGCGTCGGCCTCGCGGGACTTGATGACCTGCTGCTGGTGCTGCTCGAAGCGGGTCTGCGCCTCGGCGTACTGGTGCTCCCACGCCTCGCGCTGGGTCTCGTAGCCCTCGAGCCAGTCGTTGGTCTCGGGGTCGAAGCCCTCGGGGTAGATGTAGTTGCCCTGGTCGTCGTAGGACGCGGCCATGCCGTAGAGGGTCGGGTCGAACTCGACCGAGGCCGGGTCGCTGCCGAAGGACTCGTTGGCCTGCTTCAGCGAGAGGCTGATGCGGCGACGCTCGAGGTCGATGTCGATGACCTTGACGAAGATCTCGTCGTTGACCTGGACGACCTGCTCCGGGATCTCCACGTGGCGCTCGGCCAGCTCGGAGATGTGGACCAGACCCTCGATGCCCTCGTCCACGCGGACGAACGCACCGAACGGAACCAGCTTGGTGACCTTGCCGGGGACGACCTGGCCGATCTGGTGCGTGCGGGCGAACTGCTGCCACGGGTCTTCCTGGGTCGCCTTCAGCGACAGGGAGACACGCTCGCGGTCCATGTCGACGTCGAGAACCTCGACGGTGACCTCCTGGCCGACCTCGACAACCTCGGACGGGTGGTCGATGTGCTTCCAGGACAGCTCGGAGACGTGGACCAGACCGTCGACGCCACCCAGGTCCACGAAGGCACCGAAGTTGACGATCGAGGAGACCACGCCGGAGCGGACCTGACCCTTCTGGAGGGTCGTGAGGAACGTCTGGCGGACCTCGGACTGGGTCTGCTCCAGCCAGGCGCGGCGGGACAGGACCACGTTGTTGCGGTTCTTGTCCAGCTCGATGATCTTGGCCTCGAGCTCCTTGCCCACGTAGGGCTGGAGGTCGCGGACACGGCGCATCTCGACGAGGGAGGCCGGCAGGAAGCCACGGAGGCCGATGTCGAGGATGAGACCACCCTTGACGACCTCGATGACGGTA
Organism: Streptomyces sp. NPDC086787; assembly: GCF_044745865.1. Classification (NCBI taxonomy): domain Bacteria; kingdom Bacillati; phylum Actinomycetota; class Actinomycetes; order Kitasatosporales; family Streptomycetaceae; genus Streptomyces; species Streptomyces sp. NPDC086787. The sequence goes on along the minus strand of NZ_JBIVBC010000001.1, from coordinate 1,118,941 downwards.
CCGGTGACGATGCCGTCCTCTTCCTTGATCTTCTCGATGGTGCCCCAGGCGCGCTCGTACTGGGCGCGCTTCTTCGAGAGGATCAGGCGGCCTTCCTTGTCCTCCTTCTGGAGAACGAGGGCTTCGATCTCGTCACCGACGGCGACGACCTCGTTGGGGTCGACGTCGTGCTTGATCGAGAGCTCACGGCTCGGGATGACACCTTCGGTCTTGTAACCGATGTCGAGCAGGACCTCGTCCCGGTCGACCTTCACGATGACGCCGTCGACGATGTCGCCGTCGTTGAAGTACTTGATCGTCTCGTCGATCGCGGCGAGGAAGGCTTCCTCGTTACCGATGTCGTTGACCGCAACCTGCGGGGTGGTGGCGGTGGTCTCGGTGCTGCTCGTCATGTGGGAAAGGGCTCCGGTACGGACATTGAAGTCGTAGGTACTGCTACGCCGGGAGCCCGTATCGCTCTGAAGAAGCCGGACAGCCAAGGAAGCGCCCCACCGGTGAACCGATGATGGCGCCTCGACAACCGAGGGGACATACAACAGATGCGAGCGCAGCCTGCTAGGTCTGAGGTGCGCAGGCCCGCAGCGCAACTTGTAGCATACGGGCGCGGCCGGACAGGGTCAATGCGCGAAGCCCCCACCGGGGGCGGATCCCCACATACCCGGCACAGAAACCCTCGAAGGGTTGCAGGGAAGAGTACGACGAGGGAGCGGATCATCCAAGAGTCAGAAGCGTTCGAACCGGAAGCCACCCGGCGTGCCGCCGGGGTCACGGAGAGCTCCCGGGCCAACCGGGGCTGGTGGGACCGGAACGCGGACGAGTACCAGGTCGAGCACGGCACCTTCCTCGGCGACGACCGTTTCGTGTGGGGCCCCGAGGGTCTCGACGAGCTGGAGGCCGGGCTGCTCGGCGACCCCGCGGAGCTCAAGGGCAGGGACGTCCTGGAGATCGGCGCGGGCGCGGCGCAGTGCGCGCGCTGGCTGGCCGCCCAGGGAGCGCGCCCGGTGGCGCTCGACCTGTCGCACCGCCAGCTCCAGCACGCGCTGCGGATCGGCGGATCGTTTCCGCTCGTCTGTGCCGACGCCGGGGCGCTGCCCTTCGCGGACGCCTCCTTCGACCTGGTGTGCTCGGCCTACGGGGCGCTGCCGTTCGTGGCGGACCCGCAGCTGGTGCTGCGCGAGGGGTACCGGGTGCTGCGGCCGGGCGGCCGTTTCGTCTTCTCCGTGACGCACCCGCTCCGCTGGGCCTTCCCGGACGAGCCCGGGCCCGAGGGCCTCACGGTGTCGGCCTCCTACTTCGACCGCACGCCGTATGTCGAGCAGGACGAGGACGGCGGGGCGGTCTACGTCGAGCACCACAGGACGATCGGCGACCGCGTCCGGGACGTCGTGGCGTCGGGATTCCGTCTGGTGGACCTGGTCGAGCCGGAGTGGCCGTCCTGGAACACCTCGGAGTGGGGCGGCTGGTCCCCGCTGCGCGGCGGTCTCATCCCGGGCACGGCGATCTTCGTGTGCGAACGGGACTGAGCCGCGTGCCCGGGCGGATCTGACTGTCTCGACCCGCGCGCGTGCGGGCGGGCGCCGGGCACGCGCGCGTAGGGCGCGCCCGGGGCCGCCCGGGGGTCGTACGACACTGGGGGGCGTGATCCGTTACGACGCGCTGGACTCCCTTCCCGTTCGCGCCGCCCTGCCCGCCCTGGACGACGCTCTGGAGGAGCACGGCACCGCGGTCCTCGTGGCACCGCCAGGCACCGGCAAGACGACGCTGGTGCCCCTGGAGCTGGCCGGGCTGCTGGGTGAGGGTCCGGCGCGCCGGGTGGTCGTGGCCGAGCCGCGGCGGATCGCCGCGCGGGCGGCGGCCCGGCGGATGGCGTGGCTGCTCGGCGAGGAGACCGGCCGGAGCGTCGGCTACACGGTGCGCGGTGAGCGGGTCGTGGGCCCCCACGCGCGCGTGGAGGTCGTCACGACCGGGGTGCTGCTTCAGCGGCTCCAGCGGGACCAGGAGCTGGCGGGCGTCGACGTGGTGGTGCTGGACGAGTGCCACGAACGGCATCTGGACGCGGACACGGCGGCCGCGTTCCTGTGGGACGTACGGCAGACCCTGCGGCCGGAGCTGCGCCTGGTGGCCGCGTCGGCGACGACCGACGCCGAGGGATGGTCCCGGCTGCTGGGCGATGCGCCCGTGGTCGAGGCGGCCGGCGTGTCGTATCCCGTGGAGGTGGTGTGGGCGCCGCCCGCCCGTCCGGTGCGACCGCCGCACGGGATGCGGGTGGACCCCGCACTGGTGTCGCACGTGGCCTCGGTGGTCCGGCGGGCGTTGACCGAGCGGGCCGGGGACGTGCTGTGCTTCCTGCCGGGCGTGGGCGAGATCGCGCGGGTGGCCGGCCGGCTGGGCGAGCTGGACGGCGTCGAGGTGCTCCAGGTGCACGGGCGGGCGCCGGCGGCCGTGCAGGACGCGGTGCTGGCACCCGGCGAACGGCGTCGGGTGGTGCTCGCCACCGCGGTGGCGGAGTCCTCGCTGACGGTGCCCGGGGTGCGGGTGGTGGTGGACGCCGGGCTGGCCCGGGAGCCGCGCGTCGACCACGCGCGCGGGCTGAGCGCGCTGGCGACGGTACGGGCCTCGCGGGCGGCGGGGCGGCAGCGGGCGGGCCGGGCCGGGCGTGAGGCACCGGGGACGGTGTACCGGTGCTGGACGGAGGCCGAGGACACCCGGCTGCCGCGTTTCCCGCCACCGGAGATCAAGGTGGCCGACCTGACGGCGTTCGCCCTTCAGGCGTCCTGCTGGGGCGATCCGGACGCGTCCGGGCTGGCGCTGCTGGATCCACCGCCGGGCGGGGCGATGGCGGCAGCGCGTGGGGTGTTGTCGGCGGTCGGTGCGGTGGATCCTGCCGGTCGGGTGACGGAGCGGGGCGCGCGGCTGGCGCGGCTGGGGTTGCACCCCCGGCTGGGACGGGCGCTGCTCGATGCCGGGGGCGGGCGGGCCGCGGAGGTCGTCGCGCTGCTCAGCGAAGAGGCTCCGCGGGAGTACGGGGACGATCTCGCCGGTGCCGTGCGGGGTGCCCGGGGCGGGGGTGACGCCTACTCGGGGCGGTGGCGGGCGGAGGTTCGGCGGTTGCGGGCCGTCGCCGGGGAGGTGTCCCGACAGCCTGCCCGTGAGCCTTCGTCACAGGAACGGCTCGCCGGGCTGGTCGCCGCGCTCGCGTTTCCCGAGCGGGTCGCCCGGCTCGACGGCGGTTCGTATCTCATGGTGTCCGGGACCCGGGCCGAACTCTTCGACGGGTCGCCGCTGCGCGGGGCGCCCTGGATCGCCGTGGCCGTCGCCGACCGGCCGGTGGGCAGCGGGCACGCGCGCGTGCGGCTCGGGGCGGCGGTGGACGAGGACGTCGCCCGGCTCGCCGCCGGGGCACTGCTGGCGGAGCGGGACGAGGTCCACTGGGCCGACGGGGACGTGGTGGCGCGGCGGGTGGAACGGCTCGGGGCCGTCGAGCTGTCGGTGCGGCCGCTGCCGGACGCCGATCCCGCCCTCGTACGCGAGGCGCTGCGCGAGGGGCTGCGGCGGGAGGGGCTCGGTCTGCTGCGGTGGTCGCCGGACGCGGGCGTGCTCCGGCAGCGGCTGGCCTTCCTGCGGCTGCGCCTCGGGGAGCCGTGGCCGGACGTGTCGGACGAGGTCCTGTCCGCGCGCGCGGACGACTGGCTGGAGCCCGAACTGGGGCGGGCCCGGCGGCGGGCCGATCTCGCGCGGATCGACGCCGGGGAGGCGCTCGGGCGGCTGCTGCCCTGGGCGGGCGGGGAGGCGGCGCGGCTGGACGAACTGGCGCCCGAGCGGATCACCGTACCGAGCGGGTCCAGGATCCGGATCGACTACACGAACCCCGAGCAGCCCGTGCTCGCCGTGAAGCTGCAGGAGATGTTCGGGCTTCAGGAGTCGCCGCGGGTGGCCGGGGTACCGCTGCTCGTGCACCTCCTCTCCCCCGCCGGGCGGCCCGCGGCCGTCACCGCCGACCTGGCCTCCTTCTGGCGGGACGGCTACAAGGGCGTACGGGCGGAGCTGCGGGGCCGCTATCCGCGGCATCCGTGGCCGGAGGATCCTGCCGGGGCGGAGCCGACGCGCCACACCAACGCCCGGCTCAGGCGCTGACCGGCTCCGGATCCGCGGACCGCGCGGGAGCGGGGTCGTCCGGCCGGCGGCCACGTGCCTCCAGGTACAGGGCGAGCGCCAGCAGCAGGAGTCCGACGCCCAACAGGCCCCAGGGCAGATACGAGGTGAGCAGCAGGACCAGGGTGCGGTTGTGCTTGACCAGGGCCACGGTGTGCTCGATGTAGTCCTCGCGCATCTTCACGTGCCCGGCGAACGCCGTCACCCTGTCCCGGCCGCCCAGCAGGGTGCCGCCGCGCAGTTCCTCCTGGTGGATCTCCTCGCCGTAGACGGGGGCACCGGTCACCGGTTCGACCCAGAACCTGCGGACGGTGGTGTACCAGCGGGTCGTGCCCGTCTTCGCGACCGACTCCGGGGTGATGCCCTGCACGGGCATGGTCCTGGGGAAGGGGACCTTGGTCCAGGGGACGGTCTGCTCGAAGTAGTAGACCTTCACCCCGCGGAAGGTTCGGGTGTCCTTGTAGTGGATGGGGTTGGCGGTCCGGGTCTGCGCGTCGAAGTACTGGTAGTCCCGCTTCTCGGTCAGGAACGGGAACTTGAACTCGATGCCCTGGCGGGTGACCGGGTCGCCGTCGACCATCTCACCGGTGGCGTGGACGGGTTCCTGGGAGTGGGCGTCGAAGATGTAGCGCTCGGGGAAGCTGGAGACCATGTTGCCGTCGGGGCCCTGGACGTAGGACAGGCCGTCCCAGACGACGACGTCCTTGCCCGCCGTCGCCCCGATCCGCTTCGAGGCCGCCACGTCGCCCTTGAGGGTCTGCACGATGGTGACCTTGGAGACCTTCCTGGCCTGCATCGTGCCGTAGTCGAGGAGAGTGGCGTCCTTGGCCTCCAGGACCATGTCCTGGTACTGGTTCGCGGGAATCCTGGCCAGGCGCGGGAAGGCGTACCAGCGCAGCAGCGGGGACAGGGCCGTGCAGAACACGGCGAGGGCGAGCAGGACCAGGCCGGCCGTGCGGCGCATGTCGGCCTCCCTCCCGGACGGGCGGTTACGGGTGTGCGGGCACCGTGGTGAGCAGTGGTCTGGGGGACGTGCCGCCGTCCGGTGAGCCCATGGCGGTGATCGCCACGACCAGGGCCAGCGCGAGGGCGAGGCCGATCGCGGCGGCGATCAGAGCACGCATGAGGCCTCCCCACGAACAATTCCTGACAGGTCGTCAGGTCGGGCACCGTAGCAATGGCGGAGCGAGATGAGAACACGTCGTACGCAGGTGGCACGCGGACGAGGGCGCCCCTCCGTGAAACGGAGGGGCGCCCTCGGTGGAACGCGGGGTGCGGTGTCCCTATGCGGAGTGGCTCGGAGCGGGGCTCGCCGGGCTGCTCGTGGAGGGGCTGGGCGACGGGTCGGCCGCCGCGACCGTCAGCTCGACGGTCAGGGTCGCGCCACCGGTGGTGGTGATGCGCAGCAGGAAGGTGCCCGCGGTGTCGTCCGCGTACAGCTTCGGCAGCTTGAGCAGGCCGTTGGTGTCCGTCTGGAGATCCGTCAGAGTGCGTACAACCTTGCCGTCGGCGTCCTTGAAGTAGGGACCCTTGTCGTTCTCGGCCGGGTCGTCCGCGGACTTGACGAGCGTCGCGGTGGCCGCGACCTTGTCCGCGACGGCGCCCTTGTAGGTGGCCTTCACCTCGATCTGGTCGGCGAACTCGCCGTTCGGGACACAGGTCGGCGGGGTGTCGCTGGTGCGGGCCAGGGCGTCGGCCGCGCGCGCGGTGACCGAGGCGCGGTAGTCGACGCCGTGGAGGGAGCGGCCCACGACGGCCGCGTGGACCGTGAAGTCGCCGGTCTTCTCGCCCGCCCGGAGCGATGGCGCGAGGGCCACGCCCTTGGCGTCGGTCGCGACCGTGGCGACGGTCTCGCCGCCGCTGAACGTGGCGTCCGTGGCCCCGGTGATGGTGAACCGGATCCGGACCTTGCCGACGGCCTTGCCCGCCTTGGTCTCGGTGCGCGCGCCGATCCTCGTGGTGAAGGCGTCCCCGGCCATCGCGGTGAGCTTGGCCGTGCCCACGTCCTCCAGGTGGTCCACCGTGTCGGTGGGGGTCTGCGGCGGCTTGGACGGCTGCTCCGGGGCCGGGTGCGGGGTTCCCCGGTGCGGCTTGCCCGGGGTCGAGGGCTTCGGCCTGCCCGGCTTCGCGGGCGGCGGGTTCTTGCCCGCGCGGTCGTCGCTGCGGCCCGAGGGCAGGCTTCCGGTGCCGTCGGGCACGGAGTGGGTGCCCCTGGTGTAGTAGTCGAACCACGACAGGACCGTGTGGAGGTAGTCCTGCGAGTCGTTGTAGCTGAGGATCGCCCGGTTCCTGTCCTTCTGGTCGGACAGGTCCCAGCTGTTGCGGCACAGGTAGTGGCCCGCGGCGAGCGCTGCGTCGTAGACGTTGTTGGGGTCCTCCACGCCGTCGCCGTTGCCGTCGCGGCCCGCCCATTTCCAGGTGGACGGGATGAACTGCATGGGGCCGACGGCCTGGTCGTAGGCGCTGTTGCCGTCGTACTGGCCGTGGTCGGTGTCGGGGATGAGCGCGAAGCCGTTTCCGTCGAGCTGGGGGCCGAGGATCGGGCTCAGGGTGGTGCCGTTCGCGTCGACGCTGCCACCGCGGGCCTGGCCCGACTCGACCTTGCCGATGGCGGCGAGGAGTTGCCAGGGCAGGTTGCAGCCCGGCTTGGCCTCGCGCAGGTTGTCCGCGGCCCTGCGGTAGGCGTCGAGGACGGTCGCGGGGATGCCCGCCTCGGCCTCGCCCTGCACGACCGGGGTGCCGGCGGCCGGCGTGGAGGAGGGGCTGGGCTTCGGGCTGCTGAGCGGCGGCAGGTCCGTGTAGTAGGGCGAACTGCCGGTGGCGTCGCCCGTGGAGCTGCCGCCGGTCTCCGCGTCCGGTGTGTCGACGGTGGCTCCGGCCGCGGTGTGTCTGCCCTGGTCGTCGGCTGTCACGCCCGGAGCCTGGGACGCGGAGAGCGCCGCGACCGCTGCCGCGGCCACGGCGGTCGTCGCCGCCCCCTTGCGCAACCGTTTGCCGATGTGCGCCGTCATCGAGTGAACCCCTCCCGTGGACGCCCGGGCGTCCGTCTTCTGCTGTCTGCTCGCCCTGGTGTGACGGTTGACCCGGCGCTCTGGTTGCCCCGCCCCGCTGTCCGATCGATGCGGCGGCGCCGTCGTTCGCGCGTCCCGGCACCATGGGCCCAGGCGACCCTACGGCAACTTACCGAGCGGGGGCACCCGGTGGCGCCCGGTTTTCACCGGCCCGACAGGTTCCGTTGTTCCGAGTTGTCCTCGCCCATACTTGACGGACATGTGTGCCGGGTGAAATTCGGCCAACATCCTTTCCAGGGAGACCCGTTGCCATTCACTCTCAGCCATGCGGCCGCCGTCCTGCCGGCGGTGCGCGGGGACGGATCCGGCCGGGGCAGGCTGGTTCCCGCGGTACTCGTGGCGGGCTCGTTCTCTCCCGACATGACCTATTACGCGGCGAGCGTCCTGCCGGGTGCGATGGAGTTCGGGGAGGTGACGCACTCGTTCGCCGGTGTCTTCACCGTCGACGTGCTGATCACGTGGGCGCTGGTCGGGCTGTGGCTGCTGGCCCGGGAGCCGCTGGTCGCGCTGCTGCCGCGGGCCCGGCAGGGCAGGGTGGCCGCGCTGCTGCGCTGCGGGACGCCCCGCGCACAGGTACGGCCGTCCTCGGTCGTGTGGTGGTACGTGTCGGCGGTGCTCGGCGCGCTGACGCATGTCGTGTGGGACGCCTTCACCCACCTCGACCGATGGGGGATGCGGCTGTTCCCGGCCCTCGGGCAGGAGCTGGCGGGCATGCCGCTGTACTGGTACCTCCAGTACGGCGGTTCGGCGGCGGCCGCTGTCGCGATCGCCGCGTTCCTGGCGCACGCGGTACGGCGGGCTCCCTCGGCCGAACCGGTGGGGGTGCCGCCGTTGTCCGCACGGGACCGCCGGCTGGCCGGGGCCGTACTCGGCGGCTGCGCCGCGGCGGGGGCGGCGCAGCGGGTGGCGCTGTGGTCGGGGAGCCCGGGCGGGGTCGCGGCGAAGCCCTGGGCGGTGGTGCCGACGGTGTGCTTCGGGGCGGGCGCGGGACTGGTGCTGGGGGTGCTGCTGTACGCCGTGGGGGTCAGGGTGTGGCGTCCGGTTCGGGCGCCCGCGGAGCCGCAGCGTTCGGGCGCTCGGTGAGCGGCGCCACGAAGACGGTCATCCTGCGCGGCGGGCGCGGCTTCGGAAGCAGGGCGAGGAGCAGCGCGAGGTAGCCGCGGCAGAGGTCGGCCCACTGGCGCCCGGCGAACCGGTGTCTGAGGCGTGTGGCCCTCTTGCGTACGGCCGCGGTCCGGTCGGCGGGGATGCGGGCGGTGCTTGCGTCGGCCGCGAGGGCCGGGATCCGCGAGGACGGCATCGGCGTGGGCGCGGCGGCGTCCGCTTGTGGCGTGGTCCGCGCCTGGGCCGCCCGGCGGTGGAGCATGCGTATACCCATGCCCGCATCCTTGCCGCCCGGGGTGCGAGGGGCGTTCTGACGGGGTCCACGTGAGTGACGGGTCCCTGCGGGGCCGGGCGGTGACCGGGTGGCCGGGGCGGTGATGGGGGGGCGGTGCGCCGGAGGGGGCGCTGTCGCTGTCGGCCGGTGACAGCGCCCTCTCCGGCGGGCCGGTGGTCAGTGCGCGGCCGACTCCCAGTCCGGGCCGACGCCCACCGAGACGTCCAGGGGTGCCCTCAGCCGGACCGCGCTCGCCATCTCGCGGCGGACGATCTCCTCCGTGGCGGCTCGCTCGCCGGGGGCGATCTCCAGGACGATTTCGTCGTGGACCTGGAGGAGCATGCGGGAGCTGAGGTCCGCCTCCCGCAGTGCGCGTCCGACGTTGAGCATGGCGATCTTGACGATGTCCGCCGCCGTGCCCTGGATGGGCGCGTTCAGGGCCATGCGCTCGGCCGCCTCGCGGCGCTGGCGGTTGTCGCTGTTGAGGTCGGGGAGGTAGCGACGGCGGCCGAAGAGCGTCGCCGTGTAGCCCGTCGCCCGCGCCTCGTCGACCGCACGCCGCAGATAGTCCCGTACGCCGCCGAAGCGCTCGAAGTACGTGTCCATCAGGGCCCGTGCCTCGGCCGCCTCGATGTTCAGCTGCTGGGAGAGGCCGAAGGCCGACAGCCCGTAGGCCAGGCCGTAGGACATCGCCTTGATCTTGCGGCGCATCTCCGCGTCGACGGCGGAGCGCTCCACGGAGAACACCTGTGAGGCGACGGTGGTGTGCAGGTCCTCGCCGGAGGTGAACGCCTCGATCAGGCCCTCGTCCTCGGAGAGGTGGGCCATCACGCGCAGTTCGATCTGGCTGTAGTCGGCGGTCATCAAGGACTCGAAGCCCTCACCGACGACGAAGCCGCGGCGGATCGCGCGGCCCTCGTCCGTACGGACCGGGATGTTCTGGAGGTTCGGGTCCGTGGAGGACAGGCGGCCGGTCGCGGCCACCGTCTGGTTGAAGGTGGTGTGGATACGGCCGTCGCCCGCGATGGTCTTGATCAGGCCCTCGACCGTCACACGCAGCTTCGCCTGCTCCCGGTGGCGCAGCATGATCACCGGGAGTTCGTTGTCGGTCTGGGTGGCGAGCCAGGCCAGGGCGTCCGCGTCGGTGGTGTAGCCGGTCTTGGTCTTCTTGGTCTTGGGCAGGCCCAGCTCGCCGAAGAGGACCTCCTGGAGCTGCTTGGGCGAGCCCAGGTTGAACTCGTGCCCGGCGGCGGCGTGCGCCTCCTTCACCGCCTGCTGCACCGCACCGGCGAACATCTCCTCCATCGCCGTCAGATGCGAGCGGTCGGCCGCGATGCCGTGCCGCTCCATCGCGGAGAGCAGCGCGGAGGTGGGCAGCTCGACGTCCCGCAGCAGATCCGCCGCGCCGACCTCCTGGAGACGGCCCTCGAAGGCCTGGCCCAGGTCGAGGACGGCGCGCGCCTGGACCATGAGGGCCTCGGCCTCGGCGCCGTCGTCCGCGCCGAAGGCCAGCTGGCCGTCCGCCGTGGCGGCGGGCGCCAGCTCCCGGCCGAGGTACTCCAGGGACAGCGCGTCCAGGTCGAAGGAGCGGCGGCCCGGCTTGACCAGGTAGGCCGCGAGCGCGGTGTCCATGGTGACGCCCTCGACGCGCCAGCCGTGCTCGGCGACGACCCGCATGACGCCCTTGGCGTTGTGCAGCACCTTGGGCCGGTCCGCGTCGGCCAGCCAGGCGGCGAACGCGTTCTCGTCGGCCTCGTCCAGCTGGGCCGGGTCGAACCAGGCGGCCGGCCCGTCGGCCGTGGCGAGCGCGACCTCGGCGACCGCTCCGGTGCCCAGCGCCCAGGTGTCGACCGTGGCGACACCGAGGGCCCGCGCGCCGTGCTCGGCGAGCCATGGGGCCAGCTCGCCGGTGCCGAGCACGGTGCCGTCCAGCTCCACGCCCGCCGCGACGACCGGGGTGGCCTCGGCCTCCTCGGCGCCGGGGTCGACGGCGAAGAGGCGCTCGCGCAGGGAGGGGTTCCTGATCTCCAGGGTGTCCAGGACCATCGTGACCGTCTTGCGGTCGTACGGCGCGCGCGCCAGGTCGGTGACCGCCCTGGGCAGTTTCACGTCGCGCTCCAGCTCGGTGAGCCGGCGGTTGAGCTTGACCGCTTCCAGGTGGTCGCGCAGATTCTGGCCGGCCTTGCCCTTGACCTCCTGCACGCGCTCGACCAGCTCCGCGAACGAACCGAACTGGTTGATCCACTTGGCGGCCGTCTTCTCGCCGACGCCGGGGATGCCCGGGAGGTTGTCGGACGGGTCGCCGCGCAGCGCCGCGAAGTCGGGGTACTGGGCGGGCGTCAGCCCGTACTTCTCGAGAACCTTCTCCGGGGTGAACCGGGTCAGCTCCGAGACTCCCTTCGTCGGATACAGCACCGTGGTGTGCTCGGTGACCAGCTGGAACGAGTCGCGGTCGCCGGTGACGATCAGCACCTCGAAGCCCTCGGCCTCGGCCTGGGTGGCGAGCGTGGCGATCACGTCGTCCGCCTCGAAGCCCTCGACCGCGAACCGCTGGGCGTGCATGGCGTCCAGCAGTTCGCCGATCAGCTCCACCTGCCCCTTGAACTCGTCCGGGGTCTTGGAGCGGTTCGCCTTGTACTCGGTGAACTCCTCGGAGCGCCATGTCTTGCGGGACACGTCGAAGGCGACCGCGAAGTGCGTGGGCGCCTCGTCACGGAGCGTGTTGGCCAGCATCGAGGCGAAGCCGTAGATCGCGTTCGTCGGCTGGCCGGTCGCCGTCGTGAAGTTCTCCGCGGGCAGCGCGAAGAACGCACGGTAGGCAAGTGAGTGCCCGTCCATGAGCATCAGCCGGGGCCGGCCGCCGGAGGTCTTGTCGGTCTTCTTCGATGCTGTCTCTGCCACGGACCCGATCCTGCCACGCCGCACTGACAGCCGGGACCCGCGGCCGCTCGGGCGGGCGGTGCCCGGCACCGGGCCCGGTCTCGATCGCTGTCGGTGCCGCGTGGGAGGATCGGGCCCGACCGGCCGACGGGAGTGTCCACGGCACGGCACACGCACTCGAAGGGGGAGCGCGCGATGGCGACGAGGCCACCGAAGAGCGATCCGGTACAGGACGCGCCGCAGGTCGCGGTGCCGCAGCAGGCCGCGGCCGGGCTGCCCGCCATCGGTCACACGCTGCGCGTCGCCCAGCGGCAGATGGGCGTGAGGCGCACCGCGCTGACCCTGCTGCGCGTCAATCAGAAGGACGGCTTCGACTGTCCGGGCTGTGCGTGGCCGGAGCCGGAGCACCGGCACGCGGCGGAGTTCTGCGAGAACGGCGCGAAGGCGGTGGCCGAGGAGGCGACACTGCGCCGGGTCACCCCGGAGTTCTTCGCCGAGCACAGCGTGGCCGGTCTGGCGAACCGCAGCGGTTACTGGCTGGGCCAGCAGGGCCGGCTCACCCATCCCATGTATCTGCCCGAGGGCGCCGAGCACTACGAGCCGGTGTCCTGGGAGCGCGCCTTCGGCATCGTCGCCGAGGAGATAGCCGCCCTCGGCTCCCCCGACGAGGCCGTCTTCTATACCTCGGGGCGCACGAGCAACGAAGCCGCGTTCCTGTACCAGCTGTTCGCACGCGAGCTGGGCACGAACAACCTGCCGGACTGCTCGAACATGTGCCACGAGTCGTCCGGTTCGGCGCTGAACGAGACGATCGGCATCGGCAAGGGCAGTGTCCTGCTGGAAGACCTCCACAAGGCCGACCTGATCATCGTCGCCGGACAGAATCCCGGAACCAACCACCCGCGGATGCTCTCCGCCCTGGAGAAGGCCAAGGCGGGCGGCGCGAAGATCATCAGCGTGAACCCGCTGCCCGAGGCTGGACTGGGACGCTTCAAGAACCCGCAGACCCCGCAGGGCATGCTCAGGGGCACGGCGCTGACCGACCTCTTCCTGCAGATTCGGATCGGCGGCGACCAGGCCCTCTTCCGCCTCCTCAACAGACTGGTCCTGGAGACCGAGGGCGCGGTCGACCAGGACTTCGTCGACACCCACACGCACGGGTTCGAGGAGTTCGCCGCGGCCGCCCGCGCGGCCGACTGGGACGAGACGCTGACGGCGACCGGTCTCACGCGCGCGGAGATCGAGGAAGCCCTGCGGATGGTGCTCGCCTCCGAGCGCACCATCGTCTGCTGGGCCATGGGGCTCACCCAGCACAAGCACTCCGTGCCGACCATCCGTGAAGTGGTCAACCTCCTCCTCCTGCGCGGCGCCATCGGCCGTCCGGGAGCGGGTGTGTGCCCGGTGCGCGGTCACTCGAACGTGCAGGGCGACCGCACCATGGGCATCTTCGAGCGGCCCGCGCCGGCCTTCCTGGACGCCCTGGAGAAGGAGTTCGGGTTCGCCCCGCCGCGCGAGCACGGCTATGACGTCGTGCGGGCCATCGGCGCGCTGCGCGACGGTGACGCCAAGGTGTTCTTCGCCATGGGCGGCAACTTCGTCGCCGCCTCGCCGGACACCGAGGTGACCGAGGCGGCCATGCGCCGCGCGCGGCTGACCGTGCACGTGTCGACGAAGCTGAACCGCTCGCACGTCGTGACGGGCGCGCGGGCGCTGATCCTGCCGACGCTCGGGCGCACCGAGCGGGACGTCCAGTCGGGCGGCGAGCAGTTCGTGACCGTCGAGGACTCGATGGGCATGGTGCACGCCTCGCGCGGCAGGCTGGAGCCGGCGAGCCCGATGCTGCTGTCCGAGCCCGCGATCGTGTGCCGTCTCGCGCGCGGGGTGCTGGGCGAGGGCAGCGTGGTGCCGTGGGCGGAGTTCGAGCGGGACTACGCCGCGATCCGGGACCGGATCGCCCGGGTGATACCGGGCTTCGACGACTTCAACGCGCGGGTGGCCCGCCCCGGTGGGTTCACCCTGCCGCACGCCCCGCGCGACGAGCGCCGGTTCCCGACGGCCACCGGCAAGGCGAACTTCACCGCGGCACCGGTCGAGTACCCGAAGCTGCCCGAGGGTCGGCTGCTGCTCCAGACGCTGCGCTCGCACGACCAGTACAACACCACGATCTACGGCCTCGACGACCGCTACCGGGGCATCCGGAACGGCCGCCGGGTGGTGCTGGTCAACCCCGAGGACGCGCGGGAGCTGGGCGTCGCGGACGGCTCCTACGTGGACCTGGTGAGCGAGTGGCGGGACGGTGTGGAGCGGCGGGCGCCCGGCTTCCGGGTCGTGCACTACCCGACGGCCAGGGGCTGCGCGGCGGCGTACTACCCGGAGACCAACGTGCTGGTGCCGCTGGACGCCACGGCCGACACCAGCAACACCCCGGCCAGCAAGTCCGTCGTCGTGCGTCTGGAACAATCGGCGACCGACTGAGCGTTTGCTCAGCCGACAGACAGGTGTACACAGCCAGGTGTACGACGAACGGAGCCGGGTTCATGGGTGAGCAGCAGAGCGCGAAGTTCCCGCAGGAGGTCATCGACGAGTACGCGGCGCTCGGGGTCGACCTGCCGGCGCTCTTCTCCGCGGGCCACCTCGGCACGCGGATGGGCGTGAACATCGTCGAGGCGTCCGCGGATCGGGTCGTCGGGACCATGCCGGTGGAGGGCAACACCCAGCCGTACGGGCTGCTGCACGGAGGCGCGTCCGCCGTGCTGGCGGAGACCCTGGGCTCGGTGGGCGCGATGCTCCACGGGGGCAGCTCCAAGATCGCGGTGGGTGTCGACCTCAACTGCACGCACCACCGCGGGGCGCGCTCGGGCCTGGTGACCGGCGTGGCCACGCCCGTACACCGGGGGCGGTCCACGACGACGTACGAGATCGTGATCAGCGACGAGCAGGGCCGCAGGGTGTGCACCGCCCGGCTGACCTGCCTGCTGCGTGACGTGAAGGCGGGCGACGAGGCGCACGCGCGGCCCGTCCAGGGCTGAGCCCGGCCCGTCCGGACCGAGACCCGGCACGGGCGGGCCCGTACCCGGCGGTCCCTGAACCGCCCGTCACCGAGGCGTTGCCCCTCGCCCTCCCTTCCCCTTAGCGTCGCCCCCATGTCGATGGGGCTGTCCCACGGGCAGTACGAGATCCTGCGTCAGGTCGTTGACGCGGCGCGCCCGGTGAAACGCGGTCAGGGCGCTTCGGCCGCGCACGAGTTGATCGACCGTCGGACGCGCACCGCCGGTGCCGCCCTCCACCGTCACGGATCCCCCAGCGAAGGTCCGTGGCGGTGAGCGGCGTCGGCCCCGTCGAGCCGGGGGAAGGCACGAGCGCGGGGGGCGGGGACGCCCCCGGTGCCGTCCGCCCGCCGGGGCGCGTACGCGCGCGCCTCGCGCCGCTGTACTCCCGTCACCGCCGCGCCGTAGTGGCCGTGTTCGCGGCCGCCGCCCTTCTCACGGGCGGCGGATATCTCTACGCGACCCGCCCGCGGCAGCCTCCCCCGCCCGAGCCTCCGTACCCCGCGCAGGCGGTGTCCGTGTCCTTCCTGAGCGGCCGGCCCACCCCGGCCGGCGCCCCGCCCCGCAGCTTCAGCTTCGCGGTGTCCCTCACCGTCCTGGCGGGACCCCCGGTGACCGTGACCCGGGTGACCCAGCCGTACGCCGGGCTGGCGCTGACCGTGACACCGCGCGCGCCCTTCGAAACGGAGGCCGGGGCCCCTCGCAAGATCACAATAACCATGCATGTGACGGAATGCGGAACGGTACCCAAGGACGCCGGGCTGCCTTTCCTGCAAGTAACTCTACGTAATGCGCGGGCAATGCAGGTACAGAGTTTCATCCTCGGGCCGCGCTACGCCCGGCACCTCTCCGAAGCGGTACAGGTCGCCTGCGGCAACAATTCCAGGTAATCACCAAAACCCTTGAGACACCTGAACAGATCGGCGCGGGTCCTGCGGATTCTCACCATGCGGACAGGGCGAATCAGGCTTAATTCCATTGTTCCCCTCATCGTGTACCGCTGTGCGTTACCTCGTGTCATAACAAGAGCGTCACAGCATTCGTCAGACACTCCTCCACGTTCCCCACACACGCTTAGAGTCACGGCCAGTCACCACGACGTCGGATTCTCAGTTCGACTCCGCGGGAGACTCGGCCGTTTCCACGGGGATGCGGTCGTGCCAGGGGAAAGGACTGATCGTGCGTCAACGTTCGCTCATCGCCATCACCGCCGCACTGGCGGCGGGAGCACTCACTCTCACCGCTTGTGGCTCGCGTGACAGCGGCGACAAGAGCTCGGACTCCGGCTCCGACGGCACCACCGTCGTCATCGGCGTCGACGCTCCGCTGACCGGTGACCTGTCCGCGCTCGGCCTGGGTATCAAGAACTCGGCCGACCTCGCCACCAAGCAGGCCAACAAGAAGAACTACGTCAAGGGCGTCACCTTCAAGATCGAGGCCCTCGACGACCAGGCCCAGCCCTCCTCGGGCCAGACGAACGCCACCAAGTTCGTCGGCGAGAAGGACGTCCTCGGTGTCGTCGGCCCGCTGAACTCCTCCGTCGCCCAGTCGATGCAGAAGGTCTTCGACGACGCGAAGCTGGTGGAGGTCTCCCCGGCCAACACCAACCCGGCGCTGACCCAGGGTGACGACTGGCAGAAGACCAAGGCGCGCCCGTACAAGTCGTACTTCCGCACCGCGACCACGGACGCCATCCAGGGCCCGTACGCCGCGCAGTACGTCTACAACCAGGCCAAGAAGAAGAAGGTCTTCGTCATCGACGACAAGAAGACCTACGGCGCCGGCCTCGCCGCCACGTTCACCGACGAGTTCAAGAAGCTCGGCGGCAAGGTGGCCGGCACCGAGCACATCAACCCCGACACCAAGGACTTCTCCGCGGTCGCCACCAAGGTGAAGAACTCGGGCGCCGAGGTTGTCTACTACGGCGGCGAGTACCCGCAGGCCGGTCCGCTCAGCAAGCAGATCAAGGCCGCGGGCGCCAAGATCCCGGTGGTCGGCGGCGACGGCATCTACGCCGAGGACTACATCAAGCTGGCCGGTTCCACCGGCACGGGCGACCTCGCCACCTCGGTCGGCGCGCCGGTCGAGACGCTGCCCTCCGCCAAGGAGTTCGTCTCCAACTACAAGGCGGGCGGTTACGGCGAGGAGTACGGCGCGTACGGCGGTTACTCCTACGACTCCACCTGGGCGATCATCGAGGCCGTCAAGAAGGTCGTCGACGACAACGGCGGCAAGCTGCCGTCCGACGCCCGCGAGAAGGTCACCGCGGCGATGCAGAACGTCTCCTTCGACGGTGTGACCGGCAAGGTCTCCTTCGACGAATACGGCGACGCCACCAACAAGCAGCTCACCGTGTACTCGGTCGAGAAGGGCGCCTGGACGTCCGTGGTGTCGGGTACCTACAACCCGAGCTGACCCACACCCGTATCACCGAGCCGCGCGGGGCGCTGTTCCACTGGCGCCCCGCGCGGACTCGCATCCGGCACCATCTCTCGATATCCGTCGAACTTTCCGAACGCTCGGAGGACATGCGGTGAACGAACTGCCGCAGCAGCTGGTCAACGGCCTGCTACTGGGATCCATGTACGGGCTGGTCGCCATCGGCTACACGATGGTCTATGGCATTGTCCAGCTCATCAACTTCGCCCATGGCGAGATTTTCATGACCGGTGCCTTCGGCGCGCTGACGGTCTACGTCTACATCCTTCCCGACGGCACCTCCATGCTGGTGGCCCTGCCACTGATGCTCATCGGAGCCATCCTGGTCTCCGTCACCCTCGCCGTCGGAGCGGAACGGCTCGCCTACCGGCCGCTGCGCAGCGCACCCCGCCTCGCTCCGCTCATCACCGCCATCGGTCTCTCCCTCGCCCTCCAGCAGGCCGTGTGGGCCTGGTACCCGGGCGCCAAGTCCGCGCGCACCTTCCCGAGCATCCCGGGCGGCCCCTTCGAGATCGGCAACGTCACCATCCAGACCGGTGACGTCTTCCTGGTCATCGCCGCTCCGCTCAGCATGGCCTTCCTCGCCTACTTCGTGATGCGCACCCGGACCGGGCGCGGCATGCAGGCCACCGCCCAGGACCCGGACACCGCGAAGCTGATGGGCGTCAACACCGACCGCATCATCGTGGTCGCGTTCGCCCTCGGTGCCACCTTCGCCGCCGTCGGAGCCGTCGCGTACGGCTTCAAGTACGGCCAGATCGACTTCCGCATGGGCTTCATCCTGGGCCTGAAGGCGTTCACCGCGGCCGTCCTCGGCGGCATCGGCAACATCTACGGCGCCATGCTCGGCGGCATCGTCCTCGGCGTCGCCGAGGCTCTGTCCACTGCCTACATCTCGGACATACCGGGCATGGACAAGTTCGGCAGCCAGTCCTGGGCAGACGTCTGGGCGTTCGTACTCCTCATCCTCGTATTGCTGTTCAGACCACAGGGTCTGCTCGGCGAGCGCGTCGCGGACAGGGCGTGACACCGATGACCACACAGACCGCAGCAGAGACCTCCGGCGCCACCGCCACCACCCAGTCCGGGCTCATCGCCCTGCCCGTGGCGCTCGGCCGGGCCCTCGCCACCGGCGGCGGCGCCCTCACCATCGTCTCCACGTTCCTCGCCTGGACCTGGACCGCCGCCTTCCCCGGTGACCTCACCGTCTACGGCTACCCGGGCGGCCTCCAGGTCCTCGTCCTGATCGGTGGCATCCTCACCACGCTGTTCGGCCTCGCCTCCTACGGCGTCAAGGGCCTCGACCGGCTGACCCCCGGGAGCGCCGACAGCGCCCTGAAGGTGTCCGCGCTCGGCACGTTCGCCACCGCCTGGTACACCGTCACCGCCATCAGCGTGAAGCTCGGCGGCCTGGCGAACCTGGAGCCCGGTGGCTACGTCGTGGCCATCGCCACAGCGGTCGCGCTGCTCGGCGCGCTGGCCCTGCCGTTCGAGCGTCCGGCGCCCGAGCCCTTCGACCCGGACGACACCGGGCGCGAGCGGTTCGTCCACAACGCCCGGGAGCGGTGGAACGTCGTCAAGGCGGCCTTCGCCTCCGAGGCCCCGGCCCCGGCGAAGAAGCTGCCGTCCTACGTCGAGATCCTGGTCATCGTGGCGGCCATGGCCGTCGGTCTGACCGTCTTCACCTACGGCATCGGCACCGAGTACGACCAGCTGTTCATCGGCTTCCTCCTCACCGCCGGGTTCGGCTTCGCCTCCCTCGCCAAGGCCGGGATCGTGGCCCGGGTCTCGGCGATCACCGCGCGCCACCGCAACATCACCATGACCGGTGCCTTCGTCGCCGCGGCCGCCTTCCCCTTCACCCAGGCCAACGACCAGTACGCGACGATCGGCGTCTACATCCTGATCTTCGCGACCGTCGCGCTCGGTCTGAACATCGTCGTCGGCCTCGCCGGCCTCCTCGACCTCGGTTACGTCGCCTTCCTCGGTGTCGGCGCGTACACGGCGGCCCTGGTTTCCGGTTCGCCGTCGTCGCCGCTGCACGTGCAGTGGCCGTTCTGGGCCGCGGCGCTGGCCGGCGCCGCCGTCGCAATGATCTTCGGTGTGCTCATCGGCGCCCCGACACTGCGACTGCGCGGTGACTACCTGGCCATCGTCACCCTCGGCTTTGGTGAGATCTTCCGCATCACCGTCCTCAACATGGACGGCACCTCCGGCCCGGACGTCACCAACGGCTCCAACGGCATCTCGTCGATCCCGAACCTGAACATCCTCGGGTTCGACTTCGGCCAGGAGCACACCATCCTCGGCACGACCGTGGGCCGGTTCGCGAACTACTTCCTGCTGATGCTGCTCATCACGCTCGTCGTGGTCGTGGTGTTCCAGCGCAGCAGCGACTCCCGCATCGGCCGCGCCTGGATCGCCATCCGTGAGGACGAGACGGCCGCGCTCGCCATGGGCATCAACGGCTTCCGGGTCAAGCTCATCGCCTTCGCGCTCGGCGCGTGCCTCGCCGGTCTGGCCGGCTCCGTCCAGGCCCACGTCACCTACACGGTGACCCCTGAGCAGTACCAGTTCGCCCATGTGGTTCCGCCCAACTCGGCCTTCCTGCTGGCCGCGGTGGTCCTCGGCGGCATGGGCACCATCGCCGGACCGCTGGTCGGTGCCGCGCTGCTCTACCTGATCCCCGCGAAGCTCCAGTTCCTGGGCAACTACCAGCTCTTCGCCTTCGGTGTCGTGCTCGTGCTGCTGATGCGCTTCCGCCCTGAGGGCATCATCCCCAACCGGCGCCGCCAGCTCGAGTTCCACGAAGAGGCCGAAGCGCCCGCCGTTCTCACCAAGGCAGGGGCCTGACCACGATGACTACCGACACCACCACCAAGGACGGCGTCCCCGGCGCCTCCGCCTCCGGCGAGGTCGTGCTCGACGCCCGCGGCGTCACCATGCGCTTCGGTGGCCTCACCGCCGTACGCAATGTCGACCTCACCGTCAACAGCGGCGAGATCGTCGGCCTGATCGGCCCCAACGGAGCCGGCAAGACGACCTTCTTCAACTGCCTCACCGGCCTCTACGTGCCCACCGAGGGCGAGGTCCGCTACAAGGGCAACGTCCTGCCGCCCAAGTCCTTCAAGGTGACCGCGGCCGGTATCGCCCGTACCTTCCAGAACATCCGTCTGTTCGCCAACATGACGGTCCTGGAGAACGTGCTCGTCGGCCGGCACACCCGCACCAAGGAGGGCCTGTGGTCCGCCCTGCTGCGCGGCCCCGGCTTCCACAAGGCCGAGGCGGCCTCCCGCGAACGGGCCATGGAACTCCTGGAGTTCGTGGGCCTGGACAAGAAGGCCGAGCACCTGGCCCGCAACCTGCCCTACGGTGAGCAGCGCAAGCTGGAGATCGCCCGCGCGCTGGCGAGCGAGCCCGGTCTGCTGCTCCTCGACGAGCCGACGGCGGGCATGAACCCGCAGGAGACCCGGACCACCGAGGAACTGGTCTTCGCGATCCGGGACAAGGGCATCGCCGTCCTCGTGATCGAGCACGACATGCGCTTCATCTTCAACCTCTGCGACCGCGTCGCCGTCCTCGTGCAGGGCCAGAAGCTGGTCGAGGGCGACAGCGCGACCGTTCAGGGCGACGAGCGGGTCGTCGCCGCGTACCTCGGCGAGCCCTTCGAGAACGCCCCCGGTGACGAGGAGGTGGCCGAGGTCGAGGCCGCCGAGGCGAACGCCGGGGCGAGTGCCGAGACCACGACGGACGCCGCGCCCGGCAAGGAGAACGACTGATGACCGCACTGCTCGAGGTCGAGGACCTCCGGGTCGCCTACGGCAAGATCGAGGCCGTCAAGGGCATCTCGTTCAAGGTCGAGGCCGGCGAGGTGGTCACCCTGATCGGCACCAACGGTGCCGGCAAGACCACCACCCTGCGCACCCTCTCCGGTCTGCTCAAGCCGGTCGGCGGGCAGATCAGGTTCAACGGCAAGTCGCTGAAGAAGGTCCCGGCCCACAACGTGGTCTCGCTGGGACTCGCCCATTCCCCCGAGGGGCGGCACATCTTCCCGCGCATGACCATCGAGGACAACCTGCGCCTCGGGGCCTTCCTGCGCAACGACAAGCCGGGCATCGAGAAGGACATCCAGCGCGCCTACGACCTGTTCCCCATCCTCGGGGAGCGCAGGAAGCAGGCGGCCGGCACCCTGTCGGGCGGTGAGCAGCAGATGCTGGCGATGGGCCGGGCCCTGATGTCCCAGCCGAAGCTGCTCATGCTGGACGAGCCGTCCATGGGTCTGTCGCCCATCATGATGCAGAAGATCATGGCGACCATCGCCGAGCTGAAGTCCCAGGGAACAACGATTCTGCTCGTCGAGCAGAACGCCCAGGCGGCTCTGTCGCTGGCCGACCAGGGCCATGTGATGGAGGTCGGCAACATCGTTCTGTCGGGCTCCGGCCAGGACCTGCTGCGCGACGACTCCGTGCGCAAGGCGTACCTCGGCGAGGACTGACCCGAGGACCGAACGCCGAAACGATGAGGCCCGCACCCCTTCCCCGGGGTGCGGGCCTCATCATGTCCTTGGGGCGGGGCGGTTCGGCCCTCTCCCGACGCGCGGCGGTCAGCCCTTGGCGGCCTTCTTCTCCTCGTTGTCCGCGATGACGGCCTCGGCGACCTGCTGCATGGACATCCGGCGGTCCATGGAGGTCTTCTGGATCCAGCGGAAGGCGGCCGGCTCGGTCAGCCCGTACTCGCTCTGGAGGATGGACTTGGCCCGGTCGACGAGCTTGCGGGTCTCCAGTCGCTGGGTGAGGTCGGCGACCTCCTGCTCCAGCTGCTTCAGCTCGGTGAAGCGGGACACCGCCATCTCGATGGCGGGCACGACGTCACTCTTGCTGAACGGCTTCACCAGGTAGGCCATCGCGCCGGCGTCGCGGGCACGCTCGACCAGATCGCGCTGGGAGAAGGCGGTGAGCATCAGGACGGGTGCGATGGACTCCTCGGCGATCTTCTCGGCCGCCGAGATGCCGTCCAGCTTGGGCATCTTGACGTCGAGGATGACCAGGTCGGGCCGGTGCTCGCGGGCGAGTTCCACCGCCCGCTCGCCGTCCCCGGCCTCGCCGACGACGGTGTACCCCTCCTCCTCCAGCATCTCCTTGAGGTCGAGGCGGATCAGTGCCTCGTCCTCGGCGATGACGACTCGGGTCGTCACCGGAGGCACGTGCGACCTGTCGTCGTCGGGCGCGTCTACGGGCTGTGGCGACTCGGCGGTCACGGGGGCTCCTCGTTCAGGGCAGGGGTACTGCTGACAAGAGCCTACCTAGCTACGGTATGGTGGACGCGCGGAGGGTCAAGGGAAACCTTGGAATCTGCTGGCCCCGGTAGCCCAATTGGCAGCAGGCAACGGATTCAAAACCCGTACAGTGTCGGTTCGAGTCCGACCCGGGGCACTTTTCCTCAGATTCCAAGGTCACCAGATTCCAAGGTCACCACGCGGAGTCGTTCACCTGGGACTGTCGTCCTCGCCGACGTGGTGCACCCGGACCAGGTTCGTCGAACCGGAGACGCCGGGCGGGGAGCCCGCCGTGATGACCACGATGTCGCCCTTCCGGCAGCGGCCGTACTTCAGGAGCAGTTCGTCCACCTGGTCGACCATCGCGTCCGTCGATCCCACCTGCGGGCCGAGGAACGTCTCGACCCCCCAGGTGAGACAGAGCTGGGAGCGGGTGGCCGGCTCCGGGGTGAACGCGAGCAGCGGGATGGGCGAGCGGTAGCGGGACAGTCGCCGGGCGGTGTCGCCCGATTCGGTGAAGGCCACCAGGAACCCGGCGCTGAGGAAGTCGCCCATCTCTGCCGCGGCCCGGGCGACCGCGCCGCCCTGGGTGCGCGGTTTGTTCTGTTCGGTCAGCGGCGGCAGGCCCTTGGCGAGAATGTCCTCCTCGGCCGCCGCGAGGATCCGGGCCATGGTGCGCACCGTCTCGACTGGGTGGTTGCCGACGCTCGTCTCGCCCGACAGCATCACCGCGTCCGTGCCGTCGATGACCGCGTTGGCGACATCGGAGGCCTCCGCCCTGGTCGGGCGGGAGTTGACAATCATGGAGTCGAGCATCTGCGTCGCCACGATGACCGGCTTGGCGTTGCGCCTGGCCAGCTTGATGGCCCGCTTCTGGACGATCGGGACCTGCTCCAGGGGCATCTCCACGCCCAGGTCACCGCGCGCCACCATGATGCCGTCGAAGGCGGCGACGATGTCCTCGATCGCCTCGACCGCCTGCGGCTTCTCCACCTTGGCGATCACCGGCAGGCGGCGGCCCTCCTCGTCCATGATCCGGTGGACGTCCTCGATGTCCCTGCCGCTGCGCACGAAGGACAGCGCGACGACGTCGAAGCCGGTGCGCAGCGCCCAGCGGAGGTCGGCCTCGTCCTTCTCCGAGAGGGCGGAAACCGACACGGCGACGCCGGGGAGGTTCAGCCCCTTGTGGTCGGAGATCACGCCGGGTTCGACCACCCTGGTGTGCACCCGGGGACCGTCGACGGAGACGACCTCGAGGGAGACCTTGCCGTCGTCCACGAGAATGCGCTCGCCCTCGGTGACGTCGGCGGCGAGGCCGGGGTAGGTCGTTCCGCACTGGTTCCGGTCGCCCTTCGCGTCCGGCTCGACGGTGATGGTGAAGGTGTCACCGCGTTCAAGAAGTACGGGACCCTCGGCGAAACGGCCGAGCCGGATCTTCGGACCCTGAAGGTCGGCGAGGAGGCCGACACTGCGGCCGGTTTCGTCGGCCGCCTTGCGGACGCGCTGGTAACGCTCCTCGTGCTCGGCGTGGCCGCCGTGGCTGAGGTTGAATCGGGCGACGTCCATTCCGGCCTCGACCAGTGCCTTGATCTGGTCGTATGAATCGGTGGCGGGCCCCAGAGTGCAGACGATCTTTGCTCGGCGCATGCATCGAGCCTATGCCTTACCCGCCGGTAGAGAATTGGCCCCACATGTCCACTCAACGACCTTTGCATGTAAGGACCGTTGACAAGTATTGAATTGTGCGCCGGGAGTCGCCGGGAATCACGGACGCAAGAATCACAGACGCGGGGGCGTCATCGTGAATCGCGCGTTCACCTGTGCGTAGACCTGCTGACGCTGGGGTTCGAGATCCAGGGGCGGCGCCTCTTCCGCGGAGGCCAGGGACGCCAGGGACGCGGAGCGGGCCCGGGCGCCGCCCCCGGGCGGGCGGGGTCCGGCGCTCTCCGCGCCGATGTCGGCGAGTTCCACCAGGGCGGCGAGCGAGGCGCCGACCGCCTCCGCGTACTCCCGGGCACGCTGAACGGCCTCGCGTACCGCCTGCTGCCGCGCCTCACGGTGCACCGGGGAGTCCGGGCGCAGCGCCCACCAGGGGCCGTCGACCTGGGTGAGTTCCAAGTCGGCGAGACGCGTTACGAGTTCACCGAGGGACGTGAAGTCGCGGAGCACGGCACCGATGTGGACGCGGCCGTGGTAGGTACGGACGCGTTCGCCGCGGCCGTGCGCGGACGTCTCCGGGGTGATGGCGAGGAAGCCGGTCTCCAGGCGCTCCACGGCGTCGCCGTAGGACCTGACGAGGTCGAGGACGGCGGCGTTGCGGCGGGTGAGGTCGTCCAGGGCCGCTCGCCGGTCCCGTCCCCGTGCGCCGACAGTGACTCCGATGCGGGCGATCTCCGGTGCGACTTCGAGCCGGGCCTCGCCCCGGACGGCGATCCGGGGGGCGTCGGCGGTGCCGTACGAAGCGGTCATACGGCCCACTGTGTCATGTCTTCTCAGGCGACCGCCGGGTCACTGGAGCGGCGGTTCACCCTCCGGGTCATCCGATCGCAACCTCCCGGACCTGTTGCCGCATGGCATGTGCAGGGCAGAATCTACGCGCGTCGTTGATCACCCATCGAGGAGAACGAGCCATGCCGTTGAACCGCCGGAAGTTCCTGAAGAAGTCCGCCGCGACCGGGGCCGGGGCGGTGGTCGTCGGTGCGGCGGCGGCTCCGGCGGCCGAGGCCGCGCCGGAGCGCGGGCACGACAGGCGGCACCCCAAGCGGTACTCCCTCACGGTCATGGGCACCACCGACCTGCACGGGCACGTCTTCAACTGGGACTACTTCAAGGACGCGGAGTACTCCGACCAGGCGGGCAACTCCATGGGCCTGGCCCGCATCTCGACGCTGGTCGAGCGGGTGCGCAAGGAGAAGGGCCGCCGCAACACCCTGCTGCTCGACGCCGGCGACACGATCCAGGGCACCCCGCTGACGTACTACTTCGCGAAGGTCGACCCGATCACCGCCAAGGGCGGACCGGTGCACCCGATGGCACAGGCGATGAACGCGATCGGCTACGACGCGGCCGCCCTCGGCAACCACGAGTTCAACTACGGCATCGAGACGCTGCGCAAGTTCGAGGACCAGCTGGACTTTCCGCTGCTCGGCGCCAACGCGGTCGACGCGAAGACACTGCGGCCGGCCTTTCCGCCGTACTTCATCAAGAAGTTCCATGTGCCGGGCGCCCCGCCGGTGAAGGTCGCCGTCCTCGGGCTGACCAACCCCGGCATCGCGATCTGGGACAAGGCCTATGTACAGGGCAAGCTGAAGTTCCCGGGTCTGGAGGAGCAGGCCGCGAAGTGGGTGCCGAAGCTGAAGGCGATGGGTGCCGACGTCGTCGTGGTGTCGGCGCACTCCGGTTCCTCCGGCACCTCGTCCTACGGCGACCAGTTGCCTTACGTCGAGAACGCCGCCGCCAACGTCGCCCGTCAGGTGCCCGGCATCGACGCGATCCTGGTGGGCCACGCCCACGTGGAGATCCCGGAGCTGAAGGTCACCAACGAGGCCACCGGCAAGACGGTGATCCTGTCCGAGCCGCTGTGCTACGCCGAGCGACTCACCCTGTTCGACATCGAGTTGGTGCGCGGCAAGTGCGGCTGGGAGGTCGAGTCGGTCGCCGCCTCGCTGCTGAACTCCAACTCGGTCGCCGACGACCCGAGGATCACCAGGCTGCTGAAGGACGAGCACGCGAAGGTCGTCGCGTACGTTAACCAGGTCGTCGGCACCGCGACCGCGACACTGACCACGGCCGAGGCCCGCTACAAGGACGCCCCGATCGTCGACCTGATCACCAAGGTCCAGGAGGACGTGGTCGAGGCGGCGCTGGCGGGCACCGAGTACGCCGCGCTGCCGGTGATCGCGCAGGCCTCGCCGTTCTCCCGCACCTCGGAGATCCCGGCCGGGGACGTGACCATCCGGGGCCTGTCCGGCCTGTACGTGTACGACAACACGCTGGTCGCCAAGCTGATGACGGGCGCGCAGGTCAGGGCGTACCTGGAGTACTCCGCCGAGTACTTCGTGCAGACGGCCGCCGACGCCGCCGTGGACGTGGAGAAGCTGACGAACGCGAACGGCCGCCCGGACTACAACTACGACTATGTGTCGGGTCTTCAGTACGACATCGACATCGCCCAGCCGGCCGGCTCCCGGATCAGGAACCTCACCTACAAGGGCGCCGCGCTGGACGACGCCCAGCAGTTCGTGCTCGCCGTGAACAACTACCGGGCCAACGGCGGCGGCGCGTTCCCGCACGTCGCCACGGCCAAGGAGCTGTGGGCGGAGTCGACGGAGATCCGTACCCGGATCGCGGAGTGGGTGACCGCGAAGGGTGTCCTGGACCCGAAGGACTTCGCGTCGGCGGACTGGAAGCTGACCCGCAACGGCACGCCGGTATTCTAGGACGATTTTCCGGACGGTGTCCTTCAGGACACCGTCCGGATCACTGACCGCTGTCGACCAGCGGGGTCAGGACCTGGGCCTCGCGTGCCTCCGGTACGCGGGGCCGCTCCTGAAGGCCGAACGTGGTGAACGCCGTCCGCCGTGGCAGCGGGTAGGTCTCCTTGCCCGTCAGGGAGTTGAGGATGGTGGCGCTGCGCCAGGCGGCGAGCCCCAGGTCGGGGGCGCCGACGCCGTGGGTGTGCAGTTCGGCGTTCTGCACATACACCGAGCCGGTGACACACGGGTCGAGGACGAGGCGGTACGACTCGTCCACCCGTGGCCGTGCGCTGCTGTCGAGGCGCAGATACGGCTCCAGACCGGCGAGGATGCGGTCGAGCGGGCGTTCCCGGTAGCCGGTGGCGAGGACGACCGCGTCGGTGACGAGCCGGGAACGGGTCCCCTGCTGCTCGTGATCGAGGTGCAGCTCGACCTGGGTGGTGGCGACACGCCCCGCCGTGCGGACACGGACGCCGGGGGTGAGGACGGCGTCGGGCCAGCCGCCGTGCAGGCTGCGGCGGTAGAGCTCGTCGTGGATGGCGGAGATGGTTTCGGCGTCGATGCCCTTGTGGAGCTGCCACTGGGAGGTGACCAGTCCGTCGCGGACTTCTTCGCCGAGGGCGTGGAAATAGCGGGTGTAGTCGGGCGTGAAGTGCTCCAGGCCCAGCTTGGAGTACTCCATGGGCGCGAAGGCGGCGCTCCGGCCGATCCAGTGGAGCCGCTCGCGGCCGGACGGACGGTGGCGCAGCAGGTCCAGGAAGACCTCGGCACCGGACTGTCCCGAGCCGACCACGGTGACATGGCCCGCGGCGTGGAAGGCGTCGCGGTGCGCGAGGTAGTCGGCGGCGTGGATCACCGGCACGCCGGGGGCCTCGGCCAGGGGCCTGAGCGGTTCGGGGACGTGAGGGGCGGTGCCGACGCCGAGAACGACGTTGCGCGTGAGGGTGCGGCCCAGGGTCTCGGCCTTGCCCTCGGCGCCGAGCCCGGTGAAGTCGACCTCGAAGGCGTCGCGTTCCGGGTTCCAGCGGACGGAGTCGACCTGGTGGGAGAAGCGCAGGCCGGGGAGGTTCTCGGCGACCCAGCGGCAGTAGGAGTCGTACTCGGCGCGCTGGATGTGGAAGCGCTCGGCGAAGTAGAACGGGAACAGCCGGTCGCGGGACTTGAGGTAGTTGAGGAAGCTCCAGCGGCTGACCGGGTCGGCGAGGGTCACCAGGTCGGCGAGGAACGGCACCTGGACGGTGGCGCCGTCGATGAGCAGACCGGGGTGCCAGTCGAAGCCGGCGCGCTGCTCGTAGAAGACGGTGTCCAGTTCGGCGAGCGGGTGCGCGAGGGCGGCCAGGGAGAGATTGAACGGTCCGATACCGATGCCGACCAGGTCGCGGGGTGCGTCGGACTCGTGGGGCGGGGGGTTGGTCATCGCGGCGTGGTTCCTTCCACGAGTTTCAGGAGATCGGCCAGTTCGTGCGGCCGGATGTGCGGATTGAGGAGGGTGGCCTTGAGCCACAGGGACCCGTCGAGGCGGGCCCGGCCGAGGACGGCACGGCCCTCGTGCAGCAAGGTGCGCCGTACGTCGGCGACGGCCTCGTCGGTGGCCCCGGCCGGCCGGAACAGGACCGTGCTGATGACCGGCCGGTCGTACAGCTCGAAGCCGGGGTGGTCCTGGACGAGGGCGGCGAACTCCCGCGCCCGCGCACACACCTGGTCCACGAGGGCGCCGAGTCCCGCGCGGCCGAGCGTTCCGAGGGTGACCGCGATCTTGAGGATGTCGGGGCGGCGCGTGGTCCGCAGGGAGCGGCCGAGCAGGTCGGGGAATCCGGCCTCGGTGTCGTCGTCGGCGTTGAGGTAGTCGGCGTGCTGGCGCAGGACGGCCAGGTCGCGGGGGCGGGCCACCGCGAGGAGGCCCGCGGCGACCGGCTGCCAGCCGAGTTTGTGCAGGTCGAGTGTGACGGTGTGGGCGGCTTCCAGTCCGGCGAGCTTCTCGCGGTGCCGGTCGCTGAAGACGAGTCCGCCGCCGTACGCGGCGTCGATGTGCAGGCGCGCGCCGTGTGCCGCGCACAGTCCGGCGATCTCGGGCAGCGGGTCGATGAGTCCGGCGTCGGTGGTGCCGGCGGTGGCGGCGACCAGCAGCGGGCGGGGGAAGCGGGTGAGGACCTCGTCCAGGGCGGCGGGGTCGAGCGTGCCGTTGGGCGCGGGGACCACGACGGGATCGGGCAGGCCGAGGAGCCAGGCGGCACGGGGCAGTGAGTGGTGGGCGTTGGCGCCGCACACGAGCTGGACGCTGCTGCCGGACGCCTCGCGGGCGAGCAGCAGGGCGAGGAGGTTGGACTCGGTGCCGCCGCTGGTGACGAGCGCGTCCGCCAGACCGGTCTCCTGGGCGAGCCGCCGGGTGACGAGGCCTTCCAGGACGGAGGCGGCCGGGGCCTGGTCCCAGGAGTCGAGGGACGGGTTGAGGACGCTCGCGGCGAGGTCGGCGGCTGCGGCCACGGCGAGCGGCGGGCAGTGCAGATGGGCGGCGCACAGCGGGTCGGCGGGGTCGGCGGCGCCCGCGGCGAGAGCGTGCACGAGGGTGCGCAGGGCGTCGGGGTCCCCCTGGTCGGGCAGTACGTCCCCCAGGGCGGCGGTGACGGCCGCGGCGACGGCCTCCGGGCCGCCCGAGGGCAGCGGGCCGCCGCGCGCCCGCGCGCCCTCCCGCAGCGCGCCGAGCACGGTTTCGAGCAACGGCCGCAGGGCGTCGGGCCCCGCGGGTCCTGAGGCGAGGGGCGGCGGCATGCTCATGGGCTCTCCTCCGGGGCACGGGGCAGGGGAACATCCATGCGGGACTTCGGCGGAGTTCCACCATGTACGCCCATGAGGTCGGCGCGCCCGGAAAGCCTGCGATCAGAACCCGAAAGTGGGTACTCGCGTGCGGGGAAAACCTGTTGGGGCCGATGATGGGGCGGCGTGTCGTCCGGCGCGGCCCCGAGGACGGCGGGCACGTCCGCACCTGGCCGTACGGCCCTGAGCCCCCGAACCCCGGCGACCGCCCGTCGGCCAGGTCATGGCGGGCGGTCGCCGGGGACGGATGCCGGGTCGGCTCCTATGCCTCCCGTACCGCTTCCCGCACGCGCAGCGCGCGTGCCAGGTCGTCGAGTTCGTCGGCGAGGCGGCGGCGCAGGGCGGTGACCGGGGCGGCGTCGCGCAGACAGGCCTCGCCCAGGGCGAGGTTCTCCGCGTCCACGGCGTACGCCGGGAAGGCGTGGCGTCCGGCGGCGACGGCGATGGCGGGACCGCGCCGGGCGGCGACGGCGGGCACGTCCTCGTAGTAGCGGGCCACGTACTCCCGTACCAGTTCGGCCTGCTCGGGCTGCCAGAAGCCCTGGGCGGTCGCCGTGAACAGGTAGTTGGACAGGTCGTCCGTGGCGAACATCGCCTCCCAGGCGGCGCGCTTGGCCTCCGGGTCGGGCAGCGCGGCCCGGCAGCGGGCGGCGCCCTCCTGGCCGGCGGCGCTCGGGTCGCGCTGCAGCTCGGCGGCGATGGCGGCCTCGTCGGTGGCACCGAGGACGGCGAGTCGGCACAGGACGCGCCAGCGCAGCTCGGGGTCGAGCTCGGGTCCGCCGGGCACCGTGCCGTCGGCCAGCCAGGCGGCGATGGTGTGCGGGTGGGCGGCCACGTCGATGAAGTGGCGGACGGCGATCAGCCGCAGCCCGGGGTTGTCGCCGTCCTCGGTGCGGCGGATGAGGTCGCGGCACAGGGCGGAGAGGGTGGCCTGGGCGGCGGGCCGCTCGCCGGGCGGCAGGAAGCGGTTGGCGACCTGCCCGGCGGCGAAGGCCAGTACGCCCTGCACGAGGGCCAGGTCGGTCTCCCGGGGGAGGTGGGCGCGGGCGGTCTCCAGGTAGTCGGCGGGCGGGAGTTCGCCGTCGCGGACCGCGTCGCGCAGGGCGTTCCACACGACCGCGCGGGTGAGCGGCTCGGGCAGGCCGGACAGACCGGTGCGGACCGCCTCGAAGGACTCGGTGTCGAACCTGACCTTGGCGTAGGTCAGGTCGCCGTCGTTGAGGAGGATCAGCGCGGGCCGCTTGCCGATGAGCTGGGGCGCGGTCTGCGGGATGTCGAGGCCGATGCGCTCGCGCAGCACCAGCCCGCCCTCGCCGGTGACGTCGTGGTCGTACAGGCCGACGGTGATCCGGTGCGGGCGGCTGCCCTCGCGGCCGACGGTGAGCGCGCGCGTACCGTTGTCTCCGTCGGGAGTGACGTGCGGGGTGAGCGTGTCGACGCCGGTGGTGCGCAGCCAGGCGTCGGCCCAGGCGTGTACGTCGCGGTCGGTGGCGGCGGCCAGGGAGTCGATGAAGTCGGCGAGGGTGGCGTTGGCGAACCGGTGCCGGGCGAAGTGGATGTTGATGCCGGCGAGGAAGTCCTTCTCGCCGAGCCAGGCCACCAGCTGGCGCAGCGCGGAGGCGCCCTTGGCGTAGGAGATGCCGTCGAAGTTGAGCAGGGCGGCGGCCGTGTCGTCGACGGCGTCGGGGGCGACCGGGTGGGTTGAGGGACGCTGGTCGGCGTCGTAGCCCCAGGCCTTGCGCGCCACACCGAAGTCGACCCAGGTGTCGGTGAAGCGGGTCGCCTCGATGGTGGTCTGGTACCCCATGTACTCGGCGAACGACTCGTTCAGCCAGATGTCGTCCCACCACCTGAGGGTGACCAGGTCGCCGAACCACATGTGCGCCATCTCGTGGGCGATCACCATCGCGCGGGTCTGCCGCTCGGTGTCGGTGACGGCGGAGCGGTAGACGAACTCGTCGCGGAAGGTGACCAGGCCCGGGTTCTCCATGGCGCCCGCGTTGAACTCGGGGACGAAGGCCTGGTCGTAGGAGTCGAAGGGGTAGGGCTCCTCGAACTTCTCGTGGAACCGGTCGAAGCACGCGCGCGTGACGTCGAGGATCTCGTCGGCGTCGGCATCGAGGTACGGGGCGAGGGAGCGGCGGCAGTGGATGCCGAAGGGCAGGCCGCGGTGCTCGGTGCGCACGGAGTGCCAGGGGCCGGCGGCGACGGCGACGAGGTAGGTGGAGACGGGCGGGGTGGGGGCGGCCTGCCAGCGGCCGTCGCCGAGGTGCTCGGTGACGCCGTTGGCGAGGACGGTCCAGCCGTGGGGCGCGGTGACGGTCAGCTCGAAGACGGCCTTCAGGTCGGGCTGGTCGAAGGCGGCGAAGACGCGCTGCACGTCGCCGAGGAAGAGCTGGGTGTAGAGGTATGTCTCGCCGTCGCTGGGGTCGGTGAAGCGGTGCATGCCCTCCCCGGTGCGGGAGTAACTCATGACGGCGTCGACGCGCAGTTCGTGCTCGCCCGCGGTGAGGTTCCTCAGCGGCAGCCGGTCCTGGTCCAGGGTCTCCGGGTCGAGGGGCTGTCCGTCGAGGGTGACGGAGCGCAGCTCGGCGGGCTTGAGCTCGACGAACGTGTCCCCGGCCGACAGCGCGGTGAACCGGATCACGGCACGCGAGTCGAAGGTCTCGTCCCCGGTGGTGAGGTCGAGCTCGACCGTGTAGCGGTGGACGTCGAGGAGCTGTGCTCGGGTCTGCGCTTCGTCGCGCGTCAGTACGGACATGAACGCCATGCTGCCTGATGGCTCCGACGGCGCACAGAGGCGGATCGGTACGCGGCTTATGTCCGTTCCTGGCCGGACGCCTGGGGGTTGACGGTGTCCTCGGCGATGCGCTCGTGGTGTCTGATCACCTCGGCGATGATGAAGTTGAGGAACTTCTCGGCGAAGGCCGGGTCGAGCTTGGCGTTCTCGGCGAGGCTGCGGAGCCGGTCGATCTGCCGTCCCTCGCGGGCCGGGTCGGCGGGCGGCAGCTGGTGGACGGCCTTGAGGCGGCCGACCTGCTGGGTGCACTTGAACCGCTCGGCGAGCATGTGGACGACGGCCGCGTCGATGTTGTCGATGCTGTCGCGCAGCCGGTCGAGTTCGGCGCGGACGGCGGGGTCGACGTCGCCGGTGTGGGTGTTGCTGGTGGTCATGGGTGATCACCCTAGTGCCGCGGCAGCCGTGTGTGCCGGGCCCCGCGTCTGCGGCGTGATCCGAACGACGGGCCCCGGTCCCGCACTAGAGTGGGGTGGAGTCCAGGGCGTCTTATGGGGGTCGGGGCGTGGCGAACGGCGGACCGGTCGAGCACGGGTTCCCGCATCTGGAGACGGTGCGGACGGCTGTCACCGCGCTGTACCGGCGGCTGTCGTACGAGACCGTCCGGACCTTCTCGGCCAGCGTGGCCCCCGCCGACGTGGCCTTCTGCGACACCGACGACCTGCATCTGGGCGCGCAGCGGGTGGCCCGTGAGCTGGTACGGCACTTCCGGCTGCCGGACGCCCGTATGATCGTCGGCTTCCGTGAGATGACGCACGCGGCGAGCGTGGAACTGGCGGCGGGCCCGGAGTACTTCGTCGAACTGAACGACCGGTTCCGCACCCACCGCGAGGACATCGGCGCGGCGCTGGCCCACGAGGTGACGCATGTCTATCTGCACCGGCTGGACCTGTCGTTCCCCAGCACGGCGGAGAACGAGATCCTCACGGACACGGTGACGACGTATCTGGGCGCGGGCTGGCTCCTCCTGGACGCCTACCGCGAGGACGCGGTCTCGTCGCAGAAGCTGGGCTATCTCACACCGGAGGAGTTCGGCTACGTGCTGGCGAAGCGCTCCCTGGCCTTCGGCGAGGACCCGTCGGTGTGGTTCACCAGCCCGCAGGCGTACACCGCCTACGGCAAGGGCATGGCCCGCGCCCGCCGTGACGCGCAGCAGCCCCCGCTGACCGACGCCGGCTGGGCGGGCCGTCGCCGCTACGCCCACGACCGCCGCCACGCCGACCGGCCGCAGCCCGGCACCCCGTACGACTTCAGCCCCGACGCGACCGGCGGGCTGCGGGTCTCCTTCCCCTGCCCGACCTGCCTCCAGCGGATCCGGGTACCGGTGCGGGGGCGGGTCCGCGCGCGGTGCGGACTGTGCCGGACGGTGCTGGAGTGCGACACCTGACGACTCGTCCTCACGCGCCGTACACGCGCCCCGGCTCCTGGGCCTTGGCGAGGAGCTTCAGCGCCGTCTCCCCCGCCTCGGCCGGAGTCCACCGCGCGCCCTTGTCAGCGGTGGGGCCCGGGCGCCAGCCCTCCATGACGGTGATCCGCCCGGCCTCCGCCTCGAAGACCCGGCCGGTGACATCGGCGGCGGCAGAGCCCAGCCAGACCACGAGGGGTGACACGTTCTCCGGTGCCATGGCGTCGAAGCCGGCGGCGGGGGCGGCCATGGTGTCGGCGAAGACGTGTTCCGTCATGCGGGTACGGGCCGCGGGGGCGACGGCGTTGACGAGGACGCCGTAGCGGCGCAGCTCCGCGGCCGCGACCAGGGTCAGCCCGACGATCCCGGCCTTGGCTGCGCTGTAGTTGCCCTGTCCGACGGAGCCCAGCAGGCCCGCGCCGCTGCTGGTGTTGATGATCCGGGCCACCGGTGTCCGGCCGGCCCTGGTCTCGGCCCGCCAGTGCGCGGCGGCGTGTTTCAGGGGCAGGAAGTGGCCCTTGAGATGGACCCGGAGTACGGCGTCCCAGTCGTCCTCGTCGAGGTTGACGAGCATGCGGTCGCGCAGGAAGCCCGCGTTGTTGACGAGGGTGTCGAGCCGGCCGTAGGCCTCCAGGGCCGCCGCCACCAGGGACTCGGCCCCGGCGCCGGTCGCGATGTCGCCGCCGTGGACGATCGCCTCGCCGCCCGCCGCCCGGATCTCGTCGGCGACCCGTCCGGCCGGGCTGCCGTCGCCCGGTGACCCGTCCGGGCCGACGCCGAGGTCGTTGACGACGACCCGGGCGCCCTCGGCGGCGAACGCCAGCGCGTGCGCCCGTCCGAGGCCCCGTCCGGCGCCGGTGACGACGACGACCCGGTCCGCGCAGATTCCGCTCATCTCACTCCTTGTTGTCGGCAGTGGCCGCGTCCAGGAAGGCGGGGCGTTCGCCGCCGCCGTGGACGAGCAGGCTCGCCCCGCTGATGTAGGCGGCG
Organism: Streptomyces sp. NPDC086787; assembly: GCF_044745865.1. Lineage (NCBI taxonomy): Bacteria > Bacillati > Actinomycetota > Actinomycetes > Kitasatosporales > Streptomycetaceae > Streptomyces > Streptomyces sp. NPDC086787. Next base: position 1,084,218 of record NZ_JBIVBC010000001.1, on the reverse strand, counting down.
GCGTCGGAGGCGAGGAACACGGCGGCGGCGCCGATGTCGGCCGGCAGGGCCAGCCGTCCGAGCGGAACGGTCCCGGAGACCGCCGCGACGCCGTCCTCGCCGCCGTAGTGGAGGTGGGACAGCTCGGTGCGCACCATGCCGGCCACGAGGGTGTTGACGCGAACGTCCGGCGCCCACTCCACCGCCATGGAGCGGGCCAGGTTCTCCAGCCCCGCCTTGGCCGCGCCGTAGGCGGCGGAACCCGGCGAGGGGCGTCCGCCGCTGACGCTGCCCACCATCACGACCGAGCCCCGAGTCCGTCTGAGGTGCTCGTAGGCGGCGAGGGAGGCGGTCAGCGGGGTGAGCAGGTTCAGCTCGATCACCCGCGCGTGCCGTTCGGCGTCCGCGTCGGCGAGCCGTCGGTAGGGGGTGCCGCCCGCGTTGTTGACGAGGACGTCGAGCCGCGGCAGTGCGTCGAAGAAGTCGCGTACGGCGGACCGGTCGCGCAGGTCGAGCGGGGCGAACCGCACGCCGTCCAGAAGGACTTCGGGCGGTCTGCGGGCGCAGACGACGACGTGGGCGCCGGTGTCGGCGAAGGCCTTCGCGATCCCGGCGCCGACGCCCCGGGTGCCGCCGGTGACGACGACGGTCCTGCCGGTCGGCGAGTTGTCCACAGGCCCTCCCGCTCGTCTTCGACGGCTGCTAGCTTCGAAGCCCCACACCTAACAAATGTTTGGTGGAAAGGCAGCTGAGTGCGAAGGTAGCTGATGCGTCCATGGGTGTCTCCACCTCGTCCCCGGAAAAGGGGATTTCGCTCGTCACGGTCGACTACCCGCCGGTGAACGCGGTGCCGGCGGCAGGCTGGTCCGCCCTGGCCGGGGCCGTGCGCTCGGCGGGCCGCGATCCCCGGGTGCGCTGCGTGGTGCTGACCGCGGCGGGCCGCGGCTTCAACGCGGGCGTGGACATCAAGGAGATACAGACCCGGGGGCAGGAGGCCCTGATCGGCGCCAACCGGGGCTGCGCGGAGGCCTTCGCGGCGGTGTACGAGTGCGAGACACCCGTGGTCGCGGCGGTGCACGGCTTCTGCCTGGGCGGCGGGATAGGCCTGGTGGGCAACGCGGACGCGATCGTGGCGAGCGAGGACGCCGTGTTCGGGCTGCCCGAGCTGGACCGGGGCGCGCTGGGGGCGGCCACGCATCTGGCCCGGCTGGTCCCGCAGCATCTGATGCGGGCGCTCTACTACACCTCGCGGACCGCGAGCGCGGCCGAGTTGCACGCGCACGGCTCGGTGTGGCGGGTGGTGCCGCGCGCGGAGCTGCGGGCGGCCGCGCTGGAGCTGGCGCGCGAGATCGCGGCCAAGGACGGAGAGCTGCTGCGCATGGCCAAGGCGGCCATCAACGGCATCGACCCGGTCGATGTGCGCCGCAGTTACCGCTTCGAGCAGGGCTTCACCTTCGAGGCCAACCTCAGTGGGCTGGCCGACCGGGTCAGGGACACGTTCGGAAAGGAGGACGCGTAGGTGGGCGACAAGACGATGACCGCCGACGAGGCGGTGTCCCGGCTGGCGAGCGGGATGACGGTCGGCATCGGTGGCTGGGGGTCCCGCCGCAAACCGATGGCACTGGTCAGAGCGCTGCTCCGGTCGGGTATCGGCGATCTGACGGTGGTGTCGTACGGCGGCCCGGACGTCGGCATGCTGGCGGCGGCCGGGCGGGTGCGCAAACTGGTGACGGCCTTCGTCACCCTCGACTCCATTCCGCTCGAACCGCACTACCGGGCGGCGCGCGAGCGCGGTGGCTTCGAGCTCATGGAGATCGACGAGGGCATGTTCATGTGGGGACTGCGCGCGGCCGCGCAGCGGCTGCCCTTCCTGCCGGTGCGGGCGGGGATCGGTTCGGACGTCATGCGGGTCAACCCCGGCCTGCGGACCGTCGACTCGCCGTACGAGGACGGGGAGACCTTCGTGGCGATGCCCGCCCTGCGGCTGGACGCGGCCCTGGTGCACGTCAACCGCGGGGACCGGCTGGGCAACGGGCAGTATCTGGGCCCGGACCCGTACTTCGACGACCTGTTCTGCGAGGCGGCGGACGCGGCCTACGTCTCGTGCGAACGGATCGTCGACACGGCCGAGCTGACCAAGGAGGCACCGCCCCAGACGCTGCTGCTGCGACGGCACACGGTGACGGGGGTGGTCGAGGCCCCGAACGGCGCGCACTTCACGTCCTGCGCCCCGGACTACGGCAGGGACGAGGACTTCCAGCGGGCGTACGCGTCCATGGCCTGGCCGGAGTTCGCCGAGCGGTTCCTCGGCGGCGACGAGGGGGTGTACCGGTCGGCGGTGCGCGACTGGCGGAGGGAGCGGGGATGACCGCACTGCGGAGCGACTACTGCGTGATCGCCTGTGCCGAGGCCTGGCGTGGGGCCGGTGAGATCCTGGCGAGCCCCATGGGTCCGATCCCCTCGCTGGGTGCCCGGCTGGCCCGGCTGACCTTCGCGCCGGACCTGCTGCTGACCGACGGGGAGGCGACCCTCGTGCGGCCGGACGGGACGCCGGAGGGCTGGCTGCCGTACCGCGAGCACCTGGCCCTGGTGACCGGCGGGCGGCGGCACGTAATGATGGGTGCGAGCCAGATCGACCGGTTCGGCAACCAGAACATCTCATGCGTCGGCGACTGGGAAAGACCCCGGCGGCAACTACTCGGCGTACGCGGCGCACCGCTGAACACGTTGAACAACCCGACGAGTTACTGGATCCCGAGACACTCCAGGCGGGTCTTCGTGGAGCAGGTCGACATGGTGTGCGGGGTGGGGTACGACCGTGCCGCCCGGCATCCGGGCACGGCCCGTCACCACCGCCTCGCGCGAGTCGTCTCCGATCTCGGCGTCCTCGACTTCGCCACACCCGACCGCACCATGCGGCTGGCGTCGCTGCACCCGGGGGTGAGCGTCGAGGAGGTGCGGGAGGCGACCGGGTTCGCGCTCACGGTCCCGGAGGAGGTGCCCCGCACCCGCGAGCCCACCACCGGGGAACTGCGCCTGATCCGCGAGGTGCTCGACCCCGGCGGCGCCCGGCTGCGCGAGGTGCCGGAGGGGGCGAGGGGCTGATGGAGACGGCGTTCACCCGGCTGGTCGGGGTCCGGCACCCGATCGTGCAGACCGGGATGGGCTGGGTGGCGGGCCCACGGCTGGTGTCGGCGGTGGCGAACGCGGGCGCGCTGGGCATCCTGGCGTCCGCGACCATGACACTGGACGAGCTGCGCGGGGCGATACACGAGGTCCGGTCCCGTACGGACGCGCCGTTCGGCGTGAACCTGCGGGCGGACGCGGGCGACGCCGGCGACCGGGTGCGGCTGATCATCGACGAGGGTGTTCGGGTGGCGTCGTTCGCGCTCGCCCCTTCCCCGGAGTTGATCGCCGGGCTCAAGGCGGCGGGGGTGGTGGTGATCCCGTCGGTCGGGGCGCGGCGGCACGCGGAGAAGGTCGCCGAGTGGGGCGCGGACGCGGTGATCGTGCAGGGCGGGGAGGGCGGCGGGCACACCGGTGAGGTGGCCACGAGCGTGCTGCTGCCGCAGGTGGTGGACGCGGTGCGCATACCCGTGGTGGCGGCGGGCGGCTTCTTCGACGGCCGGGGGTTGGTGGCGGCGCTGGCCTACGGGGCGGCGGGAGTGGCGATGGGCACGCGGTTCCTGCTCACCGCGGACTCGACGGTGCCGGACACGGTGAAGGCCAGGTATCTGGCGGCGACGGTCCGGGACGTCACGGTCACCCGGGCGGTGGACGGGCTGCCGCACCGGATGCTGCGTACCGACCTGGTGGATTCGCTGGAGCGGTCCGGGCGGGTCCGTGTACTGGCGCACGCGGTGCGCCGGGCGGCCGGGTTCCGGAGGCTGTCGGGGCTCACCTGGCGGCGGATGGTCCGGGACGGGCTGGCGATGAAGCACGGCAAGGAGCTGTCCTGGAGTCAGGTGCTGCTCGCCGCGAACACGCCGATGCTGCTGCGGGCCGCGATGGTGGAGGGCCGTACGGATCTGGGGGTGATGGCGTCCGGGCAGGTCGCCGGGGTGATCGAGGATCTGCCGTCGTGCGCGGAGCTGGTGGCGCGGATCATGGCCGAGGCCGGGGAAGTCGTCGGCGCGCTGCCGGGGGCGGGGGCTTCGGTGCGGGGATGACGGAGAAGGCCGTCCGGGCCGGCTCGGTCGAAGCTCACGGTGGACGGGCTGGAACCGGCCCCGGACGCGACGTTCCCGATCGCGGCACGGCGGTGGCGCGGTGACGTGAGGTGCCGCGCCGCACGGGACAGCGGGTGCCGCGGTCCCGGGACCGTGGCACTCGACGCGTTGCAGCGGCCGGTCGTGGACTCGGTCGGCGCGTGGGGGGCTCCAGGCCGCCGACCACTTGGGGGTTCGGCGTTGGCGAAAAAGCCTGCCCTGCGGGACGAGGCGCGGCACAGGGCGGTGGCGGCCGCCCGCCGCGAGGCCGAGGTGTGCACGCGAGATGTACACGGAGGCGGCGGGCGTGCCGCCGGGCTGCTCTCCCGGCCTCCTGACGCACGGCGCCCGGAGTCCGGCGGCCCGGGCGCCGGATGTCGGGTGTCGGGCGCCGGCGGGGTGTCAGATCCGTTCGATGATGGTCACGTTGGCCTGACCGCCGCCCTCGCACATGGTCTGGAGGCCGAACCGGCCGCCGGTGCGCTCCAGTTCGTGCAGCAGGGTGGTCATCAGCCGGACACCGGTCGCACCGAGGGGGTGGCCGAGGGCGATGGCGCCGCCGTTGACGTTGACCTTCTCGGGGTCGGCGCCGGTCTCCTTGAGCCAGGCGAGGACGACCGGGGCGAAGGCCTCGTTGATCTCGACGAGGTCGATGGCGTCGATGGTCAGGCCGGTCTTCTTCAGGGCGTGCGCGGTGGCCGGGATCGGCGCGGTGAGCATGCGGATGGGGTCCTCGCCGCGGACGGAGAGGTGGTGCACACGAGCGCGGGGTCGCAGACCGTGTTCGCGTACCGCCCGCTCGGAGGCGATCAGCATGGCGGCGGCGCCGTCCGAGACCTGCGAGGAGCAGGCCGCGGTGACGGTGCCGCCGTCGACGACCGGCTTCAGCGCGGCCATCTTCTCCAGTGAGGTGTCGCGGCGCGGGCCCTCGTCGGCCGTGACCCGGCCGAGGGCGACGGTCTCGCGGTCGAAGCGGCCTTCGTCGATCGCCCGGATCGCGCGCCGGTGCGAGCGCAGGGCGTACTCCTCCTGGTCCTGCCGGGTGATGCCCCACTTGGCGGCGATCATCTCGGCGCCGGCGAACTGGTTGACGGGCTTTCGGCCGTAGCGGGCCCGCCAGCCCTCGCTGCCGGCGAACGGCCCCTCGGTCAGTCCGAGCGGCTCGGCGGCCTGCCGGGTGGCGAAGGCGATGGGGATCTGCGACATGTTCTGCACCCCGCCGGCGACCACCAGGTCCTGGGTGCCGGAGAGCACACCCTGGGCGGCGAAGTGGACGGCCTGCTGCGAGGAGCCGCACTGCCGGTCGATGGTGACACCCGGCACCTCCTCGGGCAGCCCGGCCGCCAGCCAGCAGGTCCGGGCGATGTCGCCGGCCTGCGGCCCGACCGTGTCCAGGCAGCCGAAGACGACGTCCTCCACGGCGCCCGGGTCCACGCCCGCGCGGGCGACGAGTTCCTTGAGCACATGGGCGCCCAGGTCGGCCGGGTGGACCCCGCTCAGTCCGCCCCCGCGCCGCCCGACGGGCGTCCGCACCGCTTCGACCAGGTAGGCCTCGGTCATGACAACTCCCCTGAGAGAAAGGGTCGTTCAGGATGAATGGGTCATTCGCGTATGGCGATGCCGTCCAGCACCATCGAGAGGTACTGCCGGGCGATCTCCTCCGGGCTGTGCAGCCCGCCGGGCCGGTACCAGGACGCGGCGACCCACACCGTGTCGCGCACGAACCGGTAGGTGAGCCGGACGTCGAGGTCGTCGCGGAAGACACCGGCCGCGACTCCGCGTTCCAGGGTGGACAGCCAGGCCTTCTCGAACCTGAGCTGGGACTCGGCGAGGAAGGTGAACCGGTCCTGCGCGACCAGTTGCCTGCTCTCCTTCTGGTAGATGGCGACGGCGGCACGGTGCCGGTCGATCTCCCGGAACGACTCGGTGACGAGCGCCTCCAGCGTCTGACGGGGTCCCAGACCGGAGTCCAGGACGGTGTCGTAGCCGCCCCACAGCTCGTCGAGGAAGGTGCGCAGGATCTCCTCCAGCATCGACTCCTTGGAGTCGAAGTGGTAGTAGAGGCTGCCCGCGAGCATGCCGGCGTGGTCCGCGATCTTGCGGACGGTGGTGGCGTTGTAGCCCTGTTCGGCGAAGACCTCGGCGGCAGTGTCGAGGAGTTCACGGCGGCGGTCCTGGGCGGCGGTCACCTGGGGCTTCTTCTTGGTCGGCACGGGTCCATTGTCCTAGGCGCGCTGGCTGCTGACGCTGACGACTTCGCCGGTCAGGTAGGAGGAGTAGCCGGAGGCCAGGAAGACAATCACGTTGGCCACCTCCCACGGCTCCGCGTACCGGCCGAAGGCCTCGCGGGCGGTCAGTTCCGCCAGCAGTTCCGGGGTGGTCACGCTCGCCAGGTGCGGATGCATGGCGAGGCTCGGCGCAACCGCGTTCACCCGCACGCCGTACTCCGCCGCCTCGACGGCCGCGCACCGGGTCAGGGCCATCACCCCGGCCTTCGCCGCCGCGTAGTGCGCCTGACCGGCCTGGGCGCGCCAGCCGAGGACCGAGGCGTTGTTGACGATCACGCCCGCGCCGCTCTCCCGCATCGAGCGCAGGGCCGCGCGGGTGCAGCGGAAGGTGCCGTTCAGGGTCACGTCCAGGACCCGGGACCACTGCTCGTCGGTCATGTCGGCCAGGTCGGAGGTGCCGCCGAGTCCGGCGTTGTTGACGACCACGTCCAGTCGGCCATGCTCCCGTTCGGCGGTGGCGAACAGCGCCCGCACCTGGGACTCGTCGGTGACGTCACAGGGGGTCGCGGTCACTGCTCCCGGGAACTCCCGGGCCAGCCGGGTCTCGTGCTCCTTCAGCCTGCGCGGGTGCGCGTCGCTGATCAGCACGCGCGCGCCCTCCTCCAGGAAGCGGCGGGCCGTCGCCCCGCCGATGCCCGCTCCGGCCGCCGCGGTGATGACGGCGGTGCGCCCTTTCAGCAGCCCGTGTCCGGGGACGTACGCCGGACTCTCGACGCCTGTCATGGCCCCACGCTAACCTACCAAACACTTGTTAGGGAAGCTTCCGGGAACGCTCCGGGGAAGGAGGGCCGCCGTGGACCTCGCCCACACTCCGGCCGACGAGGAGTTCCGCGCCGAGGCCCGCTCCTGGCTCCGCGCCCATGTGCCCCGCACGCCACTGCCGTCCCTGGAGACCGGGGAAGGCTTCGCGGCGCACCGCGCCTGGGAGGCCGAACTGGCCGCGGACCGCTGGTCGGTGGTGTCCTGGCCCGAGGAGTACGGCGGCCGGGGCGCCGGGCTGATGCGCTGGCTGGTCTTCGAGGAGGAGTACTGGGCCGCGGGCGCGCCCGGCCGGGTCGGCCAGAACGGCGTCAGCCTGCTCGCCCCGACCCTCTTCGAGCACGGGGGCCGGGAGCAACGCGCGCGTGTGCTGCCGCCGATGGCCACGGGCGAGGTGGTCTGGGCACAGGCCTGGTCCGAACCGGGGGCGGGCTCCGACCTCGCCTCCCTGGCCTCGCGGGCGGTGCGCACGGACGGCGGCTGGCTGCTGAGCGGGCAGAAGACGTGGTCGTCGCGGGCCGCGTTCGCCGACCGCGCCTTCGGGCTGTTCCGCAGTGAACCCGGGGCGCCGAAGCCCCACCAGGGCCTCACCTACCTGATGTTCGACCTGCGGGCACCCGGCGTCACGGTCCGTCCGATCGGCCGCCTGGACGGGAAGCCCGCGTTCGCCGAGCTGTTCCTGGACGAGGTGTTCGTGCCGGACGAGGACGTGATCGGCGAGCCCGGCCAGGGCTGGCGGATCGCGATGTCGACGGCGGGCAACGAGCGCGGCCTCACCCTGCGCTCCCCCGGCCGCTACCTCGCCTCGGCCGCCCGGCTGGCGGAGCTGTGGCGGGCCAAGGGCAGCCCCGCGTCCGCGCGCGCCCGGGTGGCCGAAGCGGTGATCGGCGCCCGCGCCTACCAGTTGTTCACCTACGCGGCCGCCTCCCGGCTCCTGGACGGCGAGTCCCTCGGCGCCGAGTCCAGCCTGAACAAGGTCTTCTGGTCAGAGCTCGACCTCACGCTGCACGAGACGGCGCTCGACCTGCTCGGCGACGACGGCGAGTTCGCGGACTCCGGCTGGGCGGAGGGCTATGTCTTCGCCCTCGCGGGCCCCATCTACGCGGGCACGAACGAGATCCAGCGCGACATCATCGCCGAGCGCCTGCTCGGCCTGCCGAAGGGACGCCGCTGATGCGCTTCCTCCTCGACGCCGAGCAGCGCGCCTTCACCGGCTCGCTGCACGCGATGCTCACGGCCGCGGACACGCCGTCCGTGATCCGGGACTGGAGCCGCGGCGACCACGCGAGCGGCCGGGCGCTGTGGTCCCGTCTCGCGGAGGCGGGGGTGTTCGGACTGGCGGTGCCGGAGGCCTACGAGGGTCTGGGCCCGCGGCCGGTGGAACTCGCGGCCGCCTTCGTGGAACTGGGCCGGCACGCGGTCCCCGGCCCCCTGGTGGAGACGGTCGCCGCGGCCGCGCTGCTCACCGGGCCGGGCCCGGCCAAACGGTTCCTGCCCGCGCTCGCCGACGGCACGGCCATGGCGACGGTCGCCTCCGGCGGTGGGTACGCCCTGGACGGGGACGCGGCGACGGTCCACCTCGCGCTCGCCCCCGACGGCCTGTGGCTGTCCCCGGGCCCCGGCCCGGTGCGCCACTCCCTGGACCCCGCCCGCCGCCTCACCCTCCTCTCCCCCGGCGGTGAACTCCTCACGCCCGGCCCGCCCACGGACCACGCCCTGGCCTGGGCCCGCCTCGCCACGGCCGCCCAGGCACTCGGCGTGGGGCTCGCACTCCTCGACCGGACCGTCGCGTACGCCGGACAGCGCAGCCAGTTCGGCGTGCCCGTCGGTTCCTTCCAGGCGGTCAAGCACCGGCTGGCCGACGCGAAGACCGCCCTGGAGTTCGCGCGCCCCCTGCTCTTCGGCGCCGCCCTGACGATGGACCCGGCGGACGTGGCCGCCGCCAAGCTGACGGCGTGCGAGGCGGCGTACTCCACCGCCCGTACCGCGCTGCATCTGCACGGTGCGATCGGCTACACCGCCGAGTACGACCTGTCCCTGTGGTTGACCAGGGCGCGCGCGCTCCGCTCGGCCTGGGGCGGTCCTGACGAGTGTCGTGAGCGGGCCCTCGGCGGACAGGCCCGCTGACCCGGCCCGGGGCGGGTCAGCGGGCCCACTTCTCGCGCAGCACCTGCTCCGCCGGTTTGCCGTGCGGGGTGTATGCCAGGCGGGCCGGTGTCTCACCGCTGCCCGGCCAGTCGTCCCACATCCACCAGCACACGCCGGCCCACCAGGAGCGGCCCTCGAAGGAGTCGAGGAGCGCGCGGTAGGCGGCGGCCTGTTCGGCGGGGGCCGGGCGTTCGCTGACGGTCCAGGAGTACGGGGCGGTGGTGGAGCCGCTCTGGCTGACGTAGCCGGCCTCGGTGAAGAGGATCCGGCGGCCCTGACGCGCCGAGAACTCGGCGAGCTCCCGCCGGATCGGGGCCCAGGCGCGGTTCAGCACGGCGGGGTCGGCGCTGGGCTTACCGGTGAGCGGCCAGTAGGCGTCGATGCCGATCACGTCGAGGGCCTTCCAGAAGCGGATGTGCCGGTACTCGTCGTAGTTGGCGGCGTAGGTCAGCGGGCCGTCGTAGTGGTCGCGGACCGCCTTGATCACCTCGGTCCACGGCGCGGTGTCGCCGGAGACCCCGGCGAGTTCGGTGCCGACCGCCAGTTGCTCGGCGTCGGTGTCCGCGGCCAGGTCCGCGTAGTGGGTGATGAAACGGCGGTAGGCGGTGAACCAGGCGCCCCGGTCGCGGGGACGGATCCGCGCGCGGTCGAGGTCGCCCGGCAGGTCCACATGCGGCTTGATCATCACCTTGAGACCGGCGGCGTGGGCCCGCTCCACGATCCGGCGCAGGCTCGCGTCGTCGGCGGTCTCCTCCGTGGTGTGCGGGCCGGAGTCGGTGGCGCGGGCCTGGTACCAGGTCGGGGTGAGGGTCACCCAGCGCGCGCCGGTGGCCCGGATGTCGCGCAGATAGCGGGGCGCGTCCGGGCTGTCGTAGTCGTCGCGGTTCCACGAGGGCAGGGTCATGCCGCGCATGGTCGTCTCCGTGCCGGGAGTGCTGCCGGGGGCGGCCCCCTTGTCCGTGCCGGTGGACGTGCATCCGGCGACGGCGAGGAGGACCGCCGCCATGACGGCGACGGTCCTCCTCTTCGGGGCGTGCGCCGTCACAGGGCCGCCGGGCTGACGAAGGTGTAACCGAGGGCCTTGATGCCGTCGATCGTGTCCTTCAGGGGCTGGAGTTCGTAGTACGGGTGGTAGAAGAAGCTCGCCACACCATCACGTACGGCCAGGTTCGCCTTGGCCGAAGCGATCAGGTCGGCGGGCAGGCGGGCCGGGTGGTTGTTGGCCGCCTCCGGCTCGTAGTTGCCGATGTTCTCGGGCAGCACCTTGGTTCCGTACACGTCCTTGACGACGTACGGGAAGAACTGTCCGATGAACGTGTTCGGGGCCGCAGAAGCGCCACCCAGGGTGCCGGCGAAGTAGAGCGAACGTTCCAGCCGGGCGTTGAAGTTGGCGCTGAACACCTTGTAGTCGGCCGCGGAGCCCGCGTAGTGCGGGGTGGTCCACAGCGTCGGCTTCGGCAGGCCCGCCAGCGTGAACTGGAGCAGGGCGCTGGTCACCCGGGTCTGCGCCCACAGGGCGGAGTCCTCGGCGACCGGGCCGTCGTAGACGACATTGTCCGCGGTGTCCACGTGAGCACGGTAGAACTCGAAGTCGTCACCCGTCACGCCGTTGTAGGGGTTGGCGACGTTCTTGTACTGGTGGGTGTAGCCGTGGTCCATCAGGACCGCGCCGTGCGCCAGCATGTACTTGAGTGCGCTGACCACCTGCGGCTTCTGCGCGAGGGTGATCGTCTGCGCGGTCCCGTTGTTGTAGGTGCCGTTCGGGTCCGTGTAGACGGGGATCACGTTGATGCCGTACGGGATGTTCTGCGAGGCGAGGTAGTCGGCCATCGACCGCAGCTCGGTGGGATCCGAGTTGGGGCTGATGTCCTCCAGCCGCACCATCGCCCGGTGCCGTTCGGCCGTGGCCGGGGCGAGGGCGTCGAAGAGCAGGTCCTCGAAGGCGATGATCCGGTCGGCCTCGGAGACGTAGGCGAACGGGATCTCGCCGATGTAGGTGAGGTTGGACGACCGCACCGCCCAGCCGAAGGTGTGTCCGTTGGAGCTGTCCAGACCCTCGGCGACCCGGGTGACGGCGGGGTAGCCGGTGCCGGTCAGGACGTTGGGGCGCAGCACGCCGCCGTCCTGGCCTGCCGGGATGTTGCGGGTGAGGTCCTGGCCGCGGTACGACACCTTCGTGACGGTGCCGACCGAGCCGCCGTCCTCGTAGTACGAGGTCGTCGGGTCCCAGCCGTACTTCTGGGCGAACTGGGTCGCGCCGACCGCGCTGCCCATGTTCCAGATGTTGGCGCCCATCCAGATCACCGGCTTGGTGCCGGCCGCCACGTCGGTGTAGAACGCGGCCGGGATGGCGTCCGGGACGCTGCCGCCGTAGTAGGTGGAGCCGATGTAGATGACGGCCGAGTACGAGTTGAGCATGCCGGCGGTGTACTGCTGCACCGGCTTGGCGGTCACCGTGCCGAAGTGGCCGGAGAGGTTGGCCGCGGCCATCGCGTACAACTCGCCGAGCTGACCGTAGGGGCCCTGGTTGTCGTACAGGACCAGAGTGGTCGGGTTGGCCGCCGCCGCCGTGTCCGCGGAGGCGAGCAGGGCGGTCGCCTGCCGGGTCACCGCGGTCGCGGTGCCGACGACGGACCCGAGGGCACCGGTGATGGGCTTCTTCTTGGCACGCCGGGCCTTGTCCGCCGCGAGCTGGGCCTTCGCCCAGCCGGCCAGGTCGATCTTGCTCAGTCCCGACCTGGGTCCATGGGCCTCACCATGGTGGCGGCGCGCTCCGGGTCCCCCCACGGCCTGCGCGTTGGTGGCCAGGAATGTGCCGCTCAGCAGAGCGACCACGACCAGTAGAACAACTGAAATTCGATTGCGTGCCCGATTCCAGGCTGGAGTCGCACGTCTCACGATAACTTCCCCCCTCTTTGCCAAATGATTGACGAAACATTTGGCGACAGGAAGGCACCGATTCTTCTGATCACCAGGTCGGCTGTCAAACGCACTCCGCGCTCATCGGAAGGTCTGCTAAGTTCACCACCGCGCGTTGGGGACGCGCACCGAATATGGGGGGACAATGTACGGACGACCCGCCCTGGGGGCACTGTTGCCTCTCGCAGGAGCGATGGCCGCACCGAAAGCCATTCCCGGCCTACCGCTGGCCAAAGCGCTACAGGCAACCGCGGGAGCCGGATTCCTGTTCTATTGCCTGACGGCCGCTCTGATACTGCTCGCCCGGGTACCGCTGCGACGGCAGCGGAACAGGGTGCGGGCCCATACCGGGGGCACTCGTGATTATTGAGTCGCTCCTGTGGTCCAGCATGGTCCTGATCGTCATGGCCGGCTGCTACAACACAAGCCTTTTCCTTCTCTCGCGACGCAGAATTCGCCGCTCCCGGACCGACCGGAGAGAACGGTTCTACGTTTTTCTGCTCGCGTGCCTCAACGAGGAGAAAGTGCTTTCCGAAAGTCTGGCGCGCATCACTTCGCTGCCCGCCGACAATTTCATGGCACTCGTGATCGACGACGGCTCGGACGACCGCACCAGCGAGATCGCACTGGCCGCGGAGCCGGGCCTCGTCCGGCTGCACCGGCGCAATCCGCCGAACGCGCGCCGGGGCAAGGGCGCCGCGCTCAACGACGGGGTGCGGTACCTGCGGGAGTCGGGCCTGCTCGCCGGACGCGATCCGGCGGACGTGGTCCTTTGCGTGGTCGACGCGGACGGGCGGCTCGATCCGCACATCATGCAGTCCGTCGACCCGTACTTCGACGACCCGGGCACGGGCGCGGTTCAGGTCTGCGTCCGTATGTACAACCGGGACCTCGGGCTGCTCGCCCGGATGCAGGACATGGAGTTCGTCGTGTACGGCGACGTCTTCCAGAGCGCCCGGCGCTTCATCGGCAGCGTGGGCATGGGCGGCAACGGCCAGTTCATGCGGCTGGCGGCGCTCGACACGCTGGACGGCGACGGCCCCTGGAGCGACAGTCTCACCGAGGATCTCGACCTCGGGGTGCGGCTGATCGCCAAGGGCTGGACCAACATGCACTGCACCACCGCCGCGGTCTCCCAGCAGGCCGTGCTCAGCCTGCGGCGCCTGGTCCGGCAGCGATCCCGCTGGTTCCAGGGGCACCTCCAGTCCGCGGGGCTCGTGCCGCTCATCCTGCGGGACGTGCCCACCCGCCCGGCGCTGGACATGCTCTACCACCTGTCCAGCCCGGTACTGATCCTGCTCACCTCGCTGCTGCCCATCTCCTTCCTGGCGGCCCTCGGCGCCACGGTCGTGGCGTCCCTTCAGGTGGGACACACGCTCGTGTCGCCCATGTGGCTGTTCGGGCCGTACGTGCTGTCGTTCACGGCGGCCTACACCTACGGCTTCGTGTACTTCAAGCGTGAGCGGCAGCTCGGGCTGACGCGCTGTGTGCTGCTCGCCCACGCCTTCGTCTTCTACGGCTACATCTGGTTCGCCGCCGGCTGGTGGGGGTTCTGGCGGATGCTCACCGGCAAACGGACCTGGCTGAAGACCGCGCGCACCTGAGCGCACCTCATCTCTCTTCTCTCAGCTTCTCTCCGCTTCTCTCAGCGTCTCTTCTTCTCTCATCTCACCGCACGTCCCGCGCGGCCCCGTGACGGTCGCGCATGCCCTAGGGGGGCTTTCCATGTCCACACCCACGTCAACCGTGCCCGTACGCGCCATGCTCGTGCTCGGCACCCGGCCGGAGGCGATCAAACTCGCCCCGGTGGCGCGGGCGATGGCCGACAGCGAGCAGTTCGAGCCGATCGTCGTGACCACCGGCCAGCACCGCGAGATGCTGGACCAGATGCTCGGACTTCTCTGTGTCGACGTACGCGTCTCACTCGACGTGATGCGCACCAGGCAGCAGTTGTCCGAGCTGACCGCCCGACTGGTCGACCGGCTGGGCGAGGTGATGCGCGAGCAGCGGCCGGACCTGGTGGTGGTGCAGGGGGACACCACCACCGCGCTGGCCGGTGCCCTGGCGGCCTTCTACGAGAAGGTGCCGGTCGCACATGTCGAGGCGGGCCTGCGCACCGGCGTCATCGACAACCCCTTCCCCGAGGAGCTGAACCGCAGCCTCATCGGCCGTATCGCCCGCTGGCACTTCGCCCCGACCTCGCGCGCCGCACGGCATCTGACCGACGAGGGGGTCCCGGCGGAGCAGGTCTTCACCACCGGCAACACGGTGATCGACAATCTGCTGTGGGTGCTGGCGGAGGGCACCGGCACCTCCGCGTTCCGCACCGCCGGGCGCCGCGTCCTGGTCACCCTGCACCGCAGGGAGAACCAGGGCGAGCGGATGCGCGGCATGGGCCGGGCACTCACCCGGCTCGCCCGGCGCGGGGACGTGGAGATCGTGCTGCCGCTGCACAAGAGTCCCGCCGTACGGGACGCGCTGCTGCCCGAACTCGACGGCCAGGCCGGAATCTCGATCGTGGAACCGCTGGACTACCTGGACTTCGCCGCGACGCTCGCCGAGTGCGATCTGGTGCTCACCGACTCAGGCGGCATCCAGGAGGAGGCGCCGAGCCTGAGCAAGCCCGCGCTGGTACTGCGCACGACCACCGAGCGCCCGGAGGCGGTCGAGGCCGGCGCCGCGCGGCTGATCGGCACGGATCCGGACACCATCGTGACCTGGGCCGGGAAGCTGCTGGACGATCCGGAGGAGTACCGGCGGATGGCGGACGCCGGCAACCCGTTCGGCGACGGGCTGGCCGCCGCCCGCGTACTGGCCCAGCTGGCCGAGGACTTCGCCGCCGAAGTACCCGTCGGCCTCACCGCTTCCGGGCCATACTCGGCGGCATGACTCCCTCACCCCTGCGCCCCGCCCGCCGGATCCCGCCGGTCCCGGCCGGGCGCAGGGGCCGTCTGCTCACCTCGCTGGCGCTGACGCTCGCGCTGGCCGCGCTGCTGTCGGTCGCGATCAGCCAGTGCCGCAGTGCCGCGCCGGCACCCGAGCCCTGGATCGACGGCACGACCCACGGCCGCTGGCTCTCGGTGTTCAACGGCCACGGCACCAACGTGGGCGACGACGGCTCCCTGTGGCTCTCCCCCCGGCCCGCCGAGGACCCGGGGAGCACCCACGCGGGCCTGGTGGTGAGCACCGCCTCCTACACGGATGTGCGGTACGAGGCACGGATGCGGACGGAGAAGCAGCTGCGTGATCCCGACCCGAACCCCTGGGAAGTGCCGTGGCTGGTCTGGGCGTACACCGACCCGGAGCACTTCTACTACATCACCCTCAAGCCCAACGGATGGGAGCTGGGCAAACGGGACCCCGCCTATCCCGGGGGCCAGCGGTTCCTGGCGACGGGGCCGGCGCCGTACCCGGTCGGCGACTGGTACCCGGTGCGGGTGGAGCAGAACGGCGCCGTCCTCGACGTCGAGACGGGCGGGAAACATCTGGTGACCTTCACCGACACCGAACGCCCCTACAACGAGGGCAGGGTGGGGGCGTACACCGAGGACGCGACCGTGCGGTTCGAGGGGCTGACGGCACGTTCGGGATGACAAAGGGGTGGCAAGGGGCGACAAAGGGCGATGGCGCCTGCCCAGTCCGGTCGGGGACTGCGGGCAGGCGCCATCTGTGTTCCGCACGCCTTTGTGCGGGACGTTCTTGAGGGGCCGTCAGACCATCAGCGAGCGGTCCGTCGGGCGGATCGGGGCCGGCAGTTCGCTGGCGCCGGCCAGGAACCGGTCGACGCCGCGGGCGGCCGAGCGGCCCTCCGCGATTGCCCACACGATGAGGGACTGGCCGCGGCCCGCGTCACCGGCGACGAACACACCGGGCACGTTGGTCTGGAAGTCCGCGTCGCGGGCGACGTTGCCGCGCTCGTCCAGCTCCAGGCCGAACTGCTCGACCAGGCCGTTCTCCCGATCGGTGCCGGTGAAGCCCATGGCGAGGGTGACCAGCTGCGCGGGGATCTTGCGCTCGGTGCCCGGCTTCTGGGTGAGCTTGCCGTCGACGAACTCGACCTCGACGAGGTGCAGCCACTGGACGTTGCCGTCCTCGTCGCCCTCGAAGTGACTGGTCGAGACGGAGTAGACCCGCTCGCCACCCTCCTCGTGGGCGCTCGTCACCTTGTAGAGCATCGGGAAGGTCGGCCAGGGCTGGGCGACCGGGTTCCGCTCGTCGTTCGGGCGGGGCATGATCTCCAGCTGGGTCACGGAGGCCGCGCCCTGGCGGTGGGCGGTGCCCACGCAGTCGGCGCCGGTGTCACCGCCGCCGATCACGACCACGTGCTTGCCCTCGGCCGAGATCGGGGTGGTGACGTAGTCGCCCTCCTGGACCTTGTTGGCGAGCGGCAGGTACTCCATCGCCTGGTGGACGCCCGTGAGTTCACGGCCGGGGACCGGCAGGTCGCGGGCGGTGGTGGCGCCGGCGGCGATGACGACCGCGTCGTACCGCTTCTTCAGGTCGGTGGCCTTGAGGTCGCGGCCGATCTCGATGCCGGTGCGGAACCGGGTGCCCTCCGCGCGCATCTGCTCGATACGGCGGTTGATGTGCCGCTTCTCCATCTTGAACTCGGGGATGCCGTAGCGCAGCAGACCGCCGACGCGGTCGGCGCGCTCGTACACGGCGACCGTGTGGCCCGCCCGGGTGAGCTGCTGGGCGGCGGCCAGACCGGCCGGGCCGGAGCCGATGACGGCGACCGTCTTGCCGGAGAGGCGCTCGGGCGACTGCGGGGCGACGTCACCGGTCTCCCACGCCTTGTCGATGATCGAGACCTCGACGTTCTTGATGGTGACCGGCGACTGGTTGATGCCGAGCACGCACGCCGACTCGCAGGGAGCCGGGCAGAGGCGACCGGTGAACTCCGGGAAGTTGTTGGTCGCGTGCAGGCGGTCGGAGGCGGCCGCCCAGTCCTCGCGGTAGGCGTAGTCGTTCCACTCGGGGATCAGGTTCCCGAGCGGACAGCCGTTGTGGCAGAACGGGATGCCGCAGTCCATGCACCGGCTGGCCTGCTTGCTGATGATCGGCAGCAGGGATCCGGGGACGTAGACCTCGTTCCAGTCCTTGACCCGCTCGGGGACGGGACGCGACGTGGCGAGCTCACGGCCGTGGTTGAGGAAGCCCTTCGGGTCAGCCATTGGTCGCCGCCTCCATCATCTTCTCCTGGGTCTCGGTCTCGGAGAGACCGGCTCGCTCGGCGGCGTCCTTGGCGGCGAGCACTGCCTTGTAGGTGCTGGGGATGATCTTGCTGAACCGGGCGGCCGCGGTGTCCCAGTCGGCCAGGAGCTTCTCGGCGACCGTCGAGGCGGTCTCCTCCTGGTGACGGCGGACCACGTCGTGCAGCCACTGCCTGTCGGTCTCGTCCAGCGGCTCCACGGCGTCGGCGTTGCCGATGTTGACGTTGTCGCGGTCGAGGTCGATGACGTACGCGATGCCGCCGGACATGCCGGCCGCGAAGTTGCGGCCCGTCTCGCCGAGGACCACCGCGTGACCGCCGGTCATGTACTCGCAGCCGTGGTCGCCCACGCCCTCGGAGACGACCAGCGCGCCGGAGTTGCGGACGCAGAACCGCTCGCCGGTGCGGCCGCGCAGGAACAGCTCGCCGCCGGTCGCGCCGTAGGCGATGGTGTTGCCCGCGATGGTGGAGAACTCGGCGAGGTGGTCGGCGGCCCGGTCCGGACGGACGACCACGCGGCCGCCGGAGAGGCCCTTGCCGACGTAGTCGTTGGCGTCGCCCTCCAGGCGCAGCGTGACTCCGCGCGGCAGGAAGGCGCCGAAGGACTGGCCCGCGGAGCCGGTGAAGGTGATGTCGATGGTGTCGTCGGGCAGGCCCGCGCCGCCGAACTTCTTCGTCACCTCATGGCCGAGCATGGTGCCGACCGTGCGGTTGATGTTGCGGATCTGCACCTGGGCACGCACCGGATGGGCGTCGGCCGCGCCGGTGGCGGACAGGGCGTCGGAGGCAAGCTTGATCAGCTCGTTGTCCAGTGCCTTGGCGAGGCCGTGGTCCTGCTCGACGACCTGGTGGCGCACCGCGCCCTCGGGCAGATCGGGCACGTGGAGCAGCGGCTCCAGGTCCAGGCCCTGGGCCTTCCAGTGGTTGACGGCCCGGGTGACGTCGAGTGTCTCGGCGTGGCCCACGGCCTCCTCGATGGAGCGGAAGCCCAGCTCGGCGAGGAGCTCGCGGACCTCTTCGGCGATGAACCGGAAGAAGTTCACCACGTGCTCGGCCTGGCCGGTGAAGCGCTCGCGCAGCACCGGGTTCTGGGTGGCGACGCCGACCGGGCAGGTGTCCAGGTGGCAGACGCGCATCATGATGCAGCCGGAGACCACCAGCGGGGCGGTCGCGAAGCCGAACTCCTCGGCGCCGAGCAGCGCGGCGATGACGACGTCGCGGCCGGTCTTGAGCTGGCCGTCGGTCTGCACCACGATGCGGTCGCGCAGGCCGTTGAGCAACAGGGTCTGCTGGGTCTCGGCGAGGCCGAGCTCCCAGGGGCCGCCCGCGTGCTTGAGGCTGGTGAGCGGGGAGGCGCCGGTGCCGCCGTCGTGGCCGGAGATCAGCACCACGTCCGCGTGCGCCTTGGACACACCGGCCGCGACCGTGCCGACGCCGACCTCGGAGACCAGCTTGACGTGGATCCGCGCCTTCGGGTTGGCGTTCTTCAGGTCGTGGATCAGCTGGGCGAGGTCTTCGATCGAGTAGATGTCGTGGTGCGGCGGCGGGGAGATCAGGCCGACGCCGGGGGTCGAGTGCCGGGTCTTGGCAACCCACGGGTAGACCTTGTGGCCGGGCAGCTGACCGCCCTCGCCGGGCTTGGCGCCCTGCGCCATCTTGATCTGGATGTCGTCCGCGTTGACCAGGTACTCGGAGGTCACGCCGAAGCGGCCGGAGGCGACCTGCTTGATGCTGGAGCGGCGCGCCGGGTCGTACAGGCGCTCCGGGTCCTCGCCGCCCTCACCGGTGTTGGACTTGCCGCCCAGCTGGTTCATGGCGATGGCGAGGGTCTCGTGCGCCTCCTTGGAGATGGAGCCGTACGACATGGCGCCCGTCGAGAAACGCTTGACGATCTCACTGGCCGGCTCCACCTCGTCGATGGAGATCGGCTGCCGGTCGGACTTGAAGCCGAACATGCCGCGCAGCGTCATCAGCCGCTCGGACTGCTCGTTCACGCGGTCCGTGTACTTCTTGAAGATGTCGTAGCTGCCGGTGCGCGTGGAGTGCTGGAGGCGGAAGACCGTCTCGGGGTCGAACAGGTGCGGCTCGCCCTCGCGGCGCCACTGGTACTCGCCGCCGATGTCGAGCGCGCGGTGCGCGGGGGCGATGCCGGAGGCGGGGTAGGCCTTGGCGTGCCGGGCGGCGACCTCCTTGGCGACGACGTCGATGCCGACGCCGCCGATCTTGGTGGCGGTGCCGTTGAAGTACGTGTCGACGAACGCCTGGTCGAGACCGACGGCCTCGAAGACCTGGGCGCCGCGGTAGGAGGCGACGGTGGAGATGCCCATCTTGGACATGACCTTGAGGACGCCCTTGCCGAGCGCGTAGATCAGGTTGCGGATGGCCTGCTCGGGCTCCAGGCCCGACAGGAAGGTGCCCGCGCGGACCAGGTCCTCCACGGACTCCATGGCCAGGTACGGGTTGACGGCGGCGGCGCCGAAGCCGATGAGCAGGGCGACGTGGTGGACCTCGCGGACGTCTCCGGCCTCGACCAGCAGGCCCACCTGGGTGCGCTGCTTGGTGCGGATGAGGTGGTGGTGGACGGCCGCGGTGAGCAGCAGCGACGGGATCGGCGCGTGCTCGGCGTCCGAGTGCCGGTCGGACAGGACGATCAGCCGGGCGCCGTTCTCTATGGCGGCGTCGGCCTCACCGCAGATCTCGGCGATGCGCGCGGCGAGGGTGTCACCGCCGCCGCTCACCCGGTAGAGGCCGGAGAGGGTCGCGGCCTTGAAGCCGGGCATGTCGCCGTCGGCGTTGATGTGGATGAGCTTGGCGAGCTCGTCGTTGTCGATGACCGGGAAGGGCAGGGTCACGCTGCGACAGGACGCCGCGTTCGGGTCCAGCAGGTTGCCCTCCGGGCCGAGCGAGGAGCGCAGCGAGGTGACCAGTTCCTCGCGGATGGCGTCCAGCGGCGGGTTGGTGACCTGCGCGAACAGCTGGGTGAAGTAGTCGAAGAGCAGCCGCGGGCGCTCGGAGAGGGCGGCGATCGGGGAGTCCGTGCCCATCGAGCCGATCGGCTCGGCGCCGGCCTTGGCCATGGGCGCCAGGATGATGCGCAGCTCCTCCTCGGTGTAGCCGAAGGTCTGCTGGCGGCGGGTGACCGAGGCGTGGGTGTGGACGATGTGCTCGCGCTCGGGCAGGTCGCAGAGCTCGATCTCGCCGGTCTCCAGCCACTCGCCGTAGGGCTGCTCGGCGGCCAGGGACGCCTTGATCTCGTCGTCCTCGATGATGCGGTGCTCGGCGGTGTCGACGAGGAACATGCGGCCGGGCTGGAGGCGGCCCTTGCGGACCACCTTGGCGGGGTCGATGTCGAGGACGCCGACCTCGGAGCCGAGGACGACGAGGCCCTCGTCGGTGACCCAGTAGCGGCCGGGGCGCAGGCCGTTGCGGTCGAGCACGGCGCCGACCTGGGTGCCGTCGGTGAAGGTGACACAGGCCGGGCCGTCCCAGGGCTCCATCATCGTGGAGTGGTACTGGTAGAAGGCGCGCCGGGCCGGGTCCATGGAGTCGTGGTTCTCCCACGCCTCCGGGATCATCATCAGCACGGAGTGCGGCAGCGAGCGGCCGCCGAGGTGCAGGAGTTCGAGGACCTCGTCGAAGGACGCGGAGTCCGAGGCGTCCGGCGTGCACACCGGGAAGACCCGGTCCAGGGCGCCGCCCCCGAACAGGTCGCCGCCCAGCTGGGACTCGCGGGCGCGCATCCAGTTGCGGTTGCCCTTGACGGTGTTGATCTCACCGTTGTGCGCGACGAAGCGGTAGGGGTGCGCGAGCGGCCACGACGGGAAGGTGTTGGTGGAGAAGCGCGAGTGGACGAGCGCGATCGCGGACGTGAAGCGGCGGTCGGACAGGTCCGGGAAGAAGGGCTCCAGCTGGCCGGTGGTCAGCATGCCCTTGTAGACGATCGTGCGGGCGGAGAGCGAGGGGAAGTAGACGCCGGCCTCGCGCTCGGCGCGCTTGCGCAGCACGAACGCCTTGCGGTCCAGCGCGATGCCCTCGCTGGCGCCGTCGGTGACGAAGATCTGCCGGAAGGCCGGCATGGTCGAGCGGGCGGTGGCGCCGAGCAGCACGGGGGCGACCGGGACCTCGCGCCAGCCGAGGACGGTGAGGCCCTCTTCGCCGGCGATCGTCTCGATCTGTGAGACGGCGTCGTCGGTGCCCTGCTCCGGCAGGAAGGCGATGCCGACCGCGTACGAGCCGGCGTCGGGGAGCTCGAATCCGGCCACCTCGCGGAAGAAGGCGTCGGGGACCTGGGCGAGGATGCCCGCGCCGTCGCCCGAGTCGGGCTCGGAGCCGGTGGCGCCGCGGTGCTCCAGGTTCCGCAGAACCGTGAGCGCCTGTTCGACCAGCGCGTGGCTCGCCTCACCGGTGAGGGTGGCCACGAAGCCGACGCCACAGGCGTCGCGCTCGTTGCGGGGGTCGTACATACCCTGTGCAGCAGGGCGAGCATCCATGAAGGACCAGTTCTGGCCATTCGCGGAATGCTGGGACGGCTGGCGCGGCGTACGCATCGGCTCTCCCGTCGTCGTCATGTGGCAGGTGGCGAGTGCCGAGGGACGACGTTGGCCCTCTGCGGAGATCTGCGAGATCGCGAAGATCTGTGAGATCCACGGCGATCTGTTGAGATCAGTGGAGATCAAAATTTCGTGCAGGTTACATGATGAGCTGAATCCCGGAAACCGGATACTCGTGTTCCACCATGCGGACGCCAGGGGGTACGGCGGGGTGCCGCGCGAAGGCGGCGAGGTCATGGGGGAGCCGGACGGACAGGATCGGTCGGATCGGTGTCGTCGGCCCGAAGAGCGGGGGGAGCGTCGTCGCCCACCCCGCAGGTGCGCGCGGCGGGCGTCATTGCCTACAGCGCTTACGGCTCATGCCCCGTGGTCAGTCATTCGAAACCCACGAGTAACGGGTACTTATGCGGCCCATCGCATAAGCGCCGGCCTGCCTATCCTACGGCTGTCCCGATCAAGCCGCCCAGGGCATAGGTCACACCGGCCGCCGCACCGCCGAGCGCGAGCTGCCGGAGCCCGCTGAACCACCAGCTGCGGGCCGTCACCTTGGCCACCACGGCACCGCATCCGAACAGCCCGACCAGCGCGAGCAGCAGCGCGGGCCAGAGCGCGGTCGCGCCCAGCAGGTACGGCAGTACGGGCAGCACGGCGCCCAGCGCGAAGGAGCCGAACGAGGACACGGCCGCGACGAGGGGTGAGGGCAGGTCGCCGGGGTCGATGCCCAGTTCCTCGCGGGCGTGTATCTCCAGGGCCTGCTCGGGATCCTTGGACAGCTGCCGGGCCACCTCGCGGGCCAGGTCCGGCTCGACTCCACGGGCCGCGTAGAGGGCGGCGAGCTCCTTCTCCTCGTCCTCCGGGTGTTTACGCAGCTCACGCCGCTCGATGTCGAGCTCCGCCTCGACCAGCTCACGCTGGGAGGCGACGGAGGTGTACTCGCCGGCCGCCATGGAGAAGGCCCCGGCGGCGAGACCGGCGAGGCCGGTGATCACAATGGTCTGGTGGCCGACCGAGCCGCCCGCGACACCGGTGAGCAGGGCGAGGTTGGAGACCAGTCCGTCCATGGCACCGAAGACGGCGGGGCGCAGCCAGCCGCCGTTCACGTCGCGGTGCGTGTGGTTGTCCCGGTGCGCCTCGTGCAGCGGCGCGTCCAGATCGATGATGGCCATGATGTCCCCCGGTGAGCTGAGGCAAAGCTAAGTTTTGGACTCGTTCTACTTTTCGACAACAACGAATCTACGCCTTGATCTTCCCGCCCGCCAGCAAGGAAAGGCTGAGCTAACCTGCGGTTTTACCCGGCGATGCTCATCCGAGTGTGATCTTGCACATATGTCGACCGGGTGACGCTGTGCGTCAGGAGGCTCAGGTGAACCGCTCGGGTGGCACACATTCCGCATGGCATCGATCGCCTGCATTCCGCCGGTCCCGGCGCCGGGTGACGCCGCCGGGCTCCGCGAACGAGCACGCGGCGCACTGCTCGGCCTCGCCGTCGGGGACGCGCTCGGCGCCCCGGCGGAGAATCTGCGCCCGTCCGAGATCCGCGCCCGCTGGGGCCGGATCACCGGGTACGTCGCCGAGAAGCCGTCCGGCACCGACGACACCGAGTACGCGATCTTCTCCGGGCTGCTGCTCGCCCGGCACGGCTCGGCGCTCACACCGGCCCATGTCGAGTCGGCCTGGCACCAGTGGATCGCCGACCGCGCGGAGGGGCCCTTCCGCGGGGCGGGCTTCAGCGAACGCGGCACCCTGGAGAATCTGCGGCGGGGCCTGGCCGCGCCGATCTCGGCCCAGCACCGGCACGCCTGGAGCGACGGCCTCGCGATGCGGGCGGCCCCCTTCGGGGTGTTCGCGGCGGGACGGCCCGCCGAGGCGGCCCGGCTGGTGGCGATCGACGGCTCGGTGAGTCACGACGGCGAGGGCATCTACGGCGGCCAGGCGGTGGCGGCCGGAGTCGCGGCGGCGATGGCGGGAGCCCCGCCCAGCGCGGTCGTCGCCGCCGCCCTCGCGGTCGTCCCCGACGACTCGTGGACGGCCCGCTCGCTGCGCCGGGCGGTGACGGTGGCCCACCGCGGCGAACGTGCCGTCCGTTCCGCCGTGGTCATCGGCGGCTACCCCTGGACCGACCTCGCGCCGGAGGCGGTGGCGCTGGCCTTCGGCGCGTACGCGGCGGCCGACGGCGACTTCCGGGAGGCCGTCCTCACGGCGGTGAACATGGGCCGCGACGCCGACACCACGGCCGCGGTCGCGGGCGCCCTGGCCGGCGCGACCCAGGGTGTCCGCGCCGTCCCGCCCGACTGGGCCGCCGCGATCGGCCCCGCCCGCGGCACCTGCCTGCCCGCCATGGCCGGCCACCACGTGCTCGACGTCGCCGAACTGCTGGTGCCGGGCGAGGGCGGCAAGTGGGGCGCCGACGTGGTCGTCCCCGACTACCTCCCCGGGGTGGTCAGGGAACTCGGCGCCGCCCCACGGCACACGACGCTCCGGCCGGGCCGGACCACCCTGGTGGCCGGCGCGAACGGCGTCAGCGAAGTCCTGCCGAACCCCGGTGCCGACGTCGTCAGCGAGGTCCTCCCATGAGCCGCCGCATCGAGGGCCTCCTGCTGGGCCTGGCCGCGGGCGACGCCGCCGGATGGCCCGCCGCCCGACACCGGGCCGCGCGGATGCCGGAGTGGACGCGACGGCTGACCCGGGAGCTGGACACGTTCGCGGAGCAGAACGCGACCACCACCCTCCCCGTGCCCATCGCGCTGAACCAGCCGCCCGAGCCGCTGCGGCTCGGCCCCTCCGACGACGCCGAGTGGGCGGTGTTCGCGGCGGAGGCGGTGCTGCGGGCCGGGGACGACAGCGTGCTCGGCGACCTGAGCCGGGAGCGCCGGACCCGGGCCGCCATCGACCTCACCTGGAGCGCCGTCGCCTCCGAGGTGGCCGCGGCGGCCGACCGTGCCCCCGAGGTGGAGTCGGCGGTACTGCCCTTGCGCGCTCGCATCTCGGTGCGCGCGGGCCTCGGCAACCTTGCCGCCGGCCTGCGGCCGCCCGCGACCGGTCACGACAACCCGCACTTCTTCGACGACGCGGCCTGTGTCCGCGCCTGCGTCCTGGCCGTGGCGCATCCCGGTGACCCCGGGCGCGCGGCCGACCTGGCCGAGTTCGACGCCCGCTACACCCAGGACGGCGACGGGGTGCACGGCGCGCGGGCGATGGCGGCGGCGCTCGCGCTGGCCCTCGCCGGGGCGGACGCCGAGACCTGTGTGACGGCCGCGCTCGGGGAGCTGCCCGGGGAGACCGAGATCGGCCGCAACGCCCGGCAGGCACTGGCGCTCGCCCGGGACACGGAGACCGCCTTCGCCCTCATCCCGCTGCTCGAACACCAGATCGTCGACCATGTCTACAGCTACGGCATCGCCGCCGCCGAGACGGTCCCGGTGGCCCTCGCCCTGGCCGTGGCGGCGGGCGGCAGGATCGCCGAGGCCGTGCCCGCCGCGGCCTGCCTCTCCCGGGTCGCCGACTCGGCCCCCGCCCTCGTCGGCGCGCTGACCGGCGCCCTGGGCGGCGGCGAGTCGATCCCGGCCGCCTGGCGGGACGCCTGCCGCACCCTCCCCGGCTGCACGCTCCCCCGTCTGACCGGCACCGACCTGGTGGAACTCGCCGGACTCCTGGAAGCCGCGCAACCGGCCGTACCAGGAGGATGATTCGGGGCATGACGCCCAAAGGACAAGAAAACAGCGGTGCTGGGCTGGACGAACGCATCACCGGCGCCCTCGTCGGGGCCGCGGTCGGCGACGCCCTCGGCGGTCCCGTCGAGGGCTACTCCCCCGACCAGATCCTCGAACGCCACGGCGGCCGCGTCACCGGCGTCGTCGGTCCCTGGCACGGCGACGACTGGCGCACCGCCCGCCCCATCGCCCCGTACCACAAGGGCGATGGACACGTCACCGACGACACCCTGATGACGCACGCGCTGGTCCGGGTGTACGCGAAGGTCCGCGACCACCTCGACGCCTACGCGGTCGCCGACCACCTGGTCCCGGACCTGATGACAAACCCGCGCTGGATTCCGGAGCTGGAGGCCGAGGCACTCCCGCTCCAGCGGGTCTTCCTCGCGGAGAAGTGGCTGGTGGCGCGGCTGGCGTACGGTCACGTGGACCCTCGGGAGGCCGGCACCGGCAACATCGTCAACTGCGGTGCGGCGATGTACATGGCCCCCGTCGGCCTGGTCAACGCGGCCGACCCGGTGGCCGCCTACACCGAGGCGCTCGACATCGCGGGCGCCCACCAGTCGTCGTACGGCCGGGAGGCGGCCGGGGTCTTCGCCGCCGCGGTCGCGGCGGCGTGCGCGCCGGGGGCGACGCCGGAATCGGTGGTGTCGGCCTGTCTGCGGCTCGCGAAGGACGGCACACGGGAGGCGATCGAGCGGGTCTGCGAAGTCGCGGCCGGGCAGCGTGACTTCGAGTCGGCACTGGTGCCGCTGCGGCAGGCGGTGGCCCCGTACGACACGGTCGGCCCCGACTACCGCTCGCCCTCCCTCGCCGCCCGCCGCCCGTCCCGTCTCCACTCGATCGAGGAACTCCCGGTCGCGCTCGGCATGCTGGTCGTCTCCGGCGGCGACTACCGGCAGGCCGTGCTCGGCTCGGTCAACTACGGCCGTGACTGCGACTCGACCGCCACGATGGCCGGTGCCCTGGCCGGGGCCCTCGGCTCGCCGGTCCCCGACGACTGGTCGAAGCGGGTCGCCGAGGCCAGCCGCCTGGACCTGTGGGAACCGGCGCGGGCGCTCACCGAGGTGGCCCGCGAGGTCTTCGCCCGGGACGTACGGCGGCGGCGGGCGCACGAGCGGGCGTTCACCGAGCTCGGGGGCCCGGAATGCTCCGACTGACGTGGGTCCAGCCGGAGGACCTGCTCGGCCACGAACTGCGCCAGGCGCGTCAGGACGGCCGCGAGCCCTCGGCGATCGCGACGCGCTGGCGGGCGGCGGGCGGCGCCGAGGCCCCTGCCCGGGCCGGGGCCTCCCAGACGCGGGGGTCCCGGTATCTGCGGCTGCTGGCCGAGGATCTGCTCGACGAACTCGCCGATCTGCCGAGCAGACTGGCGGACGAGGAGCCGACGGAACTGGCCCGGATCAAGGCACTCTGCCCGGCCTGGCCCGCACCCGCCCCCGTACGCACCCCCACTCCCCCGCTCGCCCTGGAGGCCGCCTGGCTCGGCCGGGCCGTGGGCTGTCTGCTCGGCAAACCGGTGGAGAAACTCCCCCTCGACGGCATCCGCGCACTCGCCAGGGCCACCGGCAACTGGCCCCTGAACACCTGGTTCACCGCGAAGGGCGTCCCCGCCGAACTCCTCGACATCCACCCCTGGAACCGCCGCTCGGCCGCTACCTCGCTGCTTGAGAACATCGACGGCATGCCCGAGGACGACGACCTCAACTACCCGCTCCTCAACCTGCTTCTGCTCCGCCGGCACGGCCGGGCCTTCAGCACCGCCGACGTGGCCCGGCTCTGGCTCGACGAACTCCCGGCGGGCCGCACCTTCACCGCCGAGCGGATCGCCTACCGCAACCTCCTCACCGGCATCGAGCCCCCGCACACCGCCCGCCACCGCAACCCCTTCCGCGAGTGGATCGGCGCGCTGATCCGCGCCGACGTGCACGGCTGGACGAACCCGGGTGACCCGGCGGCCGCCGCCGAGCAGGCGCACCGCGACGCCACCCTCAGCCACACCGCCAACGGCGTCTACGCGGCGATGTTCACCGCGGCCGCCATCGCCGCCGCGGCCACCGGCACCCACGACGTCCACGCCTGTCTGCGGGCCGGCCGCGCGGTGGTGCCGGAGGAGTCCCGGCTGGCCGCGGCCGTCGACCACGCCGTACGACTCGCCGCGCGTCACGCGGACTTCGACACCGTCGTGGACGAACTGCACGACACGCACTCCGCCCATCACTGGGTGCACGCCGTCCCCAACACCGCGCTGATCGCCGCCGCCCTCACCCACGCGGACGGCGACTTCACCGGCTCGGTCTGCCGCGCGGTCTCCGGCGGCTGGGACACCGACTCGAACGGCGCGACGGCGGGCAGTGTCGCCGGGCTCCTGGCCGGCTCCCCCGCCGCACTCCCCGACCGCTGGACGCGCCCGCTGAAGAACCGGCTCGCCACCTCCGTCGCCGGTTTCGACGGCACCGGTTTCGACACCCTCGCCCATCTCACCCACCTGGAGGCGACCCGCCCATGACCCATATCGCCGTGCTCGGCAGCTTGAACATGGACCTCGTCGTGTACGTCGAGAAGGCCCCGCAGGCCGGGGAGACCGTCACCGGACGCGAGTTCCGCACCACTCCCGGCGGCAAGGGCGCCAACCAGGCGATCGCCGCGGCCCGTTCCGGCGCCACCGTCTCGATGATCGGCGCCGTGGGCAACGACGCCTTCGGCACCCGGCTGCGCGAGACGCTGGAGCACTCCGGCGTGGACACCGACGACCTGCGCACCATGGAGGGCCGGTCCGGCACCGCGCACATCGTGGTGGACGCCGAGGGCGGCAACTCGATCGTGGTGATCCCGGGTGCGAACGGCACCGTGGACCATCTCTCCCCCGGCGACGAGGGGGTGATCGCCTCCGCCGACGCGCTGCTCCTGCAACTGGAGATCCCGTTGCGGGCGGTGCTCGCGGGCGCCGAGGCGGCCCGCCGGCACGGAGTCCGGACGATTCTCACCCCCGCGCCCGTGCAGCCGCTTCCGCCCGCGCTGCTCGCCGCCACCGACCTGCTGGTCCCCAACGAGATCGAGGCGGCGGCCCTCACCGGCCGCCCGGAGCCGCGCGAGGCCGGGGCCGCCCTGCTCGACCTGGTGCCGGAGGTGGTGATCACCCTCGGCGCGACCGGCTGCCTCTATCTGGCCCGTGATGTCGAACCGCTCCTGATCCCCGCGCCCCGGGTGGCGGCGGTGGACTCGACGGGCGCGGGCGACACCTTCGTCGGCGCCCTCGCCGTCGCCCTCGGCGAGGAGCGGCCCATCCGGGAGGCGCTGACCTGGGCCGCCGCGGCGGCCGCCGTCTCGGTGCAGCGGGAGGGCGCGTCGGCGGCGATGCCCTACCGCCCGGAGATCGAAGCGCAGTACGGCGCATGAACACGACGACACCGACCCCGCCACCGCCCCTGGACGGCCTTCGCGTCCTCGACCTGGCCACCCTGTTCGCCGGTCCCCTCGCCGCCACCCTGCTCGGTGACTTCGGCGCCGAGGTGATCAAGGTCGAGCACCCGGCCAAGCCCGACCCCTCCCGTGGCCACGGGCCCGCCAAGGAGGGAGTCGGGCTGTGGTGGAAGCTGCTCGGCCGCAACAAGCGCGCCATCACTCTCGACCTGTCAAGGCCCGGCGGCCGTGCCACCCTGCTGCGGCTGGCCGCGGCCGCCGATGTCGTCGTCGAGAACTTCCGCCCCGGCACCCTGGAGAAGTGGGACCTGGGCTGGCCGGAGCTGTCCGCCGCCAACCCACGGCTGGTCCTCGCCCGGGTCACCGCCTTCGGCCAGTTCGGCCCCTACTCGCACCGCCCCGGGTTCGGGACCCTGGCGGAGGCGATGAGCGGTTTCGCCGCTATCACCGGCGAGCCCGACGCGCCCCCGACCCTCCCACCCTTCGGCCTCGCCGACTCCATCGCGGGCCTCGCCACCGCGTATGCGGTGATGACGGCGCTGGCCGCCCGGGAGCGCACCGGCGAAGGGCAGGTCGTGGACATGGCGATCATCGAGCCGATCCTGACCGTGCTCGGGCCGCAGCCCATCTGGTACGACCAGTTGGGCCATGTGCAGCCGCGCACCGGCAACCGCTCCACGAACAACGCCCCGCGCAACACCTATCGCACGGCGGACGGCGCCTGGGTCGCCGTCTCCACGTCCGCGCAGTCGGTGGCCGAGCGGGTGATGCACCTGGTCGGCCGTCCGGAGCTGATCGAGGAGCCGTGGTTCGCGACCGGCGCCGGCCGGGCGGAGCACACCGAGGTCCTGGACCGGGCGGTGGGCGGCTGGATCGCCGCCCACACCCGGGACAACGTCCTCGCGGCCTTCGAGAAGGCGGAGGCGGCCGTCGCACCGGTCCAGGACGTACGGGACGTGATGACCGACCCGCAGTACCAGGCGCTCGGCACCATCACGGCCGTGGACGATCCGGAGCTGGGCACGCTGCGCATGCAGAACGTGCTGTTCCGGCTCTCCGCCACGCCCGGCGCGATCCGCTGGGCGGGCCGCCCGCACGGCGCGGACACGGAGGAGGTGCTGACCGAGCTGGGCCTGACCCCGGCGGAAATCGGCTCCCTGCGCGCGGAGGGCGTCCTGTGATCCCGTTCCCGCTCACCTGGCTCTACGTCCCCGGCGACCGCCCGCACGTGGTGGCCAAGGCGCTGGCCTGCGGCGCGGACGTGGTGGTGATCGACCTGGAGGACGCGGTCGCCCCCGACCGGAAGGCATACGGCCGTACGGCCACCGCCGAGCTGCTGTCCGAACCCCACGCGGCCCGGATCCACGTCCGGGTCAACGCCCTGGACGGGCCGTGGGCGGCGGACGACCTGCGGGCGGTGGCGGCGCTGCCCGGGGTGTCCGGGCTTCGCCTGCCGAAGGTGACGTCCGCCGGGGAGGTCGTCCGGGTGGCGGAGGAGACCGGTCTCGCCCTCTACGCCCTCCTGGAATCGGCCCTGGCCATCGAGCGCGCCCACGCGATCGCGTCGGCCCACCCGTCGCTGCGGGGTGTCTCGCTGGGCGAGGCGGATCTCCGGGCCGATCTGGGGGTACGCGACGACGCGGGCCTGGACTGGTGCCGTTCCCGGGTGGTGGTGGCCGCGCGGGCGGCCGGGCTCGCCCCGCCGCCGCAGTCCGTGCACCCCGACATCCGGGACCTGGAAGGGCTGGCCGCGTCCTGCGCCCACGGGCGTGACCTCGGATTTCTCGGACGGGCCGCCATCCATCCCCGGCAGCTTCCGGTGATCGAGCGGGCGTATCTCCCGACGGACCAGGAGATCGAGGAGGCGGAGACGATCGTCAAGGCCGCGACGGAGGAGCAGGGCGCGCTGGCGCTGCCGGACGGCCGGTTCGTCGACGCTGCGGTGGTGGCGGCGGCCCAGCGCACGCTGGCCCTGGCCCACCGGACCTGAAACCCGGGGTCCCTGCGCATACGGCGAGGGCGCCCGGAACGACTGCTCGTTCCGGGCGCCCTCGATGTTGTCGTGATGGGGCGGCCTGGGGCCGGGATCAGCCCTTCTTGGTCGCGGACGACGCCGACTCGGCCTCGTCGGCGGACTTCGCCTCGTCCGTCGGCCCGGACGCGTCCGCGGCTTCGGCCCCGGATTCGGGCGCGCCCTCGGATCCGGCCCCGCCGGATGCCTTGCCCTCGGACTTCCGGCCTTCGGAGTTCCGGCCCTCGGAGTTCCGGCCCTCGGAGTCCTTGTCCTCGACGTCCTCGACGTCCTTGCCGTCGGCGCTGTCGGCTCCGTCGGCGGACCCCTCGACGGGCTCGCCGAGTTCGTCGGCCGCGCCCGGCTCCACGACCGTCTCCCGTCCGGGCCGCTTCCTGGACGACAGCACGATGTAGGCCACCGCGAGCAGGAACACGATGATCGCGGTCCAGTCGTTGAGGCGGAGGCCCAGGATGTGGTGGGCGTCGTCGACGCGCATGTACTCGATCCAGCCGCGGCCCACGCAGTACGCGGCGACGTACAGGGCGAAGGCCCGGCCGTGGCCCAGCTTGAAGCGCCGGTCGGCCCAGATCACCAGGACGCCGACGCCGACGCACCACAGCGACTCGTAGAGGAAGGTCGGGTGGTAGTAGCCCGGCACCCGGCCGCCCTCGGAGGACGTGATGTGCAGCGCCCATGGAAGGTGCGTCTCGCGGCCGTACAGCTCCTGGTTGAACCAGTTGCCCCAGCGGCCGATGGCCTGGGCGAAGGCGATGCCGGGGGCGATCGCGTCGGCGTAGGCGGGCAGCGGGATGCCCCGGCGCCGGCAGCCGATCCAGGCGCCGACCGCTCCGAACGCGATGGCGCCCCAGATGCCGAGGCCGCCCTCCCACACCTTGAAGGCGTCCACCCAGTCGCGGCCCGCGCTGAAGTACAGCTCGTAGTCCGTGATCACGTGGTAGAGCCGGCCGCCGACGAGGCCGAAGGGCACGGCCCACACGGCGATGTCGGCCACCGTGCCGGCCCGGCCGCCGCGGGCGATCCAGCGCTTGTTGCCGAGCCAGACGGCTACGAAGACGCCGATGATGATGCAGAACGCGTAGCCGCGCAGCGGAATCGGGCCGAGGTGCAGGACCCCGCGCGACGGGCTGGGAATGTAGGCAAGTTCCATGGCAGGGTCGACGCTACCGTGCCGGGCCGGACACGCGGCATGCGGCCCGGCTACGGGTCCATAACGGGGGCGTGAGAATGACTACCCCCGACCGCCCGACTCCACCAGCTGCTTCAGCTTGTCCGGGGTCATGGACTGGTCCTGGTAGATGTTCTTGCCGTTCACCAGGACGGTCGGCGTGCCGCTGAATTTCCCGGCCGCGAAGGCTGCCTGGGACTTGTTCACCCAGTTGTCGTGCTTGCCGTCGTTCACACAGGCGCGGAATGCGGGCGTGTCGAGACCGTCGACCTTGCCCGCGAGCTCGATCAGCCTGGCGTTGTCGCCGTAGGCGTCGTCGGTCTCCGAGGGCTGGTTCTCGAAGAGGACGTCGTGGTACTCGCGGAACTTGCCGGCGTCCTGGGCGCAGGCCGCCGCGTTGGCCGCGCGCAGCGAGCCGGTGCCGTGGAGGTTGCCGTCGATGAGTCTGACCAGGTGGTATTCCACTCTGGCCTTACCGGTGTCGGTCAGTTCGTGGATCGCCGGGCGGTACACCGTCTCGAAGGACTTGCAGGCCGGGCAGCGGAAGTCCTCCCACACCGTGATCGTGGTTCCGGCGTCGTCCTTGCCGACCGGGATCGCCAGGCTGTCCTTGCCCTGCGCGCCTGAGGGCGCCACCACCGGGCCCGCGCTCTTGCCGCTGCCCTTGTCCTTGCCCGCGTTCGCGGCGATCACTCCGATCACCGCCGCCAGTGCGAGGACGCAGACGACGCTGCCGCCCACGATCAACGTGCGGCGTCGCTTCTCCGCGGCCTTCTGCTTCTCACGCTCGGCCGCAATCCGCTCCCGGGCGGTGCGCTTCGCGTCACGGTTCTTCTCGCTCACACCCCCAGAACGAACCGGGGAGGCGCAGCGCGCCTCCCCGGTCCCAGGTCCACCCGTTCGAGTGACCGAAATCTCCTGTTACGCCTGGCCCGCGTTACGCCTGGCCGCGCACGCCCTTCGCCAGGTCGCCGGCGAGTTCGCGGACCGCGGCGACACCGGCCGCCTGGTCCGGGGCGTCCAGCATCCGCTTCACGAAGGCCGAGCCGACGATCACGCCGTCGGCGAACCCGGCGACCTCGGCGGCCTGGGTCCGGTCGGAGACCCCGAGGCCGACGCAGACGGGCAGCCCGCTGCCGGTGGCCCGGGTGCGCCGCACCAGGTCGGCCGCCTGGGCGCCGACCGACGCACGGGTGCCGGTGACGCCCATCAGCGAGGCCGCGTAGACGAAGCCGCTGCCCGCCGCCGTGATCTCGGCGAGCCGGGCGTCCCTGCTGCTGGGCGCGACCACGAAGACCGTGGCGAGCCCGTGCTTCGTGGCGTGCTCGCGCCACAGCGCCGACTCCTGCACGGGCAGGTCGGGCAGGATGCAGCCCGCACCGCCCGCGTCGGCGAGTTCGGCGGTGAACCGCTCGACGCCGTAGCGGTCGATGGGGTTCCAGTACGTCATGACGAGCACCGGCTTGCCGGTCGCCGCGTGCGCCTCGCGGACCGTGCGCAGGACGTCCGCGATCTTCACCCCACCGCGCAGGGCGATGTCGTCGGCGGTCTGGATGACCGGGCCGTCGAGGACGGGGTCGCTGTGCGGCAGTCCCACCTCGACGATGTCGGCGCCGCCGTCGAAGGCGGCCTTCACCGCCTCGATGCCGCCGTCCACGGTCGGGAATCCGGCCGGGAGGTAGGCGATGAGCGCGGACCGTCCCTCGGCCCTGGCTGCGGCGAGGGTGTCGCCGAGCAGCTGAATGTTCCCGCTCACTTGGCGTCTCCCTCGATCTCGGCAGTGTCGGCGGCGTCGGAGGCCACCTCGGCGTCGGTGTCGTACAGGCCGAAGTAGCGGGCGGCCGTGTCCATGTCCTTGTCGCCACGGCCGGACAGGTTGACCACGATCAGCCCGTCCCTGCCCAGCTCCCTGCCGACCTCCAGGGCACCGGCGAGGGCGTGGGCGCTCTCGATGGCCGGGATGATGCCCTCGGTGCGCGACAGCAGACGCAGGGCCTGCATCGCGGCGTCGTCGGTGACCGCGCGGTACTCGCCGCGGCCGCTGTCCTTGAGGTAGGAGTGCTCGGGTCCGATGCCCGGGTAGTCGAGGCCGGCCGAGATCGAGTACGGCTCGGTGATCTGGCCCTCCTCGTCCTGGAGGACGTAGGACCGGGAGCCGTGCAGGATGCCGGGCTCGCCCGCGGTCAGGGTTGCCGCGTGCTCGCCGGTCTCGACACCGTGCCCGGCGGGTTCGCAGCCGATGAGGCGCACGGAGGTGTCCGGGATGAAGGCGTGGAAGAGGCCGATCGCGTTGGAGCCGCCGCCGACACAGGCGATGGCGGCGTCGGGCAGCCGTCCGGCGCGCTCCAGGATCTGACGGCGGGCCTCCACCCCGATCACCCGGTGGAAGTCGCGGACCATGGCCGGGAAGGGGTGCGGTCCGGCGACGGTGCCGAAGAGGTAGTGGGTGCGGTCGACGTTGGCGACCCAGTCCCGGAACGCCTCGTTGATGGCGTCCTTCAGGGTGCGGCTGCCGGACTTCACGGCGACGACCTCGGCACCGAGCATGCGCATGCGGGCCACGTTGAGGGCCTGTCGCTGGGTGTCGACCTCGCCCATGTAGATGGTGCAGTCGAGGCCGAACAGGGCGCACGCGGTGGCGGTGGCGACGCCGTGCTGGCCCGCGCCGGTCTCGGCGATGACGCGGGTCTTGCCCATCCGCTTGGTGAGCAGGGCCTGGCCGAGCACGTTGTTGATCTTGTGGGAGCCGGTGTGGTTGAGGTCCTCGCGCTTGAGGAACACCCGGGCGCCACCGGCGTGTTCGGCGAACCTCGGCACCTCGGTGAGGGAGCTGGGGCGGCCGGTGTAGTGGACGAGCAGGTCGTCGAGTTCGCGGGCGAACTCGGGGTCGGCCTTCGCCTTGTCGTACTCGACGGCGACCTCGTCCACGGCGGCGACGAGGGCCTCCGGGATGAACTTGCCGCCGTACGGGCCGAAGTAGCCTTCGACGTTGGGGACTTGACCCTCGGGGTCGGGAATGAAGAACTCGCTGGGCATGCGGAAACCTCACGGTGAGCTGTGGAATGCACTGATCGCCGTGGGGGCGGGAAGGGTCAGTCGGTCGCCCCGCGCCCCCAAGGGGCGCGCTGCCATCGCCGGCCGTTCACCTGCCCCGGTTCGTCCCCGATGACGTACCGCACCCTGCGGCCGTGCACCCGGCGTGCGGGCGCGCGGCAGCCCCGGGGGCGGCAGCCGCGCGCGAGGCGGGCGTACCGGTCCGGGGCGGTCGTGGTGATCGGAGTCGTCATCGGCGTCAACCCTACCGGTGTGTCAGCCCCGGCCGTGCCGCAGCGCGGGGTGTTCGCCCGCGGCGACCAGGTCGGCGACCGCCGTCTTCGGGTCGCGCCCGGTGACCAGCGACTCGCCGACCAGGACGGCGTCGGCACCCGCGTTGGCGTAGGCGATCAGGTCGTGCGGGCCCCGGACGCCTGACTCGGCGATCTTGACGATGCTGTCGGGGATCTCCGGCGCGATCCGCTCGAAGGTGCCCCGGTCGACCTCGAGCGTCTTGAGGTTGCGGGCGTTGACACCGATCACCTTGGCACCGGCGTCCACCGCACGCTCGACCTCCTCCTCGTCGTGCACCTCCACGAGGGGGGTGAGGCCGATGGAGACGGCACGCTCGATCAGTGACTCCAGGGCGGACTGGTCGAGGGCCGCCACGATCAGCAGCGCGAGGTCGGCGCCGTACGCGCGCGCCTCCCACAGCTGGTACGACGTGACGATGAAGTCCTTGCGCAGGACCGGGATGTCCACGCGGGCGCGGACCGCCTCCAGGTCCGCGAGCGAGCCGCCGAAGCGGCGCTGCTCGGTCAGGACCGAGATGACGGCGGCGCCGCCCGCCTCGTAGTCCGCCGCGAGCCCCGCCGGATCGGCGATCGCGGCCAGCGCGCCCTTGGACGGGCTGGAGCGCTTGACCTCGCAGATCACCTTGACGCTGTCGCCGCTGAGCGCGGCCACGCCGTCCTTGGCTGCGGGCGCCTTCGCCGCGCGCTCCTTCAGCTCGTCGAGGGTGACGCGTGCCTGCCGCTCAGCAAGGTCGGCACGGACTCCGTCGATGATCTCGTCGAGCACACTCACGCGAGCGGCCCCCTTCCGAACGATCGAAAACCCATGGTCAATGCGATGGTATCCGGAGGAGGGCCCAGGCTTCGCATCCGGTGGACGGTGGTCCCACAAGCTGGACATTCC
This sequence comes from Streptomyces sp. NPDC086787, assembly GCF_044745865.1. NCBI lineage: Bacteria > Bacillati > Actinomycetota > Actinomycetes > Kitasatosporales > Streptomycetaceae > Streptomyces > Streptomyces sp. NPDC086787. The sequence goes on along the minus strand of NZ_JBIVBC010000001.1, from coordinate 1,047,592 downwards.
GTCCGCGCCGGCCGGTCCCCTCAGGGATGCAGCCAACCGCCGAACGGCAGGTTCCGTACGACGGTGAACACCGCCACCAGCGCGCCCGCACCCCACAGATACGCCGGACCGGGGACGAGGCGGAGCGGGCGCCGGCGCACCACGGCGAGGACCCACAGGGTCCACACCACCGCGAAACCCAGGTAGCCGAGCACGGCCATCGCGTTGTCCCGGAACGCGGCCGCGAGGTCGCCGTGGACGAAGGCGTGCGCGCTGCGCAGCCCGCCGCAGCCGGGGCAGTAGAGACCGGCGAAGCGGAACAGGGGGCACACCGGGTAGTGGCCGGGCTCGTTGGGGTCGACGGCGCCGACGTACGCGAACGCCCCGGCGACCACCGCGAGGATCGCGGCGGGCACGGCAGGCCCGGCCGGGGCGGAGGCCCGGGGGCGCTGGATGGTCGGGCCGGTCCGGCTGTCGGGGTTCACGTCTCGCATTGTGCCGTGCACGGGCCGCACGCGCGCGAAGGGGCGGCGCGCACCCTCGGTGCCGGGCCGCCCCTTCGCGGTGAAGTCCTGATCAGCCCTCGGCACCGGCCGGCTCGGGGGTCACGGCGGCCCGGGGCTGCGGCTGGCGCACCGCGTGGGCGTCCTTCGGCATTCCGAGGCCCATGGCGCGCATGATCATGCCGACCACACCGCCGAGCACCACGATGGCCATGCCGGCCCAGAAGCCGAGCGGCTGGGCCATGACCATGAACGCGCCCGCGACGCAGAAACCGATGAAGGCGATGGTGACACCGGTCCAAGCGGCCGGGGTGTGTCCGTGGCTGCTGCCCGCCATTGCTTGCTCCTCATTGCTGTGTGCGTGCGTGGTGCCGCATGTTGCCTGGTGCGCCGCATGTGGCGCGTGAGAGCCGAGAGCTCACCGTCCATTGTTCCGTATTCGGACGCATGCCGTGAGCTGGGGTGGCGTCTGGTTCGCCACATCGGTCCCGGCCGGGTCACACCCCGGTCGGGTCCTCGCCCCGGTCCAGGGCCTTCCAGAGTTCTTCAGGGCGGTCGGGGTCGGTGGGCCGGGCGGTGCGGCGCGGGCGGGCGGTGCCGCGTTCGTAGCGGCCGGACATGGCGGGCCACAGGCGTCCGTAGCGCAGGGCGAGCAGTCCGGCGGCCAGCAGCAGGACACCGCCGGCGACGGCCACGTAGGGCCAGCCGGTATGGGTCAGTGCCTGCGCGGCGGCGGAGGTGTCGCCGGTGACCTTGGCGGCCTGGTCGTCCAGCACGGAGCCGTCCGTGGCACCGGACAGGGCGGCGGCGACCGTGCCCGCGCCGGACAGGGTGAGGAGCCCGGCGACCAGCAGGCGTCCGCCGCGGCGGACGGCGAAGACGGCGACGAGCGCGGCGAGGGCCACTATGGCGAGGGCCGCGGGGACGCCCGTCACGTCGCTGCCCCTGGCGGTCAGCGGGAAGGAGCCGCCGGCCATCTCCGCGGTGCCCTGCGCCCAGCGCTGCCGGGTGGCCAGCAGCACCACGGCGGCGCCGAGCGCGCCGCACAGCAGGGCGAGGGCGAGGCTGCGGCGGCCGGACCGTGCGGGGCCCGCGGCTTCGGAACGAGGGTGAGGTACGGCTGTCACGTACTCCACTATCGCCTGAACCCCGGGCGAACCGTCACCCGGGGTTCACGTGAGACACGCCCTACTCGCCGAATCCGCCCAGCCGGTTGGCGGTGTGCACCGCGCGCAGCACCGCCGCGGCCTTGTTGCGGCACTCCTGGTCCTCGGCCACCGGGTCGGAGTCGGCGACGATGCCGGCGCCCGCCTGGACGTACGCGGTGCCGTCGCGCAGCAGGGCCGTACGGATGGCGATGGCGGTGTCGGAGTCGCCCGCGAAGTCGAGGTAGCCGACACAGCCGCCGTACAGTCCGCGGCGGGACGGTTCGAGTTCGTCGATGATCTGCATGGCACGCGGCTTGGGTGCGCCCGAAAGGGTGCCCGCCGGGAAGCAGGCGGTGAGGACGTCAAAGGCGGTACGGCCCTTGGCGACCGTGCCGGTGACCGTCGAGACGATGTGCATCACGTGCGAGTACCGCTCGATGGACATGAAGTCGACCACCTCGACCGAGCCGGGCGAGCACACCCTTCCGAGGTCGTTGCGGCCGAGGTCGACGAGCATCAGGTGCTCGGCGCGCTCCTTGGGGTCGGCGAGCAGTTCGTCGGCGAGGGCCTGGTCCTCCTGCGGGGTGGCGCCGCGGTGCCGGGTGCCGGCGATGGGGTGGACCATGGCCTGCCCGCCCTCGACCTTGACGAGCGCCTCGGGGCTGGAGCCGACGACGTCGAAGGCTCCGCCGTCCCCGTCGGGGAACCGGAACAGGTACATGTACGGGGACGGGTTGGTGGCCCTGAGGACCCGGTACACGTCCAGCGCGCTCGCGGTGCACGGGGTCTCGAAGCGCTGCGAGGGCACCACCTGGAAGGCCTCGCCGGCCCGGATGCGCTCCTTGATGTCCTCGACGGCCACCCGGAAGTCCGGGCCGCCCCAGCGGGCGGTGTACTCGGGCAGTTCGGAGGGCGGCAGGACGGCGGGGGGCTGGGCGACCGGACGGGAGAGGTCGGCCTCCATGGCGTCCAGGCGGGCCACCGCGTCCGCGTACGCCTCGTCGACACCGGTGTCGAGGTCGTTGTGGTTGATCGCGTTGGCGATCAACAGGACGGAGCCCTCCCAGTGGTCCATCACCGCGAGGTCGCTGGTCAGGAGCATGGTCAGCTCGGGGAGCCGGAGGTCGTCGCGTTCGCCGGGGCCGATCTTCTCCAGGCGGCGCACGATGTCGTAGCCCAGGTAGCCGACCATGCCTCCGGTGAAGGGGGGCATGCCGTCCTGGTGGGGGGTGTGCAGGGTGTCGATGGTGGCGCGCAGGGCGGCGAGCGGGTCGCCGTCCACCGGGACGCCGACGGGCGGCGTGCCGAGCCAGTGGGTCTGTCCGTGGCGGGTGGTGAGGGTGGCGGCGGAGCGGACTCCCACGAACGAGTAGCGGGACCAGGAGCGACCGTTCTCCGCGGACTCCAGCAGGAAGGTGCCGGGCCGCTCGGCGGCGAGCTTGCGGTAGAGGGCCACCGGGGTGTCGCCGTCGGCGAGGAGCTTGCGACTGACCGGGATGACCCGGCGGTCGGTGGCCAGCTTGCGGAACGTCTCTAGGTCCATGGCCGCTGACCCTACTGACCGGCGGCGGTTGTGCCGGAATCGGCGTCCTGGAACAGCACGTCGGCGTCGAAGCAGGTACGCGCGCCGGTGTGACAGGCGGCGCCGGTCTGGTCGACCTTGACCAGCACGGTGTCGGCGTCGCAGTCGAGGGCGACGGAGACGACCCGCTGGACATGGCCGGAGGTGTCGCCCTTGACCCAGTACTCCTGGCGGCTGCGCGACCAGTAGGTGCAGCGGCCGGTGGTCAGCGTGCGGTGCAGCGCCTCGTCGTCCATCCAGCCGAGCATCAGCACCTCTCCGGTGTCGTGTTGCTGGGCCACGGCGGGGAAGAGTCCGTCGGTGCCGCGCTTGAGGCGTGCGGCGATCTCCGGGGCGAGACTGCTGGGCGGGGGCAGGCTGGTCATGGGTGCCATTGTGCCGCGCGACACCGACAGTGACGGCGCGCTGTCCACTGGGCGGACCGGCTACCCGGTCGTAGGCTGACATCATGTCGACCTTCGCCAAGCGTGAACGGCTCCTGCTCGCCGACCTCTTGGAAACCTGCGGCCCCGAGGCGCCAACCCTCTGCGAGGGCTGGCGGACACGTGACCTGGCCGCCCACGTGGTGCTGCGGGAGCGGCGCCCCGACGCCGCCGGGGGCATCCTGATCAAGGCGCTCGCGGGGCGGCTGGAGAAGGTGATGGCGGAGTTCACGGCCAGGCCGTACGAGGAACTGATCCAGCTGATCCGTACCGGTCCGCCGCGGTTCTCGCCGTTCGCGCTGAAGCAGATCGACGAGGCGTCGAACATCATCGAGTTCTACATCCACACCGAGGACGTCCGCCGGGCCCAGGAGGACTGGACGCCGCGCGAGCTGGACCCGGTGTTCCAGGACGCGCTGTGGTCCCGTCTGGAGCGCTCCGCCCGCCTGCTGGGCCGTGGTGCCCCGACCGGTGTGGTGCTGCGCCGCCCGGACGGCCAGACGGCGATCGCGCACCGTGGCACGCCGGTGGTGACGGTCACCGGTGAGCCGGGCGAGCTGCTGTTGTTCGCGAACGGCCGGCAGGACGCCGCCCGGGTGGAGCTGGACGGCGAGAAGAGCGCGATCGAGAAACTGCACGACTCGAAGCGGCTGGGCATCTGAGCGGCCGGGCATCTGAGGGGCTGACATGATCAAAGTCGCGATGACCGGTGTGTTCGTCGACGACGTGGCCAAGGCGCACGTCTTCTACACGGACGTCCTCGGTTTCGAGACGCGTACCGACCTCGACCTGGGCGGCGGCACGCGGTTCGTCACGGTCGGCGCGCCGGACGGCGCCCAGCCGGACCTCCAGCTGCTGCTGGAGCCCGGCGACAGCCCCATCGCGGAGCCGTACCGGCTGGCGCTGTACGCGGCGGGGATCCCGTGCATCGTCTTCTCCGTGGACGACATCCGGGCGGAGTACGACCGGCTGCTCGGCCTCGGCGTCCGGTTCACGCATGCGCCGCAGGAGCAGGGCCCGGTGATCGCGGCCGTGTTCGACGACACGGTCGGCAACCTCGTCCAGCTGACCCAGCCGAAGGGCTGAGCGTCAGCCGGGCAGTTCCGCGCGGCGCAGGGCCGGGGCGAGCAGTACGACCACCCCGCCGAGCGCGCACACGGCCGCGCTGACCACGTACACCGGCCCGAGGCCCCAGGCGCCGATCGCGGCGGCCGCGAACGGCATGCTCAGTGGCGCGAGGCCGAGGCTGACCAGGCTGGCGACGGCGGTGACCCGGCCCAGGTAGGCGGGGTCGGCGTGGGTCTGGAGCAGGGCACCGCACATCGCGCCGCTGAGGCCGGCGAGCAGGCCGACGAGCAGCGCCACGCCCACGGCACCGGCGAGGGCCGGTACGAAGGCCAGGGCGCCGATCGCGGCCGCTCCGGCGAGGATCGCGACGGCGGCGACCAGTCCCGCGCGGGGCAGCCGTCCCCGTACGGTCAGCAGCAGTGAGGACGCCGCGGCACCGGTGCCGAACCCGGCGAGCACCCAGCCCAGCCCGGAGGCGTCCCAGCCGCGGTGGTCGGCGAGCAGGGCCAGGCCGACGTTGAACGGGCCCACGAAGCCGAGGTCGCCGAGGGCGATGGCCAGCACCAGCGGGGCCAGGACAGGGTGCCGGCGGATGTAGGAGAGCCCGGCCCCCAGGTCCCGCCAGGCGGTCTGCCGCGGGTCGGTGCCGTCCCGCGGCAGCGGCTGCACCGGCTCGTCGTGGATCCGCAGGGACATCAGGAGCGGCACCGAGACGGCGATGAGCAGCCCGGCGACGCCGAACGCGGCCGCCGCGCCGCCCAGGGCCACGCCGAGGCCACCGAGCGGCGCGCCGGTGACGATGGCGAACCGGACGGCGAGGCCGCGCATGCCCTGGACCCGGGCCAGCTGGTCCTTGGTCGTGATCCTGGCCGGCAGGGCGCCCACGGCGGGCACGAACACGGCGTCGACGGTGCCGAAGACCAGGGCGAGCACGACGAGCGGCCACAGCCCCGGGCTGGTCAGGAACAGCAGCGCGGCCACCGCGAGGACCGCCGCGCAGCGCACGACGTCGCTGCCGATGACGACCCGGCGCGGGCCCAGCCGGTCGGCGATCACTCCGCCGCCCAGCATCAGCAGGGCCCTCGGCAGCGCGGAGGTCGCCATCACGACTCCGGCCTGCGCCGGGGTGCCGGTCTGCACGGCGGCCCAGGACAGCGCGATGAAGTAGACGCTGTCACCGAGCATGGACGAGGCGTAGGCCCCGAGCCAGCGCAGGACGTTGGGATCACGATGAGCGGGCCGGCCCTCGGCGACGGGAGCCTGCGGTATGAGCGCGTGAGTCACGCCGGACCCTTCTGGGACGCGGAACGGGAAGCCGTACACGTGGCAGGGCGACATGTTCGCACCCCCCGCTCGCGGCGTCACCGCACCGGATGCCCCGCCTCCCGCAGCGCCCCCTTGACATCGCCGATGCGCAGGTCGCCGAAGTGGAAGACGGAGGCGGCCAGGACGGCGTTCGCGCCCGCCTCGACGGCCGGGGAGAAGTGCTCCAGTCTGCCCGCGCCGCCGGAGGCGATGACCGGGACCCGGACGTGCTCGCGTACGGCGGTGATCATCTCCAGGTCGTAGCCGTCCTTGGTGCCGTCCGCGTCCATCGAGTTGAGCAGGATCTCGCCCGCGCCCAGTTCGGCAGCCCGGTGCGCCCACTCGACGGCGTCGATGCCGGTGCCACGGCGGCCGCCGTGGGTCGTCACCTCGAAGGAGCCGGACTCCGTGCGCCGGGCGTCCACCGAGAGGACCAGGACCTGCCGGCCGAACCGCTCGGCGATCTCCCGGATCAGCTCCGGGCGGGCGATCGCGGCCGTGTTGACGCCCACCTTGTCCGCGCCCGCGCGCAGCAGCCTGTCGACGTCCTCGGCCGTGCGCACGCCGCCGCCGACGGTGAGCGGGATGAACACCTGCTCCGCGGTGCGGCGCACCACGTCGTAGGTCGTCTCACGGTCGCCGGAGGAGGCGGTGATGTCCAGGAACGTCAGCTCGTCGGCGCCCTCGGCGTCGTACACCTTGGCCATCTCGACGGGGTCGCCCGCGTCGCGCAGGTTCTGGAAGTTGACGCCCTTGACGACCCGGCCGTTGTCCACGTCCAGGCAGGGGATGACTCGTACGGCCAGGGTCATGCGGACTCTCCGGACTCTCCTCGGAACGCCTCGACCTCGACCTCGACGACCAGACTCGGGTCCACGAGACCGGAGACGATGATCATGGACGCGGCGGGCCGGACGGAGTCGAACAGCTCCTTGTGGGCGCGGCCGACCTCGTCCACGTCCCGTGCGTGGGTGATGTACATGCGGGTGCGTACGACGTCGTCGCGGCCCAGCCCGAGCTGCTCCAGCGCGGCCAGCGCGACGTTGAAGGAGTTGACCGCCTGTTCGTACGGGCCGCCGCCCGTGATCTGGCCGTTCACGACGGACGTGCAGCCCGAGACCAGGACCAGGCCGTTCGGCAGCGCCACCGCGCGGGAGTAGCCGAACTGCTCCTCCCAGGGGGCGCCCGTCGTCACGCGTCGCACACCACTCACCGGGCTACCGCCTCCAGGGCTTCTTCCAGCGTGAACGCCTTCGCGTACAGCGCCTTGCCGACGATGGCGCCCTCGACACCGACGGGCACCAGCCCGGCGATGGCCCGCAGGTCGTCCAGCGACGACACGCCGCCGGAGGCCACGACCGGCCGGTCCGTCGCCGCGCAGACGTTCTTCAGCAGCTCCAGGTTCGGGCCCTGGAGGGTGCCGTCCTTGGCGATGTCCGTGACGACGTACCGCGCGCAGCCCTCCCGGTCGAGGCGGGCCAGCGTCTCGTAGAGGTCGCCGCCGTCGCGGGTCCAGCCGCGGCCGCGCAGGGTGGTGCCGCGCACGTCGAGACCGACGGCGATCCGGTCACCGTGCTCGGCGATGACCCCGGCGACCCACTCGGGGGTCTCCAGGGCGGCGGTGCCGAGGTTGACGCGGGTGCAGCCGGTGGCGAGGGCGGCGGCGAGGGTGTCGTCGTCGCGGATGCCGCCGGACAGCTCGACCTTGATGTCCATCGCGCCGGTGACCTCGGCGATCACCGCGCGGTTGTCGCCGGTACCGAACGCGGCGTCCAGGTCGACCAGGTGCAGCCACTCGGCGCCGGAACGCTGCCAGGCGAGGGCCGCCTCCAGGGGGGAGCCGTAGGAGGTCTCGGTTCCGGACTCGCCGTGCACCAGACGGACGGCCTGGCCGTCGCGGACGTCCACGGCGGGGAGGAGTTCGAGCTTGCTCACAGTGTTCCGATCCAGTTGGTGAGGAGCTGGGCTCCGGCGTCGCCGGACTTCTCGGGGTGGAACTGCGTGGCCCACAGGGCGCCGTTCTCCACGGCCGCCACGAAGGGCTTGCCGTGTGTCGACCAGGTCACCCTGGGGGCGGTCAGCGCCGGGTTGTGCGTCTCCAGGGTCCAGTCCTGGACCGCGTAGGAGTGCACGAAGTAGAAGCGCGCGTCCGCGTCCAGGCCCGCGAACAGCTCGGAGCCGGCCGCCGCCTCGACGGTGTTCCAGCCCATGTGGGGCACCACATCCGCCTGGAGCGGTTCGACCGAGCCGGGCCACTCGTCGAGGCCCTCGGTCTCCACGCCGTGCTCGATGCCGCGCGCGAACAGGATCTGCATGCCGACGCAGATGCCCATCACCGGCCGCCCGCCGGACAGCCGGCGGTCGATGATCCAGTCCCCGCGCGCCTCGCGCAGCCCTTGCATACAGGCGGCGAAGGCGCCGACGCCCGGCACCAGCAGGCCGTCGGCGTTCATGGCCTTCTCGAAGTCACGGGTGATCTCGACGTCGGCCCCCGCGCGCGCGAGGGCACGCTCGGCCGACCGGACGTTCCCGAAGCCGTAGTCGAAGACGACGACCTTCTTCGGGGAACTCGGGCTCTTCGGAGAGGCGGTCAACTAACTCCACACCTCCAGCCGCATGACACCCGCCACGAGGCACATGGCCGCGCCGATGGAGACCAGCACGATGAGGCTCGTGGGCATCTTCTGCTTGACGAAGGAGATGACGCCGCCGAGGAAGAAGAGGCCGACGACGATCAGCACGGTGGACAGACCGTTCATGGTGTTAGAGAGCGCCCTTCGTGGAGGGGAGGATGCCGGCCGCGCGCGGGTCGCGCTCGCTGGCGTAGCGCAGGGCCCGGGCCAGCGCCTTGAACTGGCACTCCACGATGTGGTGCGCGTTGCGTCCGTAGGGCACGTGCACGTGCAGCGCTATCTGTGCCTGGGCCACGAAGGACTCCAGGATGTGCCGGGTCATCGTGGTGTCGTACTCGCCGATCATCGGCGCCATCTTCTCGGGCTCGGTGTGCACGAGGTACGGGCGGCCGGAGAGGTCGACGGTGACCTGGGCGAGGGACTCGTCCAGCGGGACCGTGCAGTTGCCGAAGCGGTAGATGCCCACCTTGTCGCCGAGCGCCTGCTTGAAGGCGGCGCCGAGCGCGAGGGCGGTGTCCTCGATGGTGTGGTGGGAGTCGATGTGCAGGTCGCCGTCGGTCTTCACGGTCAGGTCGAACAGGCCGTGCCGGCCGAGCTGGTCGAGCATGTGGTCGTAGAAGCCGACGCCGGTCGCGATGTCGGTCTTCCCGGTGCCGTCGAGATCGATCTCGACCAGGACCGAGGTCTCCTTGGTGGTGCGCTCCACGCGTCCTACGCGGGTCATGCGTCCAGCTCCTTCTTCAGCTCACGTACCGCGTCGAGGAACGCGTCGTTCTCCTGCGGGGTTCCGGCCGTCACCCGCAGCCATCCCGGTACGCCGTTGTCCCTGACCAGGACACCCCGGTCGAGGATCCGCCGCCAGGCGTCGTGGGCGTCGGCGAAGCGTCCGAACTGGACGAAGTTGGCGTCGGACGCGGTGACGTCGTAGCCGATCGCACGTAGTTCGGTCACCAGCCGGTCCCGCTCCGCCTTGAGCTGCTCGACGTATTTCAGCAGCGTGCCGGTGTGCTCCAGGGCGGCCAGCGCGGTCGCCTGGGTGACTGCGGACAGGTGATACGGCAGTCGTACTAGCTGTACGGCGTCCACGACCGCCGGATGCGCCGCGAGGTAGCCGAGGCGCAGTCCCGCCGCCCCGAACGCCTTCGACATGGTCCTGGAGACGACGAGATTCGGCCGACCTTCGAGCAGCGGGAGCAGCGAGTCGCCGTGGCTGAACTCGATGTACGCCTCGTCCACGACGACCATCGAGGGACCGGCCGCCTGGGCCGCGTCGTACAGCGCGAGGACCGTCCCGGCCGGGACGGCGTTGCCGGTGGGGTTGTTGGGGGTGGTGACGAACACGACGTTCGGCCGGTGCTCGCCGATGGCGCGGGCGGCGGCGGCCGGGTCGATGTCGAAGTCGTCGCCGCGCGGGCCGGAGATCCAGCCGGTGCCCGTACCGCGCGCGATGAGCGAGTGCATCGAGTACGACGGCTCGAAGCCGAGCGCCGTACGCCCGGGGCCGCCGAAGGTCTGGAGGAGCTGCTGGATGACCTCGTTGGAGCCGTTCGCGGCCCAGATGTTCTCGGCGCCGAGGCGGTGGCCGCAGGTCCGGGTCAGATATCCGGCCAGCTCGGTGCGCAGCTGGACGGCGTCCCGGTCGGGGTAGCGGTTCAGGTCGCGGGCGGCCTCGCGCACCCGCTCGGCGATCCGCTCGACCAGCGCTTCGGGCAGGGGGTAGGGGTTCTCGTTGGTGTTCAGCCGTACCGGGACGTCCAGCTGGGGCGCGCCGTAGGGGGACTTGCCGCGCAGCTCGTCGCGGACGGGCAGGTCGTCGATTCCGAAGCTCACGTGCTCGCCGGTACCTTCCACCCGAACCTCGCCTTGATCGCCGCGCCGTGCGCTGGCAGGTCCTCCGCCTCTGCCAGGGTCACCACGTGGTGCGCGACCTCGGCCAGCGCGTCCTTCGAGTAGTCCACGACGTGGATGCCGCGCAGGAAGGACTGGACGGAGAGGCCGGAGGAGTGACAGGCGCAGCCGCCGGTGGGCAGGACGTGGTTGGAGCCGGCCGCGTAGTCGCCGAGCGAGACCGGGGCCCAGGGGCCGACGAAGATCGCGCCGGCGTTCCTGACCCGGTCGGCGACGGCGGCCGCGTCGGCCGTCTGGATCTCCAGGTGCTCGGCGCCGTACGCGTCGACCACCCTGAGGCCCTCCTCGACGCCGTCGACCAGCACGATCGCGGACTGCCGGCCGGCCAGGGCCGGGCGGATCCGGTCCTCGACGTGCTTGGTGGCCGCGACCTGCGCGTCCAGCTCCTTCTCCACGGCGTCCGCGAGGTCGGCGGAGTCGGTGACCAGCACGGCGGCCGCCAGCGGGTCGTGCTCGGCCTGGCTGATCAGGTCGGCGGCCACGTGCAGCGGGTCGGCGGTCTCGTCCGCGAGGACCGCGATCTCGGTGGGGCCGGCCTCGGTGTCGATGCCGATGCGGCCGGTGAAGTAGCGCTTGGCCGCGGCGACCCAGATGTTGCCGGGGCCGGTGACCATGGTGGCGGCGGGGCAGGACTCGGTGCCGTGGGCGAACATCGCGACGGCGGTGGCGCCGCCCGCCGCGTAGACCTCGTCCACGCCGAGCAGTGCGCACGCGGCGAGGATCGTCGGGTGGGGCAGCCCGCCGAAGTCGGCCTGCGGCGGGGAGGCCAGCGCGATCGACCGGACGCCCGCCTCCTGAGCGGGCACCGCGTTCATGATCACGGAGGATGGGTAGACGGACCGGCCGCCGGGCGCGTACAGGCCCACCCGGTCGACGGGCACCCACTTCTCGGTCACCGAGCCGCCGGGCACCACGTGCGTCGTGTGTGCCCTGCGGCGCTGGGCCCGGTGCACGAGACGGGCACGCCGGATGGACTCCTCCAGGGCCGCGCGGACGGCCGGGTCGAGGGCGGCGAGCGCGTCGGTGAGCGCCTGGGCCGGGACACGGACGGATTCCAGCCGTACGCCGTCGAACTTCTCCGCGAAGTCGATCAGCGCCGCGTCGCCCCGATGATGCACGGCCTCGCAGATCGGACGCACCTTCTCCAGGGCGGCCGAGACGTCGAAGTCGGCTCGGGGCAGCAGGTCGCGCAGGGCCGGACCCTCCGGGAGGGCGTCGCCGCGCAGATCGATTCGGGAGATCACATGCCCAATTCTCGCAGACCGCTTCCGGGCACCGCCCGCGCGTATCAATGGCTGATACAGAACGTGGCCGGAACCCGGAAGATCACCTTCACGTCAGTGTTCCGGGGGTTACTCAGCGGGCATCACGGTCGTACGAACACGACTCGCGAGTAACCCCAGGAGGCGCGAGTGGACGAGGGAGAAGGAAGAGGGCGTGACCGAGGGGGCCGATGACACACATTCCGGGGATCTGCCGGACGATCTGACCGCGGCCGAGGCCGGCATGTGGCAGGCCTTCCGCAACGGCAGCGTGTACGACCTGAGCAGCGGGGACTCCGTGGTCGACGACCCGCACGGCGGGCATCCCTGGGGACCCGAGCGGACGGTGCGGGCGCGCATGGTCGCCTGGCTGCTGCTCGACGGGCCGCCGGCGCTCGCGGGCCGGGTGGCCTCCCTGAAGCTCACGGGGGTGCGGATCACCGGAGTCCTGGACGTGGCGGGCGGCACGGTCACGCCGTACCTGGAACTACGGGACTGCCGTTTCGACCAGCAGGTGCTGCTGCCCGAGGCCCACTGCACCACCGTACGGTTCGTGAACTGCTCGATGCCCCGCCTGGAGGCCGCCCGGCTGCACACCGAGGGCGATCTGCACCTGCCGCGGTGCCGCTTCCACAACGGCGTCCGGCTGAGCGACGCGCACATCGGCACGGATCTGCTGCTCAACCAGGCCATCGCGTACCGGGACCGCAGCGGCCGCTCGATCGCCGCGGACGGCATGACCGTCGGCCAGGACCTCCAGGCGGAACTCCTTGAGTCGAACGGCGAGCTGAGCCTGCGCGGCGTCCAGGTCGGCGGCTCGCTGAGCCTGCGCGGGGCACGGCTGCTCAACCCGTACACCCGGCTCGCGCTGAACGCGCCGCAGCTGACGGTGGGGCGCACGCTCTACCTGACCCCGGCCGGGGTGGGCAGCCCGCTGCTGATCGGCACCACCCCCGCGCGCGGGACGCGCATCCAGCGGTTCGAGTGCCAGGGCGGGGTGCGGCTGGACGACGGGCGCTTCGGGGACGCGGTCGACATGGAGCGGGCCTGGTTCGCCTTCACCGAGGACCACGAGCTGTCGCTGCGCCGGGTGCAGACGCCCGAGCTGCGGTTCCTCGGGGACCAGCCGCAGCGCGGCAAGGTGGTGCTGTCGGGCGCGCGGACCGGCACCCTGGTGGACCGGGCGGGCAGCTGGCCCGGCCCGGGCAGCCTGCACATGGGCGGCTTCGCGTACGAGAACCTGGTGCCGCGGGGCCCGTTCCCGCTGGCCCGGCGGCTGGACTGGGTCGCCGCGGCGACCGCCGAGTACAACCCGGAGCCGTACGAGCGGCTGGCCGCGGTGCTGCGCGCGGCCGGCGAGGACGAGGACGCCCGGGAGGTGCTGCTCGCCAAGCAGCGCCGGCGCCGCGAGACGCTGCCGCTGGGCGCCAAGCTGTGGGGGTACGCGCAGGACCTGACCGTGGCCTACGGGTACCGGCCGGGGCGGGCCGCCGTGTGGATGGCGGTGCTGTGGGCGGCGGGCACGCTGGTCTTCGCGCACGCCGATCATCCGCCGATGAACCCCGACGGGCATCCTGCCTGGAGCCCGGCGCTGTTCACCCTGGACCTGCTGCTGCCGGTCATCGACCTGGACCAGGTGGGCCAGTGGCAGCTGGGCGGGGCCTGGCAGTGGCTGTCCGCGGCGATGATCCTGCTGGGCTGGATCCTGGCGACCACGGTGGCGGCGGGCGCGACACGGCTGCTGCGGCGGGGTTAGCGGTACACGGCTGCCACGGCGGGGTCAGGGCGTACGTGGCGGGGTTGGGCGGCATTGGGAGGCCTGGTCACCCTTTACCCGTCCTTGACCGGTGCGCGTACAACTTTCCACAGGTTGCGCTTTCCCTCTGGCGCATCCCGGACCCACGGACCTTCAATGGTCGGCACCATGGCTTCGCTGCCCGCTTTCATCCGCCCCACCCGGATGACGAGGATCTTCGCGTTCGCGGCCGTACCACCGGCCGCCGACGACGACGTGCTGCTAGATGCGCCCGACGACCGGCTCGGCCCCGCCCTCGTGGCGGCCGGGCGCGGAGAGTACGCGACCGCGGCCGAGCTGCTGGCCGCCACCCGCGCGGCCGCCGAGTGGGAGAACCGCGACCGGTACGTCCGGCGGCTGGCCGCCTTCGCCCGGTCGCGCGCCGAGTGGTTCGAGCGGTGGCGCGCGGACACACCGGACGACCCGGACGGACTGCTGGTCGCGGCCCAGCTCGCGGTGGACCGGGCCTGGCCGTCCCCGGCCCGCGCCGAGCTGCTGCGGGACGTCAGCGTGCTGATCACGGCCGCCGCGCGCGCCGACGACCGCGACCCGGTGCCATGGCGTCTGGCGCTGGACCACGCGCGCGGCTCGCACGCCGGACCCAGGTACTTCGAGGAGCTGTGGGCGGCGGCGATCCGCCGCGCCCCGCACCACTACGGCTGCCATGTGGCGGCCCTGCGCTATCTGGCCGCCTCCTGGCACGGCTCGCACCGCGAGTGCTTCGACTTCGCCGATCTGGCCGCGCAGGACGCGCCGCCCGACTCGCTCGTCCAGGCACTGCCCGCGCGGGCGGCCCTCGGCTATCTGACCGACGACTGCGGACCCGAGGTGGGACGGCAGCGGCTGGAGGCGGCCGCCGACCGGGCGATCGCGCTCTCCGCCCGCTTCCCGGCGGCGGACCCCTGGCCGGCCGAGATCCGTAACAAGCTGATGTACGTGCTCGTCACGCTGGGCCGCCGCCGCGACGCGCTGAACCAGCTCCACCTGATCGGGCCGTACGCCACGTCCTTCCCCTGGGACCGGCTGTCGGACGACCCGCTGGGCCACTTCCTGCGGCTGCGCGCCGAGCTGCTGACCATGGCCCGCCCGGCCCCGGATGCGGGGCCGGTGCCGTTCACCAGGCGCCCGCGGATCGGGCACGGCGGACACGGGCGTGCCGGTGACCATTAGGGTGGCGCCCGTGACCACCGTCCGTCTCCCCCTCTTCCCGCTCAACTCGGTGTTGTTCCCGGGACTGGTGCTCCCTCTGAACGTCTTCGAGGAGCGCTATCGCGCCATGATGCGCGAACTGCTGAAGACCCCCGACGACGAACCGCGCCGGTTCGCCGTCGTGGCGATCCGTGACGGCCACGAGGTGGCCCCGAGCGCGCCCGGCATGCCGGACCCCACGGCCGTGCCCGAGCGCGGCCCCGCCGCCGGCTTCGGCCCGGACCCGGTCAAGGCCTTCAACGGGGTGGGCTGCGTGGCGGACGCGGCAACCATCAGGGAACGGGCGAACGGCGCCTTCGAGGTGCTGGCTACCGGCACGAACCGGATGCGGCTGCTGTCGGTGGACGCGTCCGGCCCCTTCCTGACGGCCGAGGTCGAGGAGCTCACGGAGGAACCCGGCGAGGAGGCGGGCGCGCTGGCGGAAGGGGTGCTGCGGGCGTTCCGCCAGTACCAGAAGCGCCTCGCGGGCGCGCGGGAACGCTCCCTGTCCGCGTCCGCCGAGCTGCCGGACGAGCCCGCGGTGGTCTCCTACCTCGTGGCGGCGGCCATGGTGCTCGACATGCCGACCAAGCAGCGCCTGCTCCAGGCCACCGACACCGCGACGCGGCTGCGCGAGGAGCTGAAAATCCTTCGCTCGGAGACGGCCATCATCCGTAACCTGCCGTCCCTGCCCGCGTCGGACCTGACGCGCGGCCCGACGAGTCTGAACTGAACCGACCCGAACTGATCTGGACATGGCGAAGAAGTCGAAGAAGCAGCAGCCCGGCGGCACACCCGCGACGGTGGCCCTCACAGCGGCGGGCGTGGCCCACACGATCCACTCCTACGACCACGACCCCGCACACTCCTCCTACGGCGAGGAGGCGGCCGAGGCGATGGGCGTCTCCCCCGACCGGGTCTTCAAGACCCTGGTGGCGGACGTCGACGGCGCGCTGACGGTGGCCGTGGTCCCGGTGGCGGGCTCCCTCGACCTCAAGGCCCTGGCGACGGCCGTGGGCGGCAAGCGGGCGGCCATGGCGGACCCGGCCCTCGCGGAACGCACCACGGGCTACGTCCGCGGCGGCATCTCACCCCTGGGCCAGCGCAAGAAGCTCCCCACGGTCCTGGACGAGTCCGCCTCGGCCCACGACACGATCTGCGTCTCGGCGGGCCGCCGGGGCCTGGAGGTGGAACTCTCCCCCACCGACCTGGCCGGCCTCACGCACGCGACACTGGCGCCGATCGGGCGGGGATAGGCACCCGACGGCCGGGGGCCCGCCGGGTGCCCGGCTAGTCCTGCGACGCCCCGTACAGATCCTGCTGGTACGGCCCCTGCTCATAGGGGTCCGGATCCCTCGGCCCGAACAGCGCGGTGAGCCCCAGGTGGACCACCAGCGCCGCCACCGGCCAGGCCAGCAGCGCCGCCTTCGCCCGCAGCTCCAGCGGACCCGTGAAGGTCACGCCCTTGCCGACCGCCTTGGCATGGGCGATGACGTCCTGCTCGGGTCCGAGCCACATCCCGAGCCGCCAGGCGAGCAACGAGGCCAGCAACCCACCGATGCCGAGCCCCGCGACCAGCGGCACGCCCCCGCGCCGCCGCAACAGGAAGACGGCTCCCGCGCTGACCGCGCCGAGGGCCGCCGCGAGAAGCGTGAAGGTGCCGTCCACCCCGGCCGACTGCTCCCCCTCGCCGTCCTTGGGGTAGACCATCCAGGTCTTGTCGATCAGGTATCCGACCCGCGGGACGTCCGGGGCCAGCCACAGCCACAGCAGCCCCAGCAGCACTCCGCCCAGCGCGACCGCCAGCGCGATCACGGCGGCCTCGCGCAGTTCGGTCCGCAGCCCTGGGCCGTCCTGTTCGTACGCGCTCGTGGTTCCGGCGGGCGGCGGCGCCTGCCGGTCCTGCTGCGGGGACTGGCCGTGCGGCGGCGGGGGCGGAGTCAAAGGTGCGGTCACCCGAACATCGTGCCAGGTCGGCTCGTACGGCGCGTCACCGGACGGCGGCCCGCCGGTAGGCCCAGGTGGCCACGGCCAGCGAGATCACCCCGACACCCGCGCACACACCCAGGTTGGCGGCGACGAACGCCCAGTCGGGACGCTCCCCGAAGGTTCGCGCGTAGGCCTCCACGCCGTACGTCGACGGCAGCAGGTCCCGGGCCAGCTGTACCAGCCCCGGCATCCGGTCGGGCGGCAGCACACCGAGCAGCAGCGCCGCCGACATGCCCAGCTGACCGAGCAGCGTGGCCAGTTCGGGCCGGGGCGCGAGCAGCCCGAACGCGGCGCCGAGCCCGGCGAGCGCGGCACCGGCGAGCGGGATCACGGCGGCCAGGATCCAGAGGTTGGTCAGCGGCAGCCCGAAGAGCACACAGCCGAAGACGGCCGTCACCAGCGTTCCCGGCACGGTGAAGGACGCGTACGCCCCGGCCGCGCCCAGCACCACCGCCGCCGGCGGCACCGGCAGGGTCGCGTAGTGGTCGAGCCCTCCGGCGGCCCGCAGCTGACCGAAGTACTGGGCGAGCAGGTTCAGCGCCACGTACGCGACGACCACCACGGACGAACCCGCCACCACGGACTGGGCCTCGGACCGGGTGTCCACCACCCCGCGCATCATGACCATGATGCCGACGGACTGGAAGGTCGCCACGAACAGCAGGGGGATCCGCGCCACCCGCGCGCGGGACAGCTGAGCCCGGTACACGGCGGCCAGCGAGGGCCACAGCCGGGCGGCCGGCGCGAGCCCGGCCGGGCTCGTCGCCGCCCTCGGCACCGTCAGGACGCTTTCCGGCGGAGACTGCGCGGATACGACACTCACGTCGAGCTGCTCCTCTTCCCTACGACGGCCGAGCCGCCCTTCAGGGGACCCTACGGATACGGCGCCTCGCGCGCTCACGCCCTCACCAGACCCTGCCTTGCGGCGCCGCCCAGCGCCAGGTACACGTCCTCCAGGCTGGGCGTGGCGAGGGTGAAGTCGTCCAGGGCGGCGAACGCGGCCCCGCCGGTGACCGTGGCGACCGCCGCACGGGCCTCCTCGGGCGCGAGCCGCAGCGTCCAGCGGCGTCCGGCCTCCACGGCGCGTTCCCGCAGCGCGGCCACCTCCGGAACATCCAGCGGAGCCCGCTCCCGCCACACCAGTTCCACCCGCACCTCGCCGGCCACTCGCTCCTTGAGCCCGGCCGGGGTGTCACAGGCGATGACCCGGCCCTGGTCGAGCACGGCGACCCGGTCGAGCACGGTCTCCGCCTCGATGACGTTGTGGGTGACCAGCACCACGGTGGTGCCGCGTTCGGCACGCCTCCGGTCGACGGCCGCCCACACCGCGCGCCGGGCCACCGGGTCCATGCCGGTGGTCGGCTCGTCCAGCACGAGCAGCGGGCGCTCGCCGACCAGGGCGGTGGCGAAGCAGGCGAGCCGGCGCTGACCGCCGGAGAGCTTCTTCAGCGCCCGCCCGGCGATCGGCCCGAGCCCCAGTTCGTCCAGTACCGCGTCCCGCTCCGCGCGTACCGCGGGCACGTCCAGGCCGCGCAGGCGTCCGGTGGTCTCGACGGCGAGCGACACGGTGAGCTCGTCGAGGGCGGTGGATTCCTGGCCGAGGTAGGCGAGGATCCTGGAGGCCCGCTCCGGGTGGCGCACGATGTCGTGGCCGAGCAGATGGACGCTGCCGGCGTCCGGCCGCAGCAGACCGGTGATCTGCCGTACCAGGGTGGACTTGCCGGCGCCGTTCGGCCCGAGCAGCCCGAAGATCTCGCCACGCCGGACGTCCAGGGCCACATCGTCGGTGGCCCGGACCTCGGGAGAGCCGGGCGCCCCACGCCGGCCGCGCACGGCCGGATAGGTCTTGGTCAGACCGCGCACGGCGCACACGACGTCATCCGGATGCCGAAATGCCTGTCCCGCGCGCGTACTCACAAAGGACGAGAGTACGGGGTCCGGGACCCCCGCTAGGCTCTGGGGGCGTCCATCCCGAGCGCGGCCTGCCCCGGGCTGGAGCCTGTCACCAGCGAAAGTCCAGCGCTCACTCCCCCGCGGGCGCGTGCTCCGCGCCCGCCGGGACGTCGATCTCGCGCCAGAAGCCCGCCCTGATGGCATAACGGTCATGTTCGTCGATCTGGTCGTCCTTGTGGGCGAGCAGCCCGAAACGGGCCGCGTAGCGCAGCAGCTCCCCGTCGACGCGGTGCGGGATGCGGGGGTACATGCCGGAGAGCTTCTGGAGGTGGCTCTGGTCGCCCAGCCGGGACATCCACCGCCGGGCGAAGACCTGACCCACCTCGTAGGGGTCGCCGCCGACCGTGGTGATGTCCTCCTCCCGGTCGGCCCAGCGCTGCTCGGCCGTGGTCAGCTGCGCGAGCGTGGGCATGGAGGCGGCGTCGGGCGGCTCGGCGGCGGTGCCCGGCCGGTCCACCCAGCCCTTGTCCGAGGACCAGCGCAGGGTCGCGGTGGCCGGGTGCTGGACGGCCTGGGCGCCGGGCGCGCGCAGGGCCGCGAGGTCCTTGGGGGTGGGCACGCCCTTGGGCGCGGGGACCCGTTCCTGGGCGCCGTTCTCGGTGGCGTGGCCGGCCTGGGCGTGTTCCGTCTCCTCGGCCGGCCGGTCCGCGGTCGCGGAGAGTGCGGATTCGGGCAGCGGGGCGGAGAGGATCGCGGCGATCTCCGGGCGGGGCGCGGGCGGGGGTGCGCAGACGCCGCCGAGTTCCTTCGCGCGCACGGCCTTGGTGATCCAGCTGCGGTCCAGGACGCGACGTTCGTCGGCCTCCGCGACCAGGTCCTCGGACTGGTTGTAGTCGCCGTCCGCGGCCTGTACGGCCCACAGGTGGACGGCGACGCCGTGTTCCTTGGCGGCCATCATGCCGGGCAGCAGGTCGCCGTCGCCGGTGACCAGGACGATGTCGGAGCAGGCTCGGTTGCGGGCGAGTTCGGTCAGCTCGGCGTGCATGGCCGCGTCCACGCCCTTCTGCGCCCAGCGGCCGTCGCTTCGGGTCAGGGCGCCGAGCCGGACGGTGACCCGGGGCATCACGCGCAGTCTGCGGTGCTCGGGCTGGGGGACGCGGTCGGGGGCGCCGTCGAACCAGTAGATGCGCAGCAGGGGCCGCTGGGTGTCGGCTTCGGCGCGTTCGCGCAGCGCCTGGATGAGCGCGGTGTGGTCGACGGTGATGCGGGATCGCGAGGGCTCGCCGGCGAGCAGGCTGGCCGCGGCTCCCAGCAGATACCCGGCGTCCACCAGGACGATGCAGCGGTCCACACGACTCACCCTCTTCCCGGGAGGTTTGCTTCGGGCTTGCTTCGAGTCTGCCCGACCGCGCGGAGCTTAACGGCCCGAACTCGATCTTCGGCGTGGCGTTTCGGGTGATCCCTTGCCGATCACCCCTGTCACAGACGGTAATTATCCGACATGCGTCTCTTGTCAGCCTATGTGAATCTGAATCCGGCTCTGGCCCTCAGATCCCCCACAGGAGGCAGATCACCATGGCCAAGAACAAGAACCGCAAGCAGGGCAGCCCGCAGAACCGTGCGTCGCAGGCCGAGCAGGCACGCGAGCAGGCGCAGCGGTCGTCGACGGAGGCGCACGAGTCCCCGGCGTCGAACATCCAGGGCAGCCCCGCGGATGTTGCCCGTAAGCAGAAGAAGAGCTTCGGCCACAACTGAGGCCGGGGCCGTTGAGCCCAGGCGGTGAAGAGGGGCGTACCCGGTGTCGGGTACGCCCCTTCGGCGTGGTCACCCCGCCAGGCAGGACGGGCCGAGCAGTACCTTCAGGTCGCCGAACAGAGCCGGGTCGGGCTTGACCCGGTGCCGGTCGAGGCGCAGGACGGTCGTCTTGCGCGGGCCCTGGAGCCTGATGCGGACCTCGCTGTCGCCCTTGTGGTGGCTGAGGATCTCGCCGAGGCGGCTGACCATGGGCGGGGTGACCCTGGTGACCGGGATGGTCAGGACCACGGGGGCGTTGGTGCCCGCGTTGGACAGGTCGGGGACCATCAGCTCCATGGCCACGAGCCGCGGCACGTCCTCCCGCTTGTCCAGTCGGCCCTTGACGAACACGACGGCGTCCTCGACGAGTTGCGTCGAGACGAGCTGGTACGACGCCGGGAAGAACATGCACTCGATGGAGCCGGCGAGGTCTTCGACCGTGGCGATGGCCCAGGCGTTGCCCTGCTTGGTCATCTTGCGCTGCAGGCCCGAGATGATGCCGCCGATGGTGACCACCGCGCCGTCGGCGTGCTCGCCTCCGGTGAGCTGCGAGATGCCGGCGTCGGCCTTGTCGGACAGCACGTGCTCCAGCCCGAACAGCGGATGGTCGGAGACGTACAGACCGAGCATCTCCCGCTCCTGGGCGAGGAGGTAGGTCTTCTCCCACTCCTCGTCGGTGAAGACGACGTCGAGTCCGAAGCCCGGCTCGCCCGCGGTCTCGTCACCCATCCCGCCGAAGAGGTCGAACTGCCCCTCGGCCTCCTTGCGCTTGACCGCGACCACGTTGTCGATCATCGGCTCGTACTGCGCGGTGAGGCCCTTGCGGGTGTGTCCCATCTCGTCGAAGGCGCCGGCCTTGATCAGGGACTCCGTGGTGCGCTTGTTGCAGACCACGGCGTCGACCTTGTCGAGGTAGTCGGGGAAGGAGGCGTACTTCCCCTTGGCCTTGCGGCACTTGATGATCGACTCGACGACGTTGGTGCCGACGTTGCGGACGGCGGAGAGGCCGAAGAGGATCACGTCGTCGCCCTGGGCGGCGAAGTTGGACTCCGACTCGTTGACATTGGGCGGGAGCACCTTGATGCCCATGCGGCGGCACTCGTTGAGATAGACCGCCGACTTGTCCTTGTCGTCCTTGACGGAGGTGAGCAGCCCGGCCATGTACTCGGCCGGGTAGTTCGCCTTGAGGTAGGCGGTCCAGTAGGAGACCAGGCCGTACGCGGCCGAGTGGGCCTTGTTGAACGCGTAGCCGGCGAACGGGACCAGGACGTCCCACAGTGCCTGGATGGCCTCGTCGCTGAAGCCCTTCTTCCGGGCGCCCTCCTGGAAGAGGACGAAGTTCTTCGCCAGTTCCTCGGGCTTCTTCTTGCCCATCACGCGGCGCAGGATGTCGGCCTCGCCGAGCGAGTAGCCCGCGATGATCTGGGCGGCCTTCTGCACCTGCTCCTGGTAGACGATCAGGCCGTGGGTGACGTCCAGGACCTCCCGCAGGGGCTCTTCGAGCTCCTTGTGGATCGGGGTGATCTCCTGGAGCTTGTTCTTGCGCAACGCGTAGTTGGTGTGCGAGTCCATGCCCATGGGGCCCGGGCGGTACAACGCCGACACGGCGGAGATGTCTTCGAAGTTGTCCGGCTTCATCAGACGCAGCAGCGAGCGCATGGGGCCGCCGTCGAACTGGAAGACGCCGAGGGTGTCCCCGCGCTGGAGCAGTTCGAAGGTCTTCGGGTCGTCGAGCGGGAGGCTCAGGAGGTCGATGTCGATCCCCTTGTTGGCCTTCACCATCTTGACGGCGTCGTCCATGATCGTGAGGTTGCGCAGGCCGAGGAAGTCCATCTTCAGCAGGCCGAGCGACTCACAGCTCGGGTAGTCCCACTGTGTGATGGTGACGTTGTCGGTGTGCCTCACCCAGACCGGAACATGCTCGGTGATGGTCTCGCTGGACATGATCACGCCGGCCGCGTGCACACCCATCTGCCGGACCAGGCCCTCGACGCCCTTGGCGGTGTCGATGACCTTCTTCACGTCCGGCTCGTTCTCGTACATCCCCCGGATCTCGCCCGCCTCGCCGTAGCGCGGGTGAGAGGGGTCGGTGATGCCGTTCAGGTCGATGCCCTTGCCGAGGACGTCGGCGGGCATCGCCTTGGTGAGCCGGTCGCCCATGGCGTACGGATAGCCCAGCACGCGCGCGGAGTCCTTGATCGCGTTCTTGGCCTTGATCTTGCCGTACGTGCCGATCATGGCGACCTTGTCGGCGCCGTACTTCTCCGTCACGTACCGGATGACCTCGACGCGCCGACGCTCGTCGAAGTCGATGTCGACGTCGGGCATGGAGACGCGTTCGGGGTTGAGGAACCGCTCGAAGATCAGGCCGTGCGGGATCGGGTCGAGGTCGGTGATGCCCATGGCGTAGGCGACGATCGAGCCGGCCGCGGATCCTCGGCCTGGGCCGACCGCGATGCCGTTGTTCTTGGCCCACATGATGAAGTCGGCGACCACGAGGAAGTAGCCCGGGAACCCCATCTGGATGATGACGTCCATCTCGTACTCGGCCTGCTTCTGACGGTCCTCGGGGATGCCGCCGGGGAAGCGGCGCTCCATACCGCGGCGGACCTCCTCCTTGAACCAGGTGACCTCGGTGTAGCCCTCGGGGATATCAAACTTCGGCATGAGGTTCTTGGCCTCGAACATGCCGGTGGTGTCCACCATCTCGGCCACCAGGAGCGTGTTGGCGCAACCCTCCTGCCAGGCGTCCGAGGAGTCGATGGCGTACATCTCGTCCGTGGATTTGAGGTAGTAGCCGGTGCCGTCGAACTTGAAACGGTCGGGGTCGGAGAGGTTCTTGCCGGTCTGGATGCACAGCAGGGCGTCGTGGGCCCCGGCCTCGTGCGCATAGGTGTAGTGCGAGTCGTTGGTGACCAGCGGGGGGATGCCGAGTTTTCTGCCGATCTCCAGGAGGCCGTCGCGGACCCGGTGCTCGATGTCGATGCCGTGGTCCATCAGCTCCAGGAAGTAGCGGTCCTTGCCGAAAATGTCCTGGTAGTCGGCTGCGGCCTTGAGGGCCTCGTCGTGCTGTCCGAGGCGCAGCCTGGTCTGCACCTCACCGGAGGGGCAGCCGGTGGAGGCGACGATCCCCTCGGACCACTGCGCGATGGTCTCCTTGTCCATCCGGGGCCACTTCTGCAGCCAGCCCTCGGCGTAGGCGTCGGAGGAGAGCCGGAAGAGATTGTGCAGGCCGGTCCTGTTCACCGCCCACATCGTCTTGTGGGTGTAACCACCCGAACCGGAGACATCGTCCCGCTTCTGGTGCGGCTGGCCCCACTGGATCTTGCGCTTGTTGCGCCGCGACTCGGGAGCGACATACGCCTCGATCCCGATGATCGGGGTGACTCCGGCCTTCTTCGCGGAGTGGAAGAAGTCGTACGCCCCGTGCAGGTTGCCGTGGTCGGACATGGCGATGTGCGTCATGCCCATCTCGTTGCATGCGTTGAACATGTCCTTGAGCCGCGCGGCACCGTCCAGCAGCGAGTACTGGGTGTGGACGTGCAGGTGCGTGAAGGGCGGCTTTGACACGGTCTGGGCCTCCGAGGCAAACATGCGCCGACGATCTTACGACCGGGTGCGGACAGTCTGGGGGACAGCGTCGAAGTCTATGCCCCGGGACTGACACGGATCGGGCACTCCCGCGTACCTTCATGCGTTGGGACAAGTCGGAAGGCCTGTCCGGACGGATGTCCGATCCGTCCCCCACGTCTCGCACCACCCGCACCAGGAGGCACCCAGCGATGTCGGCACCCCAGCTCAACGACGAGCAGCGCGGCGAGGAGATCCTCGCCGTCTTCGACACCGCCTTCGGCCAGCTCCTGGCCGCCGACCCGGCCGCGTTCCGGGTGAAGTTCCGGAAGATGGCGGCCTCGGCCTTCGCCTTCTACCGGGGCACGGCGGCCCTCTTCTACCACGACCTCGATGCGGAAAAGCGGGGCGGCCCGTACCTGGACGACCGCACCTCGCGCGTGTGGATCCACGGGGACCTGCACGCGGAGAACTTCGGCACGTACATGGACTCCAACGGCCGCCTGGTCTTCAACGTCAACGACTTCGACGAGGCGTTCGTCGGCCCCTTCACCTGGGACCTGAAGCGCTTCGCCGCCTCCGTCGCCCTGATCGGCTACGCGAAGGCGCTCAGCGACGAGCAGATCACCGAGCTGGTGCGGGTGTACGCGGGCGCGTACCGCCAGCGCATCCACTCGCTGGCCACCGGCGCCAAGAGCGACGAGGTCCCGCCCTTCACCCTGGACACCGCGCAGGGCCCCCTGCTGGACGCGCTGCGCGACGCCCGCTCGCTGACCCGGTTCGAGCTGCTGGACTCGATGACGGAGATCCGGGACTTCGAGCGCCGCTTCGCCTCCGGCGGCGGCTCCATCGAGCTGGACGCGGCCACCCGGTACAAGGTGCTCGCCGCGTTCGACGGCTATCTGGAGACGCTTCCGGAGACCTCCCTGGACCGCCCCGACTCGTACCGGGTGAAGGACGTCGTGGGCCGCCGCGGCATCGGTATCGGCTCGGCCGGACTGCCGTCGTACAACATCCTCCTGGAGGGCCACAGCGACGCCCTGGAGAACGACGTCGTGATCTACATCAAGCAGGCCCAGACCCCGGCCGTCTCCCGGCACATCACGGACCCGGCAATCCGCGACTACTTCCAGCACGAGGGCCACCGCACGGTGATCTCGCAGCGCGCCCTCCAGGCGCACGCCGACCCCTGGCTCGGCTGGACCGAGCTGGACGGGGCGGGCCAGCTGGTCGCCGAGGTCTCGCCGTACGCGGTGGACCTGGACTGGGGTGACATCGACGACCCGGAGGAGATCGCGACCGTCGTCGCCGACCTGGGCCGGGCCACCGCCACCATGCACGCGGCGGCGGACGACCAGTCCGGCGAGTCCCTGGTGCCGTTCTCCACGGAGCGGGCCATCGACGCGGCGATCGCTGCCGACGAGGAGGGCTTCGCGGACCTGCTGGCCGACTTCGCGCACGGTTACGGCTCGCGTGCGCGGGCCGACCACCAGATCTTCGTGGACCTGTTCCGCAACGGCCGGATTCCGGGCCTGTAACGCTTTCATCGCTCACGCACCGCGCACAGGAAACCTTTAGGGGTCCCCTACTCGCGTACGTGACAGACTCTCCCCGCCATGGACATATCCGGGACCCAGCTCAGAGCCGTGCGCGCGGCGCTGTTCACGGCCTTCGCCGTGACGCTCAGCACCGCGTCGCACGTGCTGCTGTCCCGGGCCCCACTGCCGCTCAGCACGGTCGCCGCGGTCGCCGTCGGCGTCTACGTCACCGCGTACGCGCTGGCGGGCCGCGAACGCGGCTTCGGCCCCATCGCGGCCCTGCTGATACCGCTGGAGCTGGCCGCCGACACGGTGTTCACCACCGGCCAGCACACCTGCTACGGCAAGGCGGGCGGCCCGGTCGCCGGACCCCTGCACGCCTTCGGCTTCGACATGCTGTGCCGCGGCGGCGTCGGCACCCCGCTCGCCCAGGTGGCGGGCGGTTCCGGCAGCGGCCCCGCGCTGCTGGCGCACGCCGACCCGGGCGCCGCCTGGCTGCTGCTCGCCGCGCACATCGGCGTCGGCCTGCTGGCCGCCGCCTGGTTGCGCCGCGGCGAGCGGGCGCTGACCCAGCTGTTGCGCGCGGTGGCCGCCACCGCCTTTCGGCCGCTGCTGCTGGCGGTCGCCGCGGTGGCGGTACGGCTGACTCCGGTACGACGGCTGCCGCGGCCCGCGCCGCGCGCGGCCGCCGCCCGTGAGCTGCTCTTCGTCCACTCCCTGGGACGGCGTGGACCGCCGGACGTGGCCGTCGTCGCCTGACGACGGCATCCGGACACCGGCAGTCCCCCACCCACACTCCGCGTACGACGTGCGCGGGTCCCCCATGGAGAACATCGAGATGAGCAAGCGGAACAGCCAGTCGGCGAAGACGGCGGCCCGGGAGCGGCTGCGCCTGGAGCGCGAGAAGCAGGCCAAGCGCGCCAAGGTCAGGCGACAGGTCATCGTGGCCTGCTCGGTGGTGGCCGTGCTGGCCGCCGCGGGCGGCATCGGCTGGGCCATCGTGCAGGCCAACAAGCCCAGCTACTGGGACGGTCTGACGGACGCCAAGGTCGTCGCCCCGGCCAACACCACGGGCACCGACGGCACCACGGTCGTCATCGGCAAGGACACCGCGAAGAAGACCCTGAAGGTCTACGAGGACCCGCGCTGCCCGGTGTGCGCCGCGTTCGAGCAGACCGTCGGCTCGGCGGTGAAGAAGGACATCGACGGCGGCAAGTACAAGATCCAGTTCATCGGCGGCACGTTCCTCGACGGCGACGGCAAGGGCGACGGCAAGGTCAAGATCGGTTCGCGGGGTGAGGGCTCCAAGAACGCGATGAGCGCGCTCGGTGCCGCGCTGAACGTGAGCCCGGAAGCCTTCCTGGAGTACAAGACGGCGCTGTACTCCAAGCAGTGGCACCCGGAGGAGACGGACGACAAGCTCAAGGACGACGCCTACCTCATCAAGATCGCGAACACCGTCTCCGCCCTGAAGAACAACACCAAGTTCGAGACCGCGGTGAAGAACGGGACCTACGACGCCTGGGCCCTCGCCATGTCGGAGACGTTCAACACCAACAAGGACGACGTGAGCGGCACGCCGAGCTTCGTCATGAACGGCAAGAAGCTCACCGGTGCCGACGGTTACGCCCCGATGTCGGTGGCCGACTTCAACACCGCGGTGGACGCGGCCCTCAAGGGCTAGTCCTTCACAATCCGCACCACAGAACAACTGAATCCGAAGAGTGGGCGAACTTTTTACGAGTTCGCCCACTCGCGGCCATACCGATCAGTAACCTGATCGGCCGTGACCAGTCGATACAACGCCTCCGAGGGCACCAACTCCCTCGCGCCCCGCCGCCGTACGGTCGTCAAGGCCGCGGCGGCGACCGCTGGAGCCGCGATCGTCGCGGCCCCGCTCGCCGCGGCGCTGCCCGCCAGCGCCGCCGGCCAGGCCCCTGCCTTCCTGCACAGCGTCGCCTCCGGCGACCCGCTGCCCGACGGCGTCCTGCTGTGGACGCGCGTGACTCCCACCGCCGAGGCGGTCCCCGGTTCCGGGCTCGGCCCGGACACCGAGGTGAGCTGGGTCGTCGCCACGGACAAGTCGCTGACGAACATAGTCGCCAAGGGTTCCACGACCGCGACGGCCGCCTCCGACCACACGGTCAAGGCGGACATACGCGGCCTCGCCCCCGCCACCGACTACTGGTTCCGCTTCTCCTCGGGCGGCACGGACTCCCCGGTGGCGCGCACCCGCACCGCGCCGGCGGCGAACGCGGCCGTGCCGGGCCTGCGCTTCGGCGTGGTCTCCTGCGCCAACTGGGAAGCCGGCTACTTCTCCCCCTACCGCCACCTCGCCGCTCGCAACGACCTGGACGCGTGGCTGCATCTCGGCGACTACATCTACGAGTACAAGTCCGGTGAGTACGCGGCCCGCGGCAAGGTCGTCCGCGCGCACGCCCCCGCGAACGAGATCCTCACGCTCGCCGACTACCGCACCCGGCACGGCAGGTACAAGACCGACCCGGACCTCCAGGCGCTGCACCTGAAGGCACCGGTCGTCGCGATCTGGGACGACCACGAGTTCGCCGACAACGCCTGGTCCGGCGGCGCGGTCAACCACACCGAGGGCGCCGAGGGCGCCTGGACCGACCGCCAGGCGGCCGCCAAGCAGGCCTACTTCGAGTGGATGCCGGTCCGCCCCGCCATCGCGGGCACCACCTACCGCAAGCTGCGCTTCGGCAAGCTCGCCGACCTGTCCCTCCTCGACCTGCGCTCCTTCCGCTCCAAGCAGGCCGCCACGGCCAGCGGCTCGGTCGACGACCCGGACCGCACCCTCACCGGACGCGCCCAACTGGACTGGCTGAAGGCCGGGCTGAAGGCCTCCGACACCACCTGGCGGCTGGTCGGCAACTCGGTGATGATCTCGCCGTTCTCCTTCGGCAACCTCTCCGCCGATCTGTTCAAGCCGCTGGCCAAGCTGCTCGGTCTGCCGCAGGAGGGCATCGCCGCCAACACCGACCAGTGGGACGGCTACACCGACGACCGGCGCGAGCTGCTGTCCCACCTGCGCTCCAACGCCATCGGCAACACCGTCTTCCTGACCGGTGACATCCACATGGCATGGGCCAACGACGTGCCGATGGACGCGGGGACCTACCCGCTGTCGGACTCGGCCGCCACCGAGTTCGTGGTCACCTCGGTGACCTCGGACAACCTGGACGACATCGTCAAGGTGCCCGAGGGCACCGTCTCCCTGGTCGCCTCGCCGCTCATCCGCGCCGCCAACCGGCACGTCCACTGGGTCGACACGGACCGCCACGGCTACGGCGTCCTGGACATCACGGCCGACCGCGCGCAGATGGACTACTACGTCATCTCCGACCGCACCAAGGCCAACGCCGGCTCCTCCTGGGCCCGTTCGTACCGCACCCGCTCCGGCACGCAGCAGGTCGAGCGCACCTACGACCCGGTCTGACCGTGCCCGGGCCCACGACCTGCTAGAGCGATTCGAGGAAGCCGAGTGCCACCCGCCAGGTGGCCTCGGCGGCCTCCTCGTCGTAGTCCGGAAGACCGGGGTCGGTGTACAGGTGACCGGCCCCGGTGTACCGGTGGACCTCGACCTCGGCGCCCGCCCGGCGCATCTGGAGGTACCAGGCGCTCAGCCAGTCGTCCGGTTCGAACGGGTCCGGCTCGGCCACGTGCAACTGGACCTGGAGGTCGTCCGCGGAGGCGTTCGGCGCGAGGTCCGAAGTGCCGTGCAGGAGCAGCAGCCCACGCGCCTTGTCGTCGCCGAGGGCCAGGGTCTGCGCGACGGCGGCACCCAGCGAGAACCCGGCGTACACCAGCCCTCGTTCCGAGTAGGGCGCGGCAGCGAGCACGGCCCGCTTCAGCAGCTCGTCCTTGCCGATCTCCTCCCGGTACTCCCTGGCCTCCTCGACCGTCTCGAACGTGCGGCCCTCGAAGAGGTCCGGCGTCCACACCTCGTGTCCCGCCTCCCGCAGACGGTCCGCCGCCGCGCGCACCGCGGGTCTGAGGCCGTAGGTCGAGTGAAAGAGCATGATGTTCATCCGGCCATGGTGCCAGCCGGGCAGGTCGGCGCCGGTCTCCGGTCCCGGGTCCGGTCCGGCCGCCGTAATACCCACCACGTGCCTGAACACACATGTTCATGATTGCCCGGTGCCGGTTACGTTCGGAGGCATGGAGAACGTCATCCGCCCACTGATCGTGGTCGGCGGCTCCGTCCTGCTGACCCTGCTCATCGGTTGGGCCACGGATCTGCTGCTGCGCAAGGCCGACGCCCGGCACAGCGAGACCCCCTTGTGGGGGCTGCTGCGCCGCGCCCGGATCCCCTACCAGCTGGTGCTGTGCGCGGCCCTGCTCAGAGGCTCGTACGACCAGGCCAAGCTGCTGGAGGCGCATCGCGTCGGGATCGGCCGGACGCTGACCCTGGTGCTGATCGGGTCGGTGGCCTGGCTGGTGATCCGTATCGCGGCGGCGATCGTCGAGACCTCCTACAGCCGGTACGCCCGAGCACACCGGGACCCCGCCCGGGTGCGCCGGGTACGCACCCAGGTCTCGCTGATCATGCGCGTGGTCGCCGCGGTCGTCGGCGTGGTCGCGGCCGCCGCGATGCTGCTGACCTTCCCCGCGATGCGCGCGGCCGGCGCGTCACTGCTGGCCTCCGCCGGCATTCTCGGCATCGTCGCCGGTGTCGCCGCCCAGTCCACCCTCGCCAACCTGTTCGCCGGGCTGCAGATCGCCTTCGGCGACATGGTCAGGATCGGCGACACCGTCGTGGTCGACGGCGAGTGGGGCACGGTCGAGGAGATCACACTGACCTTCCTGACCGTCCGGACCTGGGACGAGCGCCGGATCACCATGCCCGTCTCGTACTTCACCTCGAAACCCTTCGAGAACTGGTCGCGCGGCACCCCGCAGATGACCGGCACCGTCTTCTGGCACCTCGACCACTCGGCACCGGTCGAGCCGATGCGCGAGAAGCTGCGGGACATCCTGCGCGAGTGCCCGGCCTGGGACGGCCGCGACTACACACTGGCCGTCACCGACTCCACCCCGAACACGCTCCAGGTGCGCGCGCTCGTGACCGCCAAGGACTCGGACGACCTGTGGACGGTACGGGTGGCGGTCCGCGAGCAGATGATCCGTTGGCTGTCCGCGGAGCACCCCTACGCGCTGCCGCGGGTCAACACGGCCGACGCCGCCCTGCCGCCCGGCGGGGTCCCGTCCCCGGACGGCGCGCCGCGCCGGGCCCACGAGCCGCCGCGCCCCGGCCGGGGGTGAGACGCCCCGCGCCGGGGGTGAGACGCCCCGCGCTCACCGCAGGCTGCGCACGTCCAGGTGACGCAGGACGCGGTCCACGACCTCCGGGTCCGCCCCCGGCTCGCTGCGCGCCGCCAGCACCTCGTGCCGTGCGGCGCTCAGCATCTCTCCCTGGATCCGCCGGACCCGCTTCAGGCGGCGCACCCGCTGGTCGTGGGCCTCCCGGCGCTCGTCCTCGCCGATGTCGGGGCTGATCCGCACCCCGATGTCGAAGGCGCTGCGCAGCATCTGCTCGGACAGTTCATCGGGCAGCTCCTCGACCTGCTCCATCTCCCTGAGCCGCCGTTTCGCCGCTTTGGCCGCGCGCACGGCGAGCTGCTTCTCGAACTCCTTCTCCCGTTCGCTGTCGGCCTGCACTCCCAGCCGTTTCACGAGCCAGGGCAGAGTGAGTCCCTGGAGCACCAGGGTTCCCATGATCACCCCGAACGCGATGAAGACGATCTCGTCGCGGTCGGGGAAGGCGGACCCGGCGTCGGTCTTCAGCGGGACGGCCAGCGCCAGCGCCACCGAGGCCACCCCGCGCATCCCGGACCACCACATGACGACGGTCTCGCGCAGGCTCATCGGGATCTCCTCCTCGACGTCCCGCTTGGCGTGCAGCCGCTTGGTCAGCCAGCTGGCCGGGATCAGCCACACCAGCCGTACGAAGACCACCACGGCGAGGACGGCGGCGGCCCAGCCGAGCATCTCGCCCCAGCGCCCGGCGGCGGTCCGGATCGCGTTGTGCAGTTCCAGTCCGATCAGCCCGAAGGCGACGCCGGTGACGAGGGTGTCCACGACGTCCCAGAAGGTGTGTCCGGCCAGCCGGGTCATCACGTCGTCGGCGCCGAGGGCGTACTCGGCGAGGAACAGCGCGGTGGTGAGCACGGCGAGCACCCCGGAGCCGTGCAACTCCTCCGCGAGCACATAGGACGCGTACGGCACCAGCAGGGTGAGGCCGATCTGGAGCGTCGGGTCGCCCAGCAGGTCGAGCAGCTTGTTCGCGCCCCAGCCGAGTCCGAGTCCGACGGCCACCGCGACCACCGCGGACAGCACCAGGTCGAGACCGGCCCGCCAGGGCGAGAAGGTGCCGCTGACGACGGCGGCGATCGCCACGTGGTACAGCACGATCGCCGTGACGTCGTTGAACAGTCCCTCGCCCTCCAGGATCGACACCAGCCGGCGCGGCAGACCGAGCTGTCCGGCGACGGCGGTCGCGGCGACCGGGTCGGGCGGGGCGACCAGCGCGCCCAGGGCGACCGCGGCCGGGATCGACAGCCCCGGCACGATCGCGTCGGCCACGAAGGCCACACAGGCGGTGGTGACGAACACGAGGGCCACGGCCAGCAGGAAGATCGGCCGCTTGTTGGCCGCGAACTGCCGCCACGAGGTGCGGCGCACCGCCGCGTACAGCAGCGGGGGCAGCAGCAACGGCAGGATCAGGTCGGGCGGGAAGTCCACGTTCGGCACGAAGTCGGCCACCGCGAGGGCGATCCCGAACAGGGTCATCAGCACCGGCGCGGGCAGTCCGAAGCGGTCGCCGAGCGGGACACTGACCAGGGCCCCGAGCAGCATCGCGAACAGCAGGGCCAGCTGGTCCACGGGCAGTACTCCGGTGGTAGACGATCACGGCAGGCCTCAAGCCTGCCATGGCGCGCCACCGGACGCGTCGTACCGCCGGGGGCGGCTCAGGCCCAGGTCTCCTCGCGGACCTGGTCCAGGGCCTGCTGAAGGTCGTCGGGGTAGTCGCAGGCGAACTCGGCCCACTGCCCGTCACCGGGGTGCTCGAAGCCGAGCCGTACCGCGTGCAGCCACTGGCGCGTCAGGTTCAGCCGCTTGCCGAGGGTCGGATCGGCGCCGTAGGTGAGGTCGCCGACGCACGGGTGGCGGTGGGCGGCCATGTGCACGCGGATCTGGTGGGTGCGGCCGGTCTCCAGCTTCACATCGAGCAGGGAGGCGGCGCGGAACGCCTCGATGAGGTCGTAGTGCGTCACCGAGGGCTTGCCCTCGGCCGTGACCGCCCACTTGTAGTCGTGCTGGGGGTGGCGGCCGATGGGCGCGTCGATCGTGCCGCTCGTCGGGTCGGGGTGGCCCTGGACGAGCGCGTGGTAGCGCTTGTCGACCGTGCGCTCCTTGAACTGGCGCTTGAGCGACGTGTACGCGTACTCCGACTTGGCGACCACCATCAGGCCCGACGTGCCGACGTCGAGGCGGTGCACGATGCCCTGGCGCTCGGCGGCGCCCGAGGTCGAGATCCGGTAGCCCGCGGCGGCCAGGCCGCCGATCACGGTCGGGCCGCTCCAGCCCGGTGACGGGTGCGCCGCCACACCGACCGGCTTGACGATCACGACCACGTCGTCGTCGTCGTGCACGATCTCCATGCCCTCGACCGGCTCGGCCACCACCTGCACCGGCGCGGGCGCGCCGGGCATCTCGACCTCCAGCCAGGCGCCGCCGCGCACCCGCTCCGACTTGCCGACCACCGAGCCGTCGACCTGAACCTTGCCTGCCGCGGCCAGCTCGGCCGCCTTCGTACGGGAGAAGCCGAACATTCGGGAGATGGCGGCGTCGACGCGCTCGCCCTCCAGGCCGTCGGGCACGGGCAGGGTGCGGATCTCGGGAATCGTGCTCACCCGTCGAGTATGCCGGACGGGCACGGCCACCCCGTACGAGAGCCCCGGCGGCCCTGGCGGCCCCGGTGGCTCGCAGGTCGCTCAGTCCTTGTGGACGGTGCCGTCCGGGTCCAGTCCGCGGAAGGACAGCAGCACGATCAGGATGCCGCCGCAGACGATCGCCGAGTCGGCCAGATTGAAGACCGCGAATCCCTTGGGCGCGATGAAGTCCACGACCTCGCCCTGGAAGAGTCCCGGGGAGCGGAAGATCCGGTCGGTGAGGTTGCCCAGCGCGCCGCCGAGCAGCAGGCCCAGCGCGATCGCCCAGGGCAGGCTGTAGAGCTTTCGGGCCAGGCGGACGATCACCACGATGACGGCTGCCGCGATCACCGTGAAGATGATCGTGAAGGCCTGTCCGACGCCGAAGGCGGCGCCGGGGTTGCGCAGGGCGTTGAGCTCCAGCCAGTCCCCGACGAGCTTGATCGGCGCGTGGTTCTCCAGCCTGGCCACCACGATCATCTTGCTGACCAGGTCGAGGGCGTACGCCAGGAAGGCCACCAGGAACAGCACGGCGACGCGGCGCCTGCCGCGGGGCCGCTCGGCCAGGGTGTTCGTGCCGGCTGCTCCGGCCACTGCGGCCGCCCCGTCCACATCGGACAGGCCGGGAACGCCGGACGCGCCGGCGGTCGCCGCCCTGTCGTCGCTGTCGTCCGGGGTGTCCGGCGTACCGATGATGCGCTCCGCCTCTGCCACGTGAGTCCCTCAACCTAGGTGCCTGACTGAGACGAGACTACGGCAAGCCCCGGACGACCCACCTGATCAGTAGCGGCGTTCCTGTTTCTGCTTGCACTCGACGCACAGGGTGGCGCGCGGGAAGGCCTGCATCCTGGCCTTGCCGATGGCGTTGCCGCAGTTCTCGCACAGGCCGTAGGTGCCCGCTTGCAGACGTTCGAGGGCGTGGTCGGTCTGGATGAGCATCTCGCGCGCGTTGGCGGCCAGCGCCAGTTCGTGCTCACGCGTGATGTTCTTGGTGCCGGTGTCCGCCTGGTCGTCGCCCGCACCGTCCCCGGAGTCCCGCATCAGGCCCGCCAGGGCCTCCTCGGAGGAGCTGATCTCGGCGCGCAGCCGCGCGTCCTCGGACAGCAGCTCGGCGCGCGCCTCCTCGACCTCCTCGGGCGTCCAGGGGTCCTCGCCCGGACGCACCGCGAGCTCGCCGGGGGCCACCGCGGCACCCCGCGCCTTGGGAACGGCGGTCTTCGCCGCCGTCGCCGTGCCAGGAGTCTTCTTCGCAACCACCGTCGTGGCTCCCGTCTGCTTCGCGGCCCGCGCCGCGCCCACTTTCTTGGCCGTGCTCTTGGCTGTGCTCTTCGCCGTGCTCTTCTTGGCCACGCTCTTCTTGGCCACGCTCCTGGCGGAGGTGTCCGGGGCGGCGGCCTTCCCAGGATCCGTCCGCTTCGCGGCCGTCTTCTTGGCGGCCTTCTTTCCGGCGGTCTTCGCCGCCTTGGCGGCCACCGTGCCATCCACCTCACCGTGCGCCGGGTCCGCCTTCTTCGAGGCTGCCTCCTTGACCTCCTTGACCTCCTTGGACACCTTTACCTGCTTGGCCTTCGCGACCTTGGGGGCGGCGGTCCGAGACGTCTTCACCGGCTTGACCGGCTCCACCGGAGACCCGGCGTGCGCGTTCCGTGACACGGCGCTTCCCCGGACGCTCTTCTTCCCCCCCATGCCCTTGGCCGTACCGCCGGAGGCCGCGTCACCCGAGACGGTCGCGCCTCCGGATCCGTCGGACGTCACCTGCTGTACGGCGGTCTTCTTCGCCACCATGCCGCGGCCCCTTCACATATTGTGATATTGCACGCGAATCGTGCTGGGACGATAAATCGACTTGGGTCCCGCGGCAACGGGGCACGCCGCCCGATCCACCCGCCCCGCACCCCCGCGCCGCAGGTATGCATGCGTTGTGCCCAGCTCCCGCCCGGATATCCACCGCGCCGGGCATCCCGGGACGCCACACCCGCGCACGTCGCCATTCGGGTCACCGAAAACCGGTCGGCCGCTGTCCCCGGGGCGCCGTACACTGGGCGCAGCGAAAGGCGTGGATGGGGACGAGTAGCGGCGTACGCAGCCCAGAGCGACCCGGGGACGGTGGAAGCCCGGGGGTGAGCGCGACGTGAAGATCACCCCTGAGCCGCCGGAAGAAAGCCCCGGGCAGTACCAGGGGCCGGTAGAGCCGGCATCGCGACCTCAATGAGGGGGCTCACGGGCGCGCACGGCGCACGGCGGGCCAAGGAGGGTGGTACCGCGGGAGCGCCGCACACGGCGTACGTAGCACATACGGCTCTCGTCCCTCCGACGGAAGGCAGCAAGTCCGTTGGAGGAAGCCCGCAGATGACAGCGCCGACGTACCGTCAGGTACCCGCCCAGGTCGACCTGCCCGCGCTCGAGCACGCCGTGCTCGACTTCTGGCGCGAGCAGAAGATCTTCGCCAAGACTCTGGAGCAGTCCGAGGGCCGCCCGGAGTGGGTGTTCTACGAGGGCCCGCCCACCGCGAACGGCATGCCCGGCGCCCATCACATCGAGGCGCGGGTCTTCAAGGACGTCTTCCCGCGCTTCCGCACCATGCGCGGCTATCACGTGGCCCGCAAGGCGGGCTGGGACTGCCACGGCCTGCCCGTGGAACTGGCGGTCGAGAAGGAACTCGGCTTCTCCGGCAAGCAGGACATCGAGGCGTTCGGCATCGCGGAGTTCAACGCCAAGTGCCGCGATTCGGTGCTCCGCCACACGGACGCCTTCTCGGAACTGACGACCCGCATGGGCTACTGGGTCGACCTCGACGACGCCTACGTCACCATGGACCCCGAGTACATCGAGTCCGTGTGGTGGTCGCTCAAGCAGATCTTCGAAAAGGGCCTGCTGGTCCAGGACCACCGCGTCGCCCCCTGGTGCCCGCGCTGCGGCACCGGTCTGTCGGACCACGAACTGGCGCAGGGCTACGAGACGGTCGTGGACCCGTCGGTGTACGTCCGGTTCCCCCTGACCTCCGGACCGCTCGCCGGCCGGGCCGCGCTCCTGGTGTGGACGACGACCCCCTGGACCCTGGTCTCCAACACGGCGGTCGCGGCACACCCCGACGTCAGCTATGTCGTCGCGACGAACGGCGAGGAGAGCCTGGTCGTCGCCGAACCGCTGGTCGCCAAGGCCCTCGGCGAGGGCTGGGAGACCACGGGCGAGACCTTCACCGGCGCCGAGATGGAGCGCTGGACCTACCAACGTCCGTTCGAGCTCGTGGAGTTCCCGGAGCCCGCGCACTTCGTCGTGAACGCCGAGTACGTCACCACCGAGGACGGCACCGGTCTGGTCCACCAGTCCCCCGCCTTCGGTGAGGACGACCTCAAGGTGTGCCGCTCCTACGGCCTGCCCGTGGTCAACCCCGTGCGCCCCGACGGCACCTTCGAGGAGGACGTCCCGCTGGTCGGCGGGGTGTTCTTCAAGAAGGCCGACGAGCGGCTCACCGAGGACCTGGGCGAACGCGGCCTCCTCTTCCGGCACCTGCCGTACGAGCACAGCTATCCGCACTGCTGGCGCTGCCACACCGCGCTGCTCTACTACGCGCAGCCCTCCTGGTACATCCGCACCACAGCGGTCAAGGACCGGCTGATCGAGGAGAACGAGAAGACCAACTGGTTCCCGGAGACGGTCAAGCACGGCCGGTTCGGCGACTGGCTGAACAACAACATCGACTGGGCGCTGTCCCGCAACCGCTACTGGGGCACCCCGCTGCCGATCTGGCGCTGCGAGGAGGACCACCTCACCGTCGTCGGCTCCCGCGCGGAGCTGACCGGGCTGACCGGCACGGACCAGTCGGGCCTGGACCCGCACCGCCCGTTCATCGACGAGGTGACCTTCGCCTGCCGCCACGACGGCTGCGGCGGTACGGCCACGCGCGTGCCCGAGGTCATCGACGCCTGGTACGACTCGGGTTCGATGCCGTTCGCGCAGTGGGGCTACCCGTACAAGAACAAGGAGCTGTTCGAGAGCCGGTATCCGGCGCAGTTCATCTCCGAGGCGATCGACCAGACACGGGGCTGGTTCTACACGCTGATGGCGGTCGGCACGCTGGTGTTCGACAAGTCGTCGTACGAGAACGTCGTCTGCCTCGGCCACATCCTGGCCGAGGACGGCCGCAAGATGTCCAAGCACCTGGGCAACATCCTGCAGCCGATCCCGCTCATGGACCAGCACGGCGCGGACGCGGTGCGCTGGTTCATGGCGGCGGGCGGCTCCCCGTGGGCGGCCCGGCGGGTGGGCCACGGCACGATCCAGGAGGTCGTCCGCAAGACGCTCCTGACGTACTGGAACACGGTCGCCTTCCAGGCCCTGTACGCCCGTACGTCCCAGTGGGCACCCAGCGAGGCCGACCCGGCCCCGGCCGACCGTCCGGTCCTCGACCGCTGGCTGCTGTCCGAGCTGCACGCGCTCACCGACCTGGTGACGCAGGCACTGGAGGCGTACGACACGCAGCGTGCCGGGAAGTTGCTGTCCGCGTTCGTCGACGATCTCTCGAACTGGTACGTCCGCCGGTCCCGTCGCCGCTTCTGGCAGGGCGACAAGGCCGCGCTGCGCACGCTGCACGAGGTCGTCGAGACGGTCACCAAGCTGATGGCCCCGCTGACCCCGTTCATCACCGAGCGGGTCTGGCAGGACCTGGTCGTGCCGGTGACCCCGGGTGCCCCGGAGTCCGTGCACCTGGCCTCCTGGCCCGAGGCGGACCTGTCCGCGATCGACCCGGAGCTGTCCCGCCAGATGGTCCTTGTGCGCCGCCTGGTGGAGCTGGGACGCGCCACGCGCGCGGAGTCGGGGGTCAAGACCCGCCAGCCCCTGAAGCGCGCTCTGATCGCCGCCGGTGGCTTCGAGACGCTGCACACCGAGCTGCACGCGCAGATCACCGAGGAGCTGAACGTCGAGTCCCTCGCGTCCCTCTCCGAGGTCGGCGGTTCCCTGGTCGACACGACCGCCAAGGCGAACTTCCGGGCGCTCGGCAAGCGCTTCGGCAAGCGCGTCCAGGACGTGGCCAAGGCCGTCGCGAACGCCGACGCGGCGGCGCTGTCCCTCGCCCTGCGCGAAGGCACGGCGTCGGTGGAGGTCGACGGTGAGACGGTCACCCTCGCGCCCGACGAGGTGATCATCACGGAGACCCCCCGCGAGGGCTGGTCGGTGGCCTCCGACTCGGGTGCCACGGTCGCCCTGGACCTGGAGATCACCGAGGAGCTGCGGCAGGCGGGCCTGGCCCGTGACGCGATCCGGCTGATCCAGGAGGCGCGCAAGAACAGCGGCCTCGACGTGGCGGACCGTATCGCGCTGCGCTGGACCTCCACGGACCCCGTGGTTCTGGCGGCCCTGACCGAGCACGCCGGCCTGATCGCCGACGAGGTCCTCGCCACGGACTTCCTCACCGAGGACAGCGCCCGGGGCGAGGCCGACGACGCCTACGGCGAACCGTTCACGGACGAGGGACTGTCCCTCACGTTCCGTCTGCGCAAGGCGTAGCCGCTCGGACACACAGGGCTCGGTCCCCTCCCGTGCGGGACCGGGGACCGAGCCCTGTCCACACCCGCCGTCACCGGCCCCATCACCTCAACGCGGCCGCAACGCGCGTAAAAAGGGCGGCGCCCCGGTTCGATTTCTCGAATTCCGGGGCGCCGCCCTTTTTGAACGCTGCCGACGCCTGGGGCGTACTACCGACCGTGGCCGGCCGTCAGTTGTCGTCCTCGTCGATCAGGAACCCACGCATCGGCGAGGGAGCCTGACCCATCGGGGAGGGGCCCTGCGGGCGGACCGGAGCCATCGGCTGGGTCATGGCCGGGGACATCTGCTGCTGGCCGCCGTAGGACGGTGCAGCGGGGCCCGCCGGGCCACCCATCGGCTGGTTGCCGCCGTAGGACGGGGCACCGGCGCCCGCCGGAGCCATGGAAGGCGTCGGGGACGGCGGCAGCGAGGCGGTCGCGGGAGTCCGCGGCGGAGCGAGCGAGTCGTCGGCCTGGGTCTCCAGCTGCCGCAGCTGCGACTCCAGGTACGACTTCAGACGCGTACGGTACTCGCGCTCGAAGCCGCGCAGGTCCTCGACCTTGCGCTCCAGCGTGGCGCGGGCGGACTCCAGGGAGCCCATCGCGACGCGGTGCTTCTCCTGCGCGTCCCGCTCCAGGGCGTCGGCCTTGGCTCGGGCGTCACGCTCCAGACCCTCGGCGCGGCTGCGGGCCTCGCCGACGATCTTGTTCGCCTCGGAGCGGGCCTCGGCGATCGCCTGGTCGGCGGTCTGCTGGGCCAGCGAGAGGACACGGGCGGCACTGTCGCCGCCGGGGCCCTGACCGGGGCCGCCCATCGGACCACCCATGGGGCCGCCCATCGGACCACCCATCTGCTGCATGGGCTGGCCGCCCATCGGACCCTGGCCCATCGGCCCCTGGCCCATGCCGGGCTGGCCCATCGGCCCCTGGCCCATGGGACCCTGACCCATCGGGCCGGGCCCCTGCGGTCCACCCTGGCCACTGGGGCCGGCGGGCAGCTGCGGAGCACCGCTGGGCAGCTGCGGCGGACCCCCCATGGGGCCGCCCATCTGCTGCGGCGGGCCCGATATCCCGGCGGGCACAGGAGAGCCGGGACCGCGCATACCCTGCTGGGGCATGCCGCCCTGCTGGTCCTGTTCCGGGGGCTTGCGCATGTTCTGCTGGTTCTGGGCAGCCGCGCGCGTGGCCGCGGCCAGTTTGGCGCGCAGGTCCTCGTTCTCACGCAACAGCCGTGTCAGTTCGGCCTCGACCTCATCGAGGAAGGCATCGACCTCGTCCTCGTCATAGCCTTCTCGGAGGCGGACGGTCGTGAACTGCTTGTT
The DNA here is from genome assembly GCF_044745865.1 of Streptomyces sp. NPDC086787. Taxonomy (NCBI): domain Bacteria; kingdom Bacillati; phylum Actinomycetota; class Actinomycetes; order Kitasatosporales; family Streptomycetaceae; genus Streptomyces; species Streptomyces sp. NPDC086787. The sequence goes on along the minus strand of NZ_JBIVBC010000001.1, from coordinate 1,007,216 downwards.
CCGCACGTCCTCGGGGGTCAACGGCATCTCTTCACCTCAACGTAGTCGTCGGCATCGGCAAGACGGTAGTTCACATCACTCACAGCCGGCTCACGATCGAGATCAGGATGTAAACAATGATCATCAGTACGAAGAAGGACAGGTCGAGCGCCACGCCCCCGAGACGCAGCGGCGGGATGAACCGCCGCAGAAGCTTGAGCGGTGGGTCGGTGACAGTGTAGGTCGCCTCCAGAACGACCACCATCGCCTTGCCGGGTTGCCATGAGCGGGCGAACTGGAAGACGTAGTCCATGACCAGCCGGAAGATGAGCACGAAGAGGAAGCACATCAGCGCGATGTAGATGACATCCAGGACCACGCTCATGAGCCGTGCTTCCCTCTCCCCTGTTTCCCGTACTTCTGGTGCTGCGGTTTCCGGTCTTGCGTCTCAGCTCTGGTTGAAGAACCCGCCCTCTGCGATGCGGGCCTTGTCCTCCGCCGTGACATCGACGTTAGCAGGCGACAACAGGAACACCTTCTGCGTCACCCGCTCAATGCTCCCGTGGAGACCAAACACCAATCCCGCCGCAAAGTCGACAAGTCGCTTCGCATCGGTGTCATCCATCTCGGTCAGATTCATGATCACCGGGGTGCCCTCACGGAAGTGTTCCCCGATGGTACGGGCCTCGTTGTAGGTCCGCGGGTGAAGTGTGGTGATCCGGTACGGCTCTCGTTCGGACACGACCTTGGGCATGATCACCGGCGCGTTCTTCTCCAGGGACTGACGTTCTTGTGTGATGGACGACACGGGCGCGATGCGCGCCGGACGGCCTGATTCCGCAGGTAGCGAAGCCGCGTGCGGGGCCGGGTCGCGGTGCGCGGGAGCCTGCACGACTCGCACGGATTCGTCCCTTTGTGCCTGGTGTGATCCGTGAGACTGGTGTGACGCATCGTGTCGCCGGTGATCCCGCTCCAGCTCGGGGTCGAGCTCGGGCTCGAAGTCGTCATCGGGGTCGAAACCGCGGCCGTCGTAACCATCGTCCTCCACGAGGCCGAGGTAGACCGCCATCTTGCGCATCGCGCCGGCCATGCTCTGAGTCCTCCGCTCTGTGGTGGATCGACCGGCGACTGCCCAGCCCCTGCGATCCACGAGGTCGTGTGCCCGCCTTCGGCGGCATTGACCATATTTTCTGCTGTGGTCCGACTTCCTGGCGACGTTACCCGAGCCCGGCGCGGACTCCGAGTACCGCCGTACCGACGCGCACATGTGTCGCTCCGGCCGCCACGGCCTGTTCGAGGTCCGCACTCATCCCTGCGGACACCATGTTCGCAGCCGGATGGGCTCGGCGCAGGTCGGTCGACAAATCCATCAACCGCTCGAAGGCGGCTTGTTGACATCCGGCGTACTCCCCGGTGAGCGGGGCGACCGTCATCAGTCCGTCGAGCCGCAGTCCCGGGGCACCGGCGACGAGGGCGGCCAACTCTTCGATTCCGCCCGGTCCCACACCGCCCCGCTCCCCCCGCCCGACCTCGCCGGCGTCCAGCGCCACCTGGATCAGACAGCCGACCTCGCGGCCGGTCCGCTCCGCCTCCTTCGACAGAGCGGTGACGAGCCTGGAACGGTCGACAGACTGCACCACATTCGCGTAACCGACCACAGACCGAACCTTATTGGTCTGCAACTGACCGACAAAGTGCCAGTTCAGCGGTAGATCCGCACATGCCGCAGCCTTGGGCGCCGCGTCCTGGTCCCGGTTCTCGGCCACGTGCCGCACGCCGAGCTCCGCCAGCATCCGCACATCGCTCGCCGGGTAGGTCTTGGTGACCACGATCAGGGTCACCTCCTCCCGCGGCCGCCGGGCGGCCGCGCAGGCGGCGGCGATGCGCTCCTCCACCCTCGCCAGATTCGCGGCGAGTTCACCGATGCGGTCAGTCATGCGCCATCAGTCCAGCCACACATAGCCGGCGAGCCGTCCGGTGGCACGGTCGCGGCGATACGAGAAGTAGTCGTTCGACTCCAGCGTGCACACCGGTGACTGCGCCCGGTCGCGCACCCCGAGCCGTTCGAGCTGCGCGTGCACGCCGGCGCTCACGTCGACCGCCGGTGTGCCCCAGCTCGTCTCGGCGTACGCCGCCGGTTCGACCTCGGCCACCTCGGCGCGCATCGCTTCCGGCACCTCGTAGCACCGGCCGCACACGGCGGGCCCGATGCGGGCGGCGATCCGGGACGGCTCGGCGCCCAGCCCGGTCATGGCGTGCACGGCGGCGGGGACGACCCCGGCGACCATTCCGGGCCGCCCCGCGTGAGCCGCGGCCACCACTCCGGCGACCGGGTCGGCCAGCAGCACGGGCACGCAGTCGGCGGTGAGTACGGCGAGGGCGAGCCCGCGGCGCGCGGTGACGACCGCGTCGACCGGCGGGATCTCCTCGGCGGAACCCCACGGGCCGTCCACGACGGCCACGTCCGCGCCGTGCACCTGGCGCATCCAGACCACCATGCCGGGGTCGATCCCCAGCTCCCCGGCGGCCAGTTCGCGGTTGGTCCGCACGGCGGCGGGGTCGTCACCGACCGCGCCGCCGAGGTTGAGCTCCTCGTACGGAACGGCGCTCACCCCGCCCCACCTGTCGGTGAAGGCGAAGTGCGCGCCGCTCGCGTTGTCGCGCTGTCCTATCACTTCAGGAAGTCCGGCACGTCCAGTTCCTCCGCCGCGCTGTCCGCGTAGGTCCGCGGGGACGGCGGGAGCGGCTGGGCGACCGGGGCGTCGTTGACCGGGGCCGGGGCCGGAACGGACTCCGACTCCTCCTTCGGGGTCACGCTGCCGAGCGAACCGAAGGACGGACGGCTCTCCGTCTGGCGCGCCGGTGCGGACTCCTCGCGGCGGCCGGAGGCCGAGGACGAACCGAGGACGTTGTCCCGGCGGGTCGGCGGCTGACCGCCGTCGAACCCGGCCGCGATCACGGTAACCCGGACCTCGTCGCCGAGGGCGTCGTCGATGACCGCGCCGAAGATGATGTTGGCCTCGGGGTGGGCGGCCTCGCTGACCAGCTGAGCGGCCTCGTTGATCTCGAACAGACCGAGGTCGGACCCGCCGGAGATGGAGAGCAGCACGCCCCGGGCTCCGTCGATGGATGCCTCAAGGAGCGGCGAGGAGATCGCCATCTCGGCGGCGGCCACCGCGCGGTCGTCGCCGCGGGCCGAGCCGATGCCCATGAGGGCCGAACCGGCCTCGGACATGACCGACTTGACGTCGGCGAAGTCGAGGTTGATCAGGCCGGGGGTGGTGATGAGGTCGGTGATGCCCTGGACACCGGAGAGCAGGACCTGGTCCGCGGACTTGAAGGCGTCCAGGACCGAGACCTGGCGGTCCGAGATGGACAGCAGCCGGTCGTTGGGGATGACGATGAGGGTGTCGACCTCTTCGCGCAGTTCGGCGATGCCGTCCTCGGCCTGGTTGGCACGGCGCCGTCCCTCGAAGGTGAACGGGCGGGTGACCACGCCGATGGTCAGGGCGCCCAGGGAGCGGGCGATGTTGGCCACGACGGGCGCGCCGCCGGTGCCGGTGCCGCCGCCTTCACCGGCCGTCACGAAGACCATGTCGGCCCCCTTGAGGACCTCCTCGATCTCCTCGCGGTGGTCCTCGGCCGCCTTGCGGCCAACGGCCGGGTTGGCCCCGGCGCCGAGTCCGCGGGTCAGTTCCCGGCCGACGTCGAGCTTGACGTCGGCGTCGCTCATCAACAGCGCCTGCGCGTCGGTGTTGATGGCGATGAACTCGACGCCCTTGAGACCGACCTCGATCATCCGGTTGATGGCATTGACACCACCGCCGCCGACACCGATGACCTTGATGACTGCGAGGTAGTTCTGCGGTGCTGCCACGTCGAAGGCCTCTCGCCTCGAATTACGTTGCCGTCGTCGCGCGTGTGCCGCGCGCCGCCGGCTGATGCCGAAATGGGACGGTCCAAGTGCCGACCCGAACCCTAACGCTGAAGTTTAGGGTTATCAGTGTGTCTGTTCCTTGGAGTCTTCCGAACAGGACACTAAGTCGACACGTGGCGCACGTACAACGAACACGCCGAACCTCCCGTTTTTCTTTTCACCCTATGTGATCAGCCGTAGCAGTGCCCAACCAGGGTGCTGGCCTGCGCTGATGTGCGTCAACTCCCCGATGACGCGGGGGCGGTGGGAACGCTGACGTCGAAGTGCCGTGCGCCGGAGGCCGCTTTCATCAGGGCGGTGAGGCCGCGGGCCTTGGCGGGGCCGTTCTCGTCGCTACCCCAGGCGACCGTGCGACCGCCGGACAGCTCGAGCGAGATGTCGTCGTATGAACGGACTTTGACCACCCGGGTGTCCCGTGCGACGGCGGCCGGAATGTCACCGGCGACCCGCACCGCCTCCCGCACGAGGGCGTCGGTCCCGAAGCGGCGCAGGCTGGCCGTCGCCGAGCCCGGCCGGGAGGCGGCGAATTCCAGCACCGGGACGCCTTTCGGGGCCTGCGAAACCGTAGCGAAACGGACACCTTCGTCGTCCACTTCGATGAAGTTTCCGCCTTTTCGGACAAGCAGGACGGGGGTACGCTCGGTGACTTTCAGTCCGATTCCATGGGGCCAGGAGCGGACCACGTCAACCGTGTCAATTCGGGGCAATTTTCGGCGGAGCCGGGCCTCGATGGCATCGGTGTCGACGGAAATCAACGGCTCCCCGACCGGTACCTCGGCCGCCTCGCGGACCTCCGCAGAAGTCAGCACAGCCGTTCCGGAGACCGACACCCGTTCCACGCGCAGCCATTCCGAGCCGTAGAGCAGCCAGACGGACCCGGCGCCCAGAAGTACGACGGCGATGGCCAGGATGACGATCACACGAAAGCGTGGCGGGCGTGGCCGCCGGACGGGCGGCGGGCCGGACGTCTCCTGTCGGCGGTCACCGCGCTCGGCGGTGGTCGGTCCGGCCACGCTCTCTGCCCTCCGTGCACATATTCCTAACGGCGCGAGGCGATCGCCTCGTACACCATGCCGACGAGCAGGTCGTCGGCATCCCGGCGACCGAACTCACCGGCGGCGCGGGACATCTCGTACAGCCGGTGCGGGTCGGCGAGCACGGGCAGGACGTTGCGCTGGACCCACTCGGCGGTCAGCTCCGCGTCGTCGACCAGCAGTCCGCCGCCGGCCTTCACCACCGGCTGGGCGTTGAGCCGCTGTTCGCCGTTGCCGATGGGCAGCGGGACATAGGCGGCCGGGAGCCCGACGGCGGACAGCTCGGCGACGGTCATCGCACCCGCACGGCAGAGCATCATGTCGGCCGCGGCGTACGCGAGGTCCATCCGGTCCACGTAACTTACCGGCACATAGGGCGGCATCCCCGGCATCTGGTGCACCTGCGGCAGTTCGTTCTTCGGGCCGACCGCGTGCAGGATCTGGATACCCGCCTGCTGGAGCCAGGGCGCCACCTGCTGGGTCACCTCGTTGAGGCGCCGGGCGCCCTGCGAGCCGCCGGAGACGAGCAGCGTGGGCAGGTTGGGGTCGAGGCCGAAGCGGGCACGGGCCTCCGGGCGGGCGGCGGCGCGGTCCAGTGTGGCGATGGCGCGGCGCAGCGGGATGCCGATGTAGCGGGAGTTGCGGAGCTTGTTGTCGGGCGTGGAGACGGCGACCTGGGCCGCGTACCGGGAGCCGATCTTGTTGGCGAGGCCGGGCCGGGCGTTGGCCTCGTGGATCACGATCGGCACGCCGAGGCGCTTGGCGGCGAGGTAGGCGGGCAGCGCGACGTATCCGCCGAAGCCGACCACGCAGTCGGCCTTGGTGCGCTCCAGGATCTGCTCGGTCGCCTTGATCGTGCCGCGCAGCCGGCCGGGCACGGTGATCAGCTCGGGAGTGGGCTTGCGCGGCAGCGGCACCGCCGGGATCAGCGCGAGCTCGTAACCGCGTTCGGGCACGAGCCTGGTCTCCAGACCGCGCTCCGTGCCGAGGGCTGTGATGCCCATGGTCGGGTCCTGCCTGCGCAGGGCGTCCGCGAGGGCGAGCGCCGGCTCGATGTGGCCGGCGGTCCCCCCACCGGCGAGTACGACATGCACCGAAATTCACCGCTCTCCGGACGGACGCGCCGCCGAGGCACGCCGTCGCATCGTGTTCCATCTCCGGGGCCCCGGAGGACCCCCGGCCCGCTTTCTACCAAACCGGGGTTGCCGCATGGCAAGCGCCGCCCGCGCACCGGGCTCGTCACGCGCGAACGCGATGAGCAGCCCGATGGCGAACATGGTCGGCAGCAGAGCGGACCCTCCGTAGGAGAACAGCGGGAGAGGGACACCGGCGATCGGCAGCAGACCGAGCACCGCACCGATGTTGATCACCGCCTGGGCGGTGATCCAGGTGGTCACACCTCCCGCGGCATACCTCACGAAGGGGTCCTCCGTGCGTCCGGCCACGCGGATACCCGCATAGCCTAGAGCCGCGAAGAGGGCGACCACGGACAGCGTCCCCGCCAGGCCCAGTTCCTCACCGGTGACGGCGAAGATGAAGTCGGTGTGGGCTTCGGGTAGTTGGCCCCATTTTTCCACACTCGCGCCGAGGCCGGATCCGAAGAGTCCACCGGAGGCGAGGGCGTAGATGCCGTGCACGGCCTGCCAGCAGTCGGCGACCCCGGAGCGGGGTTCGGTGGCGCCGATGCAGGCGAGCCGGGCCATCCGGTTCGGGCTGGTCTTGATCAGGATCACACCGATCGCGGAGGCGACCCCCAGCACGCCGACGAACAGCCGGGTGGGCGCTCCGGCCAGCCACAGCAGCCCGAACAGGATCGCCGTCAGGATGATCGCGGTGCCCATGTCGCCGCCGAGCATGATCAGCCCGAGCAGCAGGAAGGCGACCGGGACAAGCGGCACCAGCATGTGCTTCCACTGGTTGAGCAGCCGCTTCTCCTGCTTGCGGGCGATCAGGTCCGCGCCCCACAGCACCAGGGCGAGCTTGCCGAACTCGCTGGGCTGGATCTGGAAGGAGCCGCCGAGGGAGATCCAGTTCTGGTTGCCGTTGACCGACATCCCTATCCCCGGCACCTGCACCAGGGCCATCAGGAAGACGGCGCCCGCGAGGATCGGGTAGGCCAGGGCCCGGTGCAGTCGCACCGGCATGCGGGAGCCGGCGAACAGCAGGACGCCGCCGATGACCGCCGCGAGGAACTGCTTGCGGAAGAAGTACGACCCGGGCAGCGCGAGTTGGAGCGCGGTGATCTGCGAGGCCGAGTAGACCATCACCAGGCCGAGCACGGTGATGAGCAGACTGCCGCCGAGGATCAGGTAGTAGGCGGTCAGCGGGCGGTCCCAGGCCTTCTGCGCATGCGTGTAGAGCCGTCGTACCGGGTTGTCGCGGGAGCTCCGGGACGTGGCGGGGCGCCGTCCCGCGGTTCGCTGGACCGGCGGACGGCCCGTACGGCTACTGGACATCACCGGCTCCTCGCCCCCGCCGACCGAACCCGAACCACAACCGAGTCACGCGTTCCTCCCAGGGTCCCGCAAGCACCCCTGGGTGGCCGGGACCCGCCGTCAGGCGCCCGCGCCGAGTTCGCGGACCGCCTCCGCGAACGCGTCACCGCGCCTGTTGTAGTTGGTGAACATGTCCATGGAGGCGCAGGCCGGGGCCAGCAGTACCGTGTCGCCTGGCCGCGCGAGCCGCTTCGCCTCCTGGACCGCCTGGAGCATGGCCCCAGTGTCGGTCCGGTCGAGGTCCACCACGGGTACTTCCGGCGCGTGTCGCGCGAGGGCGTCGCGGATCAGGGCACGGTCGGCGCCGATGAGGACGACGCCGCGCAGCCGCTTCGCCGACCTGGCGACCAGCTCGTCGAAGTCGGCGCCCTTCGCCAGACCGCCCGCAATCCATACGATCGGGTCATATGCCGCCAAAGAGGCCTCTGCCGCGTGGGTGTTGGTCGCCTTGGAGTCGTCGACGTAGGCGACACCGTCCACGTCGGCCACGTGCGCGATGCGGTGGGCGTCCGGGGTGAAGGCTCGCAGACCGTCGCGCACGGCGGTGGCGGGCACTCCGAAGGCGCGCGCGAGGGCGGCCGCGGCAAGGGCGTTGGCGATGTTGTGCGGGGCCGGCGGGTTGACGTCGGAGACCTCGGCCAGCTCCTGCGCGTTCTTGTGGCGGTTCTCCACGAAGGCGCGGTCGACCAGGATGCCGTCCACGACACCGAGTTGGGAGGGGCCGGGGGTGCCGAGGGTGAAGCCGATGGCCCGGCAGCCCTCCTCGACGTCCGCCTCGCGCACCAGCTCCTCGGTACGCGGGTCGGCCACGTTGTAGACACAGGCGACCCGGTTGCCCTCGTAGACACGGCCCTTGTCGGCGGCGTACGCCTCCATCGAACCGTGCCAGTCGAGATGGTCGGGAGCCAGGTTGAGGACGGCGGCCGAGTGGGCGCGCAGCGAGGGCGCCCAGTGCAGCTGGTAGCTGGACAGCTCGACGGCGAGGACGTCGTACTTCTCCTCGCCGAGCACGGCGTCCAGCAGGGAGACACCGATGTTGCCGACGGCGGCCGTGCGCAGACCCGCCGCGGTAAGGATGGAGGCGAGCATCTGGACGGTGGTGGTCTTGCCGTTGGTGCCGGTCACGGCCAGCCAGGGTGCGGCGTCCGGGCCGCGCAGCCGCCAGGCCAGCTCGACGTCGCCCCAGACCGGCACGCCCGCCGCGGCGGCGGCCAGGAACAGCGGCTTGTCCGGCTTCCAGCCGGGCGCGGTGACGATCAGCTCGGTGCCCTCGGGCAGGGTCTCGGCGTCACCGAGGCGCACGGTGACACCGAGCGCCTCCAGTTCGGCCGCCTGGGCGCGGGCGCGTTCGTCGTCGCCGTCGTTGACGACCGTGACGTACGCACCGAGGCCGTGCAGCACCCGGGCCGCCGGGACGCCGGAGACACCCAGCCCGGCGACGGTGACGCGCTTGCGCTGGAAGTCGAAGTCGAAGAACCCGGAGGATCCGGAAGATCCAGAGGACCCCAAGGACTCAGAAGACCCGGAAGACACCGAGGAGGTCACTTGTCCGCTGCCCATCCCGCGTAGAAGAGGCCGAGTCCGACAATGACACAGATGCCCTGGATGATCCAGAACCGGACCACCACAAGGACTTCGGACCAGCCCTTGAGTTCGAAGTGGTGCTGGAGTGGTGCCATCCGGAAGACGCGCTTGCCGGTGAGCCGGAAGGAGCCGACCTGGATGACGACCGACATGGTGATGAGGACGAACAGACCGCCGAGGATGGCGATCAGCAGCTCGGTGCGGGAGCAGATCGCGAGGCCCGCGAGCACACCGCCGAGCGCGAGCGAACCGGTGTCGCCCATGAAGATCTTGGCCGGCGAGGTGTTCCACCACAGGAAGCCGAGGCAGGCGCCCATCAGCGCGGAGGAGACCACCGCGAGGTCGAGCGGATCGCGCACCTCGTAGCAGGCGCCGGGGTTGGTGAGGGTCTGCGCGTTGGCGCAGGACTCCTGGAACTGCCACACCCCGATGAACGTGTACGCGCCGAAGACGAGCACGGAGGCGCCGGTGGCGAGGCCGTCGAGGCCGTCGGTGAGGTTCACGCCGTTCGACATCGCGAGGATCATGAACAGCGCCCAGACGACGAACAGCACCGGGCCGATGGCCCAGCCGAAGTCCGTGATGAAGGACAGCTTGGTGGACGCCGGGGTGTTGCCGCGCGCGTCGGCGAACTGGAGCGACAGGACGGCGAAGCCGATGCCGACGATGAGCTGGCCGGCCATCTTCGCCTTGGCCCGCAGACCGAGCGACCGGCGCTTGACGATCTTGATGTAGTCGTCCAGGAAGCCGACCAGGCCCATGCCGACCATCAGACCGAGGACCAGCAGACCGGAGAAGGTCGGGGTGGCCGGCTTGTCGGTGGTCCAGGAGGTGATGACCTTGGACAGGAAGTAGGCGGCGACGGTCGCGAAGATGAAGGCGATACCGCCCATGGTGGGCGTACCGCGCTTGCTGGCGTGCTCGCGCGGGCCGTCGTCACGGATGTACTGGCCGTAGCCCTTGCGGGCGAGCAGTTTGATCAGCAGCGGGGTGCCGATCAGGGTGAGGAACAGACCGATGACTCCCGCGAACAGGATCTGCTTCATCATCGGGCATCGACCCCGCCCTCGACGAGCGCCTGCGCGACACTCTCCAGACCGACCGACCGGGACGCCTTCACGAGTACGACGTCTCCCGGGCGCAGCTCGCTGCGCAACAGGTCGACCGCCGCCTGTGCGTCGGACACGTGCACCGACTCCTCACCCCACGAACCCTCGTTATATGCGCCCAGCTGCAGCCAGGACGCTTCCCTGCCCCCGACCGCGACGAGCTTGCTGACGTTGAGCCGGACGGCGAGCCGTCCGACCGCGTCGTGCTCGGCGAGCGCCTCGTCCCCGAGCTCGGCCATCTTGCCGAGCACCGCCCAGGTCCGCCGCCCCCTGCCCATGGCCGCGAGCGCGCGCAGCGCTGCTCGCATGGACTCGGGGTTGGCGTTGTAGGCGTCGTTGACGATGGTCACGCCGTCCGGGCGCTCGGTGACCTCCATGCGCCAGCGGGAGAGGGAGCCTGCCTCGGAGAGCGCGATGGCGATCTCGTCCGCGGACATGCCCAGCTCATGAGCGACGGCGGCCGCGGCGAGCGCGTTCGACACGTGGTGCTCACCGTACAGGCGCATGGTCACATCGCTTGCACCGGAGGGTGTGAGAAGTCTGAAGGCCGGCTGTCCGCTGTCCGTGAGTCGCACGTTCTCGGCACGTACGTCCGCTTCGGCCGACTCGCCGAAGAGGATCACCTTCGCCTTGGTTCGGGAGGCCATGGCCCGTACCAGCGGGTCGTCGGCGTTGAGGAGAGCCGCTCCGCCGTCCTCCGCCGGGGGAAGCGCCTCCACCAGTTCGCCCTTGGCCTGGGCGATCTGCTCGCGGCCGCCGAACTCGCCGATGTGGGCGGTGCCGACGTTGAGGACGAGACCGATCCTCGGCGGGGTCAGTTCGGTGAGGTAGCGGATGTGGCCGATGCCCCGGGCGCCCATCTCCAGGACCAGGAACCTGGTCTCCTCGGTGGCGCTGAGGGCGGTCAGCGGCAGCCCGATCTCGTTGTTGAAGGAGCCCGGCGTGAAGACGGTGGGTGCCTTGGTGCGCAGTACCTGGGCGATGAGGTCCTTGGTACTGGTCTTGCCGGCCGAGCCGGTGAGGGCCACGAGGGTCGCGCCGAGCCGGGCCACGACATGCCGTGCCAGGGCGCCGAGAGCGGTCTGGACGTCGTCCACGACGATCGCGGGCACGCCGACGGGGCGCGACGCCAGTACGGCGACCGCGCCCGCCTCGACGACCTGGGCCGCGAAGTCGTGGCCGTCCACGTGCTCGCCGGCGAACGCGGCGAAGAGGCTGCCGGGCGCCACCTCGCGGGAGTCCCGGACGACCGGTCCGGTGACCCGGACGGACGGATCCGGTATGTCGTGCGGCTGCCCGCCGACGGCTGCTGCGATCTCGGCGAGGGAGAGGGCGATCACAAGTTCATCCCTGGGTGTTCTGGATAGCGTCGCGAAGCACCTGGCGGTCGTCGAAGGGACGGACCACTCCGGCGATGTCCTGGCCCTGCTCATGGCCCTTGCCGGCGACCAGGACGGTGTCCCCGGCGTGTGCGCGGGCGACGGCGGCGGCGATCGCGGCGGCCCGCTCCTCGAACAGGACCACCTCGCCGCGTTCGTGCGCGGGTACGGAGGCCGCGCCCTGGAGCATGGTCGCGAGGATCGCCAGGGGATCCTCGGAGCGCGGGTTGTCGGAAGTGAGTACGGCCGTGTCGGCGAGGCGGGCCGCGGCGGCGCCCATCGGGGCGCGCTTGGTCGTGTCACGGTCGCCGCCGCAGCCGAGGACGACGTGCAGCTGGCCCTTCGTCACCTTGCGCAGCGCCTTGAGCACCGATTCGACCGCGTCGGTCTTGTGCGCGTAGTCGACCACCGCGAGGTAGGGCTGTCCGGCGTCCACCCGTTCGAGCCGTCCCGGCACGCCGGGCACCGCGGCGACGCCGTCGGCGGCGGACTGCGGGTCGAGTCCGGCGGCTGCGAGGGCGACCACGGCGGCGAGGGTGTTCGCCACGTTGAAGGGACCGGGCAGCGGCGACTTGGCGTGCACGCGCTCGCCCTGCGGGCCGAGCGCGGTGAACGTCGAGTCCATCGGCCCGATCTGCACGTCCTCGGCGCGCCAGTCGGCGTCCGGGTGGCCCTCGGCGGAGAAGGTGACCACCGGGACGGTGGCCTCCCCGGCGAGCCGTCGGCCGTACTCGTCGTCCACGTTGATCACGGCGCGCCTGCTGCGTTCCGGCGTGAACAGCTGTGCCTTGGCCCGGTAGTAGTCCTCCATGTCGGAGTGGAACTCCATGTGTTCCGGGCTGAGGTTGGTGAAGACGGCGATGTCGAAGACACAGCCGTCCACCCGGCCGAGGACCAGCGCGTGGCTGGAGACCTCCATGGCGACCGCGTCGACGCCGCGCTCGCGCATGACGGCGAACAGGGCCTGGAGGTCGGTGGCTTCGGGGGTGGTTCGCTCGGACTTGATGCGCTCGTCGCCGATGCGCATCTCGACCGTGCCGACCAGGCCGGTGGACCTGGCGGTGCGCAGACCGCCCTCCACGAGGTAGGCGGTGGTGGTCTTGCCGGAGGTGCCCGTGATGCCGATCTGGAGCAGGTCGTCGCCGGGACGGCTGTAGATGGTGGCCGCGAGTTCGCCCATCCGCGCGCGCGGGTCCTCGACCACGAGCACCGGCAGGCCGGTGGCGGCGGCGCGCTCGGCGCCCGCCGGGTCGGTGAGTACGGCGACCGCGCCGAGGCCGGCGGCCTGGGTGACGAAGTCGGCGCCGTGCAGACGGGCGCCCGGGAGGGCGGCGTACAGGTCACCGGGGCGGACGGCGCGCGAGTCGTGGGTGATCCCCGTGACGTCGGCGGTGCCCCGAGGGGTGACGGCACCCAGCTGATCGGCGAGTTCCGCGAGGGAAGTGGCGGAGACCCGGACCGGTCGCGGCGGCCCCGGATAGGTCACGGAAGCGCCTTTCGTTTGGGACTGATCAGCATGTGGCACGGCGGTGAGCGTACCGGGCGCACCCGCTCCGGAGCGAAGCGAGGGGCTGGAGGGGCCGCGGTTCCCGGCGTCGGGAGTGATCGTTGTCACGGGCTCGTTCCTGGTGGTTCGGTGCGGGGTGCCCCGGCCGGTCAGGGTTTGTAGGAGACCGGCAGGCTGGCGGCCCGGGCTCCGGTCGGCGGGATCTGGAGGGTCTTCAGGGCGAACTCCATCACCTGCTTGTAGATGGGGCCGCAGATCTGGCCGCCGAAGTAGCTGCCCTTGGTGGCGTTCTGGATGGCGCAGTAGACGGTGATCCGGGGCTTGTCCGCGGGCGCGAACCCGGCGAAGGAGGAGGTGTAGCCGCGGTACTTTCCGGTGGCCGGATCCACGCGGTTGGCCGTACCCGTCTTGCCCGCGACCCGGTAGCCGGGGATGCGCGCCTTGGTGCCCGTGCCCTCCCGGTCGTCCACCACGGACTCCAGCATCTGGGCGAGGGTCTTCGCCGTCCTGGCGCTGACCACCCGCGTCTCCTTGGGCTTGGGGGCGGGGGTGAAGCGTCCGTCGGCGCCCTTGGTGCCGCGCACCAGGGTGGGTTCGACGCGGACGCCGCCGTTGGCGATCGCCGAGTAGACGGAGGCCGCCTGCATGGCGTTGAGGGACATGCCCTGGCCGAAGGGGATCGTGTACTGCTGCGAGGTGGACCACTTGCCGGCGGGAGCGAGGATGCCCCTGGTCTCGCCGGGGAAGTCGAGTCCGGTGTAGCCGCCGATGCCGAACTTGCGCAGGTACGAGTAGAGGACCTTGTTGGCCTCGGACTGGGTCTTGCCGAGCTGGCCGGTGGCGAGGATGGTGCCGATGTTGCTGGACTTGGCGAGGACGCCGTTGAGCGTGAGGTGCCAGGTGCCGTGGTCGACGTCGTCCTGGAAGAGGCGGTCGCCGCGGTGCAGCCGGTTGGGTACGACGACATGGGTGAGCGGGGTGGCCGCGTTCTCCTCCAGCACGGCCGCCATGGACATGACCTTGGCGGTGGAGCCGGGTTCGTAGGCGTCCTGGAGTGCGGGATTGCCCATCGCGTTGGAGTCGGCCTTCGACAGGTCGTTGGGGTCGAAGCCGGGTGAGCCGGCCATGGCCAGGATCTCTCCGGTGCGGGTGTCCTGGACGATCACATAGCCGCGGTCGGCCTTGGACTTCTGCACCTGCTCGCTGATCGCGTTCTGCGCGGCCCACTGGATGTCGCGGTCGATGGTGAGCTCGACGTCGGAGCCGGCGACCGCGGGGGTCTCGGTGTAGCCCGCGGTGGGCACCTGGCGGCCGCCGGACTGGGCGTAGCGGAGCTTGCCGTCCTTGCCGGTCAGGGTCTTGTTGAGCTGCTGCTCGATGCCCCCGCCGCCCTTGCCCTCGGCGTTGACCCAGCCCAGTATCCCGGCGGCGAGGTCGCCGTTGGGGTACACACGCTTGCTGCTGGGGTCGGAGAAGACACCGGCCAGCACGTTGACGGCCGACTTGTCCGTCTCCGCCTTCTTGGTGAGCGCGGCCCTCAGGTCCTTGATCTGGTTCCAGACCTGCGGGGTACGCCGGCCGGCGAGCTTGACGTAGCGCAGCGCCTTGTTGGCGGGCCGGAGCTTGTCGACCAGCGTCTCCTGGTCCTGGCCGAGGATCGGCGCGAGGAGCGCGGCTGCCTGCTCGGGGCCGTCGTCGATGCCCAGTTGCTTGCGGGTGAACATGGTCGGGTCGGCGGTGATGTCGTACGCGTCCTCGCTGATCGCGAGGGCGACGCCGTTGCGGTCGGTGATCCCGCCGCGCTCGGCGGCGACGGTGTGCACGACATACCGGTTCTGCTCGGCCCTGGCCGCGTAGGCGCTCGCGTCGACGGCCTGCACCTGGAGCAGCCGTACGACGAAGGCCAGCAGCACCAGGGTCAGCGCGAGCCCGACCATGCGCAGCCGGGGCCGGGGGCTGCCGAGCCGCAGACGCCGGGGAGCGACGGCCGGACGTACCTGCCGCGGCCGCCGGACCGCCGGCCGGCTCCCGGGACCGGGCTGCCGGCGCGCACCGCTCCGCGGCCGCGGCGGCTTGGCGGGACCCGGCACACGACGGCGCGGGGATTGCCTGTCGGACACTTCCGTCACCTGCCGGGAGTCGGGGTCGGGGCGGGACAGGGGGTGAAGGCGGCCGGGCCGATGGCCGGGGTGCCCGATGGCACGAACCCGGCCCGGACCACCGGGGCGGGCGGCGCGACCGGACCGGGAACACGGCGGCGCGAGGACTGCCCCACGGACACCTCCGGCACCCGCCGAAGGCCGGAGGCGGGCCGGTCGGTGGCACGGGCCCGGTGGCGCGGGTGCTTCCTGTCGGACACGGCGCTCACCTGCCGGGAGTCGGGGTCGGGGTGGAGGAGGCCGGTGGTGGGGTCCGGGGTGCGGGCGCGGTCGGGACGGCCGGCGGGATCGCCTCGGGCGGGACGGATGCGACGGATGTGAGGGGGTGGCCGAGGGCGGCGGGGGCGGGGGCGCCCTTCACGGAGCCGTCGGGGCCGAGGAAGGCGGGGTCGCCGCCGGGCACCATGCCGAGTTCACGGGCTCGGCGCTGGAGGGCGTCGGGGGCGGAGTAGGCGTCGATGTCCCGCTGGAGTGCCTGCTGCTCGTCCTTGAAGTTCTTCGTCTGCCTCTGGAGGTCGTCGAGCTGGAAGGAGCCTTCGCTGAGCGCGGAGTTCAGCACGAGCAGTCCGATCAGGCCGCCGCCGAGGAGCAGGACGACCAGGAAGACGAACGGCGTGCGGGCGGCCTGTCCCGGCCCGGCGGGCAGGAGCCGCGTGAGCCGGGCGGCCCTCCCCTTCAGTTCGGGTTTCCCGCTCACTTGCCCTCCGGTGGGTTCCGGGTGCCCCGCTCACTCACTCGGCGTCCTCCCTGATGCGTTGGGCCCCGCGCAGCCGCGCGGGAGCGGCCCGGCGGTTCTCGGCGACCTCTTCCTCGGTGGGAAGTTCGGCACCGCGCGTCAGTAGCTTGAGCCGGGGCTGGTAGCGCTCGGGCACGACCGGCAGGCCGGGCGGCGCGGTGGTCGCGGCGCCGGCCGCGAACACCTGCTTGACCAGGCGGTCCTCCAGCGAGTGGTACGACAGGACGGCGATCCGTCCGTCCACGGCGAGTGCCTTGACCGCGGCCGGGATCGCCCGCTCCAGGACGGAGAGTTCGCCGTTGACCTCGATGCGCAGGGCCTGGAAGGTGCGCTTGGCCGGGTTGCCCCCGGTGCGCTTGGCGGCCTGCGGCAGCGCGTCCCGGATCAGTTCCACGAGCCGCCCGCTGTTGCTGAACGGCTCCTTCTCGCGCTCGCGGACGACGGCGGAGACGATCCGCTTGGCCTGCTTCTCCTCGCCGTACGCCCGCAGGATGCGGACGAGTTCGCCAGGCGGGTAGGTGTTGAGGACCTCGGCCGCGCTCATGCCGGTCGTCTGGTCCATCCGCATGTCGAGGGGGGCGTCCTGGGCGTAGGCGAAGCCCCGGTCGGCCTCGTCCAGTTGCATGGAGGAGACGCCGAGGTCGAACAGGACGCCCTGTACGCGCGGGATGCCGAGTCTGTCGAGGACGTCGGGCAGTTCGTCGTACACCGCGTGCACGAGGGTGGCCCGCTCGCCGTGGGGCGCGAGCCGCTCGCCGGACAGCCGCAGCGCCTCCTTGTCCCGGTCGAGTGCGACGAGCCGCGCCTCGGGGAACCGCGTCAGCAGCGCCTCGCTGTGCCCGCCGAGGCCCAGGGTGCAGTCGACGACCACGGCTCCCGGCCGCTCCAGGGCGGGCGCCAGCAGGTCCAGGCACCGCTGGAGCATCACCGGGACGTGTCGACTCTCGCTCAAGGGGGCCTCTCAGGTCCGGCACGGGCCGTACGCACCGCCGGGTCCCCGCCCAACCCCAGTCGGGCCGGCCGGGAGCGGGAGGAGGCCGAGCCGTACGTACACGCCGCGCGCATGGGGAGACGGTCCGGGCGGGCGCCGGGGTCTCCGGGGGAATCTCAGTCCAGCGGGGAGAGCCTCGCCTCCCGCTTCGCGTCACTTTAGTCCACCGTGTCTCGCGGTCAATCAACCGGCCTGCGCGTCGCGCAGCGGGTGCCGGGTGGGGTCGCGAATGAACGGGAATCACCCGTCCGGCCCAGGTTTACCCTCCGTGTGGGTTAGCTCACAACAAGCCACAGTGGCGTTCTTTGTCCACTCTCACGACAGGCTCGGACCAGGGGTGACCAGTACCGTCGTCACTATGACGACTTCCGCAGCAGTTCCCACCGGATCCGAAGACGCCATAACCGACGGCGACAATGTGACGGATCGCCTGGTCGAGGCCAACCGGCGATACGCCGCCGCCTTCACCGACCCCGGCATGGACGCCCGGCCCGTGCTGCGCGTCGCCGTGGTCGCCTGCATGGACGCCCGACTCGATCTGCACGCCGCACTCGGCCTCGAACTCGGCGACTGCCACACCATCCGCAACGCGGGCGGTGTGGTCACGGACGACGTGATCCGCTCGCTCACCATCAGCCAGCGCAAGCTGGGCACCCGCAGCGTCGTCCTCATCCACCACACCGGCTGCGGCCTGGAGTCCCTCACCGAGGACTTCCGCACGGAACTGGAGATGGAGGTGGGCCAGCGCCCGGCATGGGCCGTGGAGTCCTTCCGGGACGTGGACCAGGACGTGCGGCAGTCCATGCAGCGGGTGCGCACCTCCCCGTTCCTGATGCACACCGACGACGTGCGGGGCTTCGTCTTCGACGTCAAGACGGGTCTGCTGCGCGAGGTCGACCCGGCCTGATCGGGCCGCCACCGCCCGGAGATCCCGTCACCCCGGCACCGAAAAGACAATCGAAAACACCGCAAGACCGGCATAGTGCCGGCGGTTGTCCACAGGCGAGTGACACTAATCGGCAACGACGGCAAGAATGCGGGGTGTGACGTCACGCGGAACGAAACGCGCGTGACGCCCGTATATCGGGGTGGGCCGGTCCGCGCACGGAGCGTCGGCCCAGGCAAAACGGGCCGAGGAGGGCCGGGTGACGACCTATGACGATCGAGCGAGCCTCACAGATCTGACCGCCACTGTGGAGCGGATCCGCAGTTCGGTGGAAGGAGTGATCGAGGGCAAGCCCGAGGTCGTACGGCTTTCGCTGACCGTGCTGCTCGCCGAGGGGCATCTTCTGATCGAGGATGTCCCCGGCGTCGGCAAGACGATGCTGGCCAAGGCGCTGGCACGGTCCATCGACTGTTCGGTGCGGCGTATTCAGTTCACGCCCGACCTGCTGCCGTCGGACATCACGGGCGTGTCCATCTGGGACCAGCAGCGCCGGGACTTCGAGTTCAAGCCGGGTGCGATCTTCGCGCAGATCGTGATCGGCGACGAGATCAACCGGGCCTCGCCCAAGACACAGTCCGCGCTGCTGGAGTCGCTGGAGGAGCGGCAGGTCACCATCGACGGGCAGACCTACGAACTGCCCAGCCCGTTCATGGTGGTGGCCACGCAGAACCCGGTCGAGATGGAGGGCACCTACCCGCTGCCCGAGGCCCAGCGCGACCGTTTCATGGCCCGGGTCTCCGTGGGCTACCCCAGTGTGGAGGCCGAGTTGCAGATGCTCGACGTCCACGGCGGGGTGAGCCCGCTGGAGGACCTCCAGCCGGTGGCGCACGCCCACGACATCCTGAAGCTGATCGAGGCCGTGCGCGGCGTCCACGTCGCCGAACCGGTCCGGCGGTACGCGGTGGAACTGGTCGCCGCGACCCGCACGCACCCCGACCTGAGACTGGGCGCCTCACCGCGCGCCACGCTGCACCTGCTGCGCGCGGCGAAGGCGTCCGCCGCACTCAGCGGCCGGGAGTTCGCGCTGCCGGACGATGTGCAGGCCCTCGCCGTGGCCGTGCTCGCGCACCGGCTGCTGCCCACCGCCCAGGCCCAGCTCAACCGGCGCACGGCGGAGCAGGTCGTCCAGGAGATCCTCCAGCACACCCCGGTGCCGGCCCAGCACCGGCAGAGCGGCTTCGGCGGACTGGGCGGAGGCGTTCCGGCGTATCCCCAGCAGCCTCCGCGGAGCATGTGATGAGCACCGGGGGGGCTTGGGCGGCGGAGGCCGGCCGGCAGGACAGGGACACCACGGGCGGGGTCCGCACGGCCCTCGCCGGGCTGACCACCCGCGGCCGTTCCTTCCTGGCGGCCGGCATCGCGGCCGCGATCTGCGCCTACGTGCTCGGCCAGAACGACCTGCTGCGGGTCGGGCTGCTGCTGGCCACGCTGCCGCTGATCTGCGCGACCGTGCTCTACCGCACCCGCTACCGGGTGGCGACGAACCGCCGCCTCTCCCCCGCACGGGTCCCGGCCGGCGGTGAGTCCCGGGTCCATCTGTGCGTGGACAACGTCTCCCGGCTGCCGACGGGTCTGCTGATGCTCCAGGACCGGGTGCCGTACGTGCTCGGCCCGCGGCCGCGCTTCGTGCTGGACCGGATGGAGCCGGGCGGCCGCCGCGAGGTGTCCTACCGGGTCCGCTCGGACCTGCGCGGACGCTATCCCCTCGGACCGCTCCAGCTGCGCCTGACGGATCCGTTCGGAATGTGCGAACTGACCCGTTCCTTCTCGACGTTCGACACCCTGACCGTGATACCGCGCGTGGAACCACTGCCGCCGGTCCGGCTCAACGGCGAGGCGAAGGGGTACGGCGACGGGCTACGGCGCTCGCTGGCCCTGGCGGGCGAGGACGACGTGATCCCGCGCGGCTACCGCTACGGCGACGACCTGCGCCGCGTCCACTGGCGTTCCACCGCCCGCCACGGCGAGCTGATGGTGCGCCGGGAGGAGCAGCCGCACCGTTCACGCTGCACGGTCCTGCTCGACACCCGCGGCACGGCCTTCGACGGCGCGGGCCCGGACTCGGCGTTCGAGTGGGCGGTGTCGGGCAGCGCGTCGGTCCTGGTGCACATGCTCGAGCGCGGCTTCTCGGTGCGGCTGTTGACCGACACCGGCAGTGCGATGCCCGGCGAGGGCGGCGACGGCTTCGCGGGCGTCGGCCAGGAAGGCACGGACGCGGCCGGGATGCTGCTGGACGCTCTCGCCGTGATCGACCACTCGGACGGCGCGGGCCTGTCCCGTGCCCACGACGCGCTGTCCGGCGGTGGCGACGGGCTGCTGGTCGCCTTCCTGGGCGACCTCGACGACGCCCAGGCCGCCATGGCCGCCAGGATGCGCGGGCGCGGCGGCGCCGCGGTCGCCTTCCTGCTGGACAGCGACGCGTGGCAGCACCGGCCGGGCGGCGTGCCCGGTCCCGGGCACCGGCAGGAGGAGCGGCTGCACCTGCTGCGCGAGGCGGGCTGGACGGCCCTGAGCGTGCCACGCGGCGCCTCGCTCGGTGAGTTGTGGCGCCGGGCGGACCGCGAGCGCGTGGGCGTCTCCGCGCTGGGCGGCGGGAGGGCACTGTGATGAGCGGGCGTGGAAGGCTTGCCGTGTGCGCGGCCGCGGCGACGCTGCTGGCCTCGTGCGCGCTGCTGCCCCTGGTCGACAAGTCGATCTGGCTGGTGCAGGCGGCGTTCCTGGTGGCGGTGCAGACGGGAGTGGGCGCGGCGACCCGGCGGGTGCCGCTGGCCCGGCCGCTGACCATCGCGGCCCAGGCGCTCGTGACGCTGATGCTGCTCACCCTGTTCTTCGCCCGCGAGTACGCGGTCCTCGGGCTGGTGCCCGGCCCGGACGCCGTGCAGCACCTCGGGGACCTGCTGCGGCAGGGCTCGCAGGACGTCAACACGTACGCCATCCCGGCGCCGCTGAGCGACGGGATCCGGCTGATGCTGATAGGCGGCGTCCTGCTGATAGGGCTTCTGGTGGACGCCCTCGCGGTGACGTTCCGCAGCGCGGCCCCGGCCGGGCTTCCGCTGCTCGCGATGTACTCGGTGGCCGCCGGGCTGTCCGACGGCGGCACCGACTGGCTGTGGTTCCTGGCCGCGGCGGGCGGCTATCTGATGCTGCTGCGCGCCGAGGGCCGGGACCGGCTCTCGCAGTGGGGCCGGGTCTTCGCCGGCGCGCCGCGAGGCCCGGGCGAGAAGGCGGCCGACGCCGTGGCCCCGGTCCGCACCGGGCGGCGCATCGGCGCGGTCGCGCTCGGTGCCGCGCTGGTCGTGCCGCTCGTCCTGCCCTCGATGCACGGCGGCCTGCTGGACAGCACCGCCGGCGGCGTGGGCTCCGGAAACGGGAACGGGAACGGCGGCACGATCTCCGCCGTCAACCCCCTGGTGTCGCTCCACGACAGCCTGAACGTGGAACAGGACCGGCAGGTGCTGTCCCTGCGGACCAGCACCGACGACATCTCCGACCTCTACCTTCGGATCGTCTCCCTGGACGACTTCGACGGCGTCACGTGGAAGCCGTCCCAGCGGCATGTCGTCGACGTGCCGGACACGTTCCCCGCCCCGGTGGGACTGAGCCCCGACGTCAAGCGCACCACGGTCAAGACCACCGTCTCGGCCGCCGACTGGTACGCCCAGGACTGGCTGCCCATGCCCTACCCGCCGAGCGGGGTGAGGATCGGCGGCAAGTGGCGCTACGAACCCGCGGGCATGACGCTCGTCGGCGACCACGGCCAGAACACGCAGGGCGCGACCTACCAGGTGACCAGCCTGGAGGTGCGGCCGACGGCGAAGCAACTGGCCGAGGCGCCACCCGCGTCGGACACGTTCAACGCCGAGTTCACCGACGTGCCGGACACACTGCCACCGGTCGTGGCCGCCACCGCGAGGAAGGTCACCTCGGGCGCGGCGACCTCCTACGACGCGGCAGTGAAGCTCCAGGACTACTTCGCCGTGTCGGGCGGCTTCCAGTACGACACCCGGGTGTCGGTCGGTACCGGCCGCGACGCGATAGCGCACTTCCTGGAGAAGAAGCAGGGCTTCTGCATCCACTACGCCTTCGCCATGGCCGCGATGGCACGCACGCTGAACATCCCGGCCCGGGTCGCGGTGGGTTTCGCTCCCGGTACCGCGACGGCGGACGGCACGGTGTCGGTCGGCCTGAGAGACGCGCACGCCTGGCCCGAGCTGTATTTCCAGGGAGTGGGCTGGACCCGCTTCGAGCCCACCCCGACACGGGGCACGACGCCGTCGTACACCCGGTCCAACACGCCGGACCCCTCCCAGCCGAACCAGCCCCGCCCGTCCACGACGGCGAGCGCGGAGCCCTCCGCGGCGGCCTCCCGGAGCGAGAACTGCACGGCGCAGCTGCGCAAGCAGGACCTGTGCTCCGGCGCGTCGGCCCAGGCCGTGCCGCTGCCGGGCGACGACGGTCCGCAGTGGTGGCGGTTCGTGCTGTGGGCACTCGCCGTGCTGGTCTGTGCGGCGGTCCCGCTGGCGCCGATGGCGTGGCGGCTGCGGCTGCGCGTGGTCCGGCTGGGCGGGCACGCCCGCACCGGCGAGGGTGCGGCGGCGCACACGATGGCGGGCTGGCGGGAACTGACCGACACGGCCTGGGACTTCGGTATACCGCCGGACGACTCGCTGACTCCGCGCGGCGCGGCCGCCCGGATCGTTCGGCTCGGGCAACTCGATGAGGCGGCCGCGGCCGCGGTGCACCGGGTGGCCGACGCGGTGGAGCAGGTGCTGTACGCGCCGCGGCCGCGGCCGGCGTCGGGTCTCGCGGCGGACGTGCGCCAGGTGATCGCCGGGCTGGGTAAGGCGGGCCGCCGTGCCCGGCTGCGTGCGCTGCTGGCGCCGCGCTCCACCGTGCGGGTGCTGTGGGCGGCGCAGGCCCGCTGGGCGGCCCTGCGGGCCAGGGTGGCGGCGGTCCGCCCGACACTGCCGCGCAGGCCGTCGGGACAGCGGGGCTGACGGGCCCGGCGCGGGGCCGGCGGAGCTGATGACCGCCGGCAGAGCCGACGACTGAGGGGTGACCACCCGGTGGGTGGTCACCCCTCAGTCGTGCTGGATCGCTACTGGCCCTGTTCGTCCCGGCGGCGCTGCCAGCGCTGCTCGATGCGGTCCATCATGGAGCGCCGGGGCCGTCCCTGCCCGCGAGCGGCGCCGCCGCCGGTGGACTGCTCGCCCGGCTTGGGAGCCCTGCGCCACCCCGTTACGGCGAGTACGGCACAGCCCAGCATGACGAGGAAGCCCACCACGCTGATCCAGATCTGCTGTGCGACCATTCCGGCCATGAGGAGCGCGATACCAATGAGGAAGCCGACGACTGCCTGGTAGACCCGTCGCCGGGTGTACGTGCGCAGCCCGCTTCCCTCAAGCGCTGTCGCGAACTTGGGGTCTTCGGCGTACAGCGCTCGCTCCATCTGCTCAAGCATTCGCTGCTCGTGCTCGGAGAGCGGCACGGAGTCCTCCTCATCGTGCAGTCGCCGGGGCGACCCGGGGGGTCCCTTCAGGATAGGCAGGGAATCGCCCCCGTGAAACCCGCCCCTCTACGCCAATTGGCCAACCGGAGTACCGGCATGACCTAACCGGCTCGCTGAGGCTTCCATTCCCCAGCGGCCGGCCCGTCATGCCGGGCGTTCTCCCTCGATCATACGGCGCAAACCCCTCGTTCGGGGGGCCTGTGGCGTACTCCATGTGCGGTCGAGGCGCTGATCAGCGGCATGACCCGGGGCCGGTTCAGGCCTCACTGGCACCGCGGGTCTCACCCAGCACGTGCAACTGGGTGGCGACCGAGTGGAAGGCGGGCAGCTCGGCCGCCGCGGCCTCCAGCTTGAGCAGGGCGTCCAGGGCTCCGGGCTCGGTGTCCACCAGGACGCCCGGGACCAGGTCGGCGAAGACCCGCACGCCGTGCACGGCGGCCGTCACCAGGCCGGCGCTCTCCACGAGCGCGGTGAGCTGTTCGGCGGTGAAGCGGTGCGGCACGGGGTCACCGGGGCCCCAGCGGCCGGCCGGGTCCTCCAGCGCCTGTTTGGCCTCCGTGAAGTGGCCCGCGAGGGCGCGGGCCAGCACGGCGCCGCCGAGGCCCGCCGCGAGCAGGCTGAGGACGCCTTCGGGGCGCAGGGCGGCCACCGCGTTGCGGACGCCTTCGGCGGGGTCGTCCACGTACTCCAGGACGCCGTGGCACAGCACCGCGTCGTAGCCGCCGCGCTCGACCACGTCGAAGAGCCCGTGGGCGTCGCCCTGCACACCCTGGACCCGGTCGGCGACCCCGGCCTCGGCGGCCCGGCGCTCCAGCGCGAACAGCGCGTTCGGGCTGGGGTCGACGACGGTGACGCGGTGCCCGAGGCGGGCCAGGGGTACGGCGAAGTTGCCGCTGCCGCCGCCGGTGTCGAGCACGTCCAGCGCGTCCCGGCCGGTGGCCTTGATCCGGCGGTCGAGGGCGTCCTGGAGGACCTCCCAGACCACGGCGGTACGCAGGGAGGCGCGGGGTCGCATCGGGTCCGGCACGCTGTTGACTCCTCCGGGCAGGCTTGCGGGCGTCCTCCACCTTATTGCCTCCGCCGCCGTACCCCCGCTGCCGTACCCGGTCGCCTTGGTGGTGGCTTGGTGGCGCAGTGGTGATGCAGTCGTGGCGCCGTGGTCAGCCCGCGTCCTGGCGCGGCTGCGGAAGGACCGGCTGGAGCACCAGCATCCGCTCGACGATGCGGACGAACATCGCCACGTCCCGTATGAGGTCGTCGGCGTCCCGGCGCCCGGCCGCGCCCTCGATGCCCGCCTCCGCGCGGGCACGGCGCCGGGCGCCGGAGGCGAACAGCGCGCTCCACTCGGTGAGCTCGGGCGCTATCTCGGGGAGCACCTCCCACGCGCTCCTGATACGGGCGCGGCGCCGGGACGGCGGCTCCGGGCGGGCGCGTGCGGCGAGGACGGCGGCGGCCGTTCGCAGGGCGGCGAGGTGGGCCGTGGCGTAGCGTTCGTTCGGAGTTTCCAGGGTGGCGGCCTCGTCGAGTCCGGCACGGGCCTGGGCGAGCAGGTCGAGAGCGGCGGGCGGGGCCGTGGCACGGCGGAGGACGGGGTGCACGTCGCCCGCGGGGCCGGTGGTCAGCGAGGGGGCAGGGCCGGTGGCGGCGCGCCGACGAGCGGCGGACGGGTTGGCCATGACGAACCTCCTGGTGGGATCCGATGGTGCCGTATGTGCTCATCGTGCGGTATGGCACTGACAATCCGTTCTGACCTGGGCTTTTGCCTAGATCGCGAGTTCGGGTTAACTTTTGCACTGACCAGTCAGTTCAAATGGGAAGACGCCCGGGGACGTTCGGGGGACGTCCCCGGGCCCCAGGGGATGGGGTAATCGTGAGCAGTCCGCCAGGACTCGCCGTACACGCCCGGGACTTCGGACTCAAGGGTCCACGGGGCTGGGCGTTCCAGGGGATCTCGGCCGACGCGGAGCCCGGCGCGCTGATCGCCGTCGAGGGGCCGTCCGGTTCCGGCCGTACCAGCCTGCTGCTCTCGCTCACCGGCCGGATGAAGGCCACGGAAGGGTCGGCGACCGTCGGCGAGGCCCGGTTGCCCAAGCAACTCGCGGCGGTGCGCCGCCTCAGCGCGCTGGCCAACGTCGCCGGGGTCACCGACCTCGACCCGGCCCTGACCGTCGGCGAGCA
This sequence comes from Streptomyces sp. NPDC086787, assembly GCF_044745865.1. Taxonomy (NCBI): domain Bacteria; kingdom Bacillati; phylum Actinomycetota; class Actinomycetes; order Kitasatosporales; family Streptomycetaceae; genus Streptomyces; species Streptomyces sp. NPDC086787. Next base: position 981,673 of record NZ_JBIVBC010000001.1, on the reverse strand, counting down.
TCTGCGCGAACGGGCACTGCTCCAGCACCGGTTCGGGGACTCCCTGCGCGCGCTGACCCGGCCGCGGGCCGAGCGGGCGCGGGAGGCGAAGCAGCGGATCGACACAGCGCTGGACGCCGCCGGACTCGACCTGGAGACCCTGCCCAAGGGACCCCGGACCGCCGTCCGCGACCTGGAACGGATGGAGGCCCTGCGGCTCTCCCTGGCGCTGGCCCTCATCGGTGGGCCCCGGCTGCTGGGCATCGACGACATCGACCTCAAGCTCTCGGACGCCGAACGGGCCCAGGTCTGGGACCTGCTGACCGCCCTCGCCGCATCCGGCACGACGGTGATCGCGGTGTGCGCGGAGGCCCCGGCCGGTGTGACCACCGTGTCCACGACGGCCGCGCCGGACGGCACCGACGAGGACCCGACGGACGAAGACGCGACGGACGAGCCGGGCACGACGGAGACCGGCAAGACGGAGACCACGGGGAAGACCGAGAAGGGGGAAGAGGCCGATGCGCTCGCCGAAACTGGCCGCGCTTGAGTTGAGGCGCTTCGGCCGGGGCAAGTTGCCGCGTGCCGCCATGGTGGCGCTTCTGCTGCTGCCGCTGCTGTACGGCGCCCTGTACCTGTGGTCCTTCTGGGACCCGTACGGCCGCCTGGACCGCATCCCGGTCGCACTGGTGAACGACGACCGGGGCGCGACCGTCGGCGGCGAGCACCTCGCGGCAGGCGACGACATCGTCAAGGGGCTGCGCGACAGCGACACCTTCGAGTGGCACGAGGTGAGCGCGGGCGAGGCGCGCGACGGCGTGGAGGACGGCACCTACTACCTGTCGCTGACCATGCCGTCCGACTTCAGCCGGCGTATCGCCTCCAGCTCCGGCGACGCCCCGGAGACAGGCGCCCTCCAGGTGCGCACCAACGACGCGAACAACTACATCGTCGGGCAGATATCCAGGTCCGTCTTCAGCGAGGTGCGCACGGCCGCGTCCACCAAGGCCTCCCGGGCCGTCCTGGACCGGATCTTCATCTCGTTCTCCGACATCCACGGGAAGACGGTCGAGGCCGCCGAGGGCGCCGACCAGCTCACCGGCGGCATCGGGAAGGCGGAGAAGGGTTCCAAGGACCTCGCCGACGGACTCAAGGACGCCAAGAGCGGCAGCGGCGAGCTGTCCAAGGGCCTGACGAAGCTCACCAAGGGCGCCTCAGACCTGGAGGACGGCGCGAAGCGGGTCTCCGAGGGCACACAGAAGCTCGCCGACAACGTGAACGCGGTCTACGACGACGCCGGACCGTTCCTGAAGGACAACGAGAAGTCCATCGGGGACGCGGCCCGGCTGGTCGCCGACTCGGCGACGGCGGTCGACCACAACCTCAAGGAGCTGGTGCAGGCGGCCCCGGGCGCGGCCAGGTCCGCGCACACGGCGTCCGAGACGCTCGACGACGTCTACCGCGAGCACTGCGAGACCCCGCTGCTGACCGGTGACATCTGCCCCGCCCTGAAGAAGGCGAAGCAGGCGGCCGCCGACGTGTCCACGGTGGCCGACGACCTCAACACGCTGATCGCCGACCAGAACGGCGACCTGAAGACGCTCCGCGCCAACCTCGGGACGCTCCGCAAGCAGGCCCTGGCCCTGGCCGACCGGTCGCCGCACCTGTACGAGGACGTGGACGGCGCCGTCAAGCAGATCAACGCGCTGAACAGCGGCGCGGGCAAGGTCGCCACGGGCGCCAGGAAGCTGCACTCCGGCCTCGGCACGGCCGGGTCCGGCGCCTCCGACCTGGACGACGGCGTCGGCAAGCTGTCGACGGGCGCCGAGGACCTCAACGGCGGCATCTACAAGCTCGGGGACGGCTCGGGCAAGCTCGCCGGCGGGCTGCACGACGGCGCCGGGCAGATCCCCGACTACGGCAAGCAGGACCGCGACCGGCGCACGAAGGTGATGGCCGACCCGGTCCAGCTGGCCGCCAGGGACCTGCACAAGGCGCCGAACTACGGCACCGGATTCGCCCCGTACTTCATCCCGCTGTCCCTGTGGGTGGGCGCGATGGTGGCCTACATGCTGATCCAGCCGCTCAACCGGCGGGCCCTAGCGGCCGGCGCGGCCGCGTCGCGCATCGCGCTGGCGGGCTGGTTGCCGGTGGTCGCGGTCGGAGTGCTCCAGACGGCCGCCCTGATGGCCGTACTGCACTGGGCGATCGGGCTCCAGATGGTCCGGGCGGCCGGCACGGTGGGCTTCCTGTTCCTGGTGTCGGCGTGCTTCGCGGCGCTGGTGCAGTGGCTCAACGCGCGGTTCGGCGCGGCGGGCCGGATCCTGGTGCTCGCCCTGCTGATGCTCCAGCTGACGTCAGCAGGCGGCACGTATCCGGTGCAGACCAGTCCGCGCTTCTTCAACGCGATTCATCCCTTCCTGCCGATGAGCTACATCGTGGAGGCCCTGAGGAGGCTGATCACGGGCGGCGGTCTGGGCCCGGTGTGGCAGGCGTGCGGCGTTCTGGTCGCGTTCACGGCGGGCGCTCTCGCGCTCACCGCGCTGTCTGCCCGCCGTCACCAGGTGTGGACGCTGGACCGGCTCCACCCGGAGCTGAGCCTGTGACCCCGGAACCAGTGGCTGTGAGACCTGTGAGAATCAGCCCCATGGAACGCAGCAGCACCCCGTCGGGCGGCAGCACACGCCGCGAGGCCACCCGGCAGAAGCTCTACGAGGCCGCCGTCACTCTCATCGCCGAACAGGGCTTCTCCGCCACCACCGTGGACGAGATCGCCGAGCGCGCCGGAGTCGCGAAGGGCACGGTCTACTACAACTTCGCGAGCAAGTCCGTCCTCTTCGAGGAGCTGCTGCGGCACGGCGTGGGACTGCTGACCGCCTCCCTCCAGGAGGCGGCCGACGGCACCGCGCGCGCGGGCGGCAGCAAGGTGGACGCCCTGGACGCGATGGTGCGCGCCGGCCTCGTCTTCATCGACCGCTATCCCGCCTTCACCCAGCTGTACGTGGCCGAGCTGTGGCGCACCAACCGGGCCTGGCAGTCCACACTGATGGTGGTCAGGCAGGAGGCCGTGGCGGTCGTCGAGGGCGTGCTGCGCGAGGGTGTGGCGGGCGGCGAGTTCAACGAGGAGATCGACGTCCAGCTGACGGCGGCCGCGCTGGTCGGCATGGTGCTGGTGGCCGCGCTGGACTGGCAGTCGTTCCAGCCGGAGCGCTCCCTGGACGACGTTCACGCGGCGCTGTCGCGGTTGCTCCAGGGCCGGGTGAGCGGGACGGGCTGAACACGGAAGGCGCCGGTCCTCCGGCGGCCGCGTCACCGCGAGCCGCCGTCGGACCGGCGCCTTCCGTGTTCCCCGTTCCCCCGGGGTTCCCCAGGTTTCCCCGGGTTTCCCCGTGCCCCCTTCGGTCGTCCCGTCGTTCCGTCGCCGGACCGGCGGAGGGAGCGGCCAAGGGGCACGGGTTCCGGTTCCGCCGCCCCGTGTCGGCGGTGCCGGAGATCGCGCCCCTTTCCCTGGGACCACTTTCCCGTTCCCGGCGGTTGCCTTCCATCCGCACAGGTACTCATCTCGCTGATTGAGTACGCGTACTCAGCCGCCCGCACTCATCTGCCCGGGCCGTTCCGGTTCGTACTGGTTACGATCATCTCCGTGTCGGTACTCCCCCTGGTCTTCACCAGTGGCTGGGCCAGCGGCGTCAACGCCTACGCGCTGGTGCTGCTGCTCGGTCTGTTCGGCGCGGCGGGGGTCAGCGACGAGATCCCCCAGACGCTCCAGCGTCCCGAGGTGCTCGCCGTGGCGGGTGCGTTGTTCCTGTGCGAGGCGGTCGCCGACAAGATCCCGTACGTCGACTCGGTGTGGGACGCCGCCCACACCGTGGTCCGGCCGCTCGCCGGTGCCTGGGTCGGGGCGCTGCTGGCCGGGCACAGCGGCTCGCTGTCCGACGTGACGGCGGGTCTGGTAGGCGGCTCGACCGCGCTAGCCAGCCACACGGTCAAGGCGGGCACCCGGATGGCGGTCAACGCCTCACCCGAGCCGCTGAGCAACGTGGTCATGAGTCTGGCGGAGGACTTCGGGGTGGCCGGCGTCGTGACGTTCGCGATGTTCCATCCCCTGGCTGCCGCGGTGATCGCGGCGGTGCTGCTGGCCGGTGGGCTGGTGGTGCTGTTCCTCGTGGTGTCGCGGATCCGCCGTTTCCTGCGGCGCAGGGCGCAGCGCCGGGAGGAGCGGCACCTGGCCGCGCGAGAGGGCGGGCCGCCGGGCTGACCGCCCGCGCGTCCCGTTGTCGGTGGCGGTCGATAAAGTCGCGGGCATGGCACGGATTGTGGTGATCGGCGCCGGGATGGGCGCGATGGCGGCCGCTGCCCGGCTGGCCGTGGCGGGCCACCAGGTGGTGGTGTACGAGCGCACGGAGACGTACGGCGGTGCGGTGCGCCGGTTCGAGCGGGACGGGTTCGGCTTCGACACCGGCCCGGGACTGCTGACCCTGCCCGCCGTCTACCGCGACCTGTTCGTCAAGACGGGCAAGGAGCCGCTGGAGGCCTGTGTCGACCTCGTGCAGGTCGACCCGTCGTCGCGGCACGTGTTCCCGGACGGCACCGAGGTGTCCCTGCCCAACGCCTCGCGCGCGGGTGTCGTCTCGGCACTGGACGAGGCGCTCGGGGCGGGCGCCGGACAGCGCTGGGGCGACTTCCTGGTGCGGGCCCGGGAGGCCTGGGACCGCACCCGCCGCCCGCTGCTCGAGGAGCCCCTGTGGCCGAACTGGCAGGTGCTGGCGGACCGTGAGCCCTATCCGTCGGTCCCGCACAGACGTCTGCTGCGCACCCGCCGGGCCGGCACGCTCGCCGAGGTGGGCGCCTGGGAGCTGCGCGACCCTCGGCTCGCGGCGCTGCTGGAGTGCCACGCTCTGGCGTACGGCCTCGATCCCCGGACCGCTCCGGCGAGTGCCGCGGTGCTGCCGTACCTGGAGCACGCCTTCGGCACCTGGTATGTCCGCGGTGGCATACGGGAGCTGGCGCGCGCGGTGTACGAGCGGTGCCTGGCCCGCAGGGTGGAGTTCGTGTTCGGCGCCGAGGTCACCGGGATCCTGGAGAAGGACGGCCGGGCGTCGGGTGTGGAGTTCGCCGACGGGACCGCGGCGGAGGCGGACCATGTGGTGGCGGGCGTGGATCCAATACGGCTGCGGGGGCTGACGGAGTTGCCTCCGGACGGGGACGGTGAGGTGCGCGCCGAGGCCGTGACGCCCGGGACCGGACGATTGGCGCTGCTGCTGGCGCTGCGCGGTGCGCGGGAGGCCGGGGCCGCCCACCGCACGGTCGTGCACGCGCCGGACCCCGAGAGGGAACTGGACCTGCTGACCTCCCCCGGTGGCGCGTTGCCCCTGCGCCCCACGGTGACCGTGCTCCGCCCAGGGGACCCCGCGCTCACCCCGGACGACGCGCACGAGTCCGTGGTGGTGTCCGCCGTGGTGTCGGCCGACTTCGACTGGGCTGCGAACGCCACGGTCCGGCGGTGCGCCGAGTCCATGCTCGAAGCGGCCGGGAGGGCGGTGCCCGGGCTGCGGGAGCGCCTGCTGTGGCACGAGGTCCGCACCCCGCTGCACACGTGGGAGGAGACGGGTGCCGGCCACGGGGCCGTTCCCGCCCCCGCGCTCGCCGCGGGCCGGGGCCGTCATCTGCATCCGGCGAACACCACACGGCTGCCCGGTCTCCACCGGGTCGGCGGCTGGTCGCACCCCGGCGGCGGGCTACCCCACGCGGGTATGTCGGGCGCGCTGGTGGCCGGGCTGATCGTGGAGGGGCCGGAGTTCCGCGGTTCCCAGTAGGGGGCGGGCCTGCGGTTCAGAAACGGTACTGCTCGTCGAATCCGTTGCCCGGCTGCTGCCCGTTGCCCTGGTAGGGGTACTGCTGCTCCTGCGGGAGCTCGCTGCCGTAGTTCTCGTCGGTGCGCTGCTGCGGGACCCAGACACCGCCGGACGGGGTCTCCTGGTAGCCGCCGCCCGCGTACTGCTCCTGGCCGTAGGGCTGCTGGGCGTACTGCTGGCCGGTGGTGTCGTAGCCGGTGCCGTAGGAGGCGCCGCCGTAACTCTGGGCGCCGATGTACGGGTCGGAGTAGTTGGCGTACTGCTGCTGGCCGCTCGTGTCGTAGCCGTACTGCTGCTGGTAGCCGGAGTAGTCGTACGCGTAGGCCTGGTCGGTGCCCTGGGCCGCGCCCTGGGCAGCGGCGGCCGCGTGGGCGGGGTCGCCGCCGTATATGCCGTAGGAGCCGGTGTCGTCCGGGAGGGGCTGCGGCTCGTAGACGGCGGTCGTCTCGGCGGCGGTGGGCTGGGCGGGGCCGGCCGGGGTGAACACGTCGTCGCGGTCGTAGTCGTCGGCCGTGTACGCCGAGGCGGCGCTGTCGGCGGCGTCCTGGTCGTCGTAGCGTGCGTCGGCCGCTTCCGGTCCTGGGCCGTCGAGAACCGGGTCCTGGCGGTCGGCCCTGCCGCGGCGGCGCTTGCTGCCGACGGCCTCCTCGGCCTCGGGGCGCTTGACGGCCCAGCCGGCGTCGAAGCCCCGGCGGAACGAGAGGGTGACATAGGTCTGGCCGACCGCGAAGGCGGCCGCGCCGAGGCCGATCACCACGATCGACGGAATCAGTACGCCCAGCACCACACCGACGAAGCCCGCGAAGGCGAGCAGTCGCCAGCGAAGGCGTGCCTTGTACTGAAGCAGCACCTCGCCCAGCAACCACAGTGCGACGATGCCGAACGCGATGTAGAGGACCGTCCAGCCCATGTACGCCCCTCTCCCAGTAACCGCTACGCAGTGTGTCGTATACCGGTGCGGCCGGTCTAGGCCTGCGGGGGATGGTGCAGACCCAGGTTCTCGTAGATTTCCAGCGGTGCCGTGGAGTTGTTGAGCGTGATGAAGTGCAGTCCGGGTACTCCCTCGGCCAGCAACCGCGCGCAGAACTCCGTGGCGAATTCGATACCAATGGAGCGTACCGCCGCCGGATCGTCCTTCGCTGTGAGGATCCGCTCTTTCAGGGCGTCCGGGAAGCTGGCGTTGCTCAGTTTCGGCAGTCTTTCCAGCATCCCGACGCTGGTGACCGGCAGGACCTCGGGGATCACCGGGGTGTCGCAGCCCGCGGCCGCGACCCGGTCGCGCAGGCGCAGGTAGGACTCGGGCTGGAAGAACATCTGCGTGATGGCGTAGTCGGCGCCCGCGCGGCACTTGTCCACGAAGTGGTCGACGTCGGTGTCCCAGTCGCCGGAGCGCGGGTGCATCTCCGGGAAGGCGGCGACGCCCACGCAGAAGTCGCCCGACTCCTTGATGAGCCGGACCAGTTCGGCCGCGTAGGTCAGGCCCTGGGGATGCGGCACCCAGTCGCCCATCGGGTCGCCGGGCGGGTCGCCGCGCACGGCGAGCATGTTCCGGATCCCGGCGTCGGCGTACTGGCCGATGATGTTGCGCAGTTCCGCGATGGAGTGGTCGACGGCGGTGAGGTGGGCGACCGGCGTGAGCGTCGTGTCCACGACGATCTGCTGGGTCTCCTTGACCGTCGTCGCCCGGGTGGTGCCGCCGGCGCCATAGGTCACCGAGACGAAGTCGGGGGCCACCGCCTCCACCCTGCGGAGCGCGTTCCACAGGCTCCGCTCGCCCTTGGGGGTCTTCGGCGCGTAGAACTCGAACGAGTACGTCTTCTTGCCGGTGGCCAGGATGTCGCGCACGGTACGGGCGCGATCCGTCCTGGTCGATGCGGTTCCTAGGGCCATACCCGCAGGTTAGTCAGGGGTGGCCGGACACCCAACCGAACGGCGGAAATATGACCGTTTTGCCGACTTCCTGTCCACCCCTTGGGACGAGCCCGCGGGCACGCCCTACGGCACCCGGCGCATCCGCTCGCGGAACTCGGCCGCCGCCGCTCCCGGATCGTCCGCCTCGGTGATGGCGCGGACGACGACCACCCGGCGGGCGCCCGCCTCGATCACCTGGTCGAGGTTGCCGAGGTCGATGCCGCCGATGGCGAACCAGGGGCGGTCGGTGCCGAGGGCCGCCGTGTGGCGGACCAGGTCCAGTCCGGGGGCGTGACGGCCTGGCTTGGTGGGGGTGGGCCAGCAGGGGCCCGTGCAGAAGTAGTCCACGCCGTCCTGCGCCGCGGCCGCGTCGGCCTCCGCCCCGGCGTGTGTGGACCGGCCGATCAGTACGTCGTCGCCCAGGACGGCGCGGGCCGCGGGCACCGGGAGGTCGCCCTGGCCCAGGTGGAGCACGTCGGCGTGGGCGGCGTGGGCGACGTCCGCCCGGTCGTTGACCGCGAGCAGCCGGCCGTGCCGGGCGCAGGCCTCGGCGAACACCTGGAGGTGCTCGAGTTCCTCGGCCGCCTCCATGCCCTTGTCCCGCAGCTGCACGATGTCCACCCCGGCGGCCAGGACCGTGTCCAGGAACTCGGGGAGGTCGCCCTGGCGCTTGCGGGCGTCCGTGCAGAGGTAGACACGGGCCTCGGCGAGACGGTCACGTGCGGTGGCGATGTCGGACACGGGTCGGGTCCCCCGGGTTGTCGGTGCGCGGGCCTGCCGGCGGCCCGGCCTTGTCGGTGTGAGCCACCGGTGGACCCGTGGCTCCCGGACACGGCTTTGGACGGCCGGCCGGGCAGCGCCCTGGGGGCGCCACCCGGACACTACCGGGACCGCGGCACCGGCCGGTCACGGCCCCGGCATCTACATGATCAGACGGCGAGCGCCTGGGCGCGGCGCTTCACCTCCGTGCCGCGGTTTTCACTCAGTGCCTGGGCGGGGGTGCCGGGCAGGGTGGGGTCGGGGGTGAAGAGCCACTCCAGCATCTCTTCGTCGGTGAAGCCGTCGTCCCGCAGGAGCGTCAAGGTGCCGGACAGGCCCTTGACGACCTTGTCCCCGTCGATGAAGGCGGCGGGGACGTGCAGCGCGCGGTTCTCGCCACGGCGTACGGCAATGAGCTGGCCATCCTTGACCAGCTGCCGCACACGTGTCACCTCGACGCCGAGCTGTTCGGCGATGTCGGGGAGGGTGAGCCATGCGGGGACGAGAGCATCGGTCTTTGCGTCAATCTCGGTCACGGAAACAGCGTGCCATCCCGGACTGACAGTCGGAAGTCGGGCCCGCTGTCGTCACGCTCGTGCCACGGCCTGCTTCAGTGGTCGAGCCGGGTCCGTGAGCAGATTCCGGTCCACCGGCGTGCCCGCCTCGATCAGCCGCCGGCCCTGTGCCAGGTCACGCGGTCTGCCCACCGCCAGCAGGGCGACGAGCCGGTCGCCCCGCAGCCAGCAGACGGTCCAGGCGGGTCCGGACGGGTCGCCGCGCCACAGCAGCGTGTCGGCCGCCGCGTGATGACCCGCGTACTGGACGAAGCGGCCGAACTGCTCGGACCAGAAGTACGGGACGGGGTCGTAGACGGCCGGGGACTCGCCGATGATGCCGGCGGCCACCGTGCGCGGCCCCTGGAGGGCGTTGTCCCAGTGGTGGACGAGCAGCCGCTCGCCGTACCGGGCCGACGGGAATGAGGCACAGTCGCCGACGGCGTACACGTCGGGGGCGGAGGCGCGCAGATGGTCGTCGGCCACCACGTCGCCCTGCGCGCCCAGCTCGATGCCCGAGCCGGCGAGCCAGCCGGTGGCGGGATGCGCGCCGATGCCGACCACGACGGCGCCCGCGGGTACCCGGGTGCCGTCGCCGAGGACCACCGCGCCCGGCTCGACGCCCGCCACGCGCGCGCGGGTGCGCAGGGTGGCGCCGCTGTCGGCGTACCAGGCGGTCATCGGCAGGGCCACCTCGGGCGGCAGCGCTCCGGCGAGCGGATGGTCGGCGGCCTCCACGACGGTCACCGCGCAGCCGGCCTCACGGGCCGCGGTGGCGAACTCGGCGCCGATCCAGCCCGCGCCGACGACCACGATGTCGTGCTGGCGGGTGAGCACCGGCCGCAGTCGTTCCGCGTCGTCCAGGGTGCGCAGCAGGTGCACCCCGGGGACGCCCTCCGTGCCGGGCAGCCGGACCGGTTCGGCACCGGTCGCGAGGACCAGGACGTCGTAGGGAACGGGCCCGGAGCCGGTGTCCAGCTCGTGGTCGGCGGTGCGCACCCCCAGTGCCTCGCTGCCCAGGCGCAGATCGATGCCGAGCGACTCGAAGTCGACCTCGAAGGCGGAGCCCTCGGACTTGCCGAGCAGGACGGCCTTGGACAGCGGCGGCCGGTCGTACGGCTGGTGCGGCTCGGCGCCGATCAGCGTGACGGTGCCGTTGAAACTCTGCTCCCGCAGGGCGACGGCGGTCTGCACCCCGGCCATGCCCGCGCCGACGACGACCACTCGCCGTCCCCGTGACGTGCCCCGTTGCTGCGTCTGCTCGCCCACCCGATCACCGCTCACCCGGTCACCATAGACAATTGACAAACTGTCAGTCAGGGGGCGTGCTGGGTGAGCTGCTCCACAATGCTGGTGCCGCTGCCTTCCTGGGACTCCCACCGCCAGGTCTCCTCGAGCCGTACCCGTCCGTCGGGCAGTTCGACGACCGTGGACACGCAGTGCCCGCCGGACGTGCTGCCGTCCTGCTTGAGCTGCGTGTAGCGGAAGTCCAGCCGGTCGCCCTCGCGGGTGCCCACCAGGTGCCCGCGCACGATGTCGCCGCCCGTGTACTCGGCCCAGACCACGCCGTCCTTCTCGTGGTAGGTGAACCGGGTGCGGGTGCCCACCTGGCCGGGGGCCTGGTCGGCCACCGGGGCGAGGGTCAGTCCGTCGAGCGAGCGGGCCATGACGCCGGGACTCCTTGGTTCGAGCGGTAGGGTGGCCAACGTACAGAACTCGCGGGAGCCCGGACGCACCGGGCTGAGAGGGAGGCTGGCGGCCTCCGACCGTACGAACCTGATCCGGGTCATGCCGGCGAAGGGAGGGGCTGAACGCCCATGTCGTCAGGTACGTCGGACGTCCTCGTCGTCGGGGGCGGGATCATCGGCCTGGTCACGGCCTGGCGTGCCGCGCAGCGCGGCCTCGCCACCGCCGTGGTGGACCCAGAGCCCGGCGGCGGCGCCGCGCGGGTCGCGGCGGGGATGCTGGCCGCGGTCACCGAACTGCACTACGGCGAGCAGATGCTGCTCGGGCTGAACCTGGCGTCCGCCCGTCGCTACCCGGACTTCGTGGCCGAGCTGACCGAGCTGACCGGCCATGACCTCGGCTACCGCCGCAGCGGCACCCTCGCCGTCGCGCTGGACGCCGACGACCGTGCCGATCTGCGCGAGCTGCACGCCCTCCAGCAGCGGTCGGGTCTGGAGGCCGAGTGGCTGTCGGGACGCGAGTGCCGGCGCCTGGAGCCGATGCTCGCGCCCGGGGTGCGCGGCGGACTGCGGGTGGACGGCGACCACCAGATCGATCCGCGTCGGCTCTCGGACGCGCTGACGGCCGCCTGTGAGCTCGCCGGGGTGGTGTTCCACCGCACCTGGGCGGAGCGGCTGTCCGTCGTGCGCGACCGGGCCGCCGGGGTCGTCACCCGCGAGGGCGAAGTCCTTGACGCGGGCCGGGTGGTGCTCGCCGCCGGGAGCCTGAGCGGGCGGCTCGCGGGCGTGCCGGACGAGGTGCTGCCGCCGGTGCGGCCGGTGAAGGGGCAGGTGGTACGGCTGACGGTGCCGGCCCGGTACGCGCCCTTCCTGAGCCGTACCGTGCGCGCCGTGGTGCGCGGCGGCCATGTCTACCTGGTGCCCCGGGAGAACGGCGAGCTGGTCGTGGGCGCGACGAGCGAGGAACTGGGCTGGGACACGACGGTGACCGCGGGCGGGGTGTACGAGCTGCTCCGGGACGCCCACGAGCTGGTGCCGGGGATCACCGAGCTGCCGCTCACCGAGACCCGGGCCGGGCTGCGTCCCGGCTCCCCCGACAACGCCCCGCTGCTCGGCCCGACCGGGCTTGACGGGCTGCTGCTGGCCACCGGGCACTACCGCAACGGTGTACTGCTCACCCCGGTCACCGGCGATGTGATGGCGTACGTCCTGGTCACCGGCGAGCTGCCGGAGGAGGCCCGCCCCTTCACACCACAGCGCTTCGCCGCGCCTTCGGCTGCGTCATTCCCCTCGCAACACGGCTCGTCACAACACGGCTCGTCACAACACGGCTCGGAGCGGTCCGCATGAACATCTCGGTCAACGGAGAGCGCCGGGAGATCGCGCCCGGCACGGATCTCGACACTCTGGTCGGTTCGCTGACCGCGGCGCCGCGCGGAGTGGCCGCCGCGGTGAACGAGACCGTCGTACCGCGCGGGCAGTGGTCCGCCACGGACCTCGCCGAGGGAGACCGTGTCGAGGTCCTCACCGCCGTCCAAGGAGGCTGACCCATGGCAGACGATCCCTTCGTCCTCGGCGGTACGCCGTTCTCGTCCCGGTTGATCATGGGCACCGGCGGCGCGCCGAGCCTGGACGTGCTGGAGCGGGCGCTCGTCGCCTCCGGCACGGAGCTGACCACGGTGGCGATGCGACGGGTCGATCCCACGGTGCACGGTTCCGTACTGTCCGTGCTGGAGCGGCTCGGCATCCGGGTGCTGCCCAACACGGCGGGCTGTTTCACCGCCGGCGAGGCCGTCCTGACGGCCCGGCTGGCCAGGGAGGCGCTCGGCACGGATCTGATCAAGCTGGAGGTCATCGCCGACGAGCGGACGCTGCTGCCGGATCCGATCGAGCTGCTGGACGCGGCGGAGACACTGGTGGACGACGGCTTCACCGTGCTGCCGTACACCAACGACGACCCGGTTCTGGCCCGGAAGCTGGAGGAGGTCGGCTGTGCGGCGGTCATGCCGCTGGGCTCGCCGATCGGCTCCGGACTCGGCATCCGTAACCCGCACAACTTCCGGCTGATCGTCGAGCGGGCCGGGGTGCCGGTGATCCTGGACGCGGGCGCGGGCACGGCGTCCGACGCGGCGCTGGCGATGGAACTGGGCTGTGCGGGTGTGATGCTCGCCTCGGCGGTGACCCGGGCACAGGAGCCGGTACTGATGGCGGAGGCGATGAAGCACGCGGTCGAGGCGGGCCGGCTGGCCCGGCGCGCGGGCCGTATCCCGCCCCGCCACTTCGCCGAGGCCTCCTCCCCCACGGAGGGGCTCGCGCACCTGGATCCGGAGCGCCCGGCGTTCTAGGACACGGCCTGGCGCGCCGGAGCGACAGTCACAGGTCTGCTGCATTCCGTCCCCGAAACGGCGCAACGTCGGGCGCTGTCGGTCACGGCTCGTAGACTCACCTGCGTGGATACGACCCTTCAGGACCCTCTCGTCGGGCAGGTGCTCGACGGCCGTTATCGCGTCGAGGCGCGGATCGCGGTCGGCGGGATGTCCACGGTCTACCGGGCCTTGGACATCCGTCTGGACCGGGTGCTCGCCCTCAAGGTGATGCATCCGACGCTGGCGGCCGACGCGGCGTTCGTGGACCGCTTCATCCGCGAGGCGAAGTCCGTCGCCCGGCTGGCCCATCCCAATGTCGTCCAGGTCTTCGACCAGGGCGCCGACGGGTCGTATGTGTATCTCGCCATGGAGTACGTCGCCGGGTGCACCCTGCGGGACGTGCTGCGCGAGCGGGGCGCGCTCCAGCCGCGGGCGGCGCTGGACATCATGGAGCCGGTGCTCGCCGCGCTCGGTTCCGCGCACCGCGCCGGGTTCGTGCACCGGGACATGAAGCCGGAGAACGTGCTGATAGGGGACGACGGCCGGGTCAAGGTCGCCGACTTCGGTCTGGTGCGGTCCGTGGACACGGTGACCAGCACCACGGGCGCCGTGCTGGGCACGGTCTCCTATCTGGCGCCGGAGCAGATCCAGCACGGCACCGCGGACCCGCGCGTGGACGTGTACGCGTGCGGTGTCGTGCTCTACGAGATGCTGACCGGCGGAAAGCCGCACGAGGGCGACACGCCCGCCGCGGTGCTCTACAAGCACCTGCACGAGGACGTGCCGCCGCCCTCGGCCGCGGTACCCGGGCTGCCGTACCAGCTGGACCGGCTGGTGGCCGCGGCCACCGCGCGCGCCATGGACGTCCGCCCGCAGGACGCCGTGACGCTGCTGGCCCTGGTCCGGGAGGCGCGCGCGGGGCTCGGTGACGAGCAGCTGGACGCGATGCCGCCGCAGGCGCTGTCCGCGGGGCACGACATCACCGAGGACCGGACGAGTGTGATCCCGCGCTCGCTGACCGTGCCCCGGCTGCTGCCCGTGAACCCGGTCAACGAGGACGACGAGGCCACGGCCGCCGTCCACCGCACCAGCCGCTTCGAGACGCCGCCGGTGCCCGAGCGGCGGCGACCGGCCCGGCGCGGGCTGCTCACCCTGGTCGCCACGGTGCTGCTGACCCTCGGGGTCGGCGCCGGAGTCTGGTACATCAACTCCGGCCAGTTCACCAAGGTCCCGCCGGTGCTGTCGAAGACCGAGGCGCAGGCGAAGCAGCGGCTCGGGGACGCCGGGCTGGACGTGGGGAAGGTCAAGCGCGCCTACAGCGACACGGTGCGGCGCGGCACGGTCATCGGCACGGATCCCGCGCCCGGTGCCCGGATCCGGGACAACGGCTCCGTGGCGCTGACGATCTCCCTCGGCCCCGAGATCGTGCGGGTGCCGGACCTCGCCGACCAGCGGCTCGGGGCGGCGCAGGCCCAGCTGAAGTCGGGCGGTCTCGAGCCGGGCATGGTGACCCGGGAGTTCAGCGAAAGCGTCGCCAAGGGGCAGGTGATCAGGACCGACCCGGTGGCGGGCACCAAGCGGCACGCGGGCTCCGCCATCGCGCTCGTGGTCAGCAAGGGCAGCCCGGTGGACGTCCCGGACGTCACCGGCGACAGCCTGGAGGACGCCAGGCGGGAGCTCACGGACGCCGGGCTCAAGGTGAAGGTCGCCACGGGTCAGATCAATTCCGAGTACGACCGCGGCGAGGTCGCCGAGCAGACCCCGGCGGGCGACAGCGAGGCGGCCGAGGGCGACACGGTGACGCTGACGGTCTCCAAGGGCCCCGAGCAGATCAAGGTCCCGGACGTGGTCGGGGACAGCGTGGACGACGCGCACAAGGCGCTGGAGAAGGCCGGCTTCAAGTTCGACGACAACCGCGGGCTGCTCGGGCTGTTCGGGGACACGGTGAAGAGCCAGTCGGTCGACGGCGGGAAGACGGCGCCCAAGGGGTCGACGATAACGATCACCATCCGCTGACGATCACCTCCGCCGACGGGGGCGCCACCGGGGCATGGGACCCTGAACGGGTGAGCAGTAAGCATTACGGTGCCGTCCCCGGCGCCTCGCGCAACCCTGTCGGCGGTCATGTTCCGGTGGCCGGCGGACTCCACTCCGTCGGTCTGGCGTACGCCGCCGAGCTGGAGGCGGAGGCCGTCCAGGTCTTTGTCGCCAACCCGCGCGGCTGGGCCACGCCGACCGGGAACCGGCGGCAGGACGAGGAGTTCCGCGCGGCGTGCGCCGAGCGGTCGCTCCCGGCGTATGTGCACGCCCCGTACCTGATCAACTTCGGCTCGCACACCGAGGCGACGGTCGAGCGGTCGGTGGAGTCGCTGCGGCACTCGCTGCGGCGCGGGCGGGAGATCGGCGCGCTGGGTGTGGTCGTGCACACGGGCAGCGCGACGGGAGGCCGGGAGCGGGCCGTGGCGCTGAAGCAGGTACGGCAGCACATGCTGCCGCTGCTGGACGAGCTGACCCATGACGACGACCCGTTCCTGCTGCTGGAGTCGACCGCCGGGCAGGGTTCCTCGCTGTGCTCCCGCACCTGGGACTTCGGGCCGTACTTCGAGGCGCTGGACGCGCATCCGAAGCTGGGCGTGTGCCTGGACACCTGTCACATCTTCGCCGCCGGACACGACCTGGCCGGTCCCGACGGCATGCACAAGACGCTGGACCTGCTGGTCGACACGGTCGGCCCGGGCCGGCTCAGGCTGGTCCACGCCAACGACTCCAAGGACGTGGCCGCCGCGCACAAGGACCGCCACGAGAACATCGGCTCCGGCCACATCGGCGAGGACCCGTTCCGCGCGCTGATGACCCATCCGGCGACCGAGGGTGTGCCCCTGATCATCGAGACGCCGGGCGGCCGCGAGGGGCACGCGGCGGACGTGGCGAGACTGAAGGCGCTGCGCGACGGGTGAGAGCCGGGGCGGGTCTCCCGTCGCCCGGGGCCGGCACCCCGCGCGGTGTCAGAGTTCGGGGCCGTCCCCGGATTTCTCCTGGTAGGAGTAGCGCTGTTCCCGCCAGGGGTCGCCTATGTTGTGGTAGCCGCGCTCCTCCCAGAAGCCGCGTCGGTCGGCGGT
Source organism: Streptomyces sp. NPDC086787 (assembly GCF_044745865.1). NCBI lineage: Bacteria > Bacillati > Actinomycetota > Actinomycetes > Kitasatosporales > Streptomycetaceae > Streptomyces > Streptomyces sp. NPDC086787. Next base: position 965,445 of record NZ_JBIVBC010000001.1, on the reverse strand, counting down.
CATGTACTCCACGCCACGGACCCACTTGGGTCCCTTCCAGGCGTACAGATGGGGGACGACGAGGCGGACCGGGAAGCCGTGTTCGGCGGTGAGGAGTTCGCCGTCCTTGTGGGTGGCGAAGATGGTGCGGTCCGAGGTGAAGTCCGCCAGGCGCAGGTTGGAGCTGAAGCCGTACTCCGCCCAGACCATCACATGGGTGACGTCCGGCGCGGGCGGTGCGCCGGCCAGGATCTCGCGGGCGGGGACACCGCCCCATTCCGCGCCGAGCATGCTGTACTTCGTCACGCAGTGCAGATCGGCCACCACGGTGGTGTACGGCAGGGCCGTGAACTCCTCGTGGCTCCAGCAGCGCTTCGCGCCGTCGGCGGTGGCACCGAAGACCCTGAACTCCCAGCGTTCGGGACGGAACTTGGGCACCGGACCGTAGTGCGTCACCGGCCAGCCGCGCTGCAGCCGCTGTCCCGGCGGAAGCCCGGACCCCGCCGCTTCTCCAGATGCGCACTCCGCCGGATGACCCATGACTCCATCCTGACAGACCCCGGACAGTGCGCTTGACCAGCCATGCCTCGCGAAAGCGACAATTGGCTGGAAACAGCATCAAGTAGTGGCAAGTACGCCCTTACTTACTAAGCACGCACTTACTGGACGATCTTCGACACCGGTGCAATCATGCGGCCGTCGGCCGCAACCTCACCCGTTCCCCGTATGGAAGGAGCCCATGCGATGCAGGGCGACCCCGAGGTCATCGAATTCCTCAACGAGCAGCTCACCGGTGAGCTCACCGCGATCAACCAGTACTTCCTGCACGCGAAGATGCAGGAGAACTTCGGCTGGACGAAGCTCGCGAAGTACACCCGGCACGAGTCGTTCGACGAGATGAAGCACGCCGAGGTGCTCACCGACCGCATCCTGTTCCTGGACGGACTCCCGAACTACCAGCGGCTCTTCCATGTGCGGGTGGGCCAGACCGTCAAGGAGATGTTCGAGGCGGACCGCGAGGTCGAGGTGGAGGCGATCGACCGGCTCAAGCGGGGCATCAAGGTGATGCGGGAGAAGGGGGACATCACGTCCGCGAACATCTTCGAGGACATCCTCGCCGACGAGGAGCACCACATCGACTACCTGGACACCCAGCTCGAACTGGTGGAGAAGCTCGGCGAGGCGCTCTACCTCGCGCAGCTGATCGAGCAGCCCGAGAGCTGACCCGTCAGGCGGCCTCGTCCAGCTCGGCCAGTTCGGTCAGCACCGGCCGGCCCTGGTCGGCCAGCTCCCGGCGCGGGCACGCGCCACGGCCGAGGATGGCCTGGATGCGCCGCACACACGAGCCGCAGTCGGTGCCCGCCTTGCAGGCGGAGGCGATCTGCCGGGGGGTGCAGGCGCCACCCTCCGCGTGCCGCTTGACCTGGGCCTCGGTGATGCCGAAGCAGCTGCAGACGAACACGCGGGTTCACCTCCCGGACGGGATCGATCGATGACGCCTGTCCCGTAGTCGGTGAGGCTAACCTAACCTTACCTGCCATGCCGGAGACGCAAAAGTGCGCTGGGGCGCGGATCGTATGTGATCCGCGCCCCAGCGCATACAGTCCCTGTGCGACTACTGGTCCCGGTACATCTCCGCGACCAGGAACGCCAGGTCCAGCGACTGGCTGCGGTTCAGGCGCGGGTCGCAGGCCGTCTCGTAGCGCTGGTGCAGGTCGTCCACGAAGATCTCGTCGCCGCCGCCCACGCACTCGGTGACATCGTCACCGGTCAGCTCGACGTGGATGCCGCCCGGGTGGGTGCCCAGGCCCTTGTGGACCTCGAAGAAGCCCTTGACCTCGTCCAGCACGTCGTCGAAGCGGCGGGTCTTGTGGCCCGAGGCCGCCTCGAAGGTGTTGCCGTGCATCGGGTCGGCCACCCAGGCCACCGTCGCACCGGACGCCGTGACCTTCTCGACCAGCTCGGGAAGCCGGTCGCGGATCTTGTCGGCGCCCATCCGGACGATGAAGGTCAGGCGTCCCGGCTCGCGCTCGGGGTCGAGGCGGTCGATGTAGCGCAGCGCCTCCTCGGCCGTCGTGGTCGGGCCGAGCTTGATGCCGATCGGGTTGCGGATCTTCGAGGCGAACTCGATGTGCGCGCCGTCCATCTGGCGGGTGCGCTCACCGATCCACACCATGTGCCCGGAGACGTCGTACAGCTGGCCGGTGCGGGAGTCGACCCTGGTCAGGGCGGACTCGTAGTCGAGCAGCAGCGCCTCGTGGGAGGAGAAGAACTCGACCGTCTTGAACTCCTCCGGGTCGGTCCCGCAGGCCCGCATGAAGTTCAGCGCGTTGTCGATCTCGCGGGCGAGCTGCTCGTAGCGCTGCCCGGACGGGGAGGACCGCACGAAGTCCTGGTTCCAGGCGTGCACCTGGCGCAGGTCGGCGTAACCGCCGGTGGTGAAGGCGCGCACCAGGTTCAGCGTGGAGGCCGACGCGTGGTACATGCGCTTGAGCCGCTCGGGGTCCGGGATCCGGCTCGCCTCGGTGAACTCGAAGCCGTTCACCGAGTCGCCGCGGTACACCGGGAGGGTGACGCCGCCGCGGGTCTCGCTCGGCTTGGAGCGCGGCTTGGAGTACTGGCCGGCGATGCGGCCGACCTTGACCACCGGCACGGAGGCGGCGTACGTGAGCACGGCGCCCATCTGGAGCAGGGTCTTCAGCTTGCTGCGGATATGGTCCGCGGACACCGCGTCGAACGCCTCGGCGCAGTCGCCGCCCTGGAGGAGGAACGCCTCTCCCTTGGCGACGGCCGCCATCCGGGCGCGCAGCTGGTCGCACTCGCCCGCGAAGACGAGCGGCGGATACGACTCGAGGTCCGCGATCACTGCGCGCAGAGCCTCGGTGTCGGGGTACTCGGGCTGCTGCGCCGCGGGCAGGTTTCGCCAGGTGTTGCCAGCGCCGGGGCTGGTCTTAGCGTTCACGGTCACGCTCTCAACCCTAAGGGGTGCCGACCGGGCTTCCCGCCCCTGCCCAGCAAATGAGACACGGGATACGCACTGTGGACATGCGGTAGGGTTTCCGGCATGTTCGCGCACTCGATCCAGAACTGGTGGTGGACCGCTCATCCGGCGGCCCGCTGACTGCGCGTATCCAAGACTTCGCGAAGGCCGCCCGAGGGGCGGCCTTCCGTGTTTCCACCACCTGGGCCGTTCCTCACCGGCGTCGACCGACATCGACGGAAGAGGAACCCATGGACCTGGCACAGCTCCTGCACGACGACCGCCCCTTCGCCCTGCTGCGCCGCCGCACCCCCGGGCGCGCCGGGACCGCCGGGGACACAGTGGAGGTGCTGGTCGGACCGGTGACCACGTGCGAGCGGCTCGCCGAGCTGCCCGACGAGGGGCTGGCCCTCGTGCCGTTCCGGCAGATCCGTGAGCGTGGCTTCGGTGTCCGTGACGACGGGACACCCCTGGCGGTGCTGACCCCCGAGGAGTCCTACGAGATCCCGCTCGCGGAGGCGCTGGACCAGCTCCCGTCGCACGCCGTGCGGGTGGAGGGCGGCGGTTTCGACGTCGGGGACGAGGAGTACGGCGAGATCGTCGGGCGGGTGCTGCGCGACGAGATCGGGCGGGGCGAGGGCGCGAACTTCGTCATCCGGCGGACGTACCGGGGCGAGCTTCCCGGCTTCGGCCGCGCGGACGCCCTCGCGCTGTTCCGGCGGCTGCTGGCGGGCGAGCGGGGCGCGTACTGGACCTTCGTGGTGCACACCGGGGACCGCACGCTGGTCGGGGCGAGCCCGGAGGTGCACGTCCGGATGTCGGGCGGCACGGTCGTGATGAACCCGATCAGCGGCACGTACCGGTACCCGGAAGGCGGTCCGACCCCCGAGCACCTGCTGGAGTTCCTCGCCGACGGCAAGGAGACCGAGGAGCTGTCGATGGTGGTCGACGAGGAACTCAAGATGATGTGCACGGTCGGCGACATGGGCGGGGTGGTGGTCGGGCCGCGTCTGAAGGAGATGGCGCACCTCGCGCACACCGAGTACGAGCTGCGCGGCAAGTCCTCGCTGGACGTGCGGGACGTCCTGCGGGAGACCATGTTCGCGGCGACGGTGACCGGCTCGCCGGTGCAGAACGCCTGCCGGGTCATCGAGCGGTACGAGTCCGGCGGGCGGGGCTACTACGCGGGCGCCCTCGCCCTGCTGGGCAGGGACCCGGGCGGGGCCCAGACCTTGGACTCGCCGATCCTGATCCGCACCGCGGACATCGACGCGGCGGGGCGGCTGGAGGTCGCGGTCGGCGCGACGCTGGTACGCGGCTCGGACCCGGCGGGCGAGGTGGCGGAGACGCACGCGAAGGCGGCGGGCGTACTGGCGGCGCTCGGGGTGCGGCCGTCCCGGCCGCGGGAGGAGCACACCCGTCCCCGGCTGGCCGACGACCCGCGGGTACGGGCGGCGCTGGACGGGCGCCGTGCCTCGCTGGCGCCGTTCTGGCTGCGGATGCGGGAGCGCGCCCGGGAGCTGACCGGGCACGCCCTGGTCGTCGACGCCGAGGACACCTTCACGGCGATGCTCGCGCATCTGCTGCGGACCGCCGGACTGGAGGTGACCGTACGGCGCTATGACGAACCGGGCCTGCGGGAGGCGGTGCTCGGGCACCCGGGGACGGTCGTCCTCGGGCCCGGTCCCGGCGATCCGGCCGATCTCGCCGATCCGAAGATGCGGTTCCTGCGGAACCTGACCGCCGAGGTGCTCCGGGGGCACCGGCACGGCGTCCTCGGTGTCTGCCTGGGTCACGAGCTGATCGCGGCCGAGCTGGGCCTGGACATCGTCCGCAAGGAGGTGCCTCACCAGGGGGCGCAGACCACGGTCGACCTGTTCGGCCGGGCGGAGACCGTCGGCTTCTACAACAGTTTCACGGCGCGCTGCGACGACGCGGCGGCGGCCGAGCTGGCCGCGCACGGAATCGAGGTGAGCCGGTCGGCGAACGGCGAGGTGCACGCGCTCCGGGGCGCCGGGTTCGGCGGGGTCCAGTTCCACCCGGAGTCCGTGCTGACGCTGAACGGGCCGGCGATCGTGCGTGAGCTGATCGACCGGCTGCCCCAGGACCGCGCCGCCGCCCGGCCCTGAGCACACCGCCGCGGGCGGGGGTCAGCCGAAGAAGACCCCGGCCTCTTCGTACAGCTTCGGGTCGACCGTCTTCAGCCGGGCCGTGGCCTGGGCGATCGGGACCCGGACGATGTCGGTGCCCTGCAGGGCGACCATCTTGCCGAAGTCACGGTCGCGGACGGCGTCGATGGCGTGCAGGCCGAAGCGGGTGGCGAGCCAGCGGTCGAAGGCGGTCGGGGTGCCGCCGCGCTGGACGTGCCCGAGGACGGTGGTCCGCGCCTCCTTGCCGGTGCGCCGCTCGATCTCCTTGGCGAGCCACTCGCCGACGCCGGAGAGCCGCACATGCCCGAAGGAGTCCGTCGACTGGTCCTTGAGGACCATCTCGCCGTCCTTGGGCATGGCGCCCTCTGCGACCACCACGATCGGGGCGTAGGACGCCTTGAAGCGGGAGGTGATCCAGGCGCACACCTGGTCGAGGTCGAAGCGCTGCTCGGGGATCAGGATGACGTTCGCGCCGCCCGCGAGCCCGGAGTGCAGGGCGATCCAGCCGGCGTGCCGGCCCATCACCTCGCAGACCAGGACCCGCATGTGGGACTCGGCCGTGGTGTGCAGCCGGTCGATGGCCTCCGTGGCGATGGAGACGGCGGTGTCGAAGCCGAAGGTGTAGTCGGTGGCGGAGAGGTCGTTGTCGATGGTCTTCGGCACGCCGACGCACGGCACCGCGTACTCGTCGGACAGCCGGGCGGCCACGCCGAGGGTGTCCTCGCCGCCGATCGCGATCAGCGCCTCGACCTCGTGCTTGGCGAGGTTGTCCTTGATCCGGCGGATCCCGTCCTCCTGCTTGAGGGGGTTGGTCCGCGAGGAGCCGAGGATGGTCCCGCCACGGGGCAGGATGCCGCGCACCGCGGGGATGTCTAGGCGGACGGTGTCGCCTTCGAGGGGGCCGCGCCAGCCGTCCCGGTAGCCGACGAATTCGTAGCCGTACTCCTGTACGCCCTTGCGTACGACGCCCCGGATGACGGCGTTGAGCCCGGGGCAGTCGCCGCCCCCGGTCAGTACTCCGACCCGCATGGAAACATCCCTTCACCGCGTTGCCTGATGAGGGCCACGCTAATGGTGAGCCATGTCACACAGGGATGGGCGGGAAGGGCAATTCCGGTGAATCGGCGGGCGATTGGTTGACGTCACGCCGGCCCCCGGGGGAACCGGCGTCAGTCGTCGTCCAGTCCGCGCTCTATGGCGTACCGGACCAGTTCGACCCGGTTGTGCAGCTGGAGTTTGCCGAGGGTGTTCTGGACGTGGTTCTGCACCGTGCGGTGGGAGATGACGAGCCGCTCGGCGATCTGCTTGTAGCTCAGGCCCTTGGCGACCAGCCGCAGCACCTCGGTCTCGCGCTCGGTCAGCCGGGGTGCCTTCGGCTCGTCGGTGTCCGCGGCGGGCGCGGGCTCGGAGGCCAGCCGGCGGTACTCGCCGAGGACCAGACCGGCGAGACCGGGCGTGAACACCGGGTCGCCGGCCGCCGTACGGCGCACCGCGTCCAGGAGTTCCTCGGTGGACGCCGACTTCAGGAGGTATCCCGTCGCCCCCGACTTCACGGCCTCCAGCACGTCGGCGTGCTCGCCGCTCGCCGACAGCACCAGGACCCGCGGCGCCCGGTCGGTGCCGACCAGCTCCTTGCAGACCTGGACGCCGGGCTTGACGGGCAGGTTGAGGTCCAGCACGAGGACGTCCGGCACGGCGGCCCGGGCTCGGCGCACCGCCTGCTCGCCGTCCCCCGCGGTGGCGACCACCTCGAAGCCCGACTCGGCCAGGTCGCGGGCGACCGCGTCGCGCCACATGGGGTGGTCGTCCACCACCATGACCCTGATCGGGTCCTGCCGCTGTGTCATTTCTTCTCCGCCTTCCCCCGGAACGCCTCCGGGCCCGTGCGGACCCTCGGTACCTTCAGTTCGACTTCCGTGCCCTGACCGGGCGTCGAGATCAGCTCGGCGCTGCCGCCGAGGTCGCGCAGCCGTCCGCGGATCGACAGGGCCACCCCGAGTCTGCCCTCGCCCTCCGCCTCGGCGAGCCGGCCGGCGGGGATCCCGGGTCCGTCGTCCCGGACGGTCACGATCACCTCGTCCGGCTCGTCCTCCACGAGGATCCAGGCCCGCGCGTCCGGACCCGCGTGCCGGCGCACGTTGTCCAGGGCGGCGCCGACCGCGGCGGCCAGTTCCCCGGCGGCGGCGGCCGGGAGCCGTACCGGTGCGCCGGGCTCGGCCAGGCTGACCCGCGCAGCGGCGTACGGCAGGAGGAGGGTGCGCAGATCGACGGGGGCGGCCGGGTCGGCGGGCTCCCGCGCGGTTTCCGCGGCCGTCTCCTCGGCTGTGGCGACCGCCTCGCCGGAGGGGCGCGGTACGGGCAGCACCCCGCCGGAGACCAGCGCGCGCAGCGCGGCCTCCTGCTCCCCCGCCATACGGCCCAGCTCGGCCGCCTCACCACCGATGACCGCGCCGCGCCGCTGCACCATCGCGAGGACCTGGAGCACGCTGTCGTGGATGTCCCGGGCGAGCCGCTCCCGCTCCCGGGTGGCGGCCTCGATCTCCAGGGCGCGGGCGAGGGTGCGCTCGGAGGCACGGGCGACCTCCACGACGTACCCGATGGCGAGGGAGGCGACCCAGACGAGGGTCACGTTGTGCACGGTGTCGCGGGCCCACTGGCCGCGCTCGACCAGGTTGGCGAGGGCGACCGGGGTGGAGGCGAACGCGGCCCAGCGCCAGCCGCCCTTGAGGGCGAAGGCGAGGACCGAGCCCGCCGTCCAGATCGAGGGCAGGGTGGCACCGCTGCGCTCGATGTGCTCGCCGGTGACGACCCATGGGGTGAGGACGATGCCGGTGAGCGCGACCGCGAGGTCGACGACGAGGAAGCGTCGGGTGCAGGCCGCCGCGTTCTGCACCCGGGGCAGCGTGGCGAGCGTCCAGACGGTCAGTACGGCGTAGTAGGCGAGGGCGAGGACCGGGCGGTCGTAGTCGTGGTAGGCGAAGGCGAACAGGCCGACCGCGTACAGCAGGGTGAGGACGCGGTAGCCGGTGAGCGCACGCCACATCGGCAGCTCGACCGACATCCTCAGGACTTTCTCGCGCTTCGGCACGCCCCCCACCCTCCGGCCGCCCCCGCGGGCTCCGTACTCCCGACCAGGCCTACTTCGTCCCGGCCTTCTCCGCCTTCTCGGCCTTCTCCGCCTTTTCGGCTTCCCTCGAGGCCTTCGCGGCGTCGGCCAGCTGGCGCTTGGCGGCGGTCGCGTAGATGTCGACGTACTCCTGGCCGGACAGTTTCATGATCTCGTACATGACCTCGTCCGTCACCGCGCGCAGCACGAAGCGGTCGTGCTCCATTCCCTGGTAGCGGGTGAAGTCGAGGGGCTTGCCGATCCGGATGCCGGGCCGCATCAGCTTCGGGAGGACCTTGCCCGGCGGCTGGATCTTCTCGGTGTCGATCATCGCGACGGGGATGACCGGGGCGCCGGTGGCGAGGGCCACGCGCGCGAGGCCACCGGGCTTGCCCCGGTAGAGGCGGCCGTCGGGCGAGCGGGTGCCCTCGGGGTAGATGCCGAACAGCTCACCGCGCTCCAGGACGTCTATGCCGCTCTTGATCGCCGCCTCGCCCGCGCCGCGCGCGCCGGAACGGTCCACCGGGAGCTGGCCGACCCCCTTGAAGAAGGCCGCCGTCAGCCGTCCCTTGACGCCGGGTGTGGTGAAGTACTCCGCCTTGGCGATGAAGGTCACCTTGCGGTCGAGGACCGCGGGCAGGAAGAACGAGTCCGAGAACGAGAGGTGGTTGCTCGCCAGAATGGCGGGCCCCTCGGCCGGAATGTGCTCCAGCCCTTCCACCCAGGGTCTGAAGGCGACCCGCAGCGGTCCCCCGATGGCGACCTTCATCGTGCCGTACAACAACCGAGTGCCTCCTGTTTTCCGTCGATCAGACCTTAACCCGGAGCACCGTCAATGGGGCCGTCGACCCTGGTCGGTGTCAGTGCGGTCGCGTACGGTGAAGGGCATCTGGACTCGTCGTTCACGCCTCTCTCACGATTAGGAGCCGAAGGTGCCGGTTCTCCCCGGAGCCGAGCCGTACCGCCACGAGGGCGGGGAGGTCGGCGTCCTCCTCTGTCACGGCTTCACCGGCTCGCCCCAGTCGCTGCGCCCCTGGGCGGAGCATCACGCCGGGCACGGCCTGACCGTGTCGCTGCCGCTGCTGCCCGGGCACGGCACCCGGTGGGAGGACATGCAGCTCACGGGCTGGCAGGACTGGTACGCGGAGGTGGACCGCGCGCTGCGGGTGCTCCGCGAGCGCTGCGCCCGGGTGTTCGTCGCGGGGCTGTCGATGGGCGGCGCGCTGGCGCTGCGGCTGGCCGCGAAGCACGGCGAGGACGTCGCCGGTGTGGTGGTGGTCAACCCGGCGAACCGGATGCACGGCCTGGCGCCCTACGCCCTTCCGGTGGCCCGGCACCTGGTGCGGACGACGAAGGGCATCGCCAGCGACATCGCGAAGGGCGGCGCGGCGGAGACCGGCTACGACCGGGTGCCGCTGCACGCGGCCCACTCCCTGCGGAACTTCTTCCGTGTACTGGACGGCGAGCTGCCCCAGGTAACCCAGCCGCTGCTGCTGCTGCACAGTGCGCAGGACCATGTGGTGCCCCCGGCCGACTCGGCCCGCGTCCTGAGCCGGGTGTCCTCCGTGGACGTGACCGAGGTCGTGCTGGAACAGAGTTACCACGTGGCGACGTTGGACCATGACGCGGACCGGATCTTCGAGGAGAGCCTCGCCTTCATCGGCCGGCTCGCACCCAGTGTCGGCACAGAAGGGACGGCCGCAGTTGGCTGAGCACGACTCCGACCGCGAGGATCGCGAGCCGGACGAGAAGGGTGTGCCCTTCGACGAGGACGCCGCCTGGGCGGCGATCGTCGCGGGGTACGGCGACGAGCCGCCCGACCCGCCGGGATCGAGGCCCTACCGGGCGATCGAGGATCTCGCGCTCCCCGATCCCGTCCCGGACGAGGACGGCGACAGTGATGGAACCGGTGGGAAGGCGGCCGGGGCCGGGGAGCTGTCGGCCGCCGGGCCGCTGGGCAGTTCCATCTCGTTCGCGCCCGGCGTCGGGCCCCGTGACTACGTGGTGCCCGAGGCGTCCGACGACGACTTCGACGAGGACGACGAGGGCCACTTCGTGCCGCCCGAGCCGCCTCCGCTGCCCGACGCCGACACGACCGCCCGGTTCGCCTGGCTGGGCGTGGTGGGCGGTCCGTTGCTGCTCCTGCTGGCCGTGCTGCTGGGCTGGGACATGACGTGGTGGCTGGCGACGCTCGGCATCGGCGGCTTCCTCGGCGGTTTCGCCACGCTGGTGGCCCGGATGAGGACGGACGACGACGGGGACGGCGACCCGGGCAGGGGGGCCGTCGTCTGAGCGGCGCCGGCCCCGTCACACCGCCGGCACCCTGAGAGCGGCGAGCACCGGAAGGTGGTCGGTGGCCGCCCGCAGATCGGCCCGGGTGACGCCGGGCAGGTCCGGCGGGACGCCGCAGCCCAGCACCTCGACGCCCTTGCCGGCGAAGATCGCGTCGATGCGCTGGTGGGGGTCGCTGGGGGTGGAGGTGTACTCGCCGCCCCAGGGGGCGGTGGCCCGGCAGTCCTGAAGGCCCTCGGCCAGCCGCCGGAAGGTCCGGCCGTCGGGGCGTTCGTTGAGGTCCCCGCCGGCGATCGTGTACTCGGTGCCCATCGCGGCCAGCCGGTCCAGGAGCAGGCCGCCCTGCTCGTGGCGCTCGGCCTGGTCCAGGCTGAGATGGCAGCTGAGCACGCCCACGCGTGCCCCGCCGAACCGTACGACGGCGGTGGCGAAGCCGCGCCTGTGGAGTCCCGGGGTGAGCGGGAGGAGCACGTCCTCGGTTCGTTCGACGGTGGCCCTGAGCGAGCAGAGGATCGCGGGACCCGCCGCGGTGCCTCCGCCGGTGAGGATCACCTGGCCGGTGGCCGCGGCCAGGCGGGCCAGCTTCTTGCGCCAGCGGAAGAAGCGGGGGGCTTCCTGGACGAGGGTCAGGTCCGGGGCGCAGGCGGTGATCACCCTCGACAGCGCGGCGGTGTCGTCCCGCATCGAGCGGATGTTGTAGCTGAGGACCCGGACGACGGCCGAACCGTCCGGTTCCGTAGTGGAGTTGGGGAGGGGCATGGTGGTCGCCATGACGCCCAACCTACGACGATGCCCGCCGCCCGGGGACCAGACGCGGCGGGCACTGTCAGCACCGCGGAACCGCTCGCTGCGGAACCTGCCGGCTACATGATCGGGTCCGGCTCCCTGGCCAGGTCGGCCGCTCCGACCAGGCCTGCCTCGTTGCCGAGCTGGGCCACGATCACCTCGGCCACGGGGCGCCAGTTGCCGCCGACCAGCCAGCGCTTGTACGACTTACGGATCGGGTCGAGGACCAGTTCGCCCTCCTCGGAGAGACCGCCGCCGACGATGAACGCGGAGGGGTCGAAGAGGGAGGCCAGGTCGGCGAGGCCGGCGCCGGCCCAGCGGGCCAGCTCGCGGTAGGAGTCGACGGCGACCGGGTCGCCCTGGCGGGCGGCCATGGAGATGTGCTTGCCCTCGATGCCCGCGGGAGTGCCGTCGCCGAGGCCGAGCAGGATCTCGGCGTGCTCGGGGGTGGCGTTGGCGCGCTGCTTGGCGTACCGGACCAGGGCGCGGCCGGAGGCGTACTGCTCCCAGCAGCCCTGGGAGCCGCAGCCGCACATCAGGCCGTCCGGGACCATCCGGATGTGGCCGAACTCGGCGGCGACGCCGAAGTGGCCGCGGCGCAGCTTGTTGCCGATGATGATGCCGCCGCCGAGGCCGGTGCCGAGGGTGATGCAGATGACGTTGCGGTGGCCCTTGCCCGCGCCGAACTTGTACTCGCCCCACGCGGCGGCGTTGGCGTCGTTCTCGACGACGACCGGGAGACCCACGCGGGCCTCGACCTTCTCCTTCAGCGGCTCCTGGCGCCAGTCGATGTTGGGGGCGAAGTAGACGGTGGAGCGCTGTCGGTTCACGTATCCGGCGGCTCCGATGCCCACGCCGACGATCTCGTGCCCGGCGCGCGCGCCCTCCACGGCGGAGGCGATGGCGTCCACGATCGCTTCGGGCGTGCCCGGGGTCGGCACCTTGTGAATCGAGAGGATGTTGCCTTCCTCGTCGACCACACCGGCCGCGATCTTGGTACCGCCGATGTCGACGCCGATGGTGAGTCCCATGAATCCCTCAGTTTCGGTCGAGCCCCGCTACGGCCAACCGTACCCGAGGCACTGCCCGCGGAGGCTTTCAGTCCAGGTCGATGCGTTCTCCCGGGCCGGAGTCGTCGCCCCGGTCCTTCGGATCCGTGGTCGCGGCTTTCGTGTCCGCCGCGCCCGTCGTGTCTGGCGTGTCCTGCGGGTCCGGCGTGCCCGTCGTGCGGGATGTCCAGCGCTGTTCCTGGTGCTGCACGGCGGAACGGTAGGCGGCGAGCAGTTCGCCGCCGGCCGCCGCGAGGTGGTCGAAGAACTCGGGGTTGCGCTCGATGACGGGGTCGACGGCGGCCTTGGCCTGCTGGACCACCTGTCGCACCGCCTGCTGGGCGGCGGGACCGGCGACCGCCCCGAGCAGCGGGGACTGGAGGCCGGACAGCTTGTCGGCGACGGCGTCGACGAGTTTGCGCAGTTCCTCGGCGGCCGAGCCCGGAGGCGGGCCGTGCTGGGCGCGGCGCCGGGCCCGCTCGGCCTCCAGATCCTCGGCGCAGGCGGTGGACCAGGCGTCGGCGTCGGTCGCCCGCACGTCTTCGGCCGGGTCCGGCTCGGAAGGCTCAGGTGTGGGGCGCTCTTCGCTCATGACGGACTCCTGACTACGGTTCGTCTCTTCGACGTTACCCGAACGGGCGTACTGGGTTCACGGTCCTCGGTGCGGGACTCGGGTGACGCTCCGGCGCCGGACGAGCGGTAATCACTTCGCGCGCGGCCACAGGTCCGGGTCCGGCGCGAACCGGATGCGCAGTTCGTCGTCGCGCAGGGCGGCACCGGCCACGGTGCAGCGGCGCAGGGCGGACGGGAGCGGCACGATGCGGCGGAACGGGCCGACGGTGATCACGAGCTCGTCGCCGCGCCGGACGAGGTCGAGTTCGTCGCGTATCGCGCCCGGCAGCGGGATGTGCCAGACCAGTACGCCGTCGGCGGCGATCCGGTCGGTGACGGGCCACTCGACCGGGGTGGGCGCCGGGTTGACCGGGGGCGCGGCGAGCCGGGTGAGGTCGGCGGCACCGTGCGGGTCACGGCCCAGGTGGGCGACCGGGTGGACGTCGTACGACTCCCGCCAGTCGTCCAGGGCCTTGCGCTGCTGGGCGGCGAGTGCGGCGAGCCAGGTGTCGGTGGTGGTCTCGGGCAGGACCCGGTTGCCGACCAGGGTCTCGGTGCGCAGCCCGCGCAGGGCGAGGCCGAGGGCGGCGGTGCGGACGGCGTCGGCGCCGGCCGGTCCCGGTTCGGCGACCATGTGTACGGAGGTGGCGCGGTCGGCGACGACGGATTCCACGGCGGCGAGTTCGACGTCCCAGCGGGCCGCGGTCTCGTAGAGCCAGTCGGCGGGCATCGGGACGCCGGCGAGCCGGCCGAGGACGGGGCGCAGGGCGCGGGCGGCCTGTCGTTCGGGCGGGAGCAGGCGGCGCAGGTAGCGGCGCAGTTCCTCGGGGAGGGCGAGCAGGCCGAGGGCCCGCGGGGTGGCCGGGAGGTCCACGACCAGCAGGTCGTAGCGCTCGGAGAGGGCCGCGTCGCGCAGGGCGCGCAGGAAGGACAGTTCCTCGGCGCCGGGGAGCGGGGTGACCTCTTCGGCGTCGAGGCGGGACGCGCCCAGGAGGTCGAGGACGTTCTTGGCGCGGGTCTGGAACGCGGTGAGGTCCTCCCGGAAGCCCTCCGCCGGGTCGGGCCGCCAGGCCGTGAGGTCCGGCAGGATCCGCGTCGGAGCGGGTCCGGTCGGCGCGCCCAGCGCCGCACCCAGGGTGTCCGCCCGGTCGGCGCTGAGCACGAGGGTGCTGCTTCCGCCGGCCGCCGCGCGCAGTGCGGTGGCGGCGGCGACGGTGGTCCGTCCGGAGCCGCCCGGGCCGGTGATCAGGATGGTGCGCATGAGGGTGAACGGTACCTTCGCGGGCGTACGGGGGTGACCAGCACCCGTTGCCTCACCCGTCGGGGGCGGCCGCCTACTTCCCGCCGAATTCCACTCCGGATTCCACGCGCTTCTTCAGTCCCGCGAGGGCACGGTCGATGATGACCTTCTCGGCCTTGCGCTTGATCATGCCGAGCATGGGGATCTTGACGTCGACGGTGAGCTGGTAGGTCACCTCGGTGGCGCCGGCGCCGGAGGGCCTGAGGAGGTAGGAGCCGTCCAGGGAGCGCAGCATCTGGGACTTGACCAGGGTCCAGGAGACCTCGTTGGCGCCGGTCCAGGTGTAGGCGAGGGTCTGGTCGTCCTTGATGGCGCCGGCGTCCATGACGAGGCGGACCTGTTCGGCGCGGCCCTGGCCGTCGGTCCCCAGCACCTCCGCCTCCTTGACCTCGCCGGTCCAGTCCGGGTAGCGGGCGAAGTCGGCGATCACCGCCATGACGTCGGCCGGGACCGCCTCGATCGTGATGCTCGAACTGGTGTGTTCCGCCATCGCCGTGGCTCCTCCGGATGCTGGCCGCTAGTCGGGCTCGCCGTGCGCGAGCGTGCGCACGTGTGTGCAGCGTGAAGGCTACCGCGCGCCCGGTCGGCCGCCTTCACCCCGTCCGGGGTCGGTCACCATTCGAGCGCCCAGGGTTGTCCGGTCCCCGCGAAGTGCCCGACGTTCACGCACTCGGTCGCACCGATCCGCATCCGTCGCACCAGGGGCTGGTGGACGTGCCCGAACAGGGCGTAGCGGGGCCTGGTGCGGCGGATCGCGTCGAGCAGCGCGCGGCTGCCGCGTTCGAAGCGGCGGGCCATGGTGTCGTACACCAGTTCCGGGACCTCCGGGGGGATGTGGGTGCAGAGCACGTCGACCTCACCGACGGCCTCGATCTTCGCGGCGTACTCCTCGTCGCTGATCTCGTACGGGGTCCGCATCGGGGTGCGCAGGCCGCCGCCGACGAAACCGAAGGTGCGCCCGCCGATCTCCACCCGCTCGCCGTCCAGGACGGTCGTGCCCGGCCCGGCGTACTCGCGCCACAGGGGCGGCATGTCGACGTTGCCGTAGGTCGCGTACGTCGGTGTCGGGAACGCGGCGAACAGTTCGGCGTACTGCTTGCGTACAGCCTCCTCGATCGCGGTGGCCCGGTCGGTGCCGACGCCCGCCCACAGCCGGGCCCCGAACTCCCTGGCCTCCTCGAAGCGGCGGGCGGTGCGCAGTTCCACGAGCCGGCCGGCGTTCCCCGCGCCGAACAGGTCGGGGAAGATGCCGCGCGAGTGGTCGTGGTAGTCGAGGAAGAGCACCAGGTCGCCCAGGCAGATCAGGGCGTCGGCGCCCTCGCCGGCCCTGGCCAGGTCACGGGCGTTGCCGTGCACGTCGCTGACCACGTGGACGCGCGTCCTTCGGTTACCGGCGGGTGTGGGTGCCATGGTGATCAAGGGTAAGCGTGTGCGGCATGGGTGAACAGTGTGGCCGGACCTGCGGTTACTGGCCAGTCAGCAAGGGCGTGGACTACCGTACGCCGAGGAAAACCCAATCTGTGTGACGCAGCGAACATCTCGCGGGGACCCCCTGTCGTAGAAGCCATACCGGCGGGTAACGTCCGGGCAGTCCAGTCGTGCTCTGGATTTCAACCACCGGCCCTCAAGGCTCGTGGGGGACAACCGGAGTACCTGCCCGAGCCTTGGACCGGACCGTCGCATCACACAACGTCGTGGCGCCGGCGCCCTATGAGGAGCAGCAGTCTTGCGCGAGTTCAGCCTTCCGGCTTTGTACGAGGTCCCCGCGGACGGCAATCTGAGCGACATCGTCCGCAGAAACGCCGCGCAGCACCCTGACGTCGCCGTCATGGCCCGCAAGGTCGACGGTGTCTGGCAGGACGTGACGGCCACGGTCTTCCTGGCCGAGGTGCTCGCCGCGGCCAAGGGGCTCATGGCCGCCGGCGTCCAGCCCGGCGACCGGGTCGGCCTGATGTCCCGCACCCGCTACGAGTGGACCCTCCTGGACTTCGCGATCTGGAGCGCCGGCGCGGTCACCGTGCCGGTGTACGAGACCAGCTCCCCGGAGCAGGTGGAGTGGATCCTCTCCGACTCGGGCGCGACGGCCTGTGTCGTGGAGCTGGACGCGCACGTCGCCGCCGTCGAGTCGGTGCGCGACCGGCTGCCCGCCCTCAAGCACATCTGGCAGATCGAGGCCGGGGGCCTGGAGGAGCTGGGCCGGCTCGGCCAGGACGTCACGGACGCGGCCGTCGAGGAGCGCAGCTCGGTCGCCAAGGCGGACGACCCGGCAACCATCGTCTACACCTCCGGCACCACCGGTCGGCCCAAGGGCTGTGTGCTCACCCACCGTGCCTTCTTCGCGGAGTGCGGGAACATCGTGGAGCGGCTGCGGCCCCTGTTCCGCACCGGTGAGTGCTCGGTGCTGCTCTTCCTGCCGCTCGCGCACGTCTTCGGCCGGCTGGTGCAGGTCGCGCCGATGATCGCGCCGATCAAGCTGGGCAACGTCCCGGACATCAAGAACCTCACCGACGAGCTGGCCGCGTACCGGCCGACGCTGATCCTCGGCGTCCCGCGCGTCTTCGAGAAGGTCTACAACTCGGCGCGCGCCAAGGCGCAGGCCGACGGCAAGGGCGCCATCTTCGACAAGGCGGCGGACACCGCGATCGCGTACAGCAAGGCGCTGGACGCTCCGTCGGGCCCGTCCCTCGGGCTGAAGATCAAGCACAAGGTGTTCGACAGGCTGGTCTACAGCAAGCTGCGGGCGGTGCTCGGCGGCCGGGGCGAGTACGCGATCTCGGGGGGAGCCCCGCTGGGCGAGCGGCTCGGACACTTCTTCCGGGGCATCGGCTTCACGGTCCTCGAGGGCTACGGCCTGACCGAGTCCTGCGCGGCGACCGCTTTCAACCCCTGGGACCGGCAGAAGATCGGCACGGTCGGCCAGCCGCTGCCCGGTTCGGTGGTGCGCATCGCCGACGACGGCGAGGTGCTGCTGCACGGCGAGCACCTGTTCAAGGGGTACTGGAACAACGAGGCCGCGACCGCCGAGGCGCTGGCCGACGGCTGGTTCCACACCGGTGACATCGGCACCCTGGACGAGGACGGCTACCTCAGGATCACCGGCCGCAAGAAGGAGATCATCGTCACCGCGGGCGGCAAGAACGTCGCCCCGGCCGTGATCGAGGACCGGATCCGGGCGCACGCGCTGGTCGCGGAGTGCATGGTGGTGGGCGACGGGCGGCCGTTCGTGGGCGCGCTCGTCACCATCGACGAGGAGTTCCTGGGCCGCTGGGCGGCGGACCACGGCAAGCCGGTGGGTGCCACCGCGGCGTCGCTGCGCGAGGACCCGGATCTCATCACTGCGATCCAGTCCGCGATTGACGACGGCAACGCCGCGGTGTCGAAAGCGGAATCGGTGCGGAAGTTCCGCATTCTGCCCTCCCAGTTCTCGGAGGAGTCGGGCCACCTGACGCCGTCCCTGAAGCTCAAGCGGAATGTGGTGGCGAAGGACTACGCGGCCGAGATCGAGGCCATCTACCAGAAGTAGTACGCCTCCTGACGGAGTGTCATGGCGCGGTGTCCTCGGCGAGGACCCGCGCCATGTTGCGTTCGGCGAGCGCGGTGATGGTGACGAACGGGTTCACCCCGATCGAGCCCGGCACCAGCGAGCCGTCGGTGACGTAGAGCTTCGGGTAGCCCTTGACCCGGCCGTAGTCGTCGGTGGCCCTGCCCAGCACGCAGCCGCCCAGCGGGTGGTACGTGAAGTCGTCGGCGAAGACCTTGCTGTTCGAGCCGAACAGGTCGTACCGGTAGATGGTCAGGTTGGCCGCGTTGATCCGGTCGAACAGTTTCTTGGCCATGGCGACGGAGACCGCGCTCATCGCCGGGGTCCAGCCCAGCTTCACGCCGCCGCTCGCCGCGTCGTAGGTGAACGTCGCCCGCTGGGGGTTCTTGGTGATCGCCAGGTAGAGGCTGATCCAGTGCTCGAACCCCATGGGCAGCGGGGCGATCTCGGCGAAGACCGGGTTGTCGGCGTTGGCCCAGTCGTCGATGCCGAGCACGGGCATGGTGGCCTGGTTGGCGCCGACCGTGTCCCAGATGTGGTTGGCACGCCCGACCATGGTGTTGCCGTTGGTGCCCCAGCCCGCGCCCACGCTGGAGTTCAGGCCGGGCAGGGTGCCGGTGTCCCGGGCGCGGACCAGGAGTTCGGTGGTCCCCAGGCTGCCGCCGCCGAGGAACAGATAGGTGCAGGTGTACACCTTGGTCTCCACGACCGCGCCGGTGTTGTCGATGCGGTCGACGGTCAGGGCGTACGACCCGTCGTTCGCCCGGCCGATGGTGCGCACCTTCTCCATGGTGTGGATGGTGACGTTGCCGGTGCCGAGGGCGGCGGCGAGGTACGTCCGGTCGAGGCTGCGTTTGCCGTAGTTGTTGCCGTAGATGACCTCTCCGCCGAGCGCAGACTTCGTGGCCGTGCCGGCCGCCTCGCGCTGCATGTAGCCGAAGTCGTAGACGTTGGGCACGAAGGTGGTCTTCAGACCGGCGTTGGCTGCGGCCTTGCGGGAGGTGCGGGCGAACTTGTACCACTCGGTGGACTCGAACCAGGCCGGGTCGATGGTGTTGACGCCGAGCATGGAACGGGCGCGCGGGAAGTACGTGTTGTACATCTCGGTGGCGTCCACGGTGGGGAACTGCTCGGTGAAGTACGACTGGAGCGGGGTGACCGCCATGCCGCCGTTGACCAGGGAGCCGCCGCCGACGCCCCGTCCGACGTAGACGGACATGCTGTCGAAGTGCACCCGGTCGAGGACGCCGGGGTAGGCGCTGATGTTCTTGTTGACGAGGTCCAGCCACAGGAAGGTGGCGAGCGGGGCCTCGGTGCGCGTGCGGAACCACATGGAGCGCTGGTCCGGGGCGTTGGTGGAGCAGAAGATCTTGCCGTCGCCGCCCGCGGTGTTCCAGAGCCGGCCCATCTCGATCACCAGGGTGCGGATGCCGGCCTGGCCCAGACGCAGGGCGGCGACGGCCGCGCCGTAGCCGGAGCCGACGACGATCGCGGGGGCGCTCTCGACTGCGGCCGGTTCGGCGGCTTGCGCGGACTGCAGGCCTATGCGGGTGAGACCGGCGGTGGCGGCGGTCTGGAGGGCGACCATGCCCAGAATTTGACGTCTCGTCAGCTGACGTTGCATCAGTTTTGCTGTCATGCGCGCAGCATGGGCGGATTTTCCGGTTCCGCCTAGAGGAACGGCAGCCTTTGGGCCGTCCCTTTGAAGCATCCTTTTATCTCAGCTGAAGCTCTTTTTACTTGAGGGGCAGACTTTCACAGCAGCTCTTCAAGCCGCCCGGCGAGCAGGTCCCAGCGCCACTTCTCCTCGACCCAGCGGCGCCCCCGCTCGCCCATCCGGTGGCGCAGTTCGGGGTCGCCGAGCAGGGCGACGATCCGGTCGGCCGCGTCCTCGGGGGAGCCGCCGCGCACGACCCAGCCGGTCTCGCCGTCGAGCACCGCGTCGGGCGCCCCGCCCGAATCACCGGCGACGACCGGCAGACCGGTGGCCGAGGCCTCCAGATAGACGATGCCGAGCCCCTCGACGTCGAGTCCGCCGCGCCGGGTCCGGCACGGCATGGCGAAGACGTCCCCGGCGCCGTAGTGCGCGGGCAGCTCCGACCAGGGCACGGCGCCGGTGAAACGCACCGAGTCGGTCACCCCGGTCTCCCGGGCCAGCCTGCGCAGCTCCTTCTCGTACGGCCCGCCGCCGACGACCAGCAGTACGGCGTCCGGCTCCTCGGCGAGGATGCGCGGCATGGCCAGGATCAGCGTGTCCTGTCCTTTGCGCGGTACCAGCCGGGAGACGCACACCACCACCGGCCGCTCGGTCAGCCCGAGCCTCGCCCGCACCTCGTCGCCGCCGGATCCCGGGTGGAAGGTCTTCTCGTCGACGCCCGGCGGCAGCTGGACCATCCGCCGGGCCGCTTCCGGGGTGAGCGCGGTGGCGATCCGCGAGCGGGTGTACTCGCCGAGATAGGTGATCGTGTCGGTCGACTCGCCGATCCGGCGCAGCAGCTGGCGCGCGGCGGGCAGCTGGGCCCACGCCGCCTCGTGCCCGTGGGTGGTGGCCACCAGCCGCCGGGCGCCGGCCCGGCGCAGCGCGGGCGCCATCAGACCGAGCGGCGCCGCCGCCCCGAACCACACCGAGGTGCACCCGTGCTCCCGCAGCAGCCCCACGGCCCGCCGGGTCGCGGCGGGGGTGGGCAGCAGCATGGTCGTGCGGTCGCGGACGACGGTGTAGGGCTGCTCGGCGTCGAAGGCGGCGGTGGCCTCGACACCCTCGCGGCTCCGCTTCCAGGTGGAGGCGTACACGACGAGCCGCTCGGGGTCCAGCCGGAGGGCCATGTTGTGCAGGAAGGCCTGGATGCCGCCCGGCCGGGGCGGGAAGTCGTTGGTGACGATCAGGGTCTTGTGCATCGCCGCCGACCCTATCCAACCCCCACGCGCGGCCGTGCCTCATGGCACGCGCACAGCGGGCCGGTGGATCATGTGTCCCGACCGGACGGCCGGACGAAAAGGTGCGTAAGTGAGCAGAGCGGTGTGGCTGCTGGGCGTCTGGGGTGTCACCCGGCTGGTCCTGCTGCTCTACGTCCTGCGGGTGTGGGCCTTCCCCGGCGCGGACGTGACGACCGACGTCTCCGTGATCTACCAGGGCTGGTACGACGTGCTGCGCCAGGGCACGTTCCCGCTGCACGACGTGACCTGGCAGTACCCGCCCGCCGCCGCGCTCGCGATCCTCTCCCCCGGTCTGCTGCCCTTCCTCGGCTACACCACCGCCTTCTTCGTCCTGGCCTGTCTCGCCGACCTGACCGTGCTGTCGCTGCTGGGGTACGCGGGCGGGCGCCGCGACCGCTCGCGGCTCGGGGCGTGGATGTGGGTGGCGGGGGTACCGCTGCTCGGGCCGACGGTGTACGCCCGCTACGACCTGCTGGTGACCGCGCTGGCGGTCGGCGGGCTGCTCACGGTGGCCCGGCACCCCCGGGCGGCGGGTGTGCTGGCGGGCCTCGGGGCGATGGTCAAGGTGTGGCCGGTGCTGATCCTGACGGGTCTGCGCGGCCGGGACGGGCGCCGGGCGTGGGCCGCCGCCGCGACCGCCGCCGGGGCGCTGGCCCTGCTGTTCGCGCTCACCATGCCCGGCGCCTTCGCGTTCCTCGCCTTCCAGCGCGACCGGGGTACCGAGGTGGAGTCGCTGGGCGCCCTGGTCTTCCACGCCGCACGGCACTTCGGCTGGCGGGGCGAGGTACTGCTGAACTACGGCTCGGTGGAGTTCCTCGGTCCGTACGTCGGCGTGGTGAGCACCGCCGCCCTGGGCCTCACCGGCGCCGCGTTCGGCTGGCTGCTGCTGTGGCGACTGCGGGTGGCCCGGCGCGGGACCGGCTCCCCGCCCTCGGCGGTCGCGGACGCGGCGTTCACGGCGGTGCTGCTGTTCACCGTGACCAGCAGGGTGATCAGTCCCCAGTACCTGGTGTGGCTGATCGGCCTGGCCGGGGTCTGTCTGTGCTTCCCCGGCACCCGGATGCGCCCGCCCGCGCTGCTGCTCCTGCCCGCGGCCCTGCTCACGGTCCTGGAGTTCCCGGCCGGTTTCGAACACGTCGTGGCGAGCGACGCGTACGGCACGGCCCTGCTCTTCCTGCGCAACGGCCTGTTGCTCCTCGCCGCGCTGCTCGCCGCCCGCGGCCTGTGGCGCTCCACGTCGGACCGGCTCCCGGTCAGCCGAGCTGAGCGTCCACGTAGTTCCGCCAGTCGGTGGTGAAGGCCCCGGGAGTCGTGTCCAGGACCTGTTTCAGGGCCCGGGCGACCGCGCCCGGGCGGCTGTTGTGGGCGCCGACGGCGCGGTAGAACGCGTCGAGCCGGGACTCGCCCCAGCGGTCGGCGATCATCCGGCAGGCGAGCCAACCACCCTCGTAGGCCCGGGCCAGCCGGGCGGGATCGTTGCTGAAGCCGAAGTCCTGGTCGGTGGGCAGCTGGGCGGGGACGCCGCCGCCCCGCACGGCCCGGGCCAGCTCCGGCGCGGCGTCGGACGGGGCGCGGTCCGTGTCGCGGTAGGCGACCCAGTCGGCGTAGCCCTCGGAGAGCCACAGCGGAGTGGCCGCGGTGGTGTCGGCGCGGGTGGCCACATGGGTCGTCTCGTGGGTGATCACCACCTGTTTGCCGACCGCGCCGAGCATGGCGTACGCCTCCGGGTTGACGACGACCCGGTCCGCGGGCGCCCGCCCGGAGCCTCCCGCCTCACCGGTGGTGACGGCGGCGATCCCGCGGTACGAGGACGGGGGCGAGCCGAGGAGCCCCGCCATGCCCTCCAGCGACCGCGGCACCAGGACGACGACCCGCCGCGTCCAGCGGGTGCCCCACGCCTGGGACACGGCCGGTACCGCGCGGTCGGCGAGCCGGGCGTAGGTGCGCAGCGTGCCCTCCGGCTGACCGGTCCCGAGGACCAGGCTGTGGGCGCCCTCGACGGCCTTCACCGCACCCTGGTCCCACAGCTGCTGGTCGGACTTCACCGCGGGCCGGTCGGAGTCGACGTACCAGCGGCCGTCGGCCGTGAGCCGGAGGGTGAGCCTTCGGGCGGTGGTCACCGGGGCCTTGTCGTAGCCGCCGACGCGGTAGCTCAGCTCGGCGTCCGCGGTGGCGGTGGCCCCGCTGCGGCGCGCGCCGGTCACCCGGTACGTCCAGGACGCGAGCGGCACCCCGCGCAGGTTCTCGTACGGGGTGCGGGTGCCCGTGCGGCCGTAAGCCGTCTCGTCGTGTCCGAGCAGGGCCGCGGCCCGCCGGTCGAGCACGTGCTGCACCTCGGTCCGCGCGGAGTCGACAGCGGACTGTCCGTGGCATCCGGTCAGGGAGGCGGACAGCAGGCAGAACCCCACCGCTCCCGAACCCCACGCCCGCCTGCGACCAGCCACCCGCCGATGGTACGGCCAGGCACGCGGCGGTCGGTCCCGGGTGCGGTCAGACCCGGGTGATGGAGGAGATGGGCATCATCCCGACCGGGTCGTAGCGCACCGCCGCGCCCGGGTGGGGTGCGTGGATCACCTGGCCGTTGCCCACGTACATCGCCACATGGCTGGCGTCGGAACGGTAGACGACCAGGTCACCGGGACGTGCCTGGGAGAGCGGGATCTGCCGCCCGGCGTACCGCTGCTGCTGCGAGGTGCGCGGCAGCTGGATCCCGGCGCGCGCGTACGACCACTGCATCAGGCCCGAGCAGTCGAAGCCGTGGGGCCCGTTGGCGCCCCAGACGTAGGGGCGGCCCAGGGCGGAACGGGCGGCGGCGATGGCCGCGGCCGCGCGGCCGCTGGGGGTGGCGACACCCGCGAGGTCCGGCAGGTCGGAGCGGCCGTCGCGCGAGGCCCG
Source organism: Streptomyces sp. NPDC086787 (assembly GCF_044745865.1). Classification (NCBI taxonomy): domain Bacteria; kingdom Bacillati; phylum Actinomycetota; class Actinomycetes; order Kitasatosporales; family Streptomycetaceae; genus Streptomyces; species Streptomyces sp. NPDC086787. The sequence goes on along the minus strand of NZ_JBIVBC010000001.1, from coordinate 941,818 downwards.
GTCGTAGGCGGCGCGCTCGGCCGCGGGCAGCGAGTTGAGCAGTAGCCGGGCTCTGGCCAGCTTCCGTTCCACGGACCGCTTGTGCGCGGCGACGGACCTGCGGGTCCGTTCCAGGGCGGCGAGCTTCCCGGACGTCTCGGCGCGCTCCTGGGCGAGCAGACGCATCACCGACCTGAGTTCCCTGAGCCGGCCGGCCTGCTGGGTGCCGATCCGGTCGAGCGTGGCCGCCTTGTCGAGGTAGTCGACCGGGTCGGAGGAGAAGAGCAGGGCGACGGTGGGATCGAGGCCGCCGGAGCGGTACTGGGCGCCCGCGAGCGAGCCGAGCTCGTCCCGCATGGCGTTGATCCGCCCCTGCTGCCGGGCGATGTGGTCCTGGGCCAGGCTCACCTGTCCGCGCAGCGCATCGGCGCGCTCGGCGGCCTGGTCGAAGGCCTCGGTGGCGCGTTCGGCCTCCTCGTAGAGCCGGTCCACCTCCGCCCGGGTGTCGGCGTGCGGTGCGGCGGTCGCCGGTGCGGCGCCGACGGCCCCCACGGCGACAGCGGCGGCGGACAGTACGCACAGGGCGACGGCACCCCGGTCGAACCCGGACGGCACAAGGCGGCGATGGGACCCCACGGGAAGCCGCGCTCCTTCCGCTGGCGGACGTCTGACTGCTCGGAAACCCGGCAGACAGTAGCCGTGCGGACACGCTTCGCGCCAAAAGGCGTTCGGGGCCGGTCAACGCGGCGACCCGCCGCTGACGCAGGTCAGCGGCGGGTCGCGGAGTCAGTTTCGGTTGTCGCGAATCGCCCGATCGGGCGCAGCAGTCGGGTCGGGACCGACGTCAGATCCGGACGCCGAACTGGAACGGCATGTTGTCCATCGACTCGTAGCGCACGACGGTGCCGGTGCGCGGGGCGTGCAGCACCTGGCCGTTGCCCGCGTAGAGACCGACGTGGTGGTGGTCGCCGTAGAAGATCACCAGGTCGCCGACCTGGAGCTGGCTCCTCGTGAGGTGGGTGCCCGCGTTCGCCTGGTCCTGGGAGATGCGCGGGATGGTGACGCCGGCCTGGCGGTAGGCCCAGGAGGTCAGACCCGAGCAGTCGAAGGTGGCGGTACCGGTGGCGCCGTACTGGTACGGGGTGCCGAGCTTGCTCTGGGCGGCGGCGAAGGCCGCGGAGGCCCGGCCGCTGGCCGAGGTGTCGTTGCCCAGGTCGACGCGCTGGCTCGCGGAGCGGCTGGAGCGGTTCTGCTCGGCGTCGAGGGAGGCCCGTTCCTTGGCGGTCAGGGTGTTGAGCAGCCTCTGCGCCTCGGCGAGCTTGCCCTGGACTTCCTTCTTCTTCTTGCCCAGTTCGGTGCGGGTGGCGGCGAGGTCCTTGAGCTTGTCCGTGGCCTCGGCCCGCTCCTGGGCGAGTTCGCGCTGTTTGCCCTGGATCTTCTGCAGGGCCTCGGCCTGCTGGCCGCTCAACTGGTCGAGCGTGGACGCCTTGTCGAGGTAGTCGTCCGGGTTCGAGGAGAGGAAGAGCTGCACGGACGGGTCGATGCCGCCCGAGCGGTACTGGGCGCTGGCCAGCGAACCGAGACCGTCGCGCAGCTTGTTGACGTCTTCCTGGCCGCGGGCGACGTTGTCCTGGATGGTGGAGATCTCCTTCTGGAGCTTCTCCTGCTTCTCCTTGGCGCCGTTGTACTTCTCGGTGGCCTGCTCCGCCTCTTCGTAGAGCTTGTCGACCTTGGCCTTGACCTCGCCCTTGCTGGGCTTCGCGCTGGGCGCCGCGTTGGCGGCGTTCGCGCCGAGAGCGACGGCGGCGGCTGCCGCGGTGGTCAGCACGGTCACGCGCATGCGACTCGGCTGCTTGGGTCGACGGTGGGACGCCACGGAGACGGGCTCCTTCTTTTGAGTGATCACCCGTGTGGAGGTTCGAAGCCCGACCTTAGTGACCTTGCTGTGATCAGTTCAAATCCTCACAGAAAAAAAATCCGCCCCGCCATGCATTCTTTGCACTCAACTCACATGGGGTGACTTCGGCTTGACAGCCCGTGGAGCACCATCCGCACCAATTCGGGCATGCGGCCTTTACGTTCACCTTCAGGACAGGCGCTTGAGAAGTACCGCGGAAGCGACGGGACGGGCACCCGCCCTGGCGACGCCGTCGGCCACCTCCCGGTCGGTCGAGGCGACGATGACCGGGCGGCCCGGCGGCTCGGCGCGGACGAGCTGCCGGATGAGCTCGTCGGCCGTCACACCGGGCTTGGAGAACAGCACCCGCACTCCGCGCGGCGGGGCGAGCAGCACCGGCGCGGCCAGTTCGGCGCCGTCGAAGACACAGGTCACCTCGGCGCCGGTCTGCGCGGCGAGCTGCGAGAGCTGGCCGAGCAGTCTGAGCCGCTGCTTCTCCAGCGGCATCTGCGGATAGCCGGTCTTGGTGACGTTGTAGCCGTCGACCACCAGGTGCGCCTGCGGAAGGGCGAGCAACTGGTCCAGGATCGCCGGGTCGTGCTCGGACAGCGCCCGCGCGGCGATGTCCTTCGGCGTCATCCGCCCCGGCTCGACCGCGTCCACGGTCTCGGCCGGGCGTACGGACACGGGCGGCAGCGCCAGTTCCCTGCGCAGCCCCTGGGCCGCGTCCAGCACGGTGTCGAGCAGCAGCCGTACCCGCATGTCCTCGACGCTGCGGCCCTCCCGGGCCGCCCTGCGGGTGGCTTCCAGGGCCGCCTCGGTCTCGCCCAGACGGGCCTTGAGGCGCCGGGTCTCGCTCTCGGCGGCGGACACCTGCGCCTGGCCCTCGGCGCGTGCGGCGTCGCTCTCACTCCGCAGCTTGCGCAGTGCCGCCTCGCCGCGCTTCACATCGCTCTGGGCCGCGCGGAGCTTGCGGTGAAGCGATTCCGCTTCCTTCCTCGCCGCCTCCAGCTCGGTGCGCAGCCGCTCGGTCTCGCCGCGGGTCTGCTCCCGCGCCCGGTCCAGTTCCTCGCGCAGCCGGTGCAGTTCGGCCCGGCTCTCCTCGTCGGCCCGCTCGGCGTCGGCGCGCTGGGCCTCCTCGCCGGCCGCGGTGACCAGCTTCACCCAGCCCGCGGGGCGCAGCACATACGCCGCGGCCGCCACGTCCAGCGGATCCGCGGCCGGGGGCGGCGATCCGGAGTCGAGGGCGCCGGCCAGCTCCGGCTGGGCCTCTCTCAGCTTCTCGCCGATGCGCTGCCGGAACAGCAGATCGGTCTCCAGGGCCGCCGCCATGGCGTTCCCGGCGAACTTGGCCCGGCGGTTGGGGGCGAACCGGGCGTACTGCCGCAGCTGAGGCGGCAGTTCGCCGACGGTCAGCCCGCCGAAGCCGTCCGCGACGATCTGCACGACCCGTCGCCGCACACCGTCGGGCAGTGGACGGTCAAGCACCTCAGCGGTGCCGTCGCCCGGCCCCCCGCCTGCGGTCTCCACCATCCGTCACACCCCAATACCTGTACGGGGCCGCTCCTGCTCAGGAGTCGGCGCCCGGCCTGTCCACGAGTTCCACCTGGTCCACCGCGTTGCACCAACGGCACCGGACCGACTCGATGGTCTCACTCACCACCTCACGCTCCTCCACCTTCGGCTCCCCGGCGAGGTCCAGGTGGACGTACTCGACGACCTTCGACGCGCGCGTCACATCGAAGCGCGTGAGGTTGCCGCAGAGGGTGCATCGCCACCGCGTCGTCGTGGTCGGCAGGGGAACCGGCATCGTGACTCTTCGCTTCCTTCTGAATGGCGTGGGTCCGAATGGTGTGGGTCGTAACCCTACGGCCTGCGGGGGACTCGCCGCTGGTCCGTCCACGGCGGCGAGGCGATCTGCCCGAGTCCGCCCTGTTACGTCATGCTCTGTATTCATGATCAGCAACTGGAGCACGTCGGCCGGCCGGACCGTCAGGACGGTCCGGGGCACGTCCGCGCCCATGACATACGGACTCATCACCCTGTGCTGCCTGATCTTCGTGCTCGGGCCGGCGTCCGGGCTGAATCCCGCGTACGGCACCGGGGACGCCCTGGTCGCCGCCCAGCGGGCGTACTTCCGGCACTGGGGTGTGATTCCCGCGGAGCTGTTCGACGGCCCGGCCCGCGAAGCGCTCACCCCGGCCACCGCCCTGTTCGTGCACGGCAGCTGGGTGCATCTGCTCGGCAACATGCTCTTCCTCTACGTCTTCGGGGCGATGACCGAGGAGCGGATGGGCCGCGTGCGCTTCACCCTCTTCTACATCGGCTGCGGCTATCTCGCCCTGATCGGCTACGCGGCCGCCAACGCCGCGTCCCAGCAGTCACTGGTCGGCGCGTCCGGGGCGATCTCGGCGGTGCTCGGCGCGTTCCTGTACCTCTTCCCCGACGCCCGTGTCACCAGTCTCCTCCCCTTCCTCTTCTTCCTCCCGCTGCGCTTCCCGGCCTGGGTCGTGCTGCCCTTCTGGGCGGCCCTCCAGTGGCTGGCCGCCAGCCAGCCCACCGAGGGGCCCGGGGTGGCCTACCTCGCCCACCTGGTCGGCTTCACCCTGGGCTTCCTCTACGCATGGGTGTGGTCCGGGCGGACGACTAAAGTGAGGGCCGCCCCAGCTCCGGCTCCCGAGGGAGAGAACCAGCCGTGATCACCGCGATCGTGCTCATCAAGACCAGCGTGGACCGGATCCCCGAGATCGCGGAGCAGATCGCTTCGCTGGACTCGGTGAGCGAGGTCTTCTCCGTCACCGGCACCTACGACCTGATCGCCATGGTGCGGGTCCGCGAGCACGAGGACCTCGCGGACGTCATCCCGGGCCGCATCAGCAGGATCCCCGGCGTGGAGGCGACGGACACGCACGTCGCCTTCCGCACGTACTCCCAGCACGACCTGGAGGCGGCGTTCGCGATCGGGCTGGAGAACTGACGCGGTGCCCGTGAGCCGTCACACGGCCGGGACGCAGCGGCCGTTCTCCGTGCGGTAGCGCCACTTGGCTCCCTCGCGGACCAGTTCCCGTACGGCGTTCACGAACCGCTCGACGTGCTCGTCGGGGGTGCCCGCGCCGAAGCTGACGCGGATGGCGTGCGGGGCGGCCTCCTGGGCGCCGCAGTCGCCCGGGGAGTCCGCGTCGGCGCCCAGCAGGGTGCGGACCAGGGGGTGGGCGCAGAAGAGGCCGTCGCGGACGCCGATGCCGTACTCGGCGGAGAGCGCGGCCGCGAAGTGGGAGCTGTTCCAGCCCTCGATCACGAAGGAGATGACGCCGACCCGGGGGGCGTCCTCTCCGAACAGGGACAGCACCCTGGCCCCGGGCACCTCGGCGAGCCCGGCCGTGACCGTGCCGATCAGGTGCCGCTCGCGGGCGGCCAGGGTGTCGAGCCCGGCCTCGGTGAGGGCCTTGCAGGCCGAGGCGATGGCGTAGGCGCCGATCACGTTCGGGGAGCCGGCCTCGTGACGGGCGGCCGTCTCGTGCCACTCCACGTCCACTCCCCCGTCCGCGCGCCGGGTGACCGTACGGCTGGCACCACCGCCCGCCAGGTACGGCTCGGCCGCGCGCAGCCAGTCGGCACGGCCGGCCAGCACACCGGAGCCGAACGGCGCGTACAGCTTGTGCCCGGAGAAGGCGACCCAGTCCACGTCCAGGTCGCGGACGCTCACCGGGTGGTGCGGGGCCAGCTGGGCCGCGTCCAGCACGATCCGGGCACCGTGCGCGTGGGCCGCGGCGGCCAGCTCGCGTACCGGCCACAGCTCGCCGGTGACGTTCGAGGCGCCGGTCACACAGACCAGGGCCGGACCGTGGGAGTCGCGGTCGGCGAGGGCCCGCTCCAGGGTCTCGACGGCCTGCCGGGGGCTGCGCGGGGCGTCCAGGCAGGTGACCTCGGCGCCCTGCCAGGGCAGCAGGGCCGCGTGGTGCTCGGTCTCGAAGACGAACACCTGGCAGCCGGCGGGCAGCGCGTGGGCGAGCAGGTTCAGGGAGTCCGTGGTGGACCGGGTGAAGACCACCTGGTCGGTGTCGCGGCAGCCGAGGAACTCCCCGACCGTCCGGCGGGCGTTCTCGAACAGGTCGGTGGAGAGCTGGGAGAGGTACCCGGCGCCGCGGTGCACGCTGCCGTAGTACGGGGCGTACGCGGCCACGTCGTCCCAGACCCGCTGGAGCGCGGGCGCGCTGGCCGCGTAGTCGAGCGCGGCGTAGCCGACCTCACCACCGGTGACGAGCGGCACGGTGACGTCCCGGCCGAGGACGGGCAGCGGGGCACAGACGGCGGGGGTGGCGTCGGTGTGGGCGGTGGAGGCGGTGGCGGTGGCGACAGACATGGCGAACTCCCGTGAGAGGCAAGCGGAATCACCGTGCGAGCGCATACGGCTCCAGCACGGAGAACACCGAGAAAAGGGGAAAGGGGTACGCGGAGGCGGGGCTGTACGCCCTATCGCATTCGCTTGCTCACGGAAGGCTCCCTCGAACGACCAGGACCCCTGGCGTGTCCACTCAGAAGAGTGCGAGGGGTCCGCGCTTGCCGTAGACCTCGCTGCCTACGACCTGGTCCTCACCCGGGGCACCCCGCCACGGACGGAGGGTTGCCGGACAGTCGGCCGGGGCCTCATGACTGTCACTCATGACCTGGACAGGAACGTACGTGATGTGCTCTCGGTCCCGCAACCCGTGTCCGGATCGCGGGACCGACACGAAAGGCGTCACGCGTTGCTGGCGGCCACCCAGCGTTCCAGGGCCCTCTTGGCGGCGCCCGAGTCGATCGACTCCGCCGCCCTGGCCATCCCGGCCCGCAGCTGCTCCGCAAGCGTCCCCGGCCCCGGGTCCAGGGCCACCAGGGCCGCCGCCGAGTTCAGCAGCACCGCGTCCCGCACGGGCCCCGGCTCGCCGTCGAGGAGCCGTCTGGCGACTGCCGCGTTGTACGACGGGTCGCCGCCGCGCAGCGCCTCCACCGGAACGAGTTCGATGCCGACGTCACGCGGGTCGAAGCTCTCCTCGGTGACCTTGCCGTCCCGCACCGTCCAGACGTGGGAGGTGGCCGTCGTGGTCAGCTCGTCCAGACCGTCGTCGCCGCGGAACACCAGGGAGGAGTTGCCGCGGTCGGCGAGCACACCGGCGATCATCGGCGCGAGGCGCGGGTCGGCGACGCCGACCGCCTGGGACCGCACCTTAGCCGGGTTGGTGAGCGGGCCGAGCGCGTTGAAGACCGTACGGATGCCCAACTGGCCGCGGGCCGCGGCGACATGACGCAGCGCCGGGTGGAACTTCACCGCGAAGCAGAAGGTGATGCCCGCCTCCTCGGCGACCTCCACCACCCGCTGCGGGGTGAGGTCGAGATTGACGCCGAGCTTCTCCAGGACGTCCGAGGAGCCGGACGCGGAGGACGCCGCCCGGTTGCCGTGCTTGACCACCTTCGCCCCGGAACCGGCCACCACCAGCGCCGACATCGTGGAGATGTTGACCGTCCTGGCGCCGTCGCCGCCCGTGCCGACGATGTCGACCGTGCGGCCCGACACCTCGATCACCTTGGCATGCTCGTACATCGCCCGGACGACGCCGCTGATCTCCTCGACCGTCTCGCCCTTGGCGCGCAGCGCCACCACGAACCCGGCGATCTGCGCGTCGGTGGCCTCGCCGCGCATGATCCGGTCCATCGCCCAGGCGGTCGCGTCCGCGCTCTGGTCGCGGCCCTCCAGCAGGGCGTTCAGCACCTGAGGCCAGGAACGGGCCGCCGCGGTGTCGCCTCCGGCGGGGGTCACAGCGCTCATAAGCCGCTCCTGGGTCTTTGTCCCGGATGGGGGACATGGGTGTTGAACGGGTACTTGACTGCGTCCACCCTATCCAGCCGCCGCGAACGGCGAAGGGCCCCGTCCGGTGTCCGGACGGGGCCCCTGCCGTGGCGTGGCGTGCGCAGCGATCAGTGGTGGCCGTGGCCGCTCGTGATCTCCTTGTACTCCTCGACGGTCGGCTTCGGGATCTGGGAGTCCTCACCGTAGAAGCCGCTGCTGAGCTTGGCGCGCAGCTTCTCCGCACCCGTCACCTTGCGCTCGACACCGTTCTCGTCGACCGTCGGGCCGATCTCGGCCGGCTTGTACTGCTCGTGCGCCGTGAGCGTGTGCAGCTGCTCCTGGCTGAGCGGCTCGTGGACCTCGATGAACTCACCGTGCGGCAGGCGCTTGATGATGCCGGTCTCGCGACCGTGCAGCACCTTGTCCCGGTCCCGGCGCTGGAGGCCGAGGCAGATCCGCTTGGTGACGATGAACATGAGGACCGGTCCGACGAAGACGAAGATCCGGACGAACCAGGTGACCGCGTTGATCGACAGGTTGAAGTGGGTGGCCCACAGGTCGTTGCCACCGCCGACCAGCAGGGTCAGGTACACCGTCATCCAGGCGACACCGAGAGCGGTGCGCGTCGGGGCGTTGCGCGGGCGGTCCAGGATGTGGTGCTCGCGCTTGTCGCCGGTGACCCAGGACTCGATGAACGGGTAGACCGCGATCGCGACCAGCACCAGCGGGAAGATGACCAGCGGGATGAACACGCCCAGGACGAGCGTGTGACCCCAGAAGTTGATCTCCCAGCCGGGCATGAAGCGGATCAGGCCCTCGGAGAAGCCCATGTACCAGTCGGGCTGGGCGCCGGTGGACACCTGGTCCGGACGGTAGGGGCCCATGGCCCAGATCGGGTTGATCTGCGCGATCGCGGAGATGACCGCGATGGCTCCGAAGACCAGGAAGAAGAAGCCTCCGGCCTTGGCCATGTAGACCGGCAGCAGCGGCATGCCGACGACGTTCTTCTCGGACTTTCCGGGACCCGCGAACTGCGTGTGCTTGTGGTAGAAGACCAGGATCAGGTGGCCCACCATCAGGCCGAGCATGATGCCCGGCAGCAGCAGGATGTGGATCGAGTAGAACCGGGCGACGAAGTCGTGGCCGGGGAACTGACCGCCGAAGAGGAAGAACGACAGGTACGTGCCCACGATCGGCACGGACAGGACCGCGCCCTCCATGAAGCGGACACCGGTGCCGGAGAGCAGGTCGTCCGGGAGCGAGTAACCGGTGAAGCCGGTGAACATGCCGAGGACGAACAGCAGGAAGCCGAACAGCCAGTTGACCTCACGCGGCTTGCGGAACGCGCCGGTGAAGAACACGCGCATCATGTGCACGAACATGCCGGCGAGGAAGATCAGCGCGGCCCAGTGGTGGATCTGCCGGATGAGCAGGCCACCGCGCACGTCGAAGGAGATGTGCAGGGTCGAGCTGAACGCCTCGGACATCAGCTGTCCCTGCAGCGGGACGTAGCTGCCGTGGTACTCCACCTCGTTCATCGACGGGTGGAAGAACAGCGTCAGATACACACCCGTGAGGATGATGATGATGAAGCTGTACATGCACACTTCGCCCAACATGAACGACCAGTGGTCGGGGAAGATCTTGCGCATGTTGGCCTTGGCCAGGGAGTAGATCCCGAGCCGGCCGTCGGCCCAGTCGGCGACTCGCTCGCCGGCCGGTGCCTTCCCGCGCGCGCGGGGCTGGGTGTTCTCGTTCGTGCTCATCCGCGCTCCCAGAATGCAGGACCGACGGGCTCTTCGAAGTCGCCGAGCGCCTCGAGGTAGCCCTCGTCGTTCACACCGATGCGCAGCTGCGGCAGGGCGTGACCGGCGGGGCCGAAGATCACTCGGGCACCGTCGGAGAGGTCGAAGGTGGACTGGTGACAGGGGCACAGCACGTGGTGCGTCTGCTGCTCGTACAGGGAGATCGGGCAACCGACGTGGGTGCAGATCTTCGAGTACGCGACGATGCCCTCGTGCGACCACTCGAGCTCGCGCTTGTCCTTGATGTTGTCCGGCTGGAGCCGGACGATCATCAGGGCGGCCTTGGCGATCTCGGTCTGGAACTCCTCGTCTTTCTCCTCCAGGCCCTCGGGCTTGGCGAAGGTCAGCGAGCCGACGGCGACGTCCTCGGGACGCAGCGGCTCGTCGGTGTTCATGTTGACGAGCAGCTTGCCCTTCGACCACATGGTGTGGCGGAGCGAGGTCCCGGGCAGCGGGCCGAGGTCGCGCAGCAGCATGACGCCGGAGAGCGGCACCAGCGTGAGCGCGCCGAACATCGTGTTGCGGACCAGCTTGCGACGGCCGATCGCCGACTCCTTGGCACCCTGCTTGAAGTCCGCGTGGACCTTCGCGCGGACCTCGGGGGACGCCTCGATGGCGTGCCGCTCGTCGGCGACCTCCACGTCGGACATCAGGGTGCGGGCCCAGTGGACCGCGCCCGCGCCGATGCAGAACAGCGCCACGCCGAGGGTCAGGCCCAGCGCGAAGTTCAGCGCGCTGAGGTGACCGATCGGGAAGACGAAGATCGACTTGTCGTGCGGGATCGTCACGTAGGAGGCGATGAAGGCGACGGTGGCCAGCATCGACACCGTGAACAGGAAGGCGACGACGCGCTCGGACCGCTTGGCGGCCCGCTCGTCGATGTCCTGGATCCGGTGCTCGTGGGGCGGCAGGCCGGGGTCCGCGAAGGGGTTCTTCTCGTCCGCGACGCTCACCGCGCCGTGCGCGGTCTCCTGCTCAGCGGGCAGGTTCTCTTCTGGAATGTCTTGGCTACTCATGACTTCTTGGCCTTTGCGGTCCGAGCGGCGACCCAGACGGCGACCGCGATCAGCGCACCGAGACCGAAGATCCACGCGAACAGGCCCTCGGTGACCGGCCCGAGGCCGCCCAGTTCGAGACCGCCCGGGTTGTTCGTCTCACTGCTGTCGACCGCGTTCAGGTACGCGATGATGTCCTTCTTGTTCTTCTCCGACAGGGTCGTGTCGGGGAAGGACGGCATGTTCTGCGGGCCGGTGAGCATGGCCTCGTAGATGTGCTTCGGGTCGACACCCTCAAGGGTCGGCGCGTACTTGCCGTCGGTCAGGGCGCCACCCTTGCCGGTGAAGTTGTGGCACTGAGCGCAGTTGGTGCGGAACAGCTCGCCGCCCTTGGCGATGTCGGCACCTTCCGGGCCGTACTGCTCGCTCGTCGGCTGCGCGGGGCCGGCACCCAGCGAGGCGATGTACGCCGCGAGCTGGTTGATCTGGTCCTGCGTGTAGATGGGCTTCTTGCGCGGGACCTGGGCGCCCTGGGAGGTTGCGGCGGGCATACGGCCGGTGCCGACCTGGAAGTCGACCGCCGCGGCGCCGACGCCGACCAGGCTCGGACCGTCGGAGGAGCCCTGGCCACCGGTGCCGTGGCAGCTGGCGCAACCGACCGAGTAGAGCTTCTTGCCCTCATCGATGGTCAGGGACTGGGAGGTCTCATCGGCCTGCGCCTTGCTCGCGGGCGCGAACACGGCGTACAGCCCCCCCGTGGCCGCCAGCGCGAGGAGTAGGACGACGACCGCCGCCAGCGGATGGCGTCGTCGTGCGGAGAGCTTTTTCACGGATTACCCCGGTGTCAGGATCTTCTGCGTCGATGCTTCTGGATGTGCGTTGCGATAACGCGCGTGGGATCGGGCCCGGCTACTTGATCATGTAGATCGTCGCGAAAAGGCCGATCCAGACGACATCGACGAAGTGCCAGTAGTAGGACACGACGATGGCGGCTGTCGCCTGCTCGTGAGTGAACCTCTTGGCCGCGTAGGTCCGGCCGAGGACCAGCAGGAAGGCGATGAGACCGCCCGTCACGTGCAGGCCGTGGAAGCCGGTGGTCAGGTAGAAGACCGAGCCGTACGGGTCGGAGGAGAGCGAGAGCCCGTCCTTCTTCACCAGTTCGGTGTACTCGAAGATCTGACCGCCGATGAAGATCGCACCCATGATGAAGGTGACGATGAACCAGGCCCTGAGCTTCTTCACATCACCGCGCTCGGCGGCGAAGACGCCCATCTGGCAGGTGAAGGAGGAGAGCACCAGGATCGTGGTGTTCGTCGCCGAGAACGGGAAGTTCAAGGCCTCGGCCATGTGCTTCCAGTGTTCCGGCCCGGTCACCGATCGAAGGGTGAAGTACATCGCGAAGAGGGCCGCGAAGAACATCAGCTCGGAACTCAGCCAGATGATGGTTCCGACGCTGGTGAGGTTCGGCCGGTTGACCGACGGGTGCGCGTGCCCGGTTTCTACTGTCGTTGCTGTCGCCACGACCGACATTATGTCGGTCGCTTATCCCGCCCTCACTCCGGGGGGTGCCGTTCGGGGTGTCCGCACCGTGTGTACTGCCCGTATGGCGCATCGGCGGGCTCTTCGAAGGGCTCTTCGAAGTCGTGTGCGGACCAGTGTTGACAGGGTGTCGGAAGGGGTAGCATCCGCCGCATCGGTCCTGTCCGTACGACCGGTTCTGTCCGCACGACGACGAAGTCCCGGAGGAACAATGCAGCCGACCGCCACGGTGCTGGTCTACAGCGACGACTCCAACACCCGCGAGCAGGTGCGGCTGGCCACCGGGCGCAGGCCCGCCGCCGACGTCCCGCTGGTCGAGTTCCTCGAGTGCGCGACACCCGCCGCGGTCGTCGCCGAGCTGGACAAGGGCGGGATCGACGTCTGTGTGCTGGACGGCGAGGCCGTGCCGATGGGCGGCATGGGGCTGTGCCGCCAGATCAAGGACGAGGTCTTCCACTGCCCGCCGGTGCTGCTGCTGATCGCACGGCCCCAGGACGCCTGGCTGGCCACCTGGAGCCGCGCTGACGCCGCTGTGACGCTTCCGGTGGACCCGGTGGAGTTCGCGGGCGCCCTGGCCTCCCTGCTGCGCCGGCAGAGGCTGCAGAGCGCCTGAGGGACTCTCCTGGGCCGCCGCGCGGGGTGGGGCGGGGTCACACCGCTGTCGGGCGGAGCCGTTCCGTGTTCCGCGGGGCGGGGCCCGACTGCTTGCCGTTGGTCAGCGCGCTGCCCGTGCGCCACTTCGTCCAGTCGAGGTTCCAGTCGCCGAAGCCGTTGCCGAACGGCTCCATCTGGTGTCCGTTGGTGTTGACGACCTTGACGATGTCGCCCGGCTTGAAGGTGTTGTAGAACCACTGGGCGTTGGCGGTGCTCAGGCCGGTGCAGCCGTGGCTGACGTTGGCGTAGCCCTGGGAGCCGACGGACCAGGGGGCGGCGTGCACGTACTCACCGGACCAGGTGACCCGGGTGGCGTAGTAGACGTCCAGGTCGTAGGCGTCGGAGCTGCCCGCGGCGATGCCGACGGTGGTGCCGCGCATGCGTACGAGGTACTGCTTCTCCAGCACGACCTTGACCCCGTTGCGGGTCTCGAAGCCGGGCTTGCCGGTGGTGACCGGCAGGGTCTTGATGGCCGCGCCGTTCTTGTAGACCGTGAGGGAGTGCTTCGCGGCGTCGGTCAGGGCGAGCATCTGGTCACCCGTGGTGATCGTCAGCGGCTGCGCCCTGCCGCCCCACACCTGGTCCGAGACCTTGATGCCCTCCAGGTTGCTGTGCACGTCGATGGTGGCGTGCGCGGGCCAGTAGTCCCTGGGGCGGAAGTGCAGCTGCTTGTCGTTCACCCAGTACCAGGAGCCCTCCACGGCGGGCGTGGAGTCCACTCTGAGGGCCTGCTCGACCACGGCGCGCTGGGCCTTGTCCTTGACGGGCAGGTTGAGGTCGGCGGTGATGGGCTGGCCCACGCCGTACTCGCCCGCCTTGGGCCCGAAGGTGACGTCCAGGGTCTTCTTGCCGGTGTGCTTGCTGGTCTCGAAGGTGAGGGTCTTGCGCCCGGGCGCCCCCGCGTTGTCCTCCGTGCTGACCCGCACCGTGTAGTGGGCGTCGGCGGCCAGCGGTGAGGTGCTGTGCCAGCGGCTGCCGTCGGCGGCCAGTTCGCCCGCCACGAAGCGGCCCGTCGCGTCCGCGGCCGTGACGTCCGTGATGCGCTCGTCGCCCTCGGCCGAGACCTCCAGGGGCTTGTCCGGATCGGCCTTCTTCCCCGCTCCGGTGGGGGTGTTGACAGAGATCTGGTCCGTCACTTCGTACGGCTTCGCCGCCAGGGGGTTGTCGCCGCCCGAACCGCACGCGGTGACGCCTGCGCCGATGGCGGTCACCAGCAGCGTGCAGCCGATGACGACGGTGCGGGTGCGCGGAGAGGTTCTCATGCCCTCAAGCTAAGAAGATTTTCATACCTCAGCGCGGTGAGTGGGCCGGATGGGGGAACGACGTGTGGGCCGGAAGACGGAAAACAAGGAGCCCGGGCCTCCTGATGGAGGTCCGGGCTCCTCAAATGCTCGGCGGCGTGCTACTGGGTGCGGTTCTCACCGTGGTAGTACTCGAAGACCCAGCCGAACAGGCCGATCAGGATGAGCGGTGCCGAGAAGTACAGCAGCCACCAGCCGACGGCCACACCGAGGAAGGCCAGCGCGCCACCGATACCGAGGGCGAGCGGCTGCCAGCTGTGCGGGCTGAAGAAGCCCAGCTCGCCCGCGTCGTCCGCGACGTCGGCCTCCTTGTTGTCCTGGGACCCCGCGTCGACCCGCCGGGCGGTGAAACCCAGGTAGAAGCCGATCATGAGGCACAGGCCGAAGGCCAGGAAGAGCGCGGTGGTACCGGCCGGCTCCTTCGACCAGACGCCATAGACGATCGCCATGACGAGGACGAAGGCGCTCAGCCAGACGAACATCCAGCCCTGGATCTTCACTTGCCGGCCTCCTTGCTGCCCGCGATGGCGCCGCCGTGACCGGCGTGCTCCAGCTGCTCAAGGGCCGCGATCTCAGGGTGGTGCAGGTCGAACGCCGGGGATTCACTGCGGATCCGCGGCAGGGTGAGGAAGTTGTGACGCGGCGGCGGGCAGGACGTCGCCCACTCGAGCGAGCGGCCGTAGCCCCACGGGTCGTCGACGCCGACCGGCTTGCCGTACTTGGCCGTCTTCCACACGTTGTAGAGGAACGGCAGGATCGACAGGCCCAGCAGGAACGAGCTGATGGACGAGATCGTGTTCAGCGTCGTGAAGCCGTCGGCCGCCAGGTAGTCGGCGTAACGACGCGGCATGCCCTCGGCGCCCAGCCAGTGCTGGACCAGGAAGGTGCCGTGGAAGCCGATGAACAGCGTCCAGAAGGTGATCTTGCCGAGGCGCTCGTCCAGCATCTTGCCCGTCATCTTCGGCCACCAGAAGTGGAAGCCGGAGAACATCGCGAACACGACGGTGCCGAACACCACGTAGTGGAAGTGCGCCACCACGAAGTACGAGTCGGACACATGGAAGTCCATCGGCGGCGAGGCCAGGATGACACCGGTCAGACCACCGAACGTGAAGGTGATCAGGAAGCCGGTGGCCCACAGCATCGGGGTCTCGAAGGACAGCGAGCCCTTCCACATCGTGCCGATCCAGTTGAAGAACTTCACACCGGTCGGGACGGCGATGAGGAACGTCATGAAGGAGAAGAACGGCAGCAGCACTCCGCCGGTGACGTACATGTGGTGCGCCCACACCGTCACGGACAGGCCGGCGATCGAGATGGTCGCCGCGATCAGGCCCATGTAGCCGAACATCGGCTTGCGGGAGAAGACCGGGATGACCTCGGAGATGATGCCGAAGAACGGCAGCGCGATGATGTACACCTCTGGATGGCCGAAGAACCAGAAGAGGTGTTGCCACAGCAGTGCGCCGCCGTTGGCGGCGTCGAAGACGTGGGCACCGAATTTCCGGTCCGCCTCCAGGGCGAACAGCGCGGCCGCGAGGACCGGGAAGGCGAGCAGGACCAGGACGGCGGTCAGCAGCACGTTCCACACGAAGATCGGCATGCGGAACATGGTCATGCCCGGGGCACGCATGCAGATGATCGTGGTGATGAAGTTGACCGCGCCGAGGATGGTGCCGAAGCCGGAGAAGGCCAGACCCATGATCCACATGTCGGCGCCGATGCCCGGCGAGCGGACCGCGTCCGACAGCGGGGAGTAGGCGAACCAGCCGAAGTCGGCCGCGCCGTCCGGGGTGAGGAAGCCACCCACCGCGATGGTCGAGCCGAACAGGTAGAGCCAGTACGCGAACATGTTCAGCCGCGGGAACGCGACGTCGGGCGCGCCGATCTGGAGCGGCATGATCCAGTTCGTGAAGCCGGCGAACAGCGGCGTCGCGAACATCAGCAGCATGATCGTGCCGTGCATCGTGAACGCCTGGTTGAACTGCTCGTTCGACATGATCTGCATGCCGGGACGGGCCAGCTCGGCGCGCATCAGCAGCGCCATGACGCCGCCGATCAGGAAGAAGGCGAACGACGTGACGAGGTACAGCGTTCCGATCGTCTTGTGGTCGGTGGTCGTCAGCCACTTCACCACGACGTTGCCGGGCTGCTTGCGCCTGACCGGCAGCTCGTTCTCGTAAGAGTCCTCAGCTGCGGCGGCACCCTGGGGATCGTTGAGGATGCTCACAGGTTGTTCGTCTCCCGGTTCTTCTCGTGCGGCGTCTGCTCGATGCCGGCCGGAATGTAACCGGTCTGCCCCTTCTTGGCGAGGTCCTTGAGGTGCTGCTCGTACTGCTCGGGCGAGACGACCTTCACGTTGAACAGCATCCGGGAGTGGTCGACGCCGCAGAGCTCAGCACACTTGCCGAGGAAGGTGCCCTCCTCGTTGGGCGTCACCTGGAAGGCATTGGTGTGCCCCGGGATGACGTCCATCTTCATCAGGAACGGCACCACCCAGAAGGAGTGGATGACGTCGCGCGAGGTGAGGACGAAGCGGACCGTCTTGCCCTTGGGGAGCCAGAGGGTCGGACCGGGGTTGTGCGTCTCCGGGTTCCGCGTGCCCGGGGTGCCGACGTCGTAGACACCGCCGGCGTTCGCCGGGAACTCCTTCTTGAACCGGTCCGGGATGCCGTTCAGCTCCGGAGCGGTCTTCGCGTCTCCGGTCGAACCGGGAACGCCCTCGATGTAGTTGAAGCCCCAGCTCCACTGGAAGCCGACCACGTTGACGGTGACGTCGGGCTTCTTCGAGAGGTCGAGGAGCTTCGTCTCGTCCCGGGCCGTGAAGTAGAACAGCACCGAGATGATGATGATCGGGACCACCGTGTACAGCGCCTCGATGGGCATGTTGTACCGGGTCTGCGGGGGTACCTCGACCTTGCTGCGGCTGCGCCGGTGGAACATGGCGCTCCACAGGATCAGGCCCCACACCAGCACGCCCACGGCGAGCGCGGCCGCCCAGGACCCCTGCCACAGGGAGAGGATCCGCGGAGCCTCTTCCGTGGCCGGGGTGGGCATACCAAGGCGGGGGAAGTCCTTGTATGTGCAACCGGTAGCGGTCGCAAGGACCAGGCCCGCGGTCATTGCCTGCAGCAGCTTCCGCCGCATCGGGCGCCGCGGCGAGCGGTCGGAGCCGTTGGGACTCACGTAGCGCCTTCCCGAGAGTCTCGCCCGCGCTTTGGCTGCGGCCTTCTCGCTGGTCGGTCGCCGTCCTGCGTCGGGCAGGGGTTTGATGTTTATGCGGACCAAACCCTAGCCGACGCCCTCCGGGGGTTCGCGGGGAGGGTGCCATACGCGCTACGGGTCACCCGAAAGCGCCTAGTAGCTCGGGGGTTCGGATGGTTTGGCGGGTGCGGGCGCATGCCGTTTCCCCCGCCAGCGCGACAGAGCGGCAGGTCGGCACGGTCCCGCGCCCCCTCGTAAGTTGCCCCAAGCTTTAACGTTGCCGCATGTCCTACTTCGACGCCGCCTCCTCCGCCCCCCTTCACCCCGTTGCCCGTCAGGCGCTGTTGGCTGCACTGGACGAAGGGTGGGCCGACCCCTCCCGGCTCTACCGGGAGGGTCGGCGGGCACGGATGCTGCTGGACGCGGCGCGGGAGGCGGCCGCCGAGGCGGTGGGGTGCCGGGCCGACGAGCTGGTGTTCACCTCCTCCGGCACCCGGGCCGTACACAGCGGTGTCGCGGGGGCGTTGGCGGGTCGACGCCGGACCGGAAGTCACCTGATCGTGTCAGCCGTCGAACACTCCTCGGTCATCCATTCGGCAGAGGCGTTCGAGGCGGCGGGCGGATCGGTGACCCGGGTACCGGTGCAGCGCACGGGGGCGGTGACCGTCGAGTCGTACGAGGAGGCGCTGCGCCCGGACACCGCGCTGGCCTGTCTCCAGTCGGCCAACCACGAGGTGGGGACCGAGCAGCCGGTGGCGGCGGTGGCCGAGGCGTGCCGGGCGGCCGGGGTGCCGCTGCTGGTGGACGCGGCCCAGTCGCTGGGCTGGGGGCGCGTCGAGGGCGACTGGTCGCTGCTGACGGCGAGCGCCCACAAGTGGGGTGGCCCCTCCGGGGTGGGGCTGCTGGCCGTCCGCAAGGGTGTCAGGTTCGCACTCCAAGGCCCCCTGGACGAGCGGGAGTCGGGGCGGGCGGCCGGGTTCGAGAACCTTCCGGCGATCGTGGCCGCGGCGGCTTCGCTGCGGGCGGTGCGCGCGGAGGCGGACCGGGAGGCGGTACGGCTGCGGGAGCTGACGGAGCTGATCCGGACGCGGGTGCCGATGACGGTGCCGGACGTGGAGGTGGTGGGCGACCCGGAGCGGCGGGTGCCCGGGATCGTCACCTTCTCCTGTCTCTATGTCGACGGGGAGGCACTGCTGCACGGGTTGGACCGGGAGGGGTTCTCCGTGTCGTCCGGATCGTCCTGCACGAGCAGCACGCTGACGCCGAGCCATGTGCTGAAGGCGATGGGAGTGCTGAGCGAGGGGAACGTACGGGTGTCGCTGCCGCCTGGGACGGCGCAGGAGGACGTCGAGCGGTTCCTGGCGGTGCTGCCGGGGGCGGTGGCCGGGGTGCGGGAGAAGCTGGGGGCGGCGCCGGCTCCGGCGGGCGTGGTGCGGGCCGGGGAGCTGGTGGTGGACGCCCTCGGGAAGCGCTGCCCGATCCCGGTGATCGAGCTGGCCAAGGTCATCGGGAACGTGCCGGTGGGCGGCACGGTACGGGTCCTCTCGGACGACGAGGCCGCGCGGCTGGACATTCCGGCCTGGTGCGAGATGCGGGGCCAGGAGTACGTCGGTGAGGAGCCGGCGGACCACGGTTCGGCCTATGTGGTCCGCCGGGTGTCGTAGCGGGGCTACGCGAGGTGCACGCGGACCTCGTCGGCGGCCTCGTGACCGTACGCCTTGGTGAAGCGGTCCATGAAGTGGGCGCGGCGCAGCTGGTACTCCTGGGTGCCGACCGTCTCGATGACGAGCGTGGCGAGCATGCAGCCGACCTGGGCGGCGCGCTCCAGGGTGACGCCCCAGGCCAGGCCGGAGAGGAAGCCGGCCCGGAAGGCGTCGCCGACGCCGGTGGGGTCGGCCTTGCGCTCCTCCTCCGCACAGCCGACCTCGATCGGGTCCTCGCCGGACCGCTCGATACGGACGCCGCGGGAGCCGAGGGTGGTGACGCGGTGGCCGACCTTGCCGAGGATCTCCTCGTCGGTCCAGCCGGTCTTGGCCTCGATGAGGCCCTTCTCGTACTCGTTGGAGAAGAGGTAGGCCGCCCCGTCCAGCAGTATCCGGATCTCGTCGCCGTTCATACGGGCGATCTGCTGGGAGAAGTCGGCGGCGAACGGGATGTTCCGCGAGCGGCACTCCTCCGTGTGGCGGAGCATGCCCTCCGGGTCGTCGGCGCCGATGAGGACCAGGTCGAGGCCGCCGACGCGGTCGGCGACGGTCTTCAGCTCGATGAGCCGGGCCTCGCTCATGGCGCCGGTGTAGAAGGAGCCGATCTGGTTGTGGTCGGCGTCCGTGGTGCACACGAAGCGGGCGGTGTGCAGGGTCTCGGAGATGCGGACCGACTCGGTGTCGACGCCGTGCCGGTCGAGCCAGGCGCGGTACTCGTCGAAGTCGAAGCCCGCGGCGCCGACCAGGATGGGCCGGGTGCCGAGCTGACCCATGCCGAAGGCGATGTTGGCGCCGACTCCGCCCCTGCGTACGTCCAGGTTGTCGACGAGGAAGGAGAGCGAGACCGTGTGCAGTTGGTCCGCGACGAACTGTTCGGCGAAACGGCCGGGGAACGTCATGAGGTGGTCGGTGGCGATGGAGCCGGTGACTGCGATGCGCACGGCGAGGACTCTCCAAGGGGGAGACGGGTTGACGTTTTACGCTACCCGGTTCTGACGGGGCTCTGAAGCTGGCAAAACTACCCGATAGTAGCTCTTTCTTCGCGAGGCTCGACGTGCATACGGTGCGGCTATGACGAAGCTGACGGTCGAAGCCCCCGCTCCGGCGGACCTGGAAGGCGGCCTGGCGTCGCTCCGCGGTGACTGCGCACGGATGGTCGGTCACTGGGCAGCGCCCGAACATCACACTGCCCCTCCGGTGCCCCTGTCACTCATCCACGGCGTGACCGTTCCGGTGCGGTCCGCACGGCTGCTGGACGCCATGTCGGACTACGGCGACTGAGCCCCCCGGCGCTCACCGGGGAACCGCACGCTCCCCCGCCGCGTCCCATCGCCGTCCCCCGCGAAGGGGACGCGGGACACGACCCAGCGAGGAGCGATGCGGTGAACACCGAGCGACCCGATCAAGACGACGCGGAGGCCTCCGGCGGCAGGCCGGAGAACGCCACTCCCGCGGGCGACTCGGAACCGGCGAAGGGCTCCGCCGGTCTGGCGAAGAACAAAGCCGAGGGCTCCGCCGGCCTGGCGAAGGGCGGGACCAACGACTCTTCCGACCCGGCGAAGGGCGAGACCGCCGCCGCGTCCGCGGCCCAGAACGCATCGGGTGGCGCGGCGGCGGATGGTGCGGATGGGCACAGCACGCGCGCGAACGGCGCGGACGCGGTCGGCGCGGACGCAGACAGCACGGCAGACAGCGCGGTGGCGAACGGTGTGGCGGCCGACGGCGCGGACGAAGACACCACGCGCGTGGACAGCACACCGGCGAACGGCGCGGATGCGGGCGGCGCAGGGGCGAACGGCGCGGACGCAGAAAGCACGGACCCGCACGGCGCGGCGGCGGTCGGCGCGAGCGCAGACAGCACGGCGACGGTCAGTGCGGTGGCGGGCGGCGCAGGGCCGAACGGCCCGGACGCGGACACCACGCGCGCGGACAGCGCGGCGCCGTTCGGCGCGGGCGCAGAGAGCACGGCGACGCGCAGCGCGGCGGCGAACGGTGCGTCGGCCGACGGCGCGGGCGCAGACGGTGCAGCGGTGGATTCTGATGGTTCGGCGAGGTCACAGGCCGGGTGGCGGCGGTCCGGGGTGATCGCGGCCGCTGTCGTGGCCGCGGTGCTCGTCGTCGGGGGTGGTGGGACCTATCTGGCAACCGCCGGTGATGGTGGCGGTGGCGCGGACGCAGGTGCGGGGGGAGCGGGTGGCGGGGCCACTCCGCCGCCGCTCCCGCTGGACGACTCCTCCGCTTCGGCCTCCTCGGGGGGCAACGGCATCGCGCCCGGTGAGCCGAACCCGTACGGCGTGACCTACCGGGCGGACGGAAAGCTGCCCGACGGCCCCGGCTCGGCCGCCGTCTACCGGTCGACGGGCGAGGTCGGCAAGGAGGACGTGGCCCGGCTGGCGAAGGCTCTAGGGGTCGACGCGACGCCGGTGACCGTCGGGGACTCCTGGCAGGTCGGCGCGGGCAAGGACGGTTCGGGCCCGGTTCTGCGCGTGGCGCGGCAGGCGCCGGGTTCCTGGACCTTCAGCCGTTACTCGCCCGGCACGGACAACTGCAAGAAGATCACCACCTGCCACGCCCAGGACCCGGCCGCCCCGGCCGCCACCCCGGTGAGCGTGGCGGACGCCGAGAAGGCGGCGGCGCCGGTGCTGAAGGCGCTGGGACAGGACGACGCGAAGGTGGACGCGCGGCAGGTGATGGGCGCCCAGCGGGTGGTGAACGCCGATCCGGTGGTCGACGGGCTGCCCACGCACGGCTGGACGACCGGACTGACCGTCGGTGTGGGGGGCGAACTGGTCGGCGGCAGCGGGCAGCTGACGGCGCCGGCGAAGGGCGCGTCGTATCCCGTCCTCAGCGCCGACCGGGCCCTGAAGCTGATGAACTCCGCACCGCGGACCGACCACCGCATGGGCATCGGCGGCTGCGCCGATCCCGTACCGCTGAAGGACCGCTTCGAGCAGCCGTGCGGCGCCGGGAAGTCCGGGACTCCGGGAGCTCCGGGAACCTCGGCAGCGGCGGGGAATTCGCCCACGGTCACGATCGAGCGCGCGGTGTTCGGACTGGCCGCGCACTCCGTGGGCGGGCGGCAGGCACTGGTCCCGTCCTGGCTGTTCGAGGTGCGGGGCGCGCAGCCGGGCGCGGCCGACACGGTGACGTATCCGGCGGTCGACCCGAAGTACCTCACCTCGGCCTCCGCGCCGGAGACGAAGTCACCGACCTCACCCACCTCACCGAAGCCGCCGAAGCCCAGGAACGCCGCGGCGACCGGCTACAAGGCCGACGGCGAGAACCTGACCGTGACCTTCTCGGGCGGGGTGTGCGCCGACTACACGGCCTCCGCGGACGAGGACTCGGACCGGGTGACGGTCACGGTCACCGAGAAGCCCTGGCCGGGCAAGGTCTGCATCATGATCGCCAAGCAGTACGAGCGCACCGTCCACCTGCACGGTTCCCTGGGCTCACGGGAGGTGGTCGGCCCGGACGGCCAGAAGATCCCGAAGCAGGCGGGTTAGGGCGCCGGTCGTCCGTCACCGAAGACCGCGAAGGCGGCGGCCCCGTCGGAGGGGGCCGCCGCCTTCGCGGTGTGTTCGGGGATACGGCTCAGCTGAAGGAGTCGCCGCAGGCGCAGGAGCCCGTCGCGTTCGGGTTGTCGATCGTGAAGCCCTGCTTCTCGATCGTGTCCACGAAGTCGACGGTGGCGCCGACCAGGTACGGAGCGCTCATGCGGTCGGTGACGACCTTCACGCCGTCGAAGTCCTTCTTCACGTCGCCGTCGAGGGAGCGCTCGTCGAAGAAGAGCTGGTAGCGCAGACCGGAGCAGCCGCCGGGCTGGACGGCGACGCGCAGTGCGAGGTCGTCACGGCCCTCCTGGTCGAGCAGGGCCTTCACCTTGGACGCGGCGGCGTCGGTCAGGATGATGCCGTCGGTGACGGTGGTGGTCTCGTCCGATACGGACATCTACATCTCTCCCGGGTTGTACGGAGACTGCTTGCCGACGTGTTTCAACCGGCGGGCCCGCGGATTCATTCCGGGCCGAGCACATGCGTTTTCGCTTATCGCTTCCACCTCATGCTCGCACACGCCCGCTGAAGCGAACAGGGAACCAGGAGTGGGTGCGCAAGTCGGGGCGGGATTCACGTCACATCGACACAATCGGCATCGTCAAACTGACGTGAAGCGGTTATGATAGATAGCGTCAGTTAGACGAAAAGAAGAAAGGGTGCGTGTCGTGACCACCGCCCAGACCACGGAGCTCGACGTACAGCCGACTCCGCTCGCCCTGCTGCTCCTCGGCCGCGAGGCCGACCCGAAGAGTGAGCGGGGTGTCGACTGTCCAGGTGACCTGCCCGCGGCGTCCGACCCCGACCTGGTCGAGCGCGCCCGCGCGGCGAAGGAGAAGCTCGGCGACAAGGTCTTCGTACTCGGCCACCACTACCAACGCGACGAGGTCATCCAGTTCGCCGACGTCACGGGCGACTCCTTCAAGCTGGCGCGGGATGCCGCCGCGCGGCCCGAGGCCGAGTACATCGTCTTCTGCGGTGTGCACTTCATGGCCGAGTCGGCCGACATCCTGACGTCCGAGGACCAGAAGGTCGTGCTGCCCGACCTGGCCGCCGGCTGCTCCATGGCCGACATGGCCACGGCCGAGCAGGTCGCGGAGTGCTGGGACGTGCTGACCGAGGCAGGCGTGGCCGAGCAGGTCGTGCCGGTGTCGTACATGAACTCCTCCGCGGACATCAAGGCGTTCACGGGCAAGCACGGCGGCACCATCTGCACGTCGTCGAACGCGAAGCGGGCCCTGGAGTGGGCCTTCGAGCAGGGCGGCCCCTCGGAGACGAAGGTGCTGTTCCTGCCGGACCAGCACCTGGGCCGCAACACCGCCGTCCGCGACATGGGCATGTCCCTGGACGACTGCGTGCTCTACAACCCGCACAAGCCGAACGGCGGCCTCACGGCGGACGAGCTGCGCGCCGCCAAGATGATCCTGTGGCGCGGTCACTGCTCGGTGCACGGTCGCTTCAGCCTCGACTCGGTCAACGACGTGCGCGAGCGCATCCCGGGCGTGAACGTCCTGGTCCACCCCGAGTGCCGGCACGAGGTCGTGGCCGCGGCGGACTACGTCGGCTCGACGGAGTACATCATCAAGGCCCTGGAGGCCGCCCCGGCCGGTTCCAAGTGGGCCATCGGCACGGAGCTGAACCTGGTCCGCCGCCTGGCGAACCGTTTCGCCCCGGAGGGGAAGGAGATCGTCTTCCTCGACCGCACGGTCTGCTTCTGCTCGACCATGAACCGCATCGACCTCCCCCACCTGGTCTGGACCCTGGAGTCCCTGGCCGAGGGCAAGCTGGTCAACCGCATCGAGGTCGACCAGGAGACCGAGGCGTTCGCGAAGCTGGCGCTGGAGCGGATGCTCGCGCTGCCGTAGTCACGGCAGGGACGCGCCCGGGCTCGGTACGTCAGTCCGTCCTCGGGCGCACCAGCCCCGACTCGTACGCGATCACCACGAGCTGTGCCCGGTCCCGCGCGTGCAGCTTGGCCATGGCCCGGTTGACGTGTGTCTTCACCGTCAGTGGGCTGACCTCCAGCCGCTCGGCGATCTCGTCGTTGGAGTTGCCGCCGGCGACCTGCACCAGTACCTCGCGCTCCCGGCCGGTCAGCGCCGCCAGCCGGCCGGAGAGCGTGGGGTCGGCGTCGTCCGCGCCCTGCGCGAGGAAACGGGCGATCAGGCCCTTGGTGGCCGTCGGGGAGAGCAGCGCCTCACCGCCCGCCGCGATCCGGATGGCGTTCAGCAGTTCCTCGGGTTCGGCTCCCTTGCCGAGGAAACCGGAGGCGCCGGCCCGCAGCGCCCGCACCACGTAGTCGTCCACCTCGAACGTCGTCAGGATGACCACACGGACCTCCGCGAGGGCCGGGTCGGTGCTGATCATCCGGGTGGCCGCGAGGCCGTCGGTGCCGGGCATCCGGATGTCCATGAGGACGACCTGGGCCTGCCGTTCCCGGGCGAGCCGTACCGCCTCGGCCCCGTCGGACGCCTCGCCCACCACCTGCATGTCCGGCTCGGAGTCGACCAGCACCCGGAAGGCGCTGCGCAGCAGTGCCTGGTCGTCGGCGAGCAGGACACGGATGGTCATACGGGCTCCTCCGGGGCGGCGGCGCGGGTCCTGACCGGCAGGATCGCATGCACCCGGAAGCCGCCGCCGTAGCGGGGACCGGTGGTGAGGGTGCCGCGCAGGGCGGTGACGCGTTCGCGCATGCCGAGCAGACCGTGCCCGCCGCCGACCTCGGTCGTGGCGTCGTCGCCCTCGCCGTCGTCCAGCACGGTGACCTCTATGTGCGGGCCCACGCGTACGACGCTGACCTCGGCCCGGGCATCGGGGCCCGCGTGCTTGCGCACATTGGTCAGGGCCTCCTGGATGATCCGGTACGCGGCGAGGTCGACGGCCGCGGGCAGTACGGCACCCTGGTCGGCGCGGGCGACCTCGACCTGGAGCCCGGCACTGCGGAAGGTGCCGGCCAGCTCGTCCAGGCGGCTCAGGCCGGGGGCCGGCTCGGTGGGGGCCTCGGGGTCGCCGGACTGGCGCAGCAGGCCGACGGTGGCGCGCAGTTCGTTCAGGGCCGAGCGGCTCGCCTCGCGGACGTGCGCGAGGGCCTCCTTCGCCTGGTCGGGCCGCTTGTCCATGACATGGGCGGCGACACCGGCCTGCACGTTGACCAGGGCGATGTGATGGGCGACGACGTCGTGCAGGTCGCGGGCGATGCGCAGCCGCTCCTCGGCGACGCGCCGCCGGGCCTCCTCCTCCCGGGTGCGTTCCGCGCGCTCGGCGCGTTCCCGCATGGCGCCGACGACCGCGCGGCGGCTGCGGACGGCGTCGCCCGCGGTGGCGCCGATGCCGGTCCAGGCGAAGACGGCGAGGTTCTCCTGGGCGTACCAGGGCAGTGGCCCGGCGAGCATGGCGGCGCCGGTCAGCACGGTCGTGGTGAGGAGACCGACCCGCAGCGTGGTGTGGCGGTCGGTGGCGGCGGCGACCGTGAACAGGGCGATCACGGCGGACATCACGACCGGGGCACGGGGATCGCCGGTGACGCACTCGACCAGGGAGACGGTCCCGGTGACCGCGAGGACCGTCTTCGGGGCGCGGCGTCGCGCGACGAGCGCGACGGCGCCGACGGCGATGAGGAACAGGCTCAGCGGGTCCGGGGTGCGCACGTCCCAGCTGCCGCCGTCTCCTCCGCCGCTTCCCCCGCTGGGGTCCAGGAAGGATCCGAGGGCCATGCACACCAGGGCGCCCGCGGCGATGCCCGCGTCGAGAGCCAGGGGGTGCGCTGTCAGTTGGCGGCGGGCGCGCTCCAGAGTGCTGCTCACGGAGCGAACAGTACGGCGCCCGGTGCCCGCGCCCCCAGCCCTGTTCAGCCCGGGATCAGGCCGTCGTCGCTGAGCAGCTCCCGGACCTCCTCCAGGGTGGCGTCCGGGGACGGCAGGATGAGGTCGGAGGGGGTCAGGGAGTCGTCGGGAACGGGAGCGCCGAGTTCGCGGACCCTGCCCAGGAGGGACTGGAGGGTGCGGCGGAAGCCGGGGCCGTCGCCGTTCTCCATCTCGGCCAGGAGCTCGTCGTCCAGCCTGTTCAGTTCGCTGAGGTGGCTGTCGGCCAGCCTCATCTGACCCTCCCCCATGATCCGTACGATCATGTCCGCCATCTCGCCCTCCAGGGGGTCGGCCACGGCTGCTGCGGCGTCTACTGCTTGTCGAAGCGGGGGGTGTCCTGCGACTGCTGCTGGGGCTGCGCCTGGCCGGTGCCGCCCTCGATCGCCTGCTGCGACGAGCCCCCGGCCAGCTCGGCCTTCATGCGCTGGAGCTCCAGCTCGACGTCCGTGCCGCCGGAGAGGCGGTCCAGTTCGGCCTGGATCTCGTCCTTGGCCATCCCGGAGGGGTCGTCCAGGGCGCCGGAGGCCAGCAGTTCGTCGATGGCGCCGGCGCGGGCCTGGAGCTGGGCCGTCTTGTCCTCGGCGCGCTGGATGGCGAGGCCCACGTCGCCCATCTCCTCGGAGATGCCGGAGAAGGCCTCACCGATGCGCGTCTGGGCCTGGGCGGCGGTGTACGTCGCCTTGATCGTCTCCTTCTTGGTGCGGAAGGCGTCGACCTTGGCCTGGAGCCGCTGGGCCGCAAGGGTGAGCTTCTCCTCCTCGCCCTGGAGCGTGGAGTGCTGCGACTCCAGGTCGGTGACCTGCTGCTGGAGGGCGGCGCGGCGGGACAGGGCCTCGCGGGCCAGGTCCTCGCGGCCCAGGGCGAGCGCCTTGCGGCCCTGGTCCTCCAGCTTGCCGGACTGCTGCTGGAGCTGGTTGAGCTGGAGTTCCAGCCGCTTGCGCGAGGTGGCCACGTCGGCGACGCCGCGGCGGACCTTCTGGAGCAGCTCCAGCTGCTTCTGGTACGAGTAATCGAGGGTCTCGCGAGGGTCCTCGGCCCGGTCAAGGGCCTTGTTCGCCTTCGCGCGGAAGATCATCCCCATACGCTTCATGACACCGCTCATGGGCTTCGCGCGCCCCCTTCTGACGGACTCCAGCTCACCGATCCTGCGACAGAACCCACAGTACGGGCCCTGCCTCTATTACCGCACTGTTCGGGGGCGGATGCGCTCCTCCCCAAGAACGACCACGAACGGGTCCCCCTCCGGCGCAAGGAGTAGGTGGCCCCCCGAGCACGCCCTCCCTGTCCCCTACGGACGCGCGGTGTTGCCGGATCGTTCCCGGCCGGGCTGGGGTCCACGGCCCGTCACCACGTACCCTTGGGTTTTGTGTTCCGTAGCCGTGCCAAGGAAGAGAAAGTCCCCGCCGACAAGGCGCCGGTGAACTTCTCCAAGCAGCCCCGTGACCCGCAGGCCCCGAAGGGCAGGCCCACGCCCAAGCGCAGTGAGGCCCAGTCCCAGCGCCGCAGCGTCGCCAGTACGCCGACGACCCGCAAGGAGGCCTCCAAGCGTCAGCGCGACGAGCGCCGTGCGGACATGGAGCGGCGCCGTCAGGCGCTGGCGAGCGGCGACCAGCGATACCTGCCCGCGCGCGACAAGGGCCCGGTCCGCCGGTTCGTCCGCGACTGGATCGACTCGCGCTGGAACGTGGCGGAGTTCTTCCTGCCGCTGGCCGTGCTCATCCTCGTGCTGAGCGTGGTGCGTGTCCCGGCGCTCCAGCAGATCGCGCTGCTGCTGTGGCTGATCGTGATCGTGCTGATCGTGCTCGACGCGGCCGTCTCCGGCTTCCGGCTGCGCAAGCGGCTCGCGGAGCGCTTCCCCGACGAGAACAAGCGGGGCGCGGTGGCCTACGGCCTGATGCGCTCGCTCCAGATGCGCCGGCTCCGGCTGCCGAAGCCGCAGGTCAAGCGCGGAGAGCGGCCCTGAGCGCAGAGGCCTTCTCCGGGGGTGCGGCGAGTGCCTGGCTCGACGGGCTGGGCGGGCTGCGCGATGTCGTACGGCAGGAGCTGGTGGCCCGGCAGCTCGACGAGCAGGTAGCGGCGCGCTTCCCGGTCGGGCAGCGGCTGCGGGTGCTCGACGTGGGCATGGGCCAGGGCACGCAGGCCCTGCGGCTGGCCCGCGCCGGGCACCAGGTGACCGGCGTGGAGCGGGATGCCACGATGATCGCGGCCGCTCGGGAGGCCCTTTCCGGTGAGCCGGAGGGGATCCGCGAGCGGATGCGGATCGTGGAGGGCGACGGGCACGAGACCGGCGTGCACTTCCTGCCGGGCAGTTTCGACGTGGTGCTGTGCCACGGCGTGCTGATGTACGTGGCGGAGCCCGACGCACTGCTGGCGGGACTGGCCCGGATGCTCGCCCCCGGGGGCCTGCTGTCGCTGCTGGTGCGCAACGGGGACGCGCTGGCCATGCGGCCGGGGCTGTCCGGGGACTGGTCGCAGGCGCTGCGCGCGTTCGGTACGACCGCCTACCGCAACCGGCTGGGCCTCGACGCGCGGGCCGACCGGCTGTCGGCGCTCACGGCCACCCTGGCCGGGATCGGGGCACCGCTGCACGCCTGGTACGGCGTGCGGGTCTTCACGGACACGGCGGCGGACGGCGCGGAGCCCCCGGCGGCGCTGGACACGCTGCTGGACGCCGAGGAGCGGGCGGGACGGACGGATCCGTACCGCGGGGTCGCGGCGCTGCTGCATCTGTGCGGCGTACGGGGCTGACGGGGTACGGGGGGTGAATCCCCGTACCCCGGGTGACGTTCCCGAGCCTCGCTCCTGCGCCTACGCCTCGGTGGCGTGCAGGCTCATCGGCCCGTAGATCTCCGAGGTGTCCTCGAAGAGCCGTACCTGGTCCGCTCCGCCTTCGAGGAGCTGCTTCCAGTACTCACCGATCCAGGACTCGGCGTCGCCCTGCGTGGTGAACTCCTCGGGCTGCACCGCCGGCTCGATCTCCGTCCCGTCGGTCTTCTCGAAACGCCACGTCCATGCCGCCATGTACGCCTCCCTGGTGTCCTGGTCCGGCTGGTGATCAGCAGCCTATGCGCTCGGCCGGGTCCGGCGTGAGAGGGCGGGCGGGTCGGCGCCCGGTGCGCGCCACCGGCGGGGACGGGTGAAAATCTGTCCGTGGAAGTGACCTTGCTCGGTACCGGTGCCCCCGCCGGACTGCCCCGCCCCGACTGTTCCTGTGCCGTGTGCGCGAGCGCGCTCGGGACGGACGCGCGGGCGGCGACCGCGGTCCTGGTGGACGGGGCCCTGCTGCTCGATCTGACGCCGGGAGCGGCGTTCGCGGCCGCGCGGGCCGGGCGCTCGCTCGGCGGGGTGCGGCAGGCGCTGCTGTCGCATCCGCACGACGGTCCGGCGGTGGAGGTGCCGGCCGGGCTGCCGCAGCCGGTGCGGGTGCCGGACGGGCGGGAACTCGCCCTGCTGACGGGGCATCGGGTGCGGGCGCTGGCGATGGACGCGGGCGGCACCGGGTACGCGGTGACCGGTGCGACGGGGCGGCGGATGCTCTATCTGCCGCCGGGGTCCGCGCCGGCCGGCCTGGAGGAGGGTTCGGCGCCGGCCGAGGCGTACGACCTGGTCCTCGCGGACGTCGTGGGGCGGCCGGACGCGCTGGCCAGGCTGCGGGCGGTGGGCGCCGTGGGACCGACGACGGACGTGGTCGCCGTGCATCTGGACCACGACGTGCCGTCGGGCGCCGAACTGCGGCGGCGGCTGGCGGCCGCGGGTGCCCGGGCGGTGCCGGACGGCACGACGCTGGAGACGGGGGTGTACGAAGAGGTGCCCGACGTGCCGCGGCGCACGCTGGTCCTGGGCGGCGCGAGGTCGGGGAAGTCGGTGGAGGCCGAGCGGCGGCTGGAGGCGTTTCCCGACGTGCTGTACGTGGCGACGGGCGGGACGCGCGGCGGGGACACGGAGTGGGCGACACGGGTGACCGCGCACCGGGAACGGCGGCCGGGCTCGTGGCGTACGACGGAGACCTGCGACCTGGTGCCGCTGCTGGCGGAGGACGGGCCGCCGCTGCTGATCGACTGCCTGTCGCTGTGGCTGACGGACGCGATGGACTCGGTCGGGGCGTGGGACGACGCGGAGTGGGCGGGCGGCGGTGAACGGGCCCTGCGGGCACGGGTGCTCGACCTCACGGGGGCGGTGCGGTCGGCCCGGCGGGCCGTGGTGGCGGTGTCGAACGAGGTGGGCTCGGGCATCGTGCCGGCCACCGCGTCCGGCCGGCGCTACCGCGACGAACTCGGCCGGCTGAACGCGGCGTTCGCGGCCGAGTGCGAGCAGGTGCTGCTGGTGGTGGCCGGGCAGGCGCTGGTGCTGAGGGGGTGAGGCTGAGGCGCTGGTGCTGAGGGGGTGGGTTACGCGATGTCCTTGCGGGCGACGACTCGGTAGCTGTTCGAGAAGCGGGTTCGGCGGAGCAGCGGGGCCAGGGCGTGGTCCAGGGCGGTGGCCGCGCTCACCAGGGGGGCCGCGGCGCGGCGCCAGGACTTCGGCAGGACGTGGGCCAGGGCCAGCGCGAGGGCGGCCGACAGGTCGTGGGGGGTGTGGGGTTCCCTCCGGTCGGTCGCGATGACGGTGCAGCCCTGGGACTCCAGTTCCGCGCGGACGTTGTCCAGGGGCATCAGGTGCAGGTGACGGGGTCTGCCGTAGGGCGGCCACCACTTGCCGAGGAGTACGGCGAACGCGCTGTGCGGGTCGGGGACTTCGACCAGGAGGTGGCCGCCGGGGCGCAGTACGGCGAGGGCGGCGTGGAGCTCGGCGCGCGGGTCGGGGGTGTGCTCCAGGTGGTGGAGCATGCTGACCACGTCGTAGCGGGAGCGCAGGCGGTCGAGGATCTCGGGAGTGGTGAGCCGACCGCGGTGGGCCTCCTCGATCCGGCCGGATCTGCGGGCCCGTTCCACGCGCGGGGTCGGATCCAGGCCGTCGAAGGCGGTGTAGGCGAAGAGTTCCTTCACCGCGGCGGGGAAGTGGCCGTGGCCGGTGCCGACGTCCAGCCAGCTCTCCGGTTCGGGCAGGGCCAGTAGCGCGCGGGCGGCGGCCTGGTGACGGCGGCGTCCGGAGCGGCCGGTGACGGTGCGTTCGGCGAGGGCCTCCAGGTGCCCGGCGTAGAACTCCCGGTGGTGGAAGGCGAGCCCCTCCGGGGTGAGCCGCGGGTTCTGGAAGACGTGGGCGCAGTCCAGGCATTGGTCGGCCGCGAATCCGCCGGGCCGGTGGTGGCGGCGTCGGGGCACGCGCAGCCGGGTGCGCAGTCGCCGCGAGCCGCACCAGGGGCAGTCCTCGCGGCGCGGCTCGTGGAAGGTTTCCGTGGACTGCATGGGCGACTCCCTGTACGACAATCTGCTGCAAAACGGAACGTATGGGATCGCGATCTTGGGTGCCAAGACGCCGTACGGGTATGGCGTCGACGCGGCACCGGACTGTTCGTCCGCTGCCGGTACTGTTCGGCGAATGAGCTCGCTGAATCTCGACGACTTCACCGATCTGATCGAGCGCCCCGACGGGGGCGTACGCCGTGACGCCGAGGCACGCCGGGAGCGCCTGCTCGTGCCGCCCGGATCCCTGGGCCGCCTCGACGACCTCGGCGAGTGGCTGGCCGCCGCGCGCGGCACCGTGCCGGTGCGGCCCGTCGAGCGGCCGCGGGCGGTGCTCTTCGCCGGTGACCACGGGATCGCCCGACTGGGCGTCTCCGCGCGTCCCGCGGGCGACGCCGTGCGGCTGGTGCGGTCCGTGCTGTCGGGCGGCAGCCCGGTGTCGGTGCTCGCGCGGCGGCTGGGGGTGCCGGTGCGGGTCGTGGACATGGCGCTGGACTGCGAGCCGGACACACTGCCCGAGGAGGTCGTGCGGCACCGGGTGCGGCGCGGCAGCGGCCGTATCGACATCGAGGACGCGCTGACCGCCGAGGAGGCGACGGCGGCCTTCCGGGCGGGTGTCGCGATCGCCGACGAGGAGGCCGACTCCGGCACGGATCTGGTGGTGCTCGGCGATGTGAGCGTGGGTGGCACCACGGCCGCGGCGGTGCTCGTGGCGGCGCTGTGCGGGACCGACGCGTCGGTGGTCACCGGGCGGGGCGGGGTCGCCGTCGACGACCTGACGTGGATGCGCAAGTGCGCGGCCGTCCGGGACGCGCTGCGCCGGGCCCGGCCGGTGCTCGGGGATCAGCTGGAGCTGCTCGCGGCGGCGGGCGGGGCCGACCTGACCGCGATGACCGGGTTCCTGCTCCAGGCGGCCGTACGGAAGATGCCGGTCATCCTGGACGGGGTCGTGGCGGCCGCGTGCGCGCTGGTCGCGCAGCGTGTCGCGTTCCGGGCGCCGGACTGGTGGCTGGCCGGGCACGACAGCGGCGAGCCGGGGCAGGCGAAGGCGCTGGACCGGATGGGGCTGGAGCCGCTGCTGAGCCAGGGCGTGACCGTCGGGGAGGGCGCCGGGGCGCTGCTCGCGCTGCCGCTGGTGCAGGCCGCGGCGGCTCTGGCGGCGGAGCTCCCGGAGAGGGATCCGGAACTTCTTCCGGAGGAGGATCCGGAGAAGGAGCAGGAGACCGGGGCGGTCTGAGTACGGCCTGAATGTCGTGATTCACCATATGCGCGGGCATATCATCCTTTTCCATGGGAGATGCCCGAATTGCCACAGACCCGGACGGTGAAAGGGAGCGGCGGTCCACCGGGGCCTCCCGGCGGGCCGCCGCCTTCGCCGTCTGGTACCTGCGGGCGGTCGCCTTCATCAACTTCCTCAGCGCGGTCTGGGTCTCTCTCGGTCAGGACGTGCGGCGGCACAACCAGGAGAACCTCTTCACCCCGTACCTGCTGACCGCCGGCTTCGCCTCCGGGGTGTTCACCACCTTCCTGGCGATCACCATGCGGCGACGCAAGCGGGCCGCGTGGATCCTGAACCTGGTGCTGTGCGGGCTGTTCCTGGCGCTGTTCGCCTTCGCCGTGGCGTTCCCGGAGATCCGGCGGTACGCCCAGAACTGGATCTCGCTGATCCTGACCGCCGCGTTCTTCGCCGCACTGCTCGTGGGGCGGCGGGAGTTCTACGCCAAGGGCGACCGGTCCAACACCAAGCTCGCCGCCACCGTCGCCGTCGGCGGCGGGCTGCTCGCCTCACTGCTGGCCGCGTTCCTGGTGACCGTCACGAACCGGTCCCCGGACGCGGCCAGTTCGACGTTCCTGGAACGATGGCACTACGGCGCCCTGCGGCTGATCTCGGTCGCGGCCGGCGAGTCCCGCTTCCCCGGGATCTCCACCCCCAACTGGGTCAACGTCGTCATCAATGTGATCAGCACGGTCCTCGTGCTCGTCGTGCTCTACGCCGCCTTCCGCTCCCGGCGCGCCGTCGACCCGCTCACCGAGGACGACGAGCTGCGGCTGCGGGCGCTGCTGGAGCGGCACGGCGAGCGGGACTCGCTCGGGTACTTCGCGCTGCGCCGGGAGAAGAGCGTGGTGTGGTCGCCGACCGGGAAGGCGGCGGTCGCCTACCGGGTGGTTAGCGGGGTGTCGCTGGCCTCCGGGGATCCGATCGGCGATTCGGAGGCCTGGCCCGGGGCGATCGCGCCGTGGCTGGCGCAGGCGCGGGAGCACGGCTGGATCCCGGCCGTGATGGGCGCGAGCGAGGAGGCCGGGACCGTGTACGCGCGGCACGGCCTCGACGCGCTGGAGCTCGGTGACGAGGCGATCGTGGAGGTGGCCGAGTTCACGCTGGAGGGCCGGGCGATGCGGACCGTGCGGCAGGCCTACAACCGGATCAAGCGGGCCGGGTACCAGGTGCGCATCCGACGGCACGCGGACATCCCGGACGACGTGATGGCCCATCTGCTCCGGCGGGCGGACGACTGGCGGGACGGGGCGACCGAGCGCGGCTTCAGCATGGCGCTCGGCCGGCTCGGGGACCCGGGAGACGGGCAGTGCGTGATGCTGGAGTGCACGGACGCGAGCGGGGAGCTTAAGGCCCTGCTGTCCTTCGCGCCCTGGGGGCCGCACGGACTGTCCCTCGACCTGATGCGGCGGGACCGGGACTCCGACAACGGGCTGATGGAGTTCATGGTCCTCGAACTCCTGCGCAGGGCACAGGAGATCGAGATCACTCAGGTCTCTCTCAACTTCGCGGTGTTCCGCTCGGTCTTCGAGCGTGGCGCACGCCTCGGCGCCGGGCCGGTGCTGAGGCTGTGGCGGTCGCTGCTCAGCTTCTTCTCGCGCTGGTGGCAGATCGAGTCGCTGTACCGCGCCAACGCGAAGTACCGGCCCATCTGGGAACCGCGGTTCCTGCTCTTCGAGAAGAGCGCGGACCTGCCGCGCATCGCCCTGGCGGCGGCGCGCGCGGAGGGGTTCCTGGAGGCGCCGGGCCTGCCGAAGTGGCTGCACCGCAAGCACCTGGAGACACACAGATGAGAACGCTCGCCCGCTGGGCCCGCGCCGAATGGGGGCCGCTCCACGTCATCGTGCGCCACGCGCTGACCGAGCGGCGCCTGCGGGCGGTTCCCATGGCGCTCGGCGCGGTGTGCCTGACGGCGGCGCTCCAGTTCACGCAGAACCAGTCCTGGGGCTACCAGTTCGTCCAGCACACCGGTGCCGTACGCGCCGACGACCCCCTCTGGCTCGCCCTCCTGCGCACCCCGCTGTCCCTGTTCGTCCCCGCCCTGGACCTGCCCGTGTGGGGCGCCCTCGTCCAGCTTCTCCTCGTGTTCGGCATCGCCGAGATCTGCCTGGGCCGGTGGCGGACGCTGGCCATCGCCTACGTCGCCACACTCGCCGGCACCCTGTACGCCCGCGCCGCCATCGCCCTGGGCCCCCACACCCCGCTGGGCCTGCCCACCACGGACGCCCATGTGGTCGACACCGGCCCGTCGGCGGCCGTGGTGGGCCTCGCCCTGTACCTCGCCCACCGCTACGGCGCCCGGGTCACGGGGGCCGGGGTGATCGCGGCGATGGTCGCCGAGGTCCTCGTCAAGAACAACCTCGCCGGCAAGGAGCACCTGGCCGCGATCGCGGGAGTCGCGGCCCTGTGCGGCGCCCAGTCCCTCCTGAGCGGACGCGGGAACCGCGGGTCACGGGGGCCGGGACGTACGGCGCCTGCGGCCTCCGGCGGCGCCCCGGCTTCCGGAGGCGGAACGGGAGGACGGCTGGGGGCCGGGGCGGGCAGTGGGTCACGGCCGGGGCCGGGGCGTGGATCGCGGTCGGCGAGGAGTGGAGCACGGTCGGCCGGGCGTGGAACGAGGTCGGCGGGGCGTGGATCGCGGTCGGCGTCAGGGGCGGGCTCCGCATCGCCTCCGGTGCGGGTCTGACCCTCAACTCGCCCTGCCCGGCGGGAGACGCTCCGGGTCCGGCTTGCCGGCGATCCAGTTCTGGACGGTGCGGCTGGGGCCGGCCCAGCGTCGGTCGTGGTGGTAGACGCGCAGGGCGGCACGGGCGCGGGCACGCGGGCGGTTGCGGTAGAAGCGGCGGGCCCACCGGGAGCCGGGGCGGGCCAGGCGGAGCGCGCCGTACAGGGCGAGCGGGGGCAGGACCACACCGAAGATCGCGGTCCGTGCCTTGCCCTTGGTCAGCGCGACCAGGGAGAGCAGGAAATTGGCCACGATGGTGAGCACGGCGACGGCCCGGTCCTGGAGCTCCTCCTGCGAGAGGTCGTTCACGCCGAACGGGGAGAAGCCCGCGAGAAGCAGTCCGACCAGGGCTGCGGTGACCACGACCACCTCGACGCTCTGGCGGCCCTCCTCCGTCCAGTAGACGTCGGCGAGATGCAGGATCAGCGCGAACTCGTCCAGAACCAGCCCCGCGCCGACGCCGAACAGCACGGCGCACAGCGGCGCCCCGAGACCGCGGCCGCCGCTCGCGATGGAGCCGAAGCCGCCGATGATGGTGAGGATGACGCCGGGGACGACATGGTGGATGTGCACCCCGCCCGCCTTCACATTGCGGAACGGCCCCCGCCCGGCCCGGATCAGCCGGGTGATGACACGCGTGACCACGAAGGTCACGACGAACGCGGCGAGGGCGAACAGCAGCGGGAGCTTGCCGGGTTCGATGATGTTCCGGTACAGCCAGTGCCCCATATCGGCACTTTATAGTGCAAAACCCCCTTCACCCCGCATGATCGCCCGGGCAGCAGCCCGGTAACCTGCGCCGGTGCCCGCATCGACCCCCTGGCCGGACGGCCTGCGCTTCGCCTTCGGCACCCTCACCGTGCTCCCGGTCAGGGTCACCCGCTGGGACCGCGAGACCGCGCGTGGCGGCATGCTGTGCGCCCCGCTGCCCGGCCTCGTGGTCGGTGGCTGCGCGGCCGCGCTCGGCGTGCTCCTGCTGTTCCTCGGCACCGGCCCGCTCCTCGCCGCCGTGGCCACCACCGCCGTACCGGCCGTCCTCACCCGCGGTCTGCACCTCGACGGTCTCGCCGACACCGCGGACGGGCTGGGCAGCGGCAAGCCCGCCGACGACGCGCTACGGATCATGAAGCAGTCGGACATCGGACCGTTCGGCGTGCTGACCCTGCTGTTCGTCCTGCTCGCCCAAGTCGCCGCGCTGGCCCAGGCCTACGACGGCTCATGGGCGCGGGGCGCGCTGGCCGCCGTGGTCTCGGCGACCGTGGCCCGCCTCGCGCTGACCCTCGCCGCCCGCACCGGGGTACCGGCGGCCCGGCCGGAGGGGCTGGGGGCGGCGGTGGCCGGGGCGGTGCCGACCGCGGGCGCGCTGACCGTCGCGCTCGCCGTCGTCGCCGGGTCGGCGGCCGCGGGCGCCCTGTTCGGGCCGTACGACATCGCCCGCACCGCCCTCGCGGCGGTGGCCGCCGCCGGAGCGGCCGAACTCCTGCTCCGGCACTGCCTCCGCCGC
This sequence comes from Streptomyces sp. NPDC086787, assembly GCF_044745865.1. NCBI lineage: Bacteria > Bacillati > Actinomycetota > Actinomycetes > Kitasatosporales > Streptomycetaceae > Streptomyces > Streptomyces sp. NPDC086787. The sequence goes on along the minus strand of NZ_JBIVBC010000001.1, from coordinate 904,650 downwards.
TTCGGCGGGGTCACCGGCGACGTGTTCGGCGCCCTCGCGGAGACGGCGGCGACAACGGCACTCGTGACGCTGTCACTCGGCGGTTAGGCAAGCCGCCGTGCTCCCGGCAGCAGCAGCTCGCCATACTGAGGGCGCCGCCGATCGTATGCCGGAGTGAGTGGCCACCGGGACGCGCGTAGGCTCGTCCCGGGTGTTCGCCGACAGGGTGAAGGCCCCGCACGAGACGCGCCCCGGCCCGGGGTCGGCTCCCGGGCCCGGTCGACCCACCCACTCGGCCACAGCAACTTCACATCGGAAGCGAGATTTCACCACAGTGACTGCTCTCACTCTCAGCACCGCCGCGGCGCCCGGCCTGCGGGCCGACGCGATCGTGATCGGTGTCGCCAAGGGCACCGCCACCCGGTCCGCGGGCCTGGTCGTCGCGCCGGGCGCCGAGGCCGTGGACAAGGCGTACGACGGCCGGCTCTCCGACCTCCTGGAGACGCTCGGCGCCACCGGTGCCGAGGGCGAGCTGACCAAGCTGCCCTCCCCGACCGGTTTCAAGGCCCCGCTCGTGGTGGCGGTGGGCCTGGGCGCGCAGCCGGAGAAGGACACGGCCCACACCGCCGAGGCGCTGCGCCGGGCCGCCGGTGTCGCCGCCCGCGCGCTCGCCGGAACCAAGAAGGCCGCCTTCGCGCTGCCCCTCGCCGACGCGGACGCCGTCGAGGCGGTCGCCGAGGGCGTGCTGCTCGGCGCGTACTCCTTCGACACCTACAAGGAGAACGCGTCCGGCAACGGCGCCAGGGCGAAGAACGGCCGGGCGCCGCTCGCCGAGGGCGTCCTGCTCGGCGGCAAGTCCCGCGACGCGGCGCACAAGGCGGCCCTGACCCGCGCCACCGCGGTCTGCGAGGAGCTCAACCGCGCCCGCGACCTGGTCAACACCCCGCCGAACGACCTCACCCCGGCCCACTTCGCCGCCATCGCGCAGGCCGCGGGCAAGGAGCACGGCATCAAGGTGCAGGTGCTCGACGAGAAGGCCCTGGCCAAGGGCGGCTACGGCGGCATCCTCGGCGTCGGAGGCGGCTCGGAGGCGCCCCCGCGTCTGGTGAAGCTGTCGTACACGCACGGCAAGGCGAAGCAGCACCTGGCCTTCGTCGGCAAGGGCATCACCTACGACTCGGGCGGTATCTCCCTCAAGCCGGCCGGCCACAACGAGACGATGAAGTGCGACATGAGCGGCGCCGCCGCGGTGTTCGCCGCCGTCGTCGCGGCCGCGCGCCTGGGCCTCGAGGCCAATGTGACCGGCTGGCTGGCGCTGGCCGAGAACATGCCGTCCGGCAGCGCCGTGCGCCCGGGTGACGTGCTGCGCATGTACAGCGGCAAGACCGTCGAGGTGCTCAACACCGACGCCGAGGGCCGCCTCGTCCTCGCCGACGCGCTGTGGGCCGCCTCCGCGGAGAAGCCGGACGCGATCGTGGACGTGGCGACGCTGACCGGCGCGATGGTGCTGGCGCTGGGCAACCGGACCTTCGGTGTCATGGCCAACGACGACGCCTTCCGCACGGCGATCCAGGAGACGGCCGAGCAGGTCGGCGAGCCCGCGTGGCCGATGCCGCTGCCCGAGCACCTGCGCAAGGGCATGGACTCCCCCACCGCCGACATCGCCAACATGGGCGAGCGGGCGGGCGGCGGCCTGGTCGCGGGTCTGTTCCTGCGCGAGTTCGTCGGTGAGGGCATCACCTGGGCCCACCTCGACATCGCCGGCCCCGCCTTCAACGAGCAGGGCCCCTTCGGCTACACCCCGAAGGGCGGCACGGGTTCCGCCGTGCGCACCCTGGTCAAGCTCGCCGAGCGGGCCGCCGACGGCGACCTGGGCTGACGGCGCACACCCGGCCCCGGAGAGGCGTCTCTCCGGGGCCGGGTTCTTCGCCGGGCACCCTCGGGGGTTCGCCCTCGACGAAATCCGTGGGTTCGTCCCGGCCGTGACCTTGAGACGTGATGGAAGAGACGTCGCGGACCGCCGCCCGGCGTCTCCTCCGTCTCCGACAAGTGCGAAGATGGGGCACGGCAGGACAGGGCCCCCACCACAGGGCCGAGACAGAGCGGCCGGACACCAGCCGCCGACCGGTCACCGTAGACCGGCGTGGCGCACATGCATGGAGGACGTGACGTGGCGAACGACGCCAGCACCGTTTTCGACCTAGTGATCCTCGGCGGTGGTAGCGGTGGTTACGCCGCGGCCCTGCGCGGGGCTCAGCTGGGCCTGGACGTCGCCCTGATCGAGAAGGACAAGGTCGGCGGCACCTGCCTGCACAAGGGGTGCATCCCCACCAAGGCCCTGCTGCACGCGGGCGAGATCGCCGACCAGGCCCGCGAGAGCGAGCAGTTCGGCGTCAAGGCCACCTTCGAGGGCATCGACGTCCCGGCCGTCCACAAGTACAAGGACGGCGTCATCTCCGGCCTCTACAAGGGCCTTCAGGGACTCATCGCCTCCCGCAAGGTGACGTACATCGAGGGCGAGGGCCGGCTGTCCTCCCCCACCTCCGTCGACGTCAACGGCCAGCGCGTCCAGGGCCGCCACGTCCTGCTGGCGACCGGCTCCGTGCCGAAGTCGCTGCCGGGCCTGGAGATCGACGGCAACCGGATCATCTCCTCCGACCACGCCCTCGTCCTGGACCGCGTGCCGAAGTCCGCGATCATCCTCGGCGGCGGTGTGATCGGCGTCGAGTTCGCCTCGGCGTGGAAGTCCTTCGGTTCCGAGGTCACCGTCATCGAGGGCCTGAAGCACCTCGTCCCGGTCGAGGACGAGAACTCCTCGAAGCTCCTCGAGCGCGCGTTCCGCAAGCGCGGGATCAAGTTCAACCTGGGCACCTTCTTCCAGAAGGCCGAGTACACCCAGGACGGCGTGAAGGTCACCCTCGCCGACGGCAAGGAGTTCGAGGCGGAGGTCCTGCTCGTCGCCGTCGGCCGCGGCCCGGTCTCGCAGGGTCTCGGCTACGAGGAGCAGGGCGTCGCGATGGACCGCGGCTACGTCCTCGTCGACGAGTACATGCGCACCAATGTTCCGACCATCTCCGCCGTCGGTGACCTGGTCCCGACGCTCCAGCTCGCGCACGTCGGCTTCGCCGAGGGCATGCTGGTTGCAGAGCGTCTGGCCGGTCTGAAGACCGTTCCGATCGACTACGACGGTGTGCCTCGCGTGACGTACTGCCACCCGGAGGTCGCCTCCGTCGGTATCACCGAGGCCAAGGCCAAGGAGATCTACGGCGCGGACAAGGTCGTCGCTCTGAAGTACAACCTGGCGGGCAACGGCAAGAGCAAGATCCTCCAGACCGCGGGCGAGATCAAGCTCGTCCAGGTCAAGGACGGTGCCGTGGTCGGCGTCCACATGGTCGGCGACCGCATGGGCGAGCAGGTCGGCGAAGCCCAGCTGATCTACAACTGGGAGGCGCTGCCCGCGGAGGTCGCCCAGCTCGTCCACGCCCACCCGACGCAGAACGAGGCGCTCGGCGAGGCCCACCTGGCCCTGGCGGGCAAGCCGCTGCACGCGCACGACTGACCCCTCGGTCGACCGGCGCGAAATGCGCCGAACGCGACGACACAGACTTCCGCACTTTCCGTAAGGAGAAACCGAAACCATGGCGGTTTCCGTAACCCTTCCGGCGCTCGGCGAGAGCGTCACCGAGGGCACTGTCACCCGCTGGCTGAAGGCCGAGGGCGAGCGCGTCGAGGCCGACGAGCCTCTGCTGGAGGTGTCGACCGACAAGGTCGACACCGAGATCCCGGCGCCCGCCTCCGGCGTGCTGGCCTCCATCAAGGTCGCCGAGGACGAGACGGTCGAGGTCGGCGCCGAGCTGGCCGTCATCGACGACGGCACCGGCGCGCCCGCCGCCGCTCCCGCCCCGACCGCCGCCGAGGCACCCGCTCCGGCTCCCGCACCGGCCCCCGCGGCCGAGGCCCCCGCCGCCCCCGCCCCGGCCGAGGCCGAGGCCCCCGCCGCTCCGGCCGCTCCGGCCGGTGGCGCCTCGGGCACGGACGTGGTCCTGCCCGCGCTCGGCGAGTCCGTCACCGAGGGCACCGTCACCCGCTGGCTGAAGTCGGTCGGCGAGACCGTCGAGGCCGACGAGCCGCTGCTCGAGGTCTCCACCGACAAGGTCGACACCGAGATCCCGGCGCCCGCCTCCGGCGTGCTCCTGGAGATCGTGGTCGGCGAGGACGAGACCGCGGAGGTCGGCGCCAAGCTGGCCGTCATCGGCGCTCCGGGCGCGGCTCCGGCCCCCGCAGCCCCGGCCCCTGCCGCCGAGGCCCCCGCCGCCCCGGCCCCTGCCGCCGAGGCGCCCGCCGCGCCGGCTCCGGCCGCCCCGGCGCCGGCTCCGGCCGCGCCCGCCCCGGCTGCCCCCGCTCCGGCTCCGGCCGCGCCCACTGCCGCGGCGGCGCCCGCAGCCCCGGCTCCCGCACCGGCCGCCCCGGCGCCGGTCGCACCCGCGGCCGCTCCGGCCGCGACCGCCGGTGACGACGGCGCCTATGTGACCCCGCTGGTGCGCAAGCTCGCCGCCGAGCACGGCGTCGACCTGGCCACCGTCAAGGGCACCGGCGTCGGCGGCCGCGTCCGCAAGCAGGACGTCATCGCCGCCGCCGAGGCCGCGAAGGCCGCCGCCCCGGCTCCGGCCGCCGCCACCGCCCCGGCCGCCGCCAAGAAGGCCCCGGCGCTGGAGGCCTCCCCGCTGCGCGGCCAGACCGTCAAGATGCCCCGCATCCGCAAGGTCATCGGCGACAACATGGTCAAGGCGCTGCACGAGCAGGCCCAGCTGTCGTCGGTCGTCGAGGTCGACGTCACCCGTCTGATGAAGCTGCGCGAGAAGGCGAAGGAATCCTTCGCGGCCCGTGAGGGCGTCAAGCTCTCGCCGATGCCGTTCTTCGTCAAGGCCGCCGCCCAGGCGCTGAAGGCCCACCCGGTCATCAACGCCCGGATCAACGAGGCCGAGGGCACCATCACCTACTTCGACACCGAGAACATCGGTATCGCGGTGGACTCCGAGAAGGGCCTGATGACCCCGGTCATCAAGGGTGCGGGCGGCCTCAACATCGCCGGTGTCTCCAAGGCCACGGCGGACCTGGCGGGCAAGGTCCGGGCCAACAAGATCACCCCGGACGAGCTGTCCGGCGCGACCTTCACCATCAGCAACACCGGTTCGCGCGGCGCGCTGTTCGACACGATCATCGTGCCGCCGGGCCAGGTCGCGATCCTCGGTATCGGTGCCACGGTCAAGCGTCCGGCCGTCATCGAGACGGAGGAGGGCACGGTCATCGGCGTACGCGACATGACGTACCTGACCCTCTCCTACGACCACCGTCTGGTGGACGGCGCCGACGCGGCCCGTTACCTCACGGCGGTCAAGGCGATCCTGGAGGCGGGCGAGTTCGAGGTCGAGCTCGGTCTCTGACCGGAATCAGGCAGTACGACACCCCGTCCGGAGCTTTCCGGGCGGGGTGTCGTGTTTGTCGGCACACAAAGCGTGTAAGGCTCGTCTCACCTGCACGAAAGCACCGGCACTCGCCCTACCCGCGGAGCGCACCGGCCGTATTGTCTAAGCGTCAGCCCTCCCCGAAGGAGCCGCCCTCATGACCACGCCCGTCGTCCACTCGCTGCGCGAGCAGATCCGCGAGCACATCGTGGAGGGAATCGTCAGCGGGCGCTGGCAGCCGGGCGAGCGCATCGTGGAGCGGCGCATCGCGACCGAGCTGGAGGTCAGCCAGACCCCGGTCCGGGAGGCGCTGCGCGAGCTGGAGTCGCTGCGGCTGATCGAGTCCGCGCCCAACAAGGGCGTACGGGTCCGGAATCTCACCGCGGCCGACCTGGAGGAGAGCTATCCGGTCCGGGCCGGTCTGGAGGCCATCGCGGCGGAGCTGGCGGCGGAGCGCCTCGCGCTGGACTGTTCGGCGCTGGAGCCGCATGTGCTGGCCCTGTACGACGCCGACCGGGCCGCCGACGGGACGGCCCAGGTCCGCCACACGGTCGGCTTCCACCGTGAGCTGGTGCGCGCGGCGGCCAACTCGGTGCTGCTGCACACCTGGGAGGGCCTGGGCATCGAGGTGTTCACGGCGCTGTCCATCCGCTGGCTGGGCACGGTGCAACAGTCGTACGCCGAGGAGCACGAGGAGCTGGTGCAGGCCTTCAAGCGCCGGGATCCGCGGATCGCGGAGCTGGTCAAGGCGCACGTGCTGGGGTGCGCCCCGCGCGCCTGAGGCAGTCGAGCGCACCCGCGCTCACCTGCGAAAACACCTGTCAGATGCGGCACCCGGTGCCCATTTCAAAGGCACCGCGTGCCTACTTTCTCGGAATCGAGATGTTTTTCCCCTCAACCCTTTGATCGATCATCGATCAGGGAGTTAGAGTCGCCGACGGACTTCCACCGAGGTCCCACTGCCCTGTCCTGCCAAAGACCAAGGGCAACCCCCTTCGACTGAGGAAGGCGGCGACATGACCGACCTCTACGCCATCCAGCGCAGCGAGCTCGACCAGCTCCCGGACCGCGACCCGGAGGAGACCGCCGAATGGCGGGCCTCACTGGACGCCGTGGCCAGGGAGGCAGGGCCGCACCGTGCCGCGTACCTGATGCGGCGCACGCTGGAGCGCGCCGAGGGCAACGGCATCGCGCTGCCCAAGCTCCTGGAGACCGACTACGTCAACACCATCCCGACCGCTGCCGAGGCCCCCGTGCCCGGTGACGAGGAGATGGAGCGGAAGATCACCGCGTGGAACCGCTGGAACGCGGCCGCGATGGTGACCCGCGGCAGCAAGTACGGCGTCGGCGGCCACATCGCCACCTTCGCCTCCGCCGCCTGGCTGTACGAGACCGGCTTCAACCACTTCTTCCGCGGCAAGGAGGCCGACGGCTCGGGCGACCAGCTCTACATCCAGGGCCACGCCTCCCCCGGCATCTACGCCCGCGCGTTCCTCGACGGCCGGCTGGACGAGCACCACCTGGACAACTTCCGCCAGGAGTCCGGCGGCAACGGCCTGCCGTCGTACCCGCACCCACGGCGCCTGCCCTGGCTGTGGGAGTTCCCGACGGTGTCCATGGGCCTCGGCCCGCTGTCGGCGATCTACCAGGCACGCTTCAACCGCTACCTCACCAACCGCGGCATCAAGGACGTCTCGGCGTCCCACGTGTGGGCGTTCCTCGGTGACGGCGAGATGGACGAGCCCGAGTCGACGGCGGCGCTCGCGCTGGCCGCCCGTGAGGAACTGGACAACCTCACCTTCGTCATCAACTGCAACCTCCAGCGCCTCGACGGCCCGGTCCGCGCCAACTTCAAGATCGTGCAGGAGCTGGAGGCCCAGTTCCGCGGCGCGGGCTGGAACGTCGTCAAGACGCTGTGGGGCACGGCGTGGGACGAGCTGTTCGCGCTCGACACCACCGGCGCGCTGGTCCGCCGTCTGCGCCAGGTCCCGGACGCCCAGGTGCAGACGTACCAGACCCGCGGCGCCGCCTACATCCGCCAGGACTTCTTCGGCGCCGACCCGGCGCTGGCGGAGATGGCGAAGCTGCTGAGCGACGACAAGATCCTGGAGTGCTTCCACCTCTCCCGGGGCGGTCACGAGGCACGCAAGGTGTTCGCCGCGTACAAGGCCGCCGTGAGCCACAAGGGCGCGCCGACCGTGATCCTGGCCCAGACGGTCAAGGGCCACACCCTGGGCGAGGGCTTCGCGTCGAAGAACGCCAACCACCAGATGAAGAAGCTGTCGGTGGACGAGTTCAAGCGGATGCGGGACCTGCTGGAGCTGCCGATCCCGGACAGCGCCTTCGCCGACGGCACGGTGCCCTACGGCCACCCGGGCGCCGACGCCCCCGAGGTCCGTTATCTCCAGGAGCGCCGCGCGGCCCTCGGCGGCCCGGCACCGGCCCGCCGGGTCCACCCGCTCGCCCCGCTGCCCGCGCCCGCCGAGAAGGCGTTCGCGGCCTTCGACAAGGGGTCCGGCTCCCAGAACGTGGCCACCACCATGGCCTTCGTGCGCCTGGTGAAGGACCTGGTCCGGGACAAGGAGACCGGCCGCCGCTGGGTGCCGATCGTGCCCGACGAGGCCCGCACCTTCGGCATGGAGTCGCTGTTCCCCTCCCTCGGGATCTACTCCCCCAAGGGTCAGACGTACGAGCCGGTCGACCGCGACCAGCTGATGTACTACAAGGAGGCCAAGAACGGCCAGATCCTCAACGAGGGGATCACCGAGGCCGGTTCGATGGCCGACTTCATCGCCGCGTCGACCGCGTACTCGACGCACGGCGAGGCGATGATCCCGTTCTACATCTTCTACTCGATGTTCGGCTGGCAGCGCACCGCCGACCAGATGTGGCAGCTCGCCGACCAGCTCGGCCGGGGCTTCCTGGTCGGCGCGACGGCGGGCCGTACGACGCTGACGGGCGAGGGTCTCCAGCACGCCGACGGCCACTCCCCGGTGATCGCCGCGACGAACCCCGCCGCCCTCAGCTACGACCCGGCGTTCGCGTACGAGATCTCGGTCGTCGTCAAGGAGGGTCTGCGCCGTATGTACGGCGAGGCCGCCCCGGGCGAGGACCAGAACGTCTTCTACTACCTGACGGTCTACAACGAGCCGATGCCGCAGCCCGCCAAGCCGGCCGGCCCCGGTGTCGACGAGGGCATCCTCAAGGGCCTGTACCGCTTCAACACGGCGGAGTCGGCAGGGCTGACCCCGGTGGCGAACGCCCCCCGCGTCCAGCTCCTCGGCTCGGGTACGGCGATCCACTGGACCCTGGACGCGCAGAAGCTGCTCGCCGAGGACTGGGGCGTGGCGGCGGATGTCTGGTCGGCGACGTCCTGGACCGAGCTGCGGCGTGACGCGCTGGAGGCCGACGCGGCGCTGCTGCGCGGTGAGGAGCGGGTGCCGTACGTCCGGCAGGCGCTGAGCGGCGCCGAGGGCCCGGTTCTCGCCGTGTCCGACTACATGCGCCAGGTTCCGGACCAGATCGCGCAGTGGGTCGAGCAGGACTGGTCCTCGCTGGGCGCCGACGGCTTCGGCCTGTCGGACACCCGTGACGCGGCCCGCCGCCACTTCGGCGTCGACGCCCACTCGATCGTCGTGGCGGCCCTTGCCCAGCTGGCCAGGCGGGGCGAGGTCAGGGCGTCCGCGGTGAAGGAAGCCCGGGACAAGTACGGCATGTAAGGGCGCGAGCTCCTGCGGAGGGGTACGGCGGGCGACCGTCGTACCCCTTTGACGTCCCTATAACGATCCGCCGCACTCCACGTGCGTTGCACCAGCCGAAGCACGATGCTTGACCCGTGATGGAAGAGTCGGAGTTCTGGGACCTGGTCGACGCCGCCCGTGAGACCGCCGAGGGCGACCCGGAGGAGCAGGCCGACGTGCTCGTGGAGCGGCTGCTCCAGCTGGATCCGGAGTCGGTCCTGGACTTCGCCCGTCACTACGAGTCCCGCTACAACCGCGCGTACCGCTGGGAGCTGTGGGGCGCCGCCTGGGTGCTGCTGGACGGCGCCAGCGACGACGCCTTCGACTTCTTCCGGTGCTGGCTGATCGGGCAGGGCCGGGACGTCTTCGAGGGCGCCGTGCACGACCCGGACGCGCTGGCGGAGTTGCTGGGCGAGTTCGACGAGGAGATCGACGGGGACGGCGAGGAGCTGGGTTACGCGGCGGACGAGGCGTACGAGCAGCTGACCGGGACGGTCGCCCCGGATCTGGGCATCGTGCCCGCCCCGGCGGAGCCGGAGGGTGAGCCCGTCGACTTCGAGAACGAACGGTCGCTGGCCGAGCGCTACCCGAGGCTGTGGGACCGGTTCCGGGGCTGACGGCCGGTGTCCGTGGAGAGGTGGGCCTGGGGCCGCTCGGCCCGTACCGGGTGGTGCAGGGGTGCCCTGTTGGCCTGTTCGAGGGCGGAGGCGGTGACCGCGGCCGGGCCGAGGATCACGGTTGCGGCGGTGCAGACGACGGCCCAGGGGCTGCGTGCGGCCCGGGCGGCCCAGCCGGCGTTCTCCCTGCTCACCTTGTTCATATCCCCAGCTCCCGTCGGCTCGTGTGGTCCATTGACGGTAGGGCGTGGGGATCTGAGCGGCCTGCGTGTCGCCTATGGCCTTGCTTTGGACAGCCTGCCCTGGAGGCGTGCCGCCGCCTCGCGGATGTCCGGGAGCCGTGCGGTCATGGCGGCGCCCGGGCAGCTCGTCATGTAGCCGTCGTCGTGGCCCGCGAGGGCGGGCAGGGTGGCGGCGGTTCCGGCCGCGTAGCGGCTGAGGCCGTTGCTGGAGACGAGCTGGACGCGGGAGCGCGGGTCGATGCCGGCGGGACCCAGTTTCCAGGCGGCGAGGGCGGCGATCGCGTCCGTCATCGCGCGCGGTACCGGCACTCCGGCGGTGAAGGTGCCGATGGCGGCGATGCCGGTGGTGCGGTGGTTGAAGCCTTGGGCGTGCGCGCCGGTGACGGCGCGGTCGATGCCGCCCGCGCGGCCCTCGTAGATCGTGCCGCAGCGGTCGACCAGGAAGTTGTAGCCGATGTCGTCCCAGCTGCGTACGCCGGTCTGGCCCGAGTAGAGGTGGCGGATGATGCGGGGCGTGTCGGTGCAGGCGTAGCCGTTGGGTGAGTCGGTGTGGTGGACGAAGACCGCGACGACCTCGTCGTCGTAGCGCGGCGGTGGCTGGATACGTGCCGTGGTGGCGTCCATCCAGGCGGTGCGCGGCAGGATGCGGGGCCGGGGTGCGAGGTGCGCCGGGACCGGGATGCGCGCGCCGGGGTGTGCGGGCCGGGTGAGGGCGACCGGGCGGTCGGTGCCGCCGCGCGCGGACAGCACGGTCACGAGGACGGCGGCGAGGACGGGCAGGCAGCCGAGCGGGACGAGGAGCCATCGCGGGCGCCGCGCTCTTCGCAGGAGACGCATGCGTCCCACTGTGGGTGTGATCCAATGCGGGCGCGACGTGCGCTGTGCCACCTGGTGGAACCATCGTCCCGGTGCGGGCGTTTTCGGAGGTACGGGCCCGCGTGCCCGGTTCGGTCGGCCAGGTGTGCGCGACTGATCACTTGATCGCTGGGGCCGTCCCGCTCGTAATAGGGGGTCCGAGAAGAAAGGCGGCTTCGTGGACCTGCTCGACCTGCTGCTCGCGCTGGTGATCCTCGTGTACGCGGTGTCCGGCTACCGGCGTGGACTGCTGGCCGGCTGTGTTTCGCTCGCCGGGTTCGTCGGCGGCGCCGCGATCGGTGTGTGGATCCTGCCGTGGGTGATGGACCTGGTCACCCGGGGGACGACGACGGCGACGGTGGTCGCGGTGCTGACCGTGCTGGTGCCGGCGGTGGTCGGCCATGAACTGGCGGGGCGGCTGGCGCTGCGGCTGCGCAGTGAGCTGGCGCGTACCGGCCGGGACTCGCTGCGGGTGGCGGACGGCATCGGCGGGGCGGCGGCGAACTCGCTGGCGGTGCTGATCGTCGCCTGGGTTGCGGCGAGTGTGCTCGGCGCCTCCTCGTCCCCGGCGCTGACGACGGCGATCCGGGACTCGGCGCTGTTGCGCGCGGTGCAGAACGCGATGCCGGTCACCACTCCCTCGTGGTTCTCCGATGCCACCTCCGCGCTGACCCAGGCGGGTTTCCCCCAGGTCTTCAACCCGTTCGAGAACGAGTCGACCGCCCAGGTCGCCAGGCCGTCCGGGGACAGTGTCACGGCGAGAGCCACGAACGCCGCCCGGACGAGCACGGTGAAGATCGAGGGCGCCTCAGGTGTGCAGGGCCGCGAGGGCAGCGGCTTCGTGTACGCGGCGGAGCATGTGCTGACCAACGCGCACGTGGTGGCCGGAATCGCCCGGCCGAGCGTGCGGGTCGGCGGGGTCGGGCGGACGTACGAGGCCCGGGTGGTGCTCTTCGACCCGGACCGGGACGTGGCGGTGCTGTACGTGCCGGGTCTGGGCGCGCCGGTGCTGCGCTTCGACGAGGAGGCGGCGCGCGGCGGGGCCGCGGTGGTCGCGGGCTATCCGCAGGACGGGGACCTGGACCTCCAGGCGGCCACGGTGGCGAGCCGGGTGCGGGCGACGGGCCGGGACATCTACAACGACAGCACGGTCACCCGCGAGATCTACTCGATCCGCTCGACGGTCCGCCCCGGCAACTCGGGCGGCCCGCTGCTGACCACGGACGGCCGGGTGTACGGCATGGTCTTCGCCCGCTCCACCTCCGACAACGAGACGGGCTACGTCCTGACGGTGACCGAGATAGCCGCCGACGCGGCACGCGGGGCGACGGCCACGGAGACGGTGGACACCGGGAACGTCGTCACGTCGTAGCCGGGCCCGTCGCGGCCGGGCCGGGCGGGTCAGAGCGGGCGGCCCATGAACACGTCGTCCACGTAGGCGCCGTCCAGCAGGAACTCCTCGGGGAGCACTCCCTCGACCACGAAGCCCTCCGACGCGTAGAGCGCCCGAGCGGGGGTGTTGTGGCCGAGGACGCGCAGGGTGAGGCGACGGGCGCCGCGGCGACGGGCCTCCTCGACCGCGGCGCGGACCAGCGCGCGGCCGACGCCCCGGCCGCGGGCGTCGTCGTGGACGGCCAGGCCCTGGATCTGCCGGACGTGCGCGTTGGAGGCGAGCCGGGTGGGGAGGGCGAGCCGGATGTAGCCGACGATGCGCCGGTCGATTTCGGCCACCAGGATGTCCTCGGGCGTGGTGCGCTCGCCGAAGAAGGGTGCGTAAGGCGGCTGCGGCTCGGGCATCACCGCGTGCAGATACGACCAGGTGACCCGGTCGAGGCGGGCCAGCTCGTCCTCGTCGTCCGGCAGGGCGGTGCGTATGTACGGATCCGGCATGACGGCCACCTTAGACGTGACGTCGGACGTGACGGGAGCGCGGAACGGGGCAGGATGGGCGCATGGAACGATCTCGAATCGCGGTGGCGGGTGCGTCCGGTCTCATCGGCAGCGCGCTGGTGCGGTCCCTGACCGCGGACGGCCACGAGGTGGTGCGGCTGGTCCGCCGCGGGGCCCGGAGCGCCGACGAGGTGTGCTGGGACCCCGAGGGGCAGTACGTGGACGCGGCGGGGCTGGCGGGCTGCGACGCCGTGGTCAGCCTGGCGGGCGCGGGAATCGGCGACCAGCGCTGGACGGACGCGTACAAGCGGAAGATCAGGGACAGCCGGGTGCTGGGCACGGCGGCGCTCGCGGAGGCCGTGGCCGCGCTGGACGAGCCGCCGCGCGTGTTCGTCAGCGGCAGCGCGATCGGTTTCTACGGCGACACCGGTGACCGTGCCGTGGACGAGCGGACGCCACCCGGGGACGGTTTCCTGCCCTCCGTGTGCGTCGAGTGGGAGGAGGCGGCCGCGCCCGCCCAGGAGGCGGGGGTGCGCACGGTGTTCGCCCGCACCGGGTTGGTCGTGGCTCGCGGCGGCGGCGCGTGGGGGCGGCTGTTCCCGCTGTTCAAGGCCGGTCTTGGCGGCCGGATGGGGAACGGGCGGCAGTACTGGTCGTTCGTCGCGCTGCACGACGAGGTGGCCGCGCTCCGGCATCTGATCGACACCGAGGAGCTGTCAGGCCCGTTCAATCTGACCGCGCCCGAGCCGCTGACGAACGGTGAGATCGCAGCGGCGATGGGGCGGGTGCTGAAGCGTCCTGCGGTGCTGCCTGTTCCGGCTCCGGTGCTGCGGGCCGCGCTGGGCGAGATGGCGTCGGAGGTGCTGGGCAGTCAGCGGGTGCTGCCGAGGCGGCTGTTGGAGTCGGGCTTCGAGTTCGCGTTCCCCGGGATCGAGGACGCGATCCGGGCCGCCCGCTGACCGCGTGGCGCCGACCGCACGGAGCCGCCTCCTGACCGCACGAAGGTGACCGTATGCGACCGCCGTGCGACCGTGCTCTGTCGATGCGCGACTGTTCTCGACCGATCGCGGCCCTAACCTCGTCCCGAACTCGGGTATCCCTGGAGCCGGTTGGGGGCATCACGTCTGCACCGGCCGCGCAACGTGGAGGAGGGGCCTCGTGCTTGAGCCCGTGTACCAGGCGGACGTAGTCATCGTGGGAGCCGGCATCGCCGGACTGTCGGCGGCCCATCGGCTGACCAGCGCAGGAGTAACGACCGTAGTCCTGGAGGCCGCCCCTTACGTGGGCGGCCGCATGTCGACCGAGAAGGTGGACGGTTTCCGACTCGACCGGATCGGACAGCTCCTGTCCACCGCGTATCCCGAGCTGCGCCTGACACCGGGGCTGGACGACCTCGTCCTGCGCCCCTTCGCACCGGGCGTCCTGCTGCACCACGACGGACGCCGCCACCGCGCCGGCGCCCCGGCGGGCGGAGGGAGCGCGAGGGGCGCACTCCATGCGGTGCGCGCCCTGGCGAGCGCTCCCAGGAGTTCGGCCGCGTCGCCCGCACGCGCGAGCACCCCGACGGGCGGTGCCGTCGACCAGGCCCGGCTCGGCGTCGCGCTCGCCCGGATCGCCGCCACTCCCGTCGAGCGTCTGCTGTCCCGACCCGAGCAGCCCGCAGCCCAGGCCCTCGCGGCCCGCGGGGTGCCCGCCCGCACCATCGCCGGCTTCCTGCGTCCGCTGCTCGCCGCCCTGCTGTGCGACCCGGAGCTGACCACGTCCAGCCGGTGCGTCGACCTCGCACTGCGCGCCTTCGCGGCCGGCCGGCTCTGCCTGCCCGAGGGCGGCGCCGACACCCTGCCGGAGCTGCTCGCCCGTGCGCTGCCGCCCGGCACCGTGCACACCGGCGTGCGGGCCACCTCGGTCGCCACGACCGGGGTGACCACCGCCGAGCACGGCGAGTTCCGCTGCCGTGCGGTGCTGCTGGCCACCGACGCGCGGGCCGCGGCCGAACTGCTGCCCGGACTGCGGGTACCGGACTTCCACCCGGTCACGGTGGTGCACCACACCACCGACGAGCCCCCGGCCACCGGCTCCGCGCTGCTGCTCGACGCCGAGCGCGGCGGACCGGTCGCACACACCGCGGTGGTCAGCACCGTCGACCCGAGCCGCGCGCCCGCGGGCCGGACCCTGATCTCCTCGACCGTCCTCGGCACTCCCCCCGAGGAGGTCGACACGGCCGTACGCATGCACCTGTCCCGGCTGTACGGCACCTCGACCCGCCGCTGGGAGACCCTCGCCGTGCACCACACCGCCGAGGCCGTCCCGGTGATGCGCCCACCGCACGACCCACGCCGTCCGGTACGGCTCCTGGCGGGCCTGTACGTGTGCGGCGACCACCGCGACACCAGTACCGTCCAGGGCGCGCTGCACTCGGCCCACCGGGCCGCGTCGGCCATCCTGGCGGACCTCGGGGCGGCGGGCTCGATACACCGCGCCGACCCGCTGCCGGCGTCGATGAAGCGGGCGGCCTGAGGCCACCCGGGTCCGCTCACCCCAGAGCCGCCACCTTGTCCCGGTAGCCCCGGACCGGAGCCGCGTCCTTGTAGGGCTCCAGCCGACGCTCGAAGTCCTTGACGTACTCGATCGCCCGTACGGAACGCATCTCCACCGCCTGCCCGGCCGCCTCCGCGCCCAGCACGCAGGCCTGGTCCAGTTCGCCGAGGCCCAGGCGGGCGGTGGCGAGGACGACCCGGCAGAACAGACGGCTGCGGGCGAACGTGGGGGCGCGCAGTTGCAGCGAGCGCTCCGCGTGCTGCGCGGCGGCGCGGAACTGCTGGAGGTCCCGGTTGCAGTGCCCGAACTCGTCGGCGAGCTGCGCCTCGTCGAAGAACCGCGCCCAGTACGGCACCTCGTCCCCGGGCCGGGCCGCCTCCAGCGCGCGCTCCGCGCGGGCCATCGCGCCGGAGCAGGCCCGTACCTCGCCGAGTACGCCGTGCGCGCGGGCCTCCGCCGCATGCAGCAGCGCCTGCACCACCGGCGGGGCCGTGGTCCCCACGCCCTGCTGCGCCACCCGCGCCAGCTGCACGGCCTCCCGGCCGTGCCCGAGGTAGACGGCCTGCCGGCTCATGGTGACCAGGACGTAGGCGCCGTACGCCCGGTCCCCGGCGGCCTGGGCGAGCCGCAGCGCCTGGACGAAGTAGCGCTGGGCGAGCCCGTGCGCGGCGATGTCGTACGACGTCCAGCCCGCCAGCCGGGTCAGGTCGGCGGCGGCCGCGAACAGGCGCCGGCCGGTCTGCTCGCCGTAGGTGCCGCGCAGCATCGGCTCGCACTCGTGCTCCAGGTAGCGCACGAGGGCCTGGCGGGCGTGGCCGCCGCCGTAGGCGTCGTCGAGGGTGCGGAACAGCTCGCCGACCGAGCGCAGGGCGGCGATGTCGCCGCCGGTGATGCGCTGGCCGGGCCCGCGTTCGGCGTGGACACGGGCACGGGCCGGTTCGGCCGGGGGCACGAGTCTGGGCAGGACGGGACGTCCCTGGGCGGGCACCCGGGGCACGGGTTCGCCCCGCGCCACCCGGTCGTCGGCCCGGCCGATCAGCCAGTCCCGGCTGGGCACGACGAGCCCCGCCGGGGTGAACGCGATCTTGCGCAGCTCGATGTGGCTGCCGGAGTCCTTGCGCCACAGCCCGCCGACGATGTCGACGGCCTCCTCGGGGGTCGCCGCGAACTCCAGCCCGGCGTACACCGGCGCACAGGCGTCCAGGCCGAGATCCTGGGCCGTGAGCCTGCGCCCGAGGCGCCGGGTGAAGACCTCGGCGATGAGCGCCGGTGTGGTGCCCCGGGGCTGCTGTCCGCGGAGCCACCGGGTCACGGACGTCTTGTCGTATCTCAGGTCCAGCCCGTGTTCCAGGCCGAGCTGGTCGACGCGACGGGCCAGTCCCGCGTTGGAGAATCCCGCTTCTGCGATGAGCGCGGCGAGCTGTCGATTGGGAGTGCGCTGCGCGGGTCGTTCCGTCATCTGCGGTGCGGTCTCCTGCCTTCCAGGACTGTGAGGTGCCCGGATTGCTTGTGAGCAGCTCTTCATGGCCTCGTGAACGGCGCGAATGTAGCGGAGAGTGAGCACCTGATCGCAGGCTTCCGGTTTCATTCATCCGATCGTGTGAGGATTGACCTCAGGGCTGACGTGCTCCGGACGGTCGTACAGTGGCTTGGGCGCACCACACGCCTGACAGACCCGTCGCCGAGGGAGGCGCTTGCCGTGAGTGAGTTGCGGTTCGTCCGCATGGGGTTCGGCGCACAGGCCGTCGAGTACCAGGAGGCCTGGGAGGAACAGCGCCGGGTGCACGCGGCACGGTTCGCCGACGAGCTCCCCGACACCGTGCTGCTGCTCGAACACCCCCCGGTCTACACGGCGGGCCGGCGCACCGCGGACAGCGAACGCCCGCTGGACGGCACGCCCGTCGTCGACGTGGACCGCGGCGGCAAGATCACCTGGCACGGCCCGGGACAGCTGGTCGGCTACCCCATCCAGAAGCTGCCGCGCCCGGTGGACGTGGTCGCGCACGTACGGCGCCTGGAGGAGGCCCTGATCCGCACCTGCGCCGAGCTCGGCCTGGAGACCACCCGGATCGAGGGGCGCAGCGGGGTGTGGGTGCTCGGCGACCCCGTCGAGCGGCGGCCGGCCCTCGGCGGGCTCTCCCTGGACTTCGACCCCAGGCTGACCGACGAGGAGTTCGACGCGCGCCTGAACGGCCCGGAGTACGCCCCCTCCAACGCGGGCCAGCGTCGCGAGGACCGCAAGATCGCCGCGATCGGCATCCGCGTCGCCAAGGGCGTCACGATGCACGGCTTCGCCCTCAACGTGAACCCGGACAACGTCTGGTTCGACCGGATCATCCCGTGCGGCATCCGCGACGCGGGCGTCACCTCGCTCGCCAACGAGCTGGGCCGGGACGTCACGGTCGAGGAGGTGCTGCCGGTGGTCGAGCGGCATCTGCGGGAGATCCTGGAGAACGCGGACCTGAGGCCGAGGGTCGTCGAGAAGACCCCGGTCGCGTAGAAGGGGGGCCGGGGGCGGCAGCCCCCGGTAGTGGCCCAGCACCCACCCCGGGCCACGGAATCAACGGGCGTACCCTGGGGAACGCCGAAGAATCAAACGCTAGGGAGCCGGTCGTGTCCGCAGTCGCACCCGACGGACGCAAGATGCTGCGCCTGGAGGTCCGCAACAGCCAGACCCCCATCGAGCGCAAGCCCGAGTGGATCAAGACCCGGGCGAAAATGGGCCCCGAGTACACGAAGATGCAGAACCTGGTGAAGGGCGAGGGCCTGCACACGGTCTGCCAGGAAGCCGGCTGCCCGAACATCTACGAGTGCTGGGAGGACCGCGAGGCGACCTTCCTCATCGGCGGCGACCAGTGCACCCGGCGTTGCGACTTCTGCCAGATCGACACCGGCAAGCCCGAGGCACTGGACCGCGACGAGCCCCGCCGGGTCGGCGAGTCCGTGGTGACCATGGACCTCAACTACGCCACGATCACCGGCGTCGCCCGCGACGACCTGGAGGACGGCGGCGCCTGGCTGTACGCGGAGACGGTCCGCCAGATCCACCAGCAGACCGCGGGCCGCGAGGCGGGCCGCACCAAGGTCGAGCTGCTCGCCCCCGACTTCAACGCGGTCCCCGAGCTGCTGCGGCAGGTCTTCGAGTCCCGCCCCGAGGTCTTCGCGCACAACGTCGAGACGGTCCCCCGGATCTTCAAGCGGATCCGCCCCGGCTTCCGCTACGAGCGCTCCCTGCAGGTCATCACGGCTGCCCGCGACTACGGCCTGGTCACCAAGTCGAACCTGATCCTCGGCATGGGCGAGACCCGCGAGGAGGTCAGCGAGGCGCTCCAGCAGCTGCACGACGCCGGATGCGAACTGATCACCATCACGCAGTACCTGCGCCCGTCCGTGCGCCACCACCCCGTGGAGCGCTGGGTCAAGCCGCACGAGTTCGTGGAGCTGAAGGAGGAGGCCGAGGAGATCGGCTTCTCCGGCGTGATGTCCGGCCCGCTGGTCCGGTCCTCGTACCGCGCCGGGCGCCTCTACCAGATGGCGATGGAACAGCGTGGGTCGGCCGCCCCGCAGCCGGGCGACGCCCTCGCCGCCCCGCAGGCCGTCTGACACGTCGTCATGACCGGCGCGTCCACTGCGCCGTACGGGTGCGGGACAACCGTGTGAACTCCCGCACAAGCAGTTACTCGCCAGTAATGGCCGAGAAGACGCGGCCCTGACGGTCCTCGCAGATGAGGGCGTTCGTCAGGGCCGCGTCAACACTCCACCCCCGCCCCATCAAGGTTTCATTGGCGTTTGACCGGTCGGTCACACCCTGGTAACACCGAACAGTGACTCTGGTATCACGCCCCGTACATCCGTACCCGTACCCGAAACCACCGAGGGGGACCACCGCCATGCAGGCCGCGCCCGTCCGCGCCACTCCCATCCCGTCCTTCACCGACGCGCTCCGCGCCGTCGAGTCCCTGCTCATGAGCGGTGGCCAGCGCACCGCCCGCCGCAACGCCTGGACGTCCGTCCTGGAGGACCGCCGTCGCGCCAAGGACAGGGTCGAGGCGCAGCGCGTGCTGGAGCAGGCCGCCACCCGCCCCTGACGCACTCCTGTCGACCTCTCCCGCCGTCCGGGCACTGCCGTCGTGGGCACTCCTGGGGCCACGTAGACTTCGTGGCATGGCGAGGAAGGAAACCGCGGCGGAGACTGCGAACCCAGGGCGACTGAAGCAGATCGCTCTCACTTACAAGATGACCCGCAAGGCCGACAAAACGATCGGTCTTGTACTCGCGGCTATCGGCATCGGCACCTTCGGTGTTCTCCTCGCGATCGGCTTCTTGATCGGCCACCCCGTTTATCTCGGCATCCTGGGCCTGCTGCTCGCGTTGCTGGCGACGGCGATCGTCTTCGGCCGCCGGGCCGAGCGGGCGGCCTTCGGGCAGATGGAGGGCCAGCCGGGCGCTGCCGCGGCCGTGCTCGACAACATCGGCCGGGGCTGGACGACCACCCCCGCGGTGGCGATGAACCGTAACCAGGACGTGGTGCACCGCGCGGTCGGCAAGGCCGGCATCGTGCTGGTCGCCGAGGGCAACCCGAACCGGGTGAAGACCCTGCTCGCCGCCGAGAAGAAGAAGATGAACCGGATCGTCGCGGACGTACCGGTGCACGATCTGATCGTGGGCACCGGCGAGGACCAGGTCCCGCTGAAGAAGCTGCGCACGACCATGCTGAAGTTCCCGCGCGTGCTGGCCGGCCCCCAGGTGACCGCCACCAACGACCGGCTGCGTGCCATGGGCGATCTGATGAGCAACATGCCCCTCCCGAAGGGCCCCATGCCGAAGGGCATGCGCATGCCGAGGGGCGGCTCGAACGGCCGCTGACTTCCCCTGACGCGAGAGGAGGGGCGCCCGGATCACTCCGGGCGCCCCTCCTCTCGCGTCAGCGAGTACGGTGGCGCCGTCTGCTAGATCCGCACCTCGACCGTCGCCGCCAGCCGGTCGTGCAGGCCGCGGCCGTCGCGGTCCCAGATGAGCGGCGGGAGGGCGAGGAACAGCAGCACCGTGCGCAGGAGTGCGCGCGGCGGGCTGATCCGGCCGGTCTCCAGGGCCACCACACGCAGGCCGAACAGGCGCTTGCCCGGAGTGGAGCCGACCGTGGCGAGGGTGAGGACCATCAGCGTCAGCAGAATGAGCGGCGCCCAGACCTGGGCCGCCCTGTTGTAGCTGTCGGTGACCAGGCCGTATGCGATCATGAGGCACAGTGCCCAGTCCACGGCGAGAGCGCCCAGCCGCCGCCCGGGCCGGGCGATCGAGCCGGGCCCGCTCTCCGGCAGCCCGAGCTGCTCGCCCCGGTATCCGAGATCGGCACCGGCGTCTTCCATGGCGGCGCGCGGCCCGGAGAGCCACGATCCCATTGCTTGCCTGTTGTCCACCCGACCACGGTACTGCCACCGTGCAGGCGGGGGGCGCGCCGGGGTGGCCCAGCGCTACCGTGGTAGAGAAGCCGGTTAACTTCTGCGAAACAATCGGGTCACGCCCGAGAAATCACCCATCCCTAGGGTCGGGCACAGCGTGTGCCACCGCACTGGCCGCACGATCGAACTACCACCCCGGCGCGGACGGTCGGGAGTAGGAGGAGCTGGATGTTCCAGAACGCAGACGACGCCAAGAAGTTCATCGCTGACGAGGACGTCAAGTTCGTCGATGTCCGGTTCTGCGACCTGCCGGGCGTCATGCAGCACTTCACGGTGCCCGTCGAGGCGTTCGACCCGGACGAGGAGCTCGCCTTCGACGGATCCTCGATCCGTGGCTTCCAGGCGATCCACGAGTCCGACATGGCGCTCCGCGCGGACCTGTCGACCGCTCGGGTCGACCCGTTCCGCCGCGACAAGACGCTGAACATCAACTTCTTCATCCACGACCCGATCACGGGCGAGCAGTACTCCCGTGACCCGCGCAACGTGGCCAAGAAGGCCGAGGCCTACCTCGCCTCCACCGGAATCGCGGACACCGCGTACTTCGGTCCCGAGGCCGAGTTCTACGTCTTCGACAGCGTGCGCTTCGCGACCACGGCGAACGAGTCCTTCTACCACATCGACTCCGAGGCCGGCGCCTGGAACACCGGTGCGGTCGAGGACAACCGCGGTTACAAGGTCCGCTACAAGGGCGGCTACTTCCCGGTCCCGCCGGTCGACCACTTCGCCGACCTGCGCGCCGAGATCAGCCTGGAGCTGGACAGGGCCGGCCTCAAGGTCGAGCGCCAGCACCACGAGGTGGGCACCGCCGGCCAGGCCGAGATCAACTACAAGTTCAACACGCTGCTCGCGGCCGCCGACGACCTCCAGCTCTTCAAGTACATCGTGAAGAACGTGGCCTGGCGCAACGGCAAGACCGCGACCTTCATGCCGAAGCCGATCTTCGGCGACAACGGCTCGGGCATGCACGTGCACCAGTCGCTGTGGACCAACGGCGACCCGCTGTTCTACGACGAGGCCGGTTACGCGGGCCTGTCGGACACCGCCCGCTACTACATCGGCGGCATCCTCAAGCACGCCCCGTCGCTGCTGGCCTTCACCAACCCGACGGTGAACTCCTACCACCGTCTGGTGCCGGGCTTCGAGGCGCCGATCAACCTGGTCTACTCGCAGCGCAACCGCTCCGCCGCGATGCGTATCCCGATCACGGGCTCCAACCCGAAGGCCAAGCGCGTCGAGTTCCGCGCGCCCGACTCCTCCGGCAACCCGTACCTGGCCTTCTCGGCCCTGCTCCTCGCGGGCCTCGACGGCATCAAGAACAAGATCGAGCCGGCCGAGCCGATCGACAAGGACCTCTACGAGCTGGCTCCCGAGGAGCACGCGAACGTCGCCCAGGTCCCGACCTCGCTCCCCGCCGTCCTCGACTCCCTGGAGCGCGACCACGAGTTCCTGCTCGCCGGTGACGTCTTCACGTCCGACCTGATCGAGACGTGGATCGACTTCAAGCGCACGAACGAGATCGCGCCGCTGCAGCTGCGTCCGCACCCGCACGAGTTCGAGCTGTACTTCGACGTGTGACAGACGTCTGAGAACCACACGGTGAGGGCCGCTGTCCCGTTCGGGGCAGTGGCCCGATCCATGTCCGCGATCGTGACCGAGCGAATCGGGATTCAGATGCCGTCCGAGGCCAGATACGCGCGTGTTCTCGCCAACCGAGCCGTCGCGGCGCGGAATGCGATTCCCGATTCGGGCGACCCGAGGAGCATTTCGACGAATTCCTCGCGGACCGTCATCTCGATGTTCCGGGCGGCAACGGCATCCCATCCGGTGACCCGGAGCCCTTCCACTCCTTCGAGGACGAGATAGAACTCGAAGGCGTTGAAACCCCGCTCCTGCCATTCCGCAGGGGCGTCCACCGGGAGGTCTCGCGTGTGGAATCCCAGGGTCACCGATTTCCCGCGTTCATCGATGTGCACGTAGAACGGATCGCAGGGGGACTCCAGGAGACGCGACCAGTCGGCGCTCTCAGCGCTCATAGAACGTGCTCTCCTGGGTACCGGGAAGAGAGCTGTGGCGTCGGGCGTCGATCCTGCTCATGAACAGATGGACCCCTTCGTCGGTTCCGTTCTCCTCGATCCTGAACGCGCTCACGTGGCCGACGCGTACGGACTCACTGCAAGTGAAGCCCAGCGACAGTCCGCGGCCTTGGACGGTCACCCGCATACGCCGCTCACTTCCCTGCGGAACGAACACGACGTCGCCCACGACCGGTGGCGTCCAGTCGGTGAGGGAGATTCCTTCCACCGCGAGGAACTGGAATTGGCACTGCACCGTGTCCAGGCCCGCGTCGATCCATTCCCGCGGAGCCGTACCGGGATACGAATGCAGGTCGACCCGCAGGGTCACCGTGGGGCCGCGCCAGTTCAGATTGACCGATCGGATCCGAGCACCGGTCAGGTCCGGGACGTGGCCGTAGAGCGACCGCAGCACCTCCGGATTCACGAGGAATCCCTCAACGGTCATAGTAATAACGCTGTTTCTCTCTAGTGGGCGACGCCGTCGCGAATGATGCGCGCGGCCACCTTGCCGCGGGCGTCGGCGAGTTCGGTGGCGATGCGGCGCTCTCGCCCGGAGTCCGCCACCACCGCAGCAGGCGCAGGTGGGCCGACGAGCAGACACGCGCGCCTGAGATGTGTCGGCGGGTGGGTCTCGTCGACGCTGTGCCCGCGCAGGGCGCTCAGGCGCCGCCGGCGCTCGTGCTCGTGCTCGGGGATGGCCGCCATGTGTCTGCCGAGCCGCTCCCACAGCCCGTCGGGCCCGGCCTCGATCACGGCGGCGGACCGTGGTCCGTTGCGGGCGGACCGTGGTCCGTTGCGGGCGGCGACGTTGATCTCACGGCGGAGGGCGACGACGATCGAGTCCGCGACCAGGAGCCGGTCCATGAGGCCCACGGCCGCCTCGGTCGACGCGGCGCGCGCGGCCCCGCGGTCGGCCGCGTATTCGGCCCGGCGGGTGGCCCGCAGCGTCAGCTGGTTCAGGAGCGCCAGCATGCCTCGGACGAGCAGACGAGGCACGATGTAAAGCAGGTTGACGACCGCTTCGACGTTGGACGCCTGCGAGACGGGGGCCAGGTAGTAGCACCAAATGGTCAGTGAGCGGTACGCGGTGCCCACGACCAGGCCGTAGCGGGTGTCCCCGTTGCTGAAATGAGCGAGTTCGTGACCCAGCAGCGCGACCCTCTGCTGCGGGGTGAGTGTCTCCCACAAGGGAAGCCCCAGGCTGAGCAGTCGGCGCCCACGCAGACCGTAGGCCACGACGCTCGCGTTGACCTCCGCGTCGATCTTGATCAGGTCGACACCCCGGGTACCAACCACCTGGGCGACCTCGTCGACCAGCGCATGGAGCTCCGGGGCGTCATCGCGGCGCAGGACCGGCCCCTCCTCGGGCGCCCGCGGCAGCCGAGGCCGGAGAAACCACGCGATCACCAGGACGACCACGCCGAAGACCATGCCCGGCGATGCCCACGCACGCACCAGCAACCAGACACCCAAGAAGGTCACGGCCACGGTGACGCCGTGCACGACGAGGGCGATCACGAAGGCCAGGAGGGAAGAGACGTCGCGGCGCACGCGCAGACTCTCCCCGTCCCTCGCATCGGCGAGAAGGTACTCGCCGTGCCGATGGGCAAGGGCGCGCCGCACCCTGCCCAGACGGTCCGGCGTCTCCTGAGGGAGTGCCGGGTCCACGTTCCAGTCACAAGCACTGCACCACGTGACGAACCGGCTGTCCGCCGGCATCTCGGCACCGCACTCCGGGCACGGCTCCGTCGTTTCGATAGCGCGCATGGATGCGCTCTCCCCCCATCCCCGCAGCCTCTCCCCAGAGACTGCCTGCTCACGATACGCGAGGAGATGATCGCGGCGGAGGGTCGCCGCCCGCGCAATCCGCGGACGGCGACCCTCACCATTGCTGCGGAGTCCGGTCGGGCTGGACTCAGGCCACGATCACGATGACCGAGGAGCCGGTGTTGAAGCCACCGCCGTAGCCGTAGGGGAAGAAGTTGTTGAAGCCGTTGTTGAAGCCGTAGCCACCGTAGTAGCCGTAGCCGCAGTTGCCCCACCAGCCGCCGTTGAAGCAGCCGCGGCCGCCGCCGGTGCTGATTTGGCTGGGTGCTGCTGCGGTGGCCGTGCCGGCAGTGGCGATGGTGGCACCACTTGCCAGGAGGACACCGATGGCGGATGCCGCCGCGAAACGCTTAGCACGTTGTGCTTTCATGACTTACCTTCCTTCCACCCCTCGTGCGGTTCTCGACTGCACGAAGTCGGATGGCCGCGACCTCAGAGTGAAAAGTCCGGCGCGGTCGTAGGTCATGCCGTGAGCGGGATACGCCAGGTTGGTACGCACCCCGCGCTTCGGCTCTCATCTAGATCTTAGATTGGGTTGGGCGACCCAGCATCCTGAGCCGAATGGCGGCGGATTCTCAGCCGATCGGGGCGGGCGGTGGCCGGTGGCGCCCTTTCCATCCCGCTTCACAGACCTCCTCCCCTCGGGGGATCATCCCCCTGACTCTGTCCGATGAGAGAGGTTGAACGGGGATGACCGAACAGGACGACTGGGAGAGGGAGTTCGACCACAAGTGGGCGAGTTCCGCCGAGCACAAGGAGCCCTCCGCACGGGCTCGGATGCTCGCCGCCCGCTGGCGGGAGAACCCGCCCGACCCGGCGCCGTTCCGCGCCGCCCCGGGGCCGGTGCCTTCGCGCCGGGCCTCGTGGATATCCACGGCCGTGGTCCTGGGCTGCGTGGCCGGGCTGATCGTCCTGCTCGGATATCTCCAGATGCGAGCCCCCTACTGAGTACGGAGAGCCACACGTGACCAAGTACGGAGAGCCACACGTGGAAGAACGAGGCCTCCGGTCCGGAGCTGCCGCGGCGCTGCGGCTCGCGGAGGGGGCGGCCCTCGACGAGGTGATCGGGCGCGGCGGTCCGGCCGACTGGATCGCGCTGGACGAGGGCGTACGGACGCAGGACTGGTCGCACCCGCCCTACGGCGTGCCGCTGTGGGAGAACACGACGGGTGGGCGCGGGCTCCCCACCGTCCTGCGCGGCGAGCCGACGCTCACCGAGCCGCAGCTGGCGCTCGCGCTGTGCCACCGCGACGGCCGGATCCGACATCGGGCGCTGGGCATGGCGGCCGGTCGCCCGGCGCTGCTGCCACTGGTCGTGCTGCGGTGCGCGGACTGGGCGGAGCCGGTGCGGGAGCGGGCGCGCAAGCGGCTGGCGGAGGCGCTGGACGTGGCGGGCGCCGTCCGGCTCACCCCGCTGATGCTGCGCGTCAGCGGCCGCAGGCGGGGCGATTTCGCCCTCGGCCTGGCGGACGGCCTGCTGTCCGGGGCGTCCCGGGAGGAGTTCGCGCCGCTGCTCACCGACCCGGACCGGGTGGTACGCCGCTTCGCCCACCGCCGCGCGATAGAGGAGGGCCGCCTCTCCCCCGCCGAGCTGGCGCGCACGGCCGCCCGGGACGCCGACACGGTCGTGCTGAGCATGTGCGCGCAGGCCGCCGTGACGGAGGGCGACGACCGGGACGGCATGGTCGAAACCCTGCTGTCCGCCCGCTCCGCCCAGGCCCGGTCGGCCGGGGTGACCGTGCTGCGCCGGCTCGGGCGTCCAAAGCGGGCGGAGGACTTCCTGGCCGACTCCGCGGGGCTGGTGCGGGCCTGCGCACGGTATGTCGTACGGCAGCACGGGACCGACCCGCTGCCCTGGTACCGGGACCGGTGCGCCGATCCCGGCGACCCGGCGTTGCGGCCCGGCGCGGTGATCGGGCTCGCGGAGTGCGGGCAGCGCGCGGACGCCGCCCTGCTGTGGCCGCTCGTTGATCATCCGGCGCCGGGGGTACGGGGGCGGGCGGTGGGCGGGCTGCGCCTCCTGGATGTCACGGACGTGCCGCGGATGCGGGCGCTGCTCGACGATCCCGCACCCGGCGTGGTACGCGAGGCGACTCTCGCGCTGCTGCCCTCGGCCGAGCTCCTGGACGAGGAGTGGCTGACGGAACGCCTCGCCGCGGAGCGGCCCCGCTGGGTACGGGTCTCGGCGTACCGGCTGCTCGTCGCGCACGGCGGGGCCGTACAGCTGCGTGCCGCGACGAGGCTGGCGGACGACCC
Organism: Streptomyces sp. NPDC086787; assembly: GCF_044745865.1. Taxonomy (NCBI): domain Bacteria; kingdom Bacillati; phylum Actinomycetota; class Actinomycetes; order Kitasatosporales; family Streptomycetaceae; genus Streptomyces; species Streptomyces sp. NPDC086787. The sequence continues at coordinate 877,704 of NZ_JBIVBC010000001.1, read as the reverse complement.
GGACGACCGGCTGCGCCGGCGGGCCCGGGCGACGGCAGGGCGGTGGCAGCGGTAGGACGAGGGTGCTGCGTGGTGCCCGCGGCGGTAAGTGCGGCGGCGGGGCCGCGGGCCGCGTTCGGACGTGTGACGGCGGGTGCACACTGGGAGCAGCGGGGATGCGTCCTGGTTGCGGGGTGATGCGAGATGCAGAGCCGGTTCCGGAGCGATCGACGGCTGAGCGTACGTATGGGAGTCACGCTGTTCCTGCTCGGGCTGCTGTACGTGGGGTTCGTCGCCGCGCTGATCGTGTTGCTGAAGTCCTGGGTGCTGGTCGTGGTGGTCGCGGCCGGGATGCTTGGCGCGCAGTACTGGTTCTCCGACCGGGTCGCGCTGTACGCCATGCACGGCCGGGTCGTGGAGCGCGAGGAGTATCCCGAGCTGCACGGGGTGGTCGACCGGCTGTGCGCCCAGGCGGACATGCCGAAGCCGGTGGTCGCCGTGTCGGGCATGGATCTGCCGAACGCGTTCGCGACGGGCCGCAACCCGGACCACGCGGTCGTCTGTGTGACGTCCGGCCTGCTGCGGCGGCTGGAGCCGGCCGAGCTGGAGGGTGTGCTGGCGCACGAGCTGTCGCACGTGGCGCACAAGGACGTCGCCGTGATCACGGTCGCGTCCTTCCTCGGGGTGCTGGCCGGACTGGTGGTGCGGTTCTCCCTCTACTCGCAGCTCTTCAGGGGCCGCAGGGACCAGAACGCCGTCGCCGTGCTCGGGGTCGTCATGGGGGTCTCGGTGGCCGTGTACGCGATCAGCTTCCTGCTGATCCGGGCCCTGTCCCGGTACCGCGAGCTGGCGGCGGACCGGGCGGCCGCGTACCTCACCGGGCGGCCCTCGGCGCTGGCCTCCGCGCTCACCAAGGTGTCCGGCGACATCGCCCGCATCCCGACCCGGGACCTGCGCACGGCTCAGGCGTTCAACGCCTTCTTCATCACCCCGGCGCTGGGCACCGACCCGGGACTGGCCCGGCTCTTCTCCACCCACCCGAGTCTGGAGCGGCGGCTGGAGCAGCTGGGGCGGATCTCCGCCGAGCTGGGTGAGGCTGCGCTGCCCGGCAAGGCGGGGTGAGCGCATGGGGCTGATGGACATCCTGCTGGGCCGTACCCGGCCCGTGGCCCCGGATCTCGACCAGCTGTTCGCGCTGCCGTCGGCGGCCCTGACCCTCCAGGCCTCGGCCGGGTTCGTGCCGACCGGAAGCGGCGCGGTGTGCTTCGCCACGGTCGAGGGTGCGGCCTTCGAGCAGACGCGCCGGGATGTCGAGGCACTCCTCGACGCGGACACCGAGCGCGCGGACGGCTCCCCGGTGGAACTGGTGCACGACGACTTCGGCTACTCCTGGCTGGTCTCCCGGCGCGCCCCCGGCAGGCTTTCGCAGCTGGTCAACGATCTGCACGCGGTGAACAGCGCGCTGGAGGACGACGGCTTCGGCCCGCAGCTGCTCTGTTCGCTCGTGGGCTTCCGGGACGACTCCGGCCGCGCCCTGGCGCTCGTGTACCTCTACAAGCGGGGTTCCTTCTACCCCTTCGCGCCGCTGCCCGGTGGTGGGCAGCGGCGCGACAGCTCGCTGGAGTTGCAGGTGAAGACGGTCCTCGCGGACGATCTGCGGATCGAGCCGGAGCTGAGCCGCTGGTTCCCGGTGTGGGGAGCCCCCGGGATGTGACCGGGGGCTCCCACCGGGCTCACCGGCTCTTCTCGCGCTCCTGCCGCCGGGTCTCGAAGGGGCGCTCGCGACGGTAGCGGCGCTCCCACTTGGCCTGACGGTCACGGCGGTCGCGGTAGGCCTGGTAGGTGGCGGGCGGGGTGGGCCGGCTCTCACCGGCGGTCGGCGCTCCGCCGAGCCCGTACCGCCCGTATCGCACGTACAGGTAGAGCACGGCTGTGGCGGCGAGCCACCAGGTGTGGTTTCCGAATCCGAGGATCACCAGGACGGCGGTCCCGGACAGGACGATGGTGCCCATGACGGTCCTCCGTTCATGTGAGGGATGCCTGTCGGCGTGCATCCAGCGTAGGGACCCGGTCACTCGGAGTGCATCCGTATTCTCACGTGCGAACTTCCCGCCCCCGTGAGTGAATGACCGTCATGAGTGTTGTCTCCTCCGCCACTTCGCCCCTCGGCCTCTCGTCCTTCCTCCACGAGTACGGGGGTGAGCGCCTAGACGGACTGGACGGACTGGGCGGCGGCGGTCCCGGTCGGGCCGCCGTCGTACTGCTGCACGGGGCGGGCAACGGCAGCAAGGAGCGACTGCGCCCGCTGCTCGAGGAGTTCACCGCGCGCGGCTGTCGCGGGCTGGCCTTCGACTTCTCCGGGCACGGCGAAAGCACCGGCGCACTCGCCGAGTTGAGTCTGCGGCGGCGGTTCGAGCAGGCGGTGGCAGTGATCGACGCACGGGTGCCCGCGACCGAGCCGCTGGTCCTGGTCGGGTTCAGCATGAGCGGCCAGACGGTGGCGGACCTCGCCGCGCACTACGGGGACCGGGTCGCGGCGCTGGGTATGTGCGCGCCCGCGGTGTACGCGCCGGAGGCCTGGGACGTGGCCTTCGGGGAGGGTGACGGGCGGTTCAGCGAGATCATCCGGACGCCGGACGGCTGGCGGCGTTCCCCCGCGCTCGACGTGCTGCGGGCCTACGCGGGCCGCGCGGTGCTCGCCGTACCGGGCACCGACACGGTCGTCCCGCCGGCGGTGACGGCGGCGGTGCAGGACGCGCTGGCCACACGTGCGCGGTTCACGCGCCTTGAATTCGCCGACGCAGAGCACTGGTTGGGGCTGTGGCTGCGGGATCACCCGGAGGACCGGCGGGAGTTCGTGGACGCGCTGCTGACGGGACTCGACGAGGGCGGCTGGGCGGCCACCCGGGCCTGGGTCGCAGGGCAGCTGCCACCGGGCTGTACCGTGACGGATTCCCGTACGCTGTCCGGTGGTTGGAGCTCGCAGATGCGCGGGCTGACCCTGGACGACGGCACCGGCCTGGTGCTGCGCACGTTCGTGAAGCCCTTCTACCACCGTCACGCTCCCGGCCTGCTGGCCCGCGAGGCGTCGGTGCTCGCGCTGCTCGCGGAGTGGGAGGGCATCCCGGCGGCGGCCGCCGTCGCGGTGGACGCCACGGCCGAACACTGCGACTTTCCCTCGCTGTTGATGTCCCGGCTGCCGGGCACGGTCCGGGTCGGCAACAAGGACGACGTGGACGGCGAGAACGGCGAGGATGTGGCCCGGCGGGTGGACCTGCTGGCGGCCCAGCTGGTCCGGATCCACCGCGTCGTGCCCGGCGAGCGCCCGCGGACGTATCAGGCATGGATCTCGCCGGAGGAGGTGCGCACGCCGGGCGGTGATCTCTGGGACCGGGCCGTGGACGTGATCCGGCGCGATCCGCCGCCGTACGACGGTTGCTTCCTGCACCGGGACTACCACCCCGGGAACGTGCTGTTCACCGGCTCGGGCGCCGAGCTGCGGGTCAGCGGGGTGGTCGACTGGGTGGAGACCTCGTGGGGACCCGCCGACCTCGACGTGGCCCACTGTTCGACGGCGCTCGCGCTGCTGCACGGGCCGGAGCACGGTTTCGCCTTCCGGGACCGGTACGAGGCGCACGGCGGCCGGCGGCTCGCCGACGGACCGGACCATCTGTACTGGCGACTGCTGGACGCGCTGGTCTACGCCCCGGACGCGGAGAAGCTCGCCGTGCCCTGGCGCGAGCTGGGTCGCACCGATCTGACGCCCCAGGTCCTGGGCGAGCGGCTGACGGCGTATGTGACCGGGCTGCTGGAGCGCTACGCCTGATCGGTGCCCGCTCGCGGACGAACGCCCCCTCAGACCCCCGGTGCCGCCGGTACCACTCCCGCCGTGATGGCGGCGCCGAGGGCCGTGTGGTCGGCGGCGGACTGCTCGGCGTAGTTCCGTGCGAAGTCGGCGACGGCGTGGTCGAAGACGTCGGCGGCGCCCAGGTAGGCGGCGATGGCGACGCGGTCGCCGGAGCGGGCGTGGGCGCGGGCCAGGGTGGCGCCGCACAGCCCGGCGTACTCGCGGAGCCCGCTCACGGTGATCCCGGCGATGTCGGCGGAGCCCTTCATGTCGCGCAGCTGGCGCCAGTAGAAGGCCCGGCCCTGCGGTCCGGTCGTCCAGCCCAGGAAGATGTCGCCGGAGGCCTGGAGCAGCCGTTGCCCGGCCACCACGCGCTGTCCGGGGTGGATGTACGGCCCGCCCGGCAGGTGTTCCTCCAGTACGGATCTGGTGGCCTGCTTGATCTGGAGGAACAGGGGGTCCGCGTGGTCCCGTCCGGCGAGCAGCACGATGAAGCAGCGGGTGCCGACGCTGCCGACGCCCACGACCTTGCGGGCGGCGTCGACGAAGCGGTACCGGTCGAGGAGGACGCGGCGTTCCTCGGCGAGGGTGGAGCGGTAGTCGCTGAAGATCTTCCGCAGCGAGGCCGTGTCGGGGGCGCCCGCGGGTTCGAGCAGCGGCGGGTCGTGGATGATGCGTGGCTGCCCGTCGACCGTCTCCGTGAGCTTGCCGAGGGCTTGCAGACTGGTACGGCGGCGGGCGCGGGTGAGGGTGGACGCGACACGTCTGCGGCGGCGGGCGGAGCGGGCTATGGACAGCACGCTCTCGGCGTCGGCGTGCTCGTACCAGACGGCGAGTTCACCCAGCCGGGCGAGCCGGTGCATCGATGTGCGGTAGGCGGCGACGGCGGCGAGGGCCGCCGCGCGGACCCGGTCCTCGGGGAACCCGTTCTCCCGGCCGGCCACCATCACGCTGGCCGCGAGCCGTTTCACGTCCCACTCGAAGGGCCCGGGGAACGTCTCGTCGAAGTCGTTGAGGCCGAACACCAGTGACCGCTCCGGGGAGGCGTACACCCCGAAGTTGAGCAGGTGGGCGTCGCCGCACAGCTGCACGGTGAGCCCGGAGTTCGGCTGCGAGGCGAGGTCGGCGGCCATGACCGCGGCCGCGCCGCGCAGGAAGGCGAAGGGCGAGGCCGCCATCCGCCCGTACCGGACCGGCAGCAGCTCGGTCAGCCGGTCGCGTCCCTGCCGCTGGAGCACGCCGACGGGGTCGGGCCGGTCGACCGACGGCACCCACCGGGCGTGGGCGGAGCGCGGGACCCGTTTGCGGGCCGCCTTTCCGAGGCGGCCGCGGTCGGCGAGGCTGGTCACAGGGGTTCGCCTCCCTCCGGGGCCGGCACCTCATGGATCTGATCGAAGTGAAGGCCGGGGGCGGGGCGCGCGCACGCCCGGTAGGCAGAACGGGTGAATCCGCCGGGCGCCCCGAAGGGATCGGGGCGCCCGGCGGCGAGACTCAGCGGCTCAGCCGCTCAGCGCGAGTAGCGCATGAACGCCCGCACCATGTGGCAGGTCGTGTCCGACGGCGGGTGCACGCCGATCTGCTCCGCCGTCCTGCGGATGGTCTCGTTGCGGGCCTGGTCGGGGACGTGGACACCGGAGTCGAGCAGCGCTATGGCGAGGCGCATGGCCTTGAGGCGGCGGTTGTGCGTGACGTACCACTGGCGCGGCCGTCCGGCCGGCAGCGGGCTCTTGATCTCCGGTGCGTAGGGCGAGTCGAACGGGACGGGGCGCTTGACGGTGGACTGGGTGGGCAACGGTTTCGGCTTCACGGCGGCAGCGGGCACAGGCATCCTCCTGTCGCGGTCGGGTGCCGTCCGGAAGCCCCGGCGACACCCTCGAACACTGCTTCTATTCTACTGCCCACCACTGACAAAAGCCCCTGCTCACAAGGCTGTCGGGGGCACTGTGGCCCGAGGGGAAAACGAGTTTCGGAGCGGTGGCGGCTACCGTGGGAGCCATGGAGATCTGGATCAACCCGGCCTGCTCGAAGTGCCGCAGTGCCGTCGGACTGCTCGACGCCGAGGGCGCCTCGTACACCGTCCGCCGCTATCTGGAGGACGTGCCGAGCGCGGACGAGATCAGGGACGTGCTCGACCGGCTCGGGCTCGAACCGTGGGACATCACCCGCACCCAGGAGGCGGCCGCCAAGGAGCTCGCGCTCAAGGAGTGGCCCCGGGACGAGGGGTCGCGCGAGCGGTGGATCGAGGCGCTGGTGAAGCACCCGAAGCTCATCCAGCGACCGATCATCACGGCGGACGACGGCACGGCGCTGGTCGCGCGTACGGACGAGGCGGTACGGGACGCCCTCTCCCGCGCGGACCGAGGCTGAGCGCCCCCCAACGCGGCTGTGACGCAGGTTACTTCGACGTCTCCGGTAACCGTTGAGTAACCGCGCACGGCAACTCGTACTTAGCGGCGTACGCTCCCCTACCTCTCAGGAGGCGCGCATGTCGCGCAGGAGAACTTTCAGCGCCAAGAAGAAGATCGCCTTGCTGGTCAGCGCGGCGGCGGTGGCGGGAGGCGGGGCCTTCGCCATGGCGGCCACGTCGAACGCCTCGCAGACTCCGCAGAACGCGAAACCGCTGTCCGCGTCGAACTCGACCGCGTGTCAGGGATTCGCCACCGCTCTTGGCAACACCCAGCAGTTCATCGCCGACCAGAGGGCGAACCCGGACTCGCAGTCGGCGGCCCGGATCGCGAACCGCGAGGCGGTCGTCAAACAGATCGAGGTCATGCAGAAGGCCGCCGGATGCGTCGTTGGGGAGTCGGCTCAGGACTCCCAGTCGGCGGGCGGCCAGCAGGCCGGGCAACAGGGCGGCAACCAGGGCTGGCAGCAAGGCGGCCAGCAGGGCGGTCAGCAGGCCGGTCAGGGCGGTCAGCAGGCCGGTCAGGGCGGTCAGCAGGCCGGTCAGGGCGGTCAGCAGGCCGGTCAGGGCGGCGGCAAGCAGACGGCGGCACCCCCGCAGGACGCTCCCGCCGGTTCCGGGCAGCAGGTCTGCAAGGGCTCCACCGTCACGCTGTCCGGCGAGGCCGGCGCTCCGGCGGCCTCCAGCGACCAGTTCCCGGCCGGGACCACGCTCAAGGTCACCAACCTGGACAACAACAAGTCCACCACGGTGAAGGTGACCTCGACGTCCGGCAGCTGCGTCCTGCTGAACAACGCGGCCTTCGAAGAGGTCCGGGAACCCGGCAAGTTCCTGATCCGCCGCGCGGTGATCGAGAAGGTGGGGTGACGCCCGGCCGTCCAGGAAGCCGGTGAGGCGGCGGCCCGCGCCGCCTCACCGCGCACCGCCTCCCCCGCGGGGCGCGGAGCGGGTACGCCGCCTTGAACCCGGCGAAACACCGGATCGGGTCCAGGAGGAACAGGCGGCGCACCCGCGCTGTGAGACGCGGCACAGAGGCGTCAGGTAACACGGGGTTCACATTCGAGCAATGATCGGGAAATCGCCTGTTGGCACTCTGCCGGGCAGTAAGACCTGACCACCCCCGGAGGATGTGTCCCCGTGACCTTCAAGGCTGAGTACATCTGGATCGACGGCACCGAGCCGACGGCCAAGCTGCGTTCCAAGACGAAGATCATCACGGGTGCTCCCGCCGGTCTCGACGAGCTGCCGATCTGGGGCTTCGACGGGTCCTCCACCAACCAGGCCGTGGGGCACGCCTCGGACCGTGTGCTCAAGCCGGTCTTCTCCTGCCCGGACCCGATCCGCGGCGGCGACGACATCCTGGTCCTGTGCGAGGTCCTGGACATCGACTTCACCCCGCACTCCTCCAACACCCGTGCCGCGCTGGCCGAGGTCTCGGAGCGGTTCGCCGCGCAGGAGCCGATCTTCGGCATCGAGCAGGAGTACACCTTCTTCGACGGCGCCCGCCCGCTCGGCTTCCCCGAGAACGGCTTCCCGGCGCCCCAGGGCGGCTACTACTGCGGTGTCGGCGCCGACGAGATCTTCGGCCGCGAGATCGTCGAGGCCCACCTGGACAACTGTCTGAAGGCGGGCCTGGGCATCTCCGGCATCAACGCCGAGGTCATGCCCGGCCAGTGGGAGTTCCAGGTCGGCCCGCTCGCCCCGCTGGAGGTCTCCGACCAGCTGTGGGTGGCCCGCTGGCTGCTCTACCGCACCGCCGAGGACTTCGGCATCTCCGCCACCCTCGACCCCAAGCCGGTCAAGGGCGACTGGAACGGCGCCGGCGCGCACACGAACTTCTCCACCAAGGCGATGCGCGAGGGCTACGAGGCGATCATCACCGCGTGCGAGTCCCTCGGTGAGGGCTCCAAGCCGCTCGACCACGTCAAGAACTACGGCGCCGGCATCGACGACCGGCTGACCGGTCTGCACGAGACCGCCCCGTGGAACGAGTACTCCTACGGCGTCTCCGACCGCGGTGCCTCGGTCCGCATCCCCTGGCAGGTCGAGAAGGACGGCAAGGGCTACATCGAGGACCGCCGCCCGAACGCCAACGTCGACCCGTACGTGGTGACCCGACTGCTCGTCGACACCTGCTGCGCCGCGCTGGAGAAGGCCGGCCAGGTCTGATCCCGCACAGTCGCTCCGCGTGGGGGCGCTCACCGTCACGGCGGTGAGCGCCCCCTCGCGTTGTCAGTGGGGGGTGTCATCGTGGGGGCATGGAGATCGACGAGGTCCTGGCCGTCAAGGTCGAGACGGAGAACGGGCAGACCCACACCCGGATTTCGGTGTCCGGCCTGCGGGAGCTGGTGGCCCGGATCGGCGGCGCCGGGGACCGCTTCCTGGTCGTGCAGCGGATACCCGACATCCCGGATGTGTTCGCGCAGGTCTGGCACGAGGACGGCGGGGACGGAGGGAACGGCCGGGACGGCGGGGACTACCGGCTGGAGCACCGGAGCGGCGAGGACGCGTTCTTCGGCGCGGACCTCACGGACCCCGAGCGGGTCGCGGACCTGCTGACCGGCTGGGCGCACCAGTCGGACGGCTGGGACGCGGGTGTGGACTGGGCGCCGGTGGACCTCGGGCCGCGCGAGGAGGTGCCCGAGCTGCCGGACGAGGTGCGCGAGCGCGTCGAGGAGCGTGTACGACTGCGGCTGCGCTGCGGGTACGACACCCGCAAGGTGCTGGCCGAGATCGCCGAGGACTGCCTGGCCGCCGGGGACGCGCGGCCGGTGTCCCGCGCGCAGGCGTGGCGGCTGGTGGACCGGCTGTGGCTGGAGCGGCTGGCCGAGCAGGAGGCCTGGGACGGTGTCACCGACCCCGAGCGCGTCGCGCTCGCCTTCGGGGCGCTGGAGGAGACCGGCATCACGGCCCGCGAGAACTTCACCTGCTGCCGGGGCTGCGGCATGACGGAGGTGGGCGCCGAGCGGGATGACGCGCGCGGCTTCGTCTTCTTCCATCAGCAGGTCACCGAGATCGCCGCGAACGGGCATGGACTGAGCCTCTACTACGGCGGGTTCGACGGCTCGGCCGAGACCACGACGGCCGTCGGCCGCGAGGTCGTCGCCGCCCTCACCGCCGCCGGGCTGTCCGCGATGTGGGACGGCAATCCGGACAAGGCGATCGAACTCCACCCACTGGACTGGCGCAAACGCCTGACGGGGTGAGACGGACTCCTGCCACGGCCGGGTTTCTGCTTCAATGGGCGTATGGCCAGCCACCAGAAGTACACCGCGACGGGTCGCCATGACCTCGAGCCCTTCTGGCCTTCCCGTCAGCACCATGACTTCGACCGGGTGTGTCGCCGCGCGATGAACGCGCGGGCCCTCTAAAGCCGTCCGGCTCCTTGAAGCCGTAGACCCCGGCCTTCGGCCAGCGCGCACGACGTACGTCTCCGACGACCTCCTCGCGCGAAAGAGCTGACCCCTCATGACGATCACCCACTCCCTCCCCACCGCTCCGGCCCCGTCGAGCACCTCCCGGCACCGGCTTCGCGCCGTCGCCCCGGACGAGGTCGTGCAGGTGGCGGACTTCCTGCCGCCGGGGGCCACCTGGCTGCCCGCGCCGCAGCACACCCTGCCCGCGCTGCCCGGTCGGCCGCCGATGGTGGGCTACCTGGTGCTGGTCCCCGCCGACCAGCAGCAGCCGTTCACCCCGTCCCCGCGCGCCGAGGACAGCACGCGGGACACGGCCGAGCCGCTCGTGCGGATCGACGCCACGCGGCGTACCGCCCATGTGGACGGAAGCGAACTCGACCTGACCTACCTGGAGTTCGAGCTGCTCACGCATCTGGTGGCGCATCCGGGCCGGGTGCACACCCGCGACCAGCTGGTCGCCACCGTGTGGGGGTACGGCCATGTGGGCGACGGCCGCACCGTCGACGTCCATATCGCCCGGCTGCGCCGCAAGCTGGGCGCCGAGCACCGCCGCACGATCCAGACGGTGCGGCGTGTCGGCTACAAGTACACGCCCCCGGCCGGGCGATAGCCTTCTCTGCCCTCGGCAGAGAACGGTTCCGTCCCCCGGCCCGGCCGGGCACGATCAAGGGCATGAGACTTCTTGTGCTGGGCGGTACGGAATTCGTGGGGCGGTCCGTGGTGGCGGCGGCGCTCGGGCGCGGCTGGGAGGTGACCGTCTTCCACCGGGGGCGGCACACTCCCCTTCCTGGGGTGCGGGTGCTGCACGGTGACCGCAATGCCCCGGACGGGCTCGCCGAGCTCGCCGGGGACGAGAAGTGGGACGCGGTGGTCGACACCTGGTCGGCGGCGCCCCGCGCCGTGCGGGAGGCGACGCGGCTGCTGCGGGACCGCGCCGCACGGTATGTGTATGTGTCGACCTGCTCGGTGTACGCCTGGCCCCGGCAGGCAGGCTCCGCCGAGGGCGCGCCGCTGGTCGAGGGCGCGTCGGCCGACGCGGAGCAGACCGACTACGCGCGGGACAAGCGGGGCGGTGAGCTGGCCGCCGTGGAGGCCTTCGGCGCGGACCGTTCGCTGCTGGTGCGGGCCGGGCTGATCCTCGGTCCGCACGAGAACGTCGGCAGGCTGCCCTGGTGGCTGACCCGCATGGCCCGAGGCGGCCCCGTCCTGGCACCCGGGCCCCGGGACCTTCCGTTGCAGTACATCGACGCGCGCGACCTCGCGGAGTGGATCCTCGGCGCGGTGGAACAGGGGCTGAGCGGTCCGTACGACCTGGTGGGACCGCAGGGTCACGCGACGATGGGCGAGTTCCTCGACGCCTGCGCCCGGGTGACGGGCGGAACCGCCGAGCTGCTGTGGACCGAGCCGGAAGCCGTCCTGGACGCCGGCATCGAGCCGTGGACGCAGCTGCCGGTGTGGCTGCCGCCGGACACCGAGCTGTTCGACGGCATGTACGCCGGGGACGTCTCGCGGGCGCTGGGGACGGGACTGACGTGCCGTCCGATGGCGGAGACCGTCGCCGACACCTGGCGGTGGCTCCAGGAGATCGGCGGCAGGGCCCCGCAGCGGTCGGACCGGCCGCGCTTGGGACTCGACCCGCAGGTGGAGGCGAAGGTCCTCGCCACCGTGCATGGTGTACCTGACACCACCGTCCGACCGGGGGGTTCGGGCCAGTGACCGGCGCCGGAGAGGTCGGCGAGACTGGGCGCCATGAACACCGACACCGACAACGGCGGCTTCGGCGCGCGCACCCGGGAAGTGGTGCTGGCCGCCGTACGGGGGCTCGTGCTGGCTCTGGTGATGCCGCCCGTGTCCGCGCTCCTGTTCGCGCTGACCCTGCTCTCCGTCTCGCTGGTGCCGCTCGGCGTGGGGCTTGTCACCACCCCCCGGATCCTGGGCGCCGTACGGGAGTTCGCGGACGTGCGGCGGCGCCTCGCGTGCGAGTGGTGCGGGGTGCGGATCCCGTCGGCCCACCTGCCGCAGCCCGAAGAGGCCGGCCTCTGGGCGCGCACCGCCGGGCTGCTGCGCGACCGGCAGGTGTGGCGGGAGGTGCTGTGGCTGCCGGTGGACAGCACGGTGGGCGCCCTCACCGCGCTGCTCCCGGCGATCCTGCTGTTCTACCCCTTCGAGGGGTTCGCGGTGGCGGCGGGACTGTGGCGGGTGCTCGCGGACGGCAGGACGTACTGGTACGGCTTCGTGCCGGTCAACGGGCAGTTGTCCGCGCTGGGCGCGGCCGCCACCGCCGCGGTGCTGCTGGTCGCCGCCTACCGGCTCGCCCCGCGGCTGATCGTCGCGCACTTCCGGCTCACCCGGGCCGTGCTCGGCGCGGGTGAGAGCGAACTCGCCGAGCGGGTGCGCGTGCTGACCGAGACCCGGCGCGACGCCGTCGACACCTCCGCCGCCGAACTGCGCCGCATCGAACGGGATCTGCACGACGGCGCGCAGGCCCGGCTGGTCGCGATGGGCCTGGACCTCGGGACCATCGAGATGCTCCTGGACAAGGACCCGGGCAAGGCGCGGGAACTCCTCGCGCGAGCCCGCCGCAACTCCATGGACGCGCTGGCCGAGCTGCGCGACCTGGTGCGCGGTATCCATCCGCCGGTGCTGGCCGAGCGCGGGCTCGGTGACGCGGTGCGGGCGCTGGCGCTGCGGCTGCCACTGCCCACCGAAGTGACGGTGGAGCTGGCCGGGCGGGCGGACGCGCCGGTCGAGTCGGCGGCGTACTTCGCGGTCAGCGAGGTGCTGACCAACGCGGTCAAGCACTCCGGCGCCGACCGGATCCGGGTCGACGTCCATCACGGCGCGCGGATGTTGCGCGTCACGGTCACCGACAACGGCAGGGGCGGTGCCGCGGTCGGCGCCGGGTCAGGACTCTCCGGCGTCGAGCGGCGACTGGGTACGTTCGACGGTGTCCTGGCCGTCAGCAGCCCCCTGGGCGGCCCCACCCTGGTGACCATGGAGATCCCGTGCGTGTTGTCCTAGCCGAAGACCTCTTCCTGCTGCGCGACGGGCTGGTCCGGCTGCTGGAGGCCTACGGATTCGAGATCGCGGCGGCCGTCGAGTCCGGGCCCGAGCTGGCCCGCGCGCTGGCCGAGTTGAAGCCGGACGTCGCCGTGGTCGACGTACGCCTGCCGCCCACCCACACCGACGAGGGACTCCAGTGTGCCCTCGGGGCGCGGCGGGACCGGCCCGGGCTGCCGGTGCTGGTCCTGTCGCAGCACGTGGAGCAGTTGTACGCGCGCGAGCTGCTGGCCGACGGCAGCGGCGCGGTGGGCTATCTGCTGAAGGACCGGGTGTTCGACGCGGAGCAGTTCGTGGACGCCGTACGGCGGGTGGCGGCGGGCGGTACGGCGATGGATCCGCAGGTGATCCAGCAGCTGCTGTCCCGGCGGTCGGCCGACGACCGGCCGCTCGGCAACCTCACGCCCCGGGAGCGGGAGGTCCTCGAGCTGATGGCGCAGGGCCGGTCGAACGCGGCGATCGCCGCGCAGCTCGTCGTCACAGAACGGGCGATCGCCAAGCACACCTCCAACATCTTCGGCAAACTGGGACTTGAGGTGTCGGACGACGACAATCGGCGCGTACTCGCGGTACTGGCCTACCTGGACCGGGGTCGCTGATCTTCTTCGATTTCTTCACCGTTCTTCCGCAACTGCTGCTGCTCAGAGGGTGTTTGAGGGACAATTCGCCCAGTAAACCTCTGATGAATTCGTGAGGCGGCTGAACACGCCCGGGACCGGCAGCGTATGGATGGAAGCAGCTTCACTCCTGTCGGGCACCTCGATGCTGCCCCGCAAGGAAGTCAGAGGAGTTCCATGGGACGCAACACACGCAAACGCCGTACGCCACTGGCCACCAAGGCCATTGCCGCATCGGCGGCCCTAGCGCTCGGCGGGGGCGGGCTGATCTGGGCGAACTTTTACGCATCCGCGCATGAGTCGAACAACTCGGCCCAGAACCAGACCAAGGCGGCAGCCGCGCAGGTCGTGACGATCTCCTGCCCGGACATCGGCCAGAAACTGACACGCGTGCCGAACGGCGCCCGTTACGGCGTGGCCACCGAACTGGCCGCGCTCGACAAGCAGATCACCGATGCCTACGCCCGGCTCGCCTCCACGCGTCAGGCGCAGTGGAACGACGCGAGCTATGTGCAGAACGCGATCGTCAGCCCGCTGAAGCAGAAGCGGGTCGCGACGATCACCCGGATCAGAATCAACATCCAGCGGGCCGGCGGCAGCTTCAGCAACCAGTGGACCCAGCTGGCCTCCTGCACCACGCAGACCGCCAACCAGACCACCGCCGGCGGCCAGCAGAACGGCACCGGCGGGCAGCAGGGCAACGGCGGCCAGCAGAACGGCACCGGTGGCCAGCAGGGCACTGGCGGTCAGCAGGGCACTGGCGGTCAGCAGGGCAACGGTGGCCAGAACAACGGCACCGGCGGCCAGGCGGGCAACGGTCCGGCCGCGGCCGACTTCGTGGACATCACGAAGGTCGCCCCGAACGTCCAGGGCCAGCCGCGCAAGAGCCAGAACGCCTCGCGGGGCACGTTCACCACACGTTGCGGTGTGAACGCGAACAAGAACCACAACACGGACAACGTGATCGTGGCGCCCGGTGTGGCCAACGGCGCGCACCACCTGCACGACTACACCGGCAACCAGAAGGTCAACGCGTTCTCCAGCAACGACACGTTCCTCCAGGGCGGGACGAGCTGCCAGAACCGCAACGACCTGTCGTCGTACTACTGGCCCGTGGTCCGCGTCCAGGACGGCACGCAGGACTTCGACCAGAACAAGGACGGCGGCGGCAAGGAGGGCAACGTCGGCAAGATCCTGACGCCCGTCCAGGCGCAGATCAAGTACGTCGGCAACCCGCTCGGCAAGGTCACCGCGATGCCGCAGTTCCTGCGCATCATCACCGGTGACGCCAAGACCACGACCAACGGTCTGGCCAACGCCAACGCGCACTGGAGCTGCACCGGCTTCGAGAACAAGGTCCAGCTGACGACGCAGTACCCGATCTGCCCGCGGGGCAGCAACGTGGTGCGCACGTTCGCCTTCCAGAGCTGCTGGGACGGCCAGAACATCGACAGCGCCAACCACCGTACGCACGTGGCCTTCGCCGACCCGGCAAGCGGCGCCTGCGGCAACGGCTTCAAGGCGATCCCGCAGCTGACCATGCGGCTCGTCTACAAGATCAACCCGCCGACCGTCCAGAACGGCGTGGTGAAGAACGCGTACGCGGTCGACGGCTTCCCCGAGCAGTTGCACAAGCCGGCCACCGACCACGACGACTTCATCAGCGTCACGACCGGCAACCTGGCCAACAAGATCGCGAACTGCGTCAACCGCGGTCAGAACTGCGCCTGAGATCGGGTGGGCCGCCTCCGGGTGGCCCACCGAAGAAGGCCGGTGGCGGATTCCTCCCGCCACCGGCCTTCGCCGTGTGCCCGCCCGTCAGCCGCTGTGCGCGCCGTGGGTGTCGTCGTGACCGCCGCCGCCGTGGCCGCTGTGGTCGGCGCCGATCTCCACGTCGCCGCCGAGCGTGCCGCGCAGTGCCTTGACGACCCCGTTGTCACCGACCGCCACCCACTTGCGGCCGACCAGGTAGTAGCCGCCGTAGTCCTTGGCGTCGTTGAGCCAGTCACGCTGGCCGCGGTCGGTGGCGAAGGTGGCGAGGATGAACTTGCCGTCGGTGTTCTTGCAGAGGGCCTGGCGGATCTCGTCCGCGTCCGTCTGCATGTCCGGCTCGCACTTCACCTCGTGCGCCAGGCTCTCCAGGCTGCCGGTCGCCGTCGCGGGCACGGCGTCCGCGGCGCTCTTGCCGTCACCGGAGCCGCAGCCCGTGAGCAGCAGCGCCGCCGCGGCACCCGTCACCGCGAGCATCGCTCTCGTCGACCTCATCTGTTCCTCCGGTCCTGATGGGCGTAAGCATGCCGCACGGGGCCCCGGGCGGGACCCCGCCCATCGATACGGCCGAAAGGCACGGTGCGCTCAAACCGGTCGCCACCACCGGCACACCCGTGCGAACGTGAGCCGGTGCACCAAGACTGGGAAGACCGCGTGACCGCCGCCTGGGCCACCTTCGACGACTACCCCGAGGAGCGGGCCGCCGACTTCCGCGCGGTGATCGACGCCCTCGTGGCCGAGCTGCCCGAGGGCAGCCCGCTGGGCCCCTTCGAACAGGCCTGCGCCTGGGACTCGACCGGGCACTCGGACCGAGCGGCGCCGCTGTACCGGGAGGCGCTGGCGCACGGGCTGTCCGGATACAAGGGCCGCCGGGCGAAGATCCAGCTGTCCAGCTCGCTCAGGAACATCGGGCAGCCGGAGGAGGGCGTCAAGCTGCTCACACCCGAACTGGACGCGCCGTCCGACGAGTTGGACGACGCGGTGCGCGCCTGTCTCGCGCTGTGCCTGTCGAGCCTCGGCCGCGACCGCGAGGGACTCTCCCTCGTCCTCGGCGCCCTCGCCCCTCATCTGCCCCGCTACCAGCGCTCGATGGCCAACTACGCGCGCGCCATGGTCGAACCGGGGGACTGAGCCGCCCGCGGCCGGGTGACCAACCCATCGCTCACTCGTTTCCCAGGGCGTGCAGTCACAGGATGTAGCCAAGCGTCACGCACCCGCCCGCGCCAGGAGGTCGGGGCCGGCCATCGCCGTGGAGCAGGCCGAGGCCGCGCTCGTCGAGCACTACCCGCGACTGGTCCGGCTGGCCTATCTGGTGCTGCCGCCGGCCCTCGGCCGCGGCCGCCGCGTCCTGACCGCGCACGCCCTCACCCAGCGCGCCCTGCCCAGGGGCCGGGGCCGGGCCGCCGTGATCCCGGCGCAGGGGACGGGCCGGGACACCGACCCCGGCTACGCCTTCGTCCGCCTCCACGTGGTGCGTACGGCGCTGGAGGCGGCCCGGCCGCTCAGGCGGCGGCGTCGGCCCAGGCGCGCGCAGCTGCCGCCGCTGCTCCCCCAGGTCTGGGGCCTGCGGCTGTTCCCGCGCTCGGGCGGCGCCGACGAACTCGCCCTGGACCAGCGGCTGGCGTCCCTGTCCGGCCCGGCCCGTGCCGCGTACGTGCTGCGCGGCCTTGAGCGCCTCGCCGACGGTGACGTACGCCAGGTGCTGGCCGCCGCCGGGGTCACGGACCCGCACTCGGCGCTGCGGTCGGCCGACCAGGTCCCCCCGCAGTACGGGCTGCTCCTCTCCCCCGAGTTCGACGCGTGCTCGCTCCAGGCCCGGCCCACCGACCTTCGGCGGCGCAGGCAGCACACGAAGGCGGCGCTGGCCGCGGCGGCCGCGCTCTCGGTGTGCGGCGCGCTGATCGCAGTACCGGCCGGCGGCTGGGGCCCCGACGGCGCGGCCGCTCCCGCATACGTCGGGAACCCGGCCGCCGAGGCCGCCCTGGACCCCGGCAGGCTCACCCGGATCGCGCCCGCCGCCTGGCGGACCGCGGCGCGCGCCGACTTCTCCGTCTGGCCCGCGCGCGGGCCCCTCACCGGTGACACCGCCCTGCTGCGCCGTGCCCTCGCCGTCTGGGCCCGCCCCGGGGCGACGGTCCATGTCTCGGCGACACCGGGCACCCAGACCGGCGGCCCGGCCGGCCCGCCCCAACTGCTGTACGCGGGCCTGGTCGACAACGCCCGGGTGGTGATCCTCTACGACGGCCTGCGCATCGCCCGCTACGCCGAGCCGAAGGACGGCACCCAGGGCGCGGCGCTCGACTTCGCCCGGGTCGACGGGGCGACCGGCGCGAACGCGAGCGCGCTGGTGCTGGGCCGCTCCGACGGCAACGTCCGCTATCTGGCGGCGCCCTGGATCACGAAGGCGGCCGAGCGCGACCTGACCCGGCCGGACGCGGCGGCCACGGACCTCGGGCTGACCGACGGTGTCACCGGCCCCATGGCGCGCTCGGCGGGACCGGACGGCACCTGCACCTCGTGGAACGTGCTCCAGCTGACCGACGCCTCCGGCACCCGGCTCGGCACGGATCTCGGAGAGCTGGTCCCCGCCGGTCTCACCGAGGGCCGGCCGGGCGCGGAGAAGGAGGTGTCGGGAGCGGCCGCGCGGCGCGCCTGGGCCCCGTTCGCCTGCTCGCTGGCGGCGGCGCGCTCCGCCGGGGTGCGCAGTGTGAACGCGTGGGCGTACGCCGAGCAGCCGCTGCCCGACGGCGGCGCGACGGCCTCGTGGGTGTGCACCCGGGCCGAGACCTGGCGGGGCGACGGGTCGGCGGCACTGGCACAGTTCCACACCCCGGGCGGCCGGTACGGCGCGGTCGCGGCCCGGGGCACGGACGGGCCGGCGTGCGGCCCGCGTGATCCGCATGTGCTGGCCGGGGTGTTGTGGAAGTCCGGCGCCGGTGCCTGGTATCTCCTGGCCGCGGGCAGCCGCGACACCGCGTCGGTCAGCGCGTCCGGCGGGGTCACGGCGAGTGCTCGGGGCAGAGTGCTGGCGGTACGCGCCGAGCAGGGCGCACAGGCGAAGCTGTCGGGCACCCTGAAGGACGGGTCGGCGCTGAAGGGTCTGCGCTAGGGCCGACCGGATCGGCTGACAGGCCCGACCGACAGGCCTAGTTGACAGTTTCGTCAACAAGTGGGCGCAGCAGGGTTTCCCTGGGACTTACCCGCCAGTACATTGACGCCATGTCCAACAAGCAGGTCCGGCCGGTGGAGTCCGAGCGAACAGCGCTCAAGGCCCGCGACGTCTCCTTCTCCTGGCAGGGCACGCCGCTGCACTGGGTGCCCGGCGATCCGGTCGCCACGCACACCATGAACGTGCTGCACCTGCTGCTGCCCGCCGGCGAGCGGTGGTTCGTGCACGTGTACAAGCAGGTGCTGCCGCTCATCAAGGACGACCGACTGCGCGAGGACGTCATCGGGTTCATCGGCCAGGAGGCGATCCACTCCCGGGCCCACGACGAGGTGCTGCCGCATCTCAAGGAACTCGGCCTGGACCCGGCGCCGTACACCGCGCAGGTCGACTGGCTCTTCGAGAAGCTGCTCGGCGACCGCACGCTGCCGCCGGGCCGGGCCCGCCGGTGGTGGCTGCTGGAGCGGGTGGCGCTGATCGCGGCCATCGAGCACTACACGGCGTTCCTCGGCGACTGGATCCTGAACGCCGGTGAACTGGACCGGCGCGGGGCCGATCCGACCATGCTGGACCTGATGCGCTGGCACGGTGCCGAGGAGGTCGAGCACCGGTCCGTCGCCTTCGACCTGTTCATGCACGTCGACGGCAGCTACCGGCGCCGGGTGCGCACCTGGGCGACGGCGTTCTCCGCGCTGGTGTTCCTGTGGCAGCGCGGGGCCCGCTTCTTCCTGGCGAACGATCCCCTGTTGACCGAAGGCAAGGCCTCGTTGCGGGACTTCCATCTGTGCGGACGGCGCGGCACCCTTCCCACGGCCGAGGACATGCTGAGGTCCATCCCGCGCTACCTCAGCCGTGCCTACCACCCCTCGCAGGAGGGCTCCACGGAGCAGGCCGCCGCCTATCTGGCGACCTCTCCCGCCGCCGTGGCGGCCGACGAGCGGGGTGTGTCCTGATGCCGAGGCCCACGACCGTCGCGGTGCTCGCGGGCGCCGCGCTGCTGGCCCGGCGGGCGGTGCGGCGCCGTGTCCGGGTCTCGCCGCTGTGGCCACTGCCCGCCCTCGACCCGCCCGTCTCCGGGCGGCCGCGCTCACGCGTGCTGCGGCTGCGGGTCGCCGCGCGCGAGACGGTCGCCGACGGGGTCGTACGACTGCGCCTCGAGGGTGCGGAGTTGCCCGCCTGGACGCCGGGCGCGCACCTCGACGTGGTGCTGCCGTCCGGTCTGGTGCGGCAGTACTCGCTGTGCGGGGATCCCGGGGACACCTCGTCGTACACGGTCGCCGTCCGGCTGGTCGCGGACGGCCGGGGCGGCTCGCGCGAACTGCACGAGCGGGTGGCCGAGGGCGCCGAGCTGGAGGTGCGCGGGCCGCGCAACCGCTTCCCGCTGGTCGAGGCGCCCGCGTATGTGTTCGTCGCCGGGGGGATCGGGATCACGCCAGTCCTGCCGATGCTGCGGTCGCTGCCGGAGGACGCCCGGTGGCGGATGGTGTACGGCGGCCGAACGCGGGCCTCGATGCCGTTCCTGGAGGAGGTGGCGAAGCTCGCCGGTGACCGGCTGACCGTCGTCGCGGAGGACGAGGACGGGCGGCCGGACCTGGCCGGACCGTTCACGGATCTCGCCGAGGGCACGGTGGTCTACTGCTGCGGACCGGAGGGGCTGACGCGGGCGGTCCGGGAGCGGCTTCCCGAGGGCGCCGCGCTGCACGTGGAGCGGTTCGCGCCGCACCCGTCCTCCCCCGTCGGGAACACCGAGTTCGAGGTGGAGCTGCGGCGGAGCGGACGGACGGTGACGGTACCGGCGGACTCCACCGCGCTGGCCGCCATACGGGCCGAGCTGCCCGACACCGCCTACTCCTGCGGGCAGGGTTTCTGCGGGACCTGCAAGCAGCGGGTGGTGGCGGGCGAGGTGGAGCACCGGGACGAGCTGCTCACCGACGCGGAGCGTGCCGACTCGATGCTGATCTGTGTCTCCCGGGCCGGAAGTGGCCGTCTGGTGCTGGACATGTGACATTTTCGCGCGAACACCACAACCGGACCGACCCGTTCGGGGCCGGATCCGATCGGTAAGGTGGGCGGCATGAGTACCGGGGTTCGCCGCAGAATGGGAGTGGAGGAGCGGCGGCAGCAGTTGATCGGCGTCGCCCTCGAACTGTTCAGCCGCCGCTCGCCCGACGAGGTCTCCATCGACGAGATCGCGTCGGCCGCGGGCATCTCGCGGCCGCTGGTCTATCACTATTTCCCCGGCAAACTCAGCCTGTACGAGGCCGCGTTGCAGCGTGCGGCGGAGGATCTGGCGGGCCGGTTCGTGGAGCCGCACGACGGGCCGCTCGGCGGCCGGCTACTGCGCGTGATGCGCCGCTACTTCGACTTCGTGGACGAGCACGGCCCAGGCTTCTCGGCCCTGATGCGCGGCGGCCCGGCCGTCGGTTCCTCCACCGCCAACGCGCTGGTCGACTCCGTACGGCAGGCGGCGTACAAACAGGTGCTGGCGCACCTGGGCGCCTTCGACCCGCCGCCCGCCCGGCTGGAACTGGTCATACGGTCCTGGATCTCGCTCGCCGAGTCGACGGCCCTGATCTGGCTGGACGGCCGGCGCATCCCGCGCGCCGAGCTGGAGGTCCAGCTGGTGCACGACTTCGCCGCGCTCGCGGCGGTCAGCGCGGCCCAGGACAAGGAGATGAGCCTCCTGCTGCGCGGTCTGCTCAAGGACGAACCGGCCGACGGTCCCTTCACGGATCTCGTCGGCCGGCTCATGGCGCTGGCTTCCTGAGCCCTCCCGGCCCCGCTTCCCCTACTTCTGCTTCGCCGCCCGGGTGAACACCGCCACCGTCCGCGCCGGGACGGTGAACGTGCCCGAGCCGACCGCGTAGGCGGCGGTCCTCACCACCGGGTCCGCGCCGCCGGCCTGCACCGGGTGCAGCCGGTACGGCGTCCCGGCGAGGGTGCCGATCCGCTGTGTCTGCTTCTCGGGCGTCGCGTTGAAGACCACGACCAGGTCACCCAGCCGCATGGTGATCACCCCCGGCGTCTCGTCCCTGCCGGACAGCGGGAAGGAGAGCCGGGACTGCACCTGCGCGGTGGTGGCGAGGGAGAACGCCCGTTCCGTGGTGCGGATTCTGAGCAGGTCCCGGTAGGCGGCCGAGGCTCCCTCGATCTGCGGGCACCCCACGCCGACGGTGCTCAGCAGGGGCTTGGCCCAGGACCACTTGGACGCGTTGTCGGCGGCCATGGGCAGACCCCGGCCGAAGCCGTTGCCGTCCGCGCAGTTCCAGTGGATGGCGTTGAACCAGTCGCCGCTGTCGTAGGAGTTGCGATCCAGGGACTTCGAGCGGAGCAGGTCGCTGCCCGCCTGGGACAGGGACGGCCCCTGGGAGAGGCCCGCCGTGGCCATCGCCAGGACCTGCATACGGGCCCGGTCCGCGGCGGAGGTCCCCTTGGGCAGCTTGAAGGCGAGGGCGTCGAACAGCGACTCGTTGTCGTGCGCGTCCACATAGGCGAGGGCCTCGCCGGGCGCGGCCGCGTAACCGGCGGGTGAGCCGTTGTAGTCGACCTGGGCGCCGGTGACCTCCTTGCCGTCGGCACCGGTGAACCGGAATCCGGCGAGGTTGCCGGTCAGGCCGACCTTGATCAGGTCCTGGTAGTGCAGCAGGCGGGCCCTCTGCTCATCCGCGGTGCCGTTCGCCGTGGAGGAGTTGGGGTCGGTGTAGAGGCCGGAGGCGAAGCCCTGGACGCCGGGGTCGGCGTCGAAGGGGCCGCCGCCGCGCACCGCGTCACGGGCGCGGTCGGAGAAGGTGGCGATGCCCGTGCCGGCCATGTTCCGCTGGGTGGCCTGGGTGAACCGGGCGTCGTTCGCCACCTCGCCGAAGTTCCAGCCCTCGCCGTAGAGGATGATCTTCCTGCCGTCGACGCCGTCCTTCTCCGGCGTCAGCGCGTCGAGGGCCTTGCGGACGGCGAGGATGTTGGCCTTCGGGTGGTGGCCCATGAGGTCGAAGCGGAAGCCGTCCACCTTGTACTGCTTGGCCCAGGTGACGATCGAGTCGACCACCAGTTTGCCCATCATGGCGTTCTCGGGTGCGGTGTTGGCGCAGCAGGTGCTGTTGGCGACGCTTCCGTCCGCGAGGAGCCGCTGGTAGTAGCCGGGCACGATCCTGTCGAGGACGCTGGTGTCGGCCTGCCCCGCGGCGGCGGTGTGGTTGTAGACGACGTCCATGACGACCCGGAGGCCGTCCTCGTTGAGCGCCTTGACCATCCTCCGGAACTGCACGGTGCGCGCCGTACCGTCCGGGTCGGTGGCGTAGGAGCCCTCCGGGACCGTGTAGTGGTACGGGTCGTAGCCCCAGTTGTAGGCGTCCTTGGCGGCGGTCTTCGCCACGCACTCCTGCTGCTGGTCGGAGTCGGCCGGGTGGGCGGCCAGGTCGCAGTCGGGGCTCGCCTGGTCGGACCGGCGCTCGGGAATGGTGGCGATGTCGAAGACGGGCAGGAGATGCACGTAGGAGGTGCCGGACCGCGCCAGCGCCCGCAGGTGCTTCGAGCCGTCGCTGCCCTTGTCGGTGAAGGCCAGGTAGGTGCCCCGGTGCTCCGCCGGGACCGTCCGGTCGGCGACGGAGAAGTCCCGGATGTGCAGTTCCTGGATCTGCGCGTCCCGCAGCGGCACGGCCCTGGGCTTGCGCAGGCCCGCCCAGCCGCCGGGCGCCAGCGCCTTGTCGTTCAGGTCGACGACGAGAGCGCGCTCGGAGTTCGCGGTGAGCGCGACCGCGTAGGGGTCGGTGACCTCGTTGGTGACGATCTTGCGAACGCTCGGGGCCCAGACCTTCACGACATACCGGTAGGGCTTGTCCTTCCAGGACTTCGGGCCGGTGACGGACCAGACGCCGGTGGCGGCGTCGCGGTGCATGGCGACTCGGGAGCCGTCCAGGTCCAGGGCGACGCTCTGCGCGGTGGGCGCCCACACGGACAGGGTCGGCCTGCCGTCCCGGAAGACCGGGCCGAGCTTCGCCCCGGTCGCGTCGTACACGTCGTCGAGCACGCCCGCGGTCTGCACTCCGGTCGCGGCGAGCACCGCTCCGTCGGCACCGCGCTGCGAGGCGACGAGCTGGCCGCGCAGCGCCTCGCGCACGCGGTCCCGGTCACGTGGGTCGACGGACCAGGCGGTGTAGTCCTTGAGGTGCGGGAACTTCGCCTTCTGGGCGTCGGTGAGGGTGGTCCCGGTCAGCCGGAGCCAGCGTTCGTCGTCGCTGGTCAGCGCGCCGTCCTTGACGGTGATCGAGCCGTCGCGGGAGTAGAGCAGCTGGGTGGAGGCGGCGCCGTCGACGCCGTTCCAGGCGACCGTGTTCCGGTCGATCCAGACCGCCTTGGAAGTGGCCAGGTCGAGGGCGGCCGCGCTGCCGGCGGGCTGCGGCAGCAGGTACTTCTCCTGGCCGTTCAACAGCCACACCTCATGACCGTAGGTCTTGAGGTCGAGCGACTGGTCGGTGGGCAGATCCTTCTCGTCGCCCTGGTGGACGATGTAACTGAGGCTGGTGGCACCTTCGGTGAGCGGTACCTCGAAGACCGCGCCATAGGCATCAGTCTTCACCGGCTTGAGGGGGTTCGACCAGTCGGCGGTGGGGCTGGCCGCGCCCGTCCAGACGTGCAGTCCCCAGCCGTCGTAGTCCCCGTCGGCGCGGTGGTAGTGGAGGACCGCCCTGGTCCTGTCCTGAGCGGGGTGGTCGGGCCGCTGGGTCACCACGTCGGGCTTGCCCTGCTCGATCCAGACCTCACCCGTCCTGGTGACGTCGATGCTCCGGTCGGCGGAGACGTCCTTGTTGCCGTCCTTGTCGATGACGAGGAAGCCGACGTTCGAGGCGCCGGGCCTGAGCCTGACGTAGGCGAAGGCGCCGTAGGCGTCACGGCCGGTGAAGGGGTGGCTTGCGGGCCAGTTGGTGGACTCGCCGTCGGCGAGGTCGCCCCAGGCGTACAGGCCCCAGTCGGTGTAGTCGCCGCCGGGGCGCTTGTAGTGGACGATCGCGTAGTCCCGGGAGGAGGCCGTGGGGACCTCGGGGGCGGGCGGGGTGCCGGTGGTGCTCGTGGCGGTGGCGCTCGCGGTGCGTCCGGCGGAGTCGATCACGACGGCCTTGTAGCGGAGGGCGGTGCCGGACGGTACGTCCTTGGTGATGGTCTGGGTGACCTTGTAGGGGGCGTGGTCGGCGGAGCCGAGGATCTGCCACTTCCCGTTGCCGGTCTGGGCGGCGAGGACGACGCGGTCGAGCTGTCCGCCGTCGATGCCGGCGGTCAGCTCCACGGTGCCGGTGGCGCCGGCGTCCGGGGGCGTGAGGGTGATGGTCGGCCTGGTGGCAGGCCCGGCGAGGGGGCCGGATGCCTTCAGTACGACGGCGGAGGCGGCCGGGACCGTGATGGTGAGCCTGTTGCCGGCGTCGCTGCGCGCGGTGGCGTCGGTGCCGTAGATGCCTCGGTACGTCATGTTCGGCGAGCCGGTCGCGAAGGTGGCCGACTCGGTGGCCTCGGCGTTGTTGAAGGCGACGACGTACTCGGTGCCGGTCCGGGCGTCCGTGCGGGTGACGGCGTAGACGCCGGGGCCGTCGGCGGCGTACCGCTCGGTCTGGACGCCGTCGGTGAGGGCCGGGTTGGCCTTGCGGAGCTTGGCGAGAGCGGCGATCTCCCGGTAGAGCGGTGCGCCGGTGTCGTAGGCGTCGCTCGCGTGGGTGCGGTCGGTGCCGATCTCGTCGTCGTCCAGGTAGTCGGCGGTCTTGGAGGCGAACATGGTCTGGCGGGCGTCCTTGTCGCCGCCGGAGCCGGTGAAGCCCTGTTCGTCGCCGTAGTAGACGACCGGGTTGCCCCGGCTGAGGAACATCAGCTGGTTGGCCAGCCGGTCCTTCCTCAGCAGTTCGGCGTCGGTGGCCTTCGGGGCGTCCTGCTTCAGGAAGTACCCGATCCGGCCCATGTCGTGGTTGCCGAGGAAGGTGACCTGTTCATAGGCGTTGGCCTTGTCGGTCGAGTACTTGTAGTCGTCGCCGAAGACACCGGCAAGTTTCCGCGCGCTGCCGCCCTGGGAGGCGTACTGGCGGGCCGCGTCCTGGAACGGGAAGTCGAGCGTGGCGTCGAGGCGGCCCCGGGTGACGTAAGGGGACGTGACGGAGGTGTCGGCGGAGTACACCTCACCGAACATGAAGAAGTTCCTACGGCCGTGCGCGGCGGCGTACTTGTCCAGTGCCGTCGCCCACTGCGTCCAGAACTCCATGTTCACGTGCTTGACGGTGTCGATGCGGAAGCCGTCGATGCCGTAGTCCCGGACCCAGCGCTGGTAGATCCTCTCCATGCCGCTGACGACCTCGGGGCGCTCGGTCCACAGGTCGTCCAGGCCGGAGAAGTCGCCGTACGTGGTGGACTCCCCCGAGTAGGTCGAGTCGCCCCGGTTGTGGTACATCGCCGGGTCGTTGAGCCAGGACGGGACCTTGTTCCCACTGGTCACCCTCGGCGTCCGCGGGAAGGAACCGGCGTCCACGGCCGGGAAGCGCCGCTTGCCGTCGGCATGGCCGGCGTCGTCGAAGGGCCGCCCGTCCTTGGTCAGATAGGGGAACGCGCCCTTGGAGAGGTAGCCGTAGGACTTCTCCTCGTAGTCCACGACGTCGGCGGTGTGGTTGGTGATGACGTCGAAGAAGACCTTCATGCCCTTGGCGTGGGCCTTGGAGATGAGGGCTGTCAGGTCCTTGTTGGTCCCGAAGTGCGGGTCGACCTGGGTGAAGTCGGTGATCCAGTAACCGTGGTAACCGGCACTGGCGTTGGCGCCCGTCCCCTGCACCGGCTGATTCTTGAAGATCGGCGCCATCCAGATGGAGGTGGTGCCGAGCCCCTTGATGTAGTCGAGGCGGCTGGTCAGGCCCTTGAGGTCGCCGCCCTGGTAGAAGCCCTTGTCGGTGGGGTCGTAGCCGGTGCTGAGCCGTGAACCGGTCAGCCCTCCCCTGTCGTTCGCCCTGTCCCCGTTGGCGAAACGATCCGGCATGACGAAGTAGAACTGCTCGCGGGTGTCGTCGTGCCGGGCGGGCTCGGCGGCGAGGCGGGCGTCCGACGGTGGCCGGGGCGGAGTCGGGCTCGGGGGTGCGGCTTGCGCGGCCAACGGCTGCACCAGCGCGGCGGCGAGGGCGGCGACGGCCACCGCCGCGATCCGTCGCGGTTGTCTGGGTATCACGGGCGTGAACTCCTAGGGTGTGTCTGCTCTCTTGGGTCGGGCCCCACACCCCCGGCACGGCTGCGTTGCCGGGCGCCGGCGTGACCGTATCGCCGGCGCAAGGTATACAGCAAGAGTCTTGAAACATCCGGCAAGGATTTTCAACAGGCTGATTTGCCCTGATAGATGGCGAGTGCCGTGTTCGCACCGAGGGTGGCGGTGAACTGGCCGCCCGAACCCACGGTCACCGTCGCGTTGTTCTGGACGTCGCAGTAGGTACCGGCCGGAAGGCTGGACTGGAAGGTACGGGTCAGGGACGAGGTCTCGTGGTTGACGACGACGTACCCCTTGCTCCCCCGCCCGAACGCGATGGCGTTGTTGCCGTTGTCCCACCAGTTCGTGATCCCCTGCCCCCGGGTCGCGTTGCGGAAGGCGACCATGCGGAGGATCTCCGGCCAGGCGTGCTGGCACTTCCAGCCGTCCTGCCAGCAGGCGTTGACGGTGCCACCGTTGGGCGGCCCGGCGTCCGCGTCCGACCACTCGTAGCCGGAGTTGATGTCGGGTGCGCCGTAGGGGTGGGCCAGCATGAAGACGTTGGCCAGGGTGTAGGCGGCGCCGCTCTTGTAGTTGAGGGTGGAGCCGTTGCGCTCGGTGTCGTGGTTGTCGACGAAGACACCGGCGACCGAGCTGCTCAGGTAACCCCAGCCCTCGCCGTAGTTCTTCAGGTAGGCGAGGCGCTCGCTGTTGAACACCCGCTTGAGGTCGTAGGCGTAGCGGAACTCCTGGACGTCTCCGTTGCCGGTGTACTCGGCGGGCTGGACGGCCTCGTTCGCGCCGAAAATGACCTCCTGCTTCCAGTAGGCGCCCGGGTTGTTGAGCCGTGACTTGATGTTCGCCAGGTCCTCGGCGGGGATGTGCTTGGCGGCGTCGATCCGGAAGCCGTCGGCCCCGAGGGAGAGCAGGTCGTTCATGTACCCGGAGATCGCCTTGCGGACGTACTCCTCCCCGGTGTCCAGGTCGGCGAGACCGACCAGTTCGCAGTGCTGCACGTTCCAGCGGTCCTGGTAGTTGCCGACCTGGGCCGTGCAGTCGTCGAAGTCGTGGACGGAGTAGAGGCCCGGGTAGTCGTACTTCGTGTACGACGAGCCGCCGGTACCGGTGCCGCCGCCCGCCGCCATGTGGTTGACGACGGTGTCGACCACGACCTTCACTCCGGCCGCATGGCAGGCGTTGACCATGCCCTGAAACGCGGCCCGGTCACCGAGGCGTCCGGCGATCCTGTACGACACCGGCTGGTACGACGTCCACCACTGCGGGCCCTGCATGTGCTCGGCGGGCGGGGAGACCTGCACGTATCCGTACCCGGCGGGGCCGAGGGTGCTCCCGCACTCGCGGGCGACGGAGTCGTACCGCCACTCGAAGAGGACCGCGGTGACGTCCTTGGTGCCGGGTGGGGAAGCCTGCGCATTCGTCGGGCTCATCACCACCAGAGCTGTCGCAAGGGCGAGCGCGCCGGAGAGGGTTCGGAGTGACATGTGGGGGTTCCTTCGCCGTTGAAGGCTGACACTGAAGGGAGTTGATGAAACCTTGCTGAAACCTTTCGGTGGCGAGATGTTAGGGGTTCGCTCGCCGAAAGGGGAGCGGGCGGGGGAAAGTTGATGCGAGAAGCAGGGTGGCCGGGATCGAGCCATGCCGTGGCCGAAGGGGACGTCGGGTTGTCCCAGGAGGAGACGTGTTCACCTCCGTCGACGGCCTGCGCTTCGTCGTCCCCAGGCGTTCGCCGGGTACGGGCGGATTGCCGAGACCCTCCACCTCCTGGCGGTGGCAGGCCCGTGGACGACACCTGTCGGCGGCAGATGCACGAGCAACCCCGAGGCTGCCACGGCGTGGTTGTGGCCGTTGACGGGAGGCATGCCCCGGGGCGTGCGAGGTGGCGCGGCGTCACGTCCTACTCATCCGGGTCCCAGGCGCTGAGCTGCTCGAAGAGACGTCGGTCGCCGTCGAGCTTCAGGGAATGGACCGGGATGCGGTTGTGCAGGATGAGGACCAGCTCGCTGGCGGTGCCCTGAGCGGAGAAGAAGGCGGCGGCCGCGTCCGGGGCCCGGTCGGCGGCGGCGACCGGCATGGTGCCGGGCCCGGGGAGGCGGGCGGTCCGTGCGCCGTCGGCGGAGAGCGAGAGGCGCCAGGAGCGGCCCTCGGATGCGTGGAAGTCGATGGCAGCGGGCCCGTGCGGACAGGCACTTGTCGTTGCGACGCAGGTGGACAGGAACTCGTCGACACCATCGAGCGCGACCTCGTCCGGCAGCGGCTGCGGGGCACCTGTGGTGATCTGGGCGTCGTATGTGTGCACCACCATCTGCTGGAGCTGGTGCCGAGCCACGGCACTCGCGGTCTGCGGCGACTGCGACGTCTCCCACCACGTCCAGCAACCGCGGTCCGGGCCGGCCTTCCGCGATGCGTCCAGCAGTTGCTCCGTGGACTCCGCCAACCAGGCCGGCAGGGCCTAGCGCTCCCCAGGCGCAACCGGGGCGTCCGCTGCGACTTGGCCGGAGCAGGCCCTGCGGCGACGGTGGCGGCCCAGGCACGGCGCCCCTCGCCGATGTGCTCCGCCAGATCGAACAGCGTCCACTCGGGGCAGGTCGGCACCTGCACGTCGAGGCTGGGCGCGGAGGCGATCGCGGCGCGGAAGGCAGTCGCCCGTTCGTCAACCAGTCGCAGCAGAACGGGGAACCCGAGTGACATTGTCACCCTGAACCCCGTTCACTGCGTTCCGACAATCGGACAGCGATTTTCACAGCCGCCATCGCGGCGCTCCCTCGCTCAGGGAACGAAAAGCCCGGCTCACGCAGACGGGGCAAGCACACTGCGAGGCATTGCTCCACCGACGCGGCCGTCAGTGCAGGGCTACGCCGTCGTCCACCACACCGTGCTGTCCGCGGGTACCTTCGCGCCGTCGTCCGACTCCGTCACCTCGTCGCTGGCCAGCAGTACGCGGCCGTACGACGGGATCGGGACCGACTCGCCCGTCGTGTTCGCCACGCACACGAACTCACCGCGGCGGAAGGCGAGGACGCCCTCGGGGGCGCGCAGCCACTCCACCTCTTCGCCCGCGCCCAGGTCGGGCTGGGTGCGGCGGAGGCGGAGGGCGGCGCGGTACAGCTCCAGCGTCGAGTCCCGGTCGCCCTGCTGGGCTTCCACGCTCAGGCCGGCCCAGGCCGCCGGCTGCGGGAGCCAGCTGCCGGCCGGGCCGAAGCCGTACGACGATCCCGTGCGGGTCCACGGGATCGGGACGCGGCAGCCGTCGCGGAAGCCGTCCTGGCCGGCGCCTCGGGAGAACGCCGGGTCCTGGCGGACCTCGTCGGGCAGGTCCACCACGTCCGGCAGGCCCAGTTCCTCGCCCTGGTAGACGTATGCCGAGCCGGGCAGTGCCAGCATGAGCAGGCTGGCGGCGCGGGCGCGGCGCAGGCCGAGTTCACGGTCGCCCGCGGTGCGGATCTGGGTGCCGAGGCCGGGCGGGTTGGCGAACCGGGTGGCGTGCCGGGTGACATCGTGGTTGGAGAGGACCCAGGTGGCGGGGGCGCCGACCGGGCGCATGGCCGACAGCGTGCGGTCGATGACCGTGCGCAGTTCCTCGGCGTCCCATTCGGTGCCCAGGTACTGGAAGTTGAACGCCTGGTGGAGTTCGTCGGGACGGACGTAGTTGGCGGTGCGCTCGACCGTCGGGGTCCAGGCCTCGGCGACGAAGATGCGCTCGCCCGCGTACTCGTCCAGGACCGTGCGCCACTGGCGGTAGACGGCGTGCACGCCGTCCTGGTCGAAGAACGGCATCACATCGTTGCCCAGCAGTTTCAGCTGGTCGTGCGAGCCGAGGTCGGGCAGGCCGTCCGCCTTGACCAGGCCGTGGGCTACGTCGATACGGAAGCCGTCGACGCCCATGTCCAGCCAGAAGCGCAGGATCGAGCGGAACTCGTCGCCGACGGCCGGGTGTTCCCAGTTGAAGTCGGGCTGCTCGGGGGCGAAGAGGTGCAGGTACCACTCGCCGTCCGGTACGCGCGTCCACGCGGGGCCACCGAAGATGGACTCCCAGTCGTTGGGCGGGAGTTCGCCGTTCTCACCCTTGCCGGGGCGGAAGTGGTAGCGGTCCCGGAGGGGGGAGCCGGAGCCTTCGGCGAGGGCCCGCTTGAACCACTCGTGCTGGTCGGAGGAGTGGTTGGGGACCAGGTCCACGATGATGCGCAGGCCCAGCTCGTGGGCGTCGCGGATCAGGGCGTCGGCGTCGAGCAAGGTGCCGAACATGGGGTCCACGGCGCGGTAGTCGGCGACGTCGTAGCCGGCGTCGGCCTGCGGCGAGGCGTAGAAGGGGCTCAGCCACACGGCGTCCACGCCGAGGTCGCGCAGGTACGGGAGTCGGGAGCGTACGCCTTCCAGGTCGCCCATGCCGTCGCCGTTGCCGTCGGCGAAGCTGCGCGGATAGACCTGGTAGATCACCGCGTCCCGCCACCAGTCGCGGCGCTTGGCGACGGTGACGGTGGCGGAGTTCGGTGCCTGGTCGGAGGTGGGGGGCTGCTGGCTCATGGCGTCCTTGGTGCGTAAAGGTGTGCGGGTCAGGGAGTCGTGGGTACGGCGGCGGGGGCGGGGCACCGATGAGTGCCGGCGGCCGCGGTGCCTGCGGGGTCTGGAGATCCCCCTGCTCGAAGAGCCTGGGGGAGGCACCGCGGCCGCCGCCCGCGCGGTCACGTCGCGCGGGAGCCTTTCCCGAAGGGGCCCGCCTCGCGGGCTCAGCCCTTCGTGCCGCCGGCGGTGAGGCCGGTGACCAGGTTCTTCTGGACCAGGTAGAAGAAGATCGCCACGGGTATCGCGATCAGCACCGCGGCCGCGGCCATGAGGTTGCGCTGCGCGTCGTGCTCGCTGATGAAGGTCTGCAGGCCGACGGCGAAGGTGTACTTGTCGTCGCTCAGCATGAACGTCGACGCGAAGGCGACCTCGCCGAACGCGGTGAGGAAGGCGTAGAACGCGGCCACCGCGAGTCCGGGCTTGGCGAGCGGCAGGATCAGCCGCAGGAACGTGCCGAACGGGCTGAGCCCGTCGACCCGGCCGGCCTCGTCGATCTCGAACGGGATCGTGTCGAAGTAGCCCTTCAGCAGCCATGCGCAGTACGGGATGATCGTCGTGCAGTTGATGATGATCAGGCCGAGGTAGCTGTCGATGAGGCCGAGTTCGGACATGATCTGGTACATCGGCACGATCAGAACGGCGATCGGGAACATCTGCGTGAGCAGCAGCAGCCACATGAACTTCTTGTAGCCGGGGAAGCGCATGCGGGAGACCGCGTAGCCGGTGGTGGCGGAGATCAGCACGCCGACGAGGGTGACACCGCCGACGACGACGAGGGTGCTCTTCAGCCAGTCGAAGAACGCGGTGTGCCGGAGGACGAAGGTGTAGTTGTCGAACGACATCTTGTGCCAGATCGCACCGGGGTGGAGATAGTCGTCCTTGTCCGGGCCGAGCGACAGGTACACCAGCCAGGCGATCGGGAAGAACGCGATCAGACTCGCGGCGATCAGGGCCGAATGGGTGAGGGCCGAGGCGACGGGTCCGCGGTCGCCGCGGCGGCTGACCCGGCTCCGGGCGGTCGCGGGGGCCTGCTCGGTGACGGCGGCAGAGGTCTCGACGGTGCTCGTTGTCATGGGGACTCCTGCCTCAGATCGCGAGCTGCTGCTCATTGCGGTTCAGCCAGCGGCGGTAGAACGAGGTGAAGACGATCAGGATCGCCAACAGCAGGATGCCGTAGGCGGCGGACTGGGCGAAGTCACGCGGCTGCTGTCCGAAGCCGAGGTAGTAGGCCCAGGTGACCAGGATCTGCGCGTCGGGGGCGGTGCTGCCGAACAGCAGGAAGATGACGGCGAACTGGTTGAAGGTCCAGATGACGCCGAGGAGTACGACGGTGGAGCTGACGGACCTGAGCCCCGGCAGGGTGACGTACCTGAAGCGCTGCCAGGCGCTCGCGCCGTCCATCTCGGCGGCCTCGTACAGCGAGGCGTCGATGGCCTGGAGTCCGCCGAGCAGCGAGACCATCATGAACGGCACACCGCACCAGGTGTTGACCATGATCGCGGCGGCGCGTTGCCAGAAGGTGTCCTCCAGCCAGTCCGGGGACGGCAGGTGGAGCGCGTCGAGGAACGTGTTGAGGACTCCGCCGTCGGCGAGCATGAAGCGCCAGCCGAAGACGGTGACGAAGGTGGGCACGGCCCAGGGCAGGACCAGGACCATGCGGTAGAAGGTGCGGCCGCGGAGTTTGCCGTTGAGCAGCAGGGCGAGGCCCAGTCCGATGGTGTAGTGCAGGAGGACGCAGGCGACCGTCCACACGATCGTCCAGACGAAGTGCGACCAGAAACGGTCGTACGACGTCGGGCCGAACAGGATGTCCTTGTAGTTGTCGAGCCCGATGAACTTGTAGGTGGCGTCGATGTGGTTGACGCCGATCGTGCGCGCGGTGTTGAGGCTGTTGGCGTCGGTGAGCGTGAGATACAGGCCGTAGACCAGGGGGTACAGCACGAGCACACCGAGCACGACCGCCACCGGGGCGATCATGGCGTAGGCGTACCAGTGTTTCTGGTAGCCGTTCTTGAGGCGCCGGCCCAGCCCTGGGCGGGGCGCGCGGTCACCGCGGCGCTTGCCGGTCGCGCGGTCGATGGCGACTGTCATGGGTTCGACACCTTCGGGAAGATCGGGGGTGGGCCTGGGCGCGGCCGGTGGCCGCCGGATCCCTCCCCCCACTTCCAGGGAGATCCGACGGCCACTCGGGGCCTACTTGCTGAAGTCCGGAACCAGCTTCTGGATGGCCAGTTCGACGTTGCCCAGACCCTTGTCCAGGGACTCCTTGCCACCGGCGATCTTGGGCAGCTCGGTGTCCAGCGGGCCCCACAGCGAGCTGTACTCGGGCAGTGCGGGGCGCGGCTGGGCGGCGGAGAGGACCGCGCCGTAGCCGGCGATGCCCGGGTCGGCCTTGACCTGGTCGGTGTAGGCGTCGTCGCGGGTGGGCAGCGTG
Organism: Streptomyces sp. NPDC086787; assembly: GCF_044745865.1. Lineage (NCBI taxonomy): Bacteria > Bacillati > Actinomycetota > Actinomycetes > Kitasatosporales > Streptomycetaceae > Streptomyces > Streptomyces sp. NPDC086787. The sequence continues at coordinate 844,236 of NZ_JBIVBC010000001.1, read as the reverse complement.
GAGTTCTTCATGGCGACGGCCGACTGGGACTTCGCGGAGGTCATGAAGTTGACGAACTTCAGCGCGGCGTCCTGGTGGGCCTTGTCCGAGCCGGCGTAGACCGAGAGGTTGTGGCCGCCGGTCGGGGCGCCCGCCTTGCCGGAGGAGCCGGCCGGGACGGTGGCGATGCCGAGGTTGGACTTGTCGGCGAAGGCCTTGCCCTTGTAGAAGTTCGTGATCTCCCAGGGGCCCTGGACGATCGCGGCGACCTTGCCGTTGACGAACGCGTCCTGGATGTGCGCGTAGGCGTCGGCGGTGGTGTCGGCCTTGTGCAGGCCCTTGCCGTCGAACAGGCCCTGCCAGGTGCCGTAGGCCTTCTTGGCGGCGGCGGAGTTCACGGTGATCTTCTTGGCGGAAGCGTCGACGGTGTCGGTGCCCTCGCCGTAGAGGAAGGACTGCGCGTAGTAGGCCTGGGTGGAGCCCCAGTAGCCGTCGACGCCGGCCTTGTCCTTGACCTTGGCGGCGTCGGACTTCAGCTCGTCCCAGGTCTTGGGGGCCTCGGTGATGCCGGCCTTCTTGAACAGGGCCTTGTTGTAGACGAGCGCGAGGGTGTCGGTGACGATCGGCACGCCGTACGTCTTGCCCTCGTACTGGGCCTGGGTGATCAGGTTGGACTTGAACTTGTCCTTGTCCGCGAGGGCCTCGGTGCCGTCCAGCGGCAGCAGGAAGCCCTTCTTCGCGAAGGCCGGCGTCCAGCCCACCTCGGCGCGGAGCACGTCCGGGGCGCCCGAGGAACCGGCGGCGGTGTCGAACTTGTTCTGCGCCTGGTCGAAGGGGACGTTGACGTACTTGACCTTGATGTTCTTGTTGGCGGCCTCGAAGTCCTTGATCAGGGCCTGGTACGTCGGCGCCTCGTTCGTGGCGTTGGAGGTGTCCCACCAGGTGATGGTGACCGGACCGTCCGCCTTGCCGCTGCCGCTGTCGCTCCCGTTGCACGCCGTCGCCGTGAGGGCGAGGGACGCCACCAGCGCGGAGGCCGCTATGCCACGCCGCATGAGTTCTCCTTGAGGGGTGAAAGCCCGAGTAGTGGAGGGCGGCGTGGGGGAGGCCGCCGGGCGACGTGAACGTAACAGCGATGTAAGCGGCGCGAAAGGTCTTGCAGAAAAAAAGTGCAAGAGAACACGCAGGTTACCTGGCTGTGACCTGCGGGTGTCCTGCCCGCGACCGGGCTACGCGGCTGATCGTCGGCCGCACGGACGTTTGTGCAAGACTCTGCAAGCTCTTGCCATGCGGTGCGGGCAGGGGAATCATCCCCTTGCGAGGGGACGACGAGGAGACGAGGAAGCGCCGATGACGCGGGCACAACTCCGGCATGTACAGTCCGGTGCCGTGACCACACGGCTCGCTGACATCGCGGCGCAGGCGGGGGTGAGCGAAGCGACCGTCAGCCGCGTCCTCAACGGGAAGCCGGGCGTCGCCGCCACCACCCGTCAGTCCGTGCTCGCCGCGCTGGACGTGCTCGGCTACGAGCGTCCGGTACGGCTGCGGCAGCGCAGCGAGGGTCTGGTGGGGCTGATAACGCCGGAGCTGGAGAACCCGATATTCCCCGCGCTCGCCCAGGTCATCGGGCAGTGGCTGACCCGGCAGGGCTACACCCCGGTGCTGGCCACGCAGACCCCCGGCGGGTCGACGGAGGACGAGCTGACCGAGATGCTCGTGGACCGCGGGGTCGCCGGGATCATCTACGTCTCCGGACTGCACGCAGACACCACCGCCGACATGCAGCGCTACGAGCGGCTGCGGGCGCAGGGCGTGCCGTTCGTCCTGGTCGACGGCTTCTCGCCGAAGGTGCAGGCGCCGTTCATCTCGCCCGACGACCGGGCGGCGATGACGCTGGCGGTCACGCATCTCGCCTCGCTCGGCCACACCCGGATCGGTCTCGCGCTCGGCCCGAAGCGCTACGTGCCGGTGCAGCGCAAGATCGAGGGCTTCGTGCGGGTGATGCAGGAGCAGCTGGGCTTCGCCGCCGAGGTGATCGAGGGCGAGCTGATCCAGCACTCGCTGTACTCGCTGGAGGGCGGCCAGGCGGCCGCGACGGCGCTGATCGAGCGGGGCTGCACCGCGGTGGTGTGCGCCAGCGACATGATGGCGCTCGGCGCGATACGGGCGGCGCGGCAGCAGGGTCTCGAAGTGCCGCGGGACGTGTCGGTGGTGGGGTTCGACGACTCCCCGCTGATCGCGTTCACCGATCCGCCGCTCACCACGGTCCGCAAGCCGGTGCCGGCGATGGGGCAGGCCGCGGTGCGGACGCTGCTTGAGGAGATCGGCGGGACGCCCGCTCCGCACAGCGAGTTCGTGTTCATGCCGGAACTGGTGGTACGGGGGTCGACCGCGTCGGCGCCCGGGGAACGGAACTCTGCCCTGGGGTGACCTCCCGGACGGCCCTTTTCTGGCAGACTTGGTGCCTATGAGTGACACCGCCGTGACAGATCCGGAAGGGCCCGAGCAGGTGGCCGCTCCGCGATCCGTCACGGACGCAGGGGTATGGCGTCTGCTGCGCCGGCTGCGCAGTCCGCGACGGCCCCGGCTCCGGTTCGAGATCCTGCTGATCGCGCTGAGTTACTGGACGTACTCCCTGGTCCGCAACGCGGTTCCCGAACAGCGGGGTGCCGCACTGCGCAACGCGGACTGGCTCTGGCGCACCGAGCACCAGCTGGGCATCGCCGTCGAGGACTCGGTCAACCATGCCGTGAACTCGGTGACTTGGCTGATCGTGAGCATGAACTACTACTACGCGACGCTGCACTTCCTGGTGACGCTGGGTGTGCTGGTGTGGCTCTACCGCAGCCACCCCGGGCGCTACGCGGCGACTCGGCTGGTGCTGTTCGCGACGACGGGTGTGGCGTTGCTCGGCTACTACCTGTATCCGCTCGCGCCACCCCGCCTGATGAACGGCGGCGGCTTCGTCGACACGGTGACCATCCATCACACCTGGGGTTCGATGGCCTCGGGCGATCTGAAGCACATGTCCAACCAGTACGCGGCGATGCCGTCCATGCACATCGGCTGGTCGCTGTGGTGCGGTCTGACGATCTTCGCCCTGGCCCAGGTCCCCTGGGGCCGCGTGATCGGCCTGCTCTACCCGGTGACCACCCTCCTGGTCATCGTCGCCACCGCCAACCACTTCTGGCTCGACGCGGTGGGCGGCGTCCTGTGCCTAGCCTTCGGCTTCACCACGGCCGCCCTCTGGTACGGCACCCTGCCGTACGCCCTGCCCCGCGCGGTCGGGACCAGGGACGGGCTCGGCCCGCTCCTGCCCAACGAGGCGTAGCGGGGCACGGCGAGGTGGGCGCTCACGCCCCGTTGGCTCAAGCCCCGTGGCTCACGCCCCGTAGAAGAGTTCCTCCACCACCGCCCGTGCCCTGCGGGTGGTGCGTCGGTAGGCGTCGAGCATGTCACCCGCGTGGCCGGGGTCGTAGCCCAGGTAGCGGCCGACGGCGGCCAGCTCCCGGGGTTCGGAGGGGAAGGTGTCGCCGGCCCGGCCGCGGACGAGCATGACGGCGTTGCGGACGCGGGTGGCCAGGACCCAGGCCTCGTCCAGGGTTTCGGCGTCCTCGGTGGAGAGGAGGTCGGCCGCGCGGGCGGCGGCCAGGGCCTCCCGGGTGCGGGTGGTGCGCAGTCCGGGTTCGGCCCAGCCGTGCTGGAGCTGGAGGAGCTGGACGGTCCACTCGACGTCGGAGAGGCCGCCGGGGCCGAGCTTGGTGTGGAGTTTGGGGTCGGCGCCGCGAGGCATGCGCTCGGACTCCATGCGGGCCTTCAGACGGCGGATCTCGCGTACCGCCTCGTCGCCCAGGCCCTCCGCCGGGTAGCGCAGGGGGTCGGCCAGTTCGATGAAGCGGGCGCCCAGGTCCGCGTCCCCGGCGACGTGCTCGGCGCGCAGCAGGGCCTGCGACTCCCAGATCAGGGACCAGCGGCGGTAGTAGGCCGCGTAGGAGTTCAGGGTGCGGACGAGCGGGCCGGACTTGCCCTCGGGGCGCAGATCCGCGTCGACGAGCAGGGGCGGGTCGGCGCTGGGGATCTGGAGCAGGCGGCGCATCTCGGCGACCACCTTGTTCGCCGCCTGCGACGCCTCCCGTTCGTCCACGCCCTCCTGTGGTTCGTGGACGAAGACGACGTCGGCGTCGGAGCCGTAGCCCAGTTCGCCGCCGCCGAAGCGGCCCATGCCGATGACCGCGAAGCGGGTGGGCAGGGTGTCGCCCCAACCGTCGCGGACCACGGCGCGCAGGGTGCCCGCGAGGGTGGCCGCGGTGAGGTCGGAGACCGCGCGGCCGACGCGGTCGACGAGGGCGCCCTGGTCGGGTTCGGCGGGGTTGGTCTCGGTGCCGTAGGAGTCGACGATGTCGGCGGCTGCGGTGCGGAAGAGTTCGCGGCGGCGGACGCCACGGGCGGCGGCGACGGCGCCCTCGACGGTGTCGGCGCGGCCGACGGCGGCGAGGATCTCCTGCTCCAGGGGGGCGCGTCCGCGCGGGTCCAGCCCGCCTCCGCGTTCGCCGTCGCCGAGCAGGGCGACCGCCTCGGGGGCGCGCATCAGCAGGTCGGGGGCGAGCCGGCCGGCCGACAGGACGCGGGCCAGGTTCTCGGCGGCGGCGCCCTCGTCGCGCAGCAGCCGCAGGTACCAGGGGGTCTTGCCGAGCGCGTCCGACACCTTGCGGAAGTTCAGCAGGCCCGCGTCCGGTTCCGCGGAGTCGGCGAACCAGCCGAGCAGGACGGGCAGCAGGGTGCGCTGGATGGCGGCCTTGCGGGAGACTCCGGAGGCCAGCGCGATCAGGTGGCGCAGCGCGGCCGCGGGGTCGGCGTAGCCGAGGGCGACCATGCGTTCGCGGGCCGCCTCGGGGCTGAGCCTGGCCTCGCCGGGGGCGAGCTGGGCGACGGCGTCGAGCAGCGGCCGGTAGAAGAGCTTCTCGTGCAGGCGCCGTACGACGCCCGCGTGCCGTTTCCACTCCCGGTTCAGGTCGGTCACCGGGTCGGCGCGCAGTCCCAGGGAGCGGCCGAGGCGGCGCAGGTCGGCCTCGTCCTCGGGGACGAGGTGGGTGCGGCGCAGCCGGTGGAGCTGGATGCGGTGCTCCATGGAGCGCAGGAAGCGGTACGCCTCGTCCAGCCGGCCGGCGTCGGTACGGCCGACGTAGCCGCCCGCGGCCAGTGCCTGGAGGGCGTCCAGGGTGGTGCCGCTGCGCAGGGAGGGGTCGCTGCGGCCGTGGACGAGTTGCAGGAGCTGGACGGCGAACTCGACGTCCCGCAGCCCGCCGGGGCCCAGTTTCAGCTCGCGGTCGATCTCGCCCGCGGGGATGTTCTCGATGACGCGGCGGCGCATCTTCTGCACGTCGGCGACGAAGTTCTCCCGCTCGGCGGCCTTCCAGACCAGGGGTTCGAGTGCGGCGACGTAGTCCTCGCCGAGCGCGAGGTCGCCGGCCACCGGGCGGGCCTTGAGGAGTGCCTGGAACTCCCAGGTCTTGGCCCAGCGCTGGTAGTAGGCGAGATGGCTGCTGAGGGTGCGGACGAGGGGCCCGTTGCGGCCCTCGGGACGCAGGTTGGCGTCCACGGGCCAGATGGAGCCCTCGACGGTGGTCTCGGAGCAGATCCGCATCATGTGCGAGGCCAGCCGGGTGGCGGCGCGCAGCGCCTTGGCCTCGTCGTCGCCGGCGGTGCCCTCGGCGGGTTCGCCGACGAAGATGACGTCCACGTCGGAGACGTAGTTGAGCTCGTGGCCGCCGCACTTGCCCATCGCGATCACCGCGAGCCGGCACAGCGCGGCGTCGTCGGGCGCGGCGGCGCGGGCGATGGTGAGGGCGGCGCGCAGGGTGGCGGTGGCCAGGTCGGCGAGTTCGGCGGCGGTCTCGGCGAGGTCGGTCGTGCCGCAGACGTCGCGGGCGGCGATGGACAGCAGGCAGCGGCGGTAGGCGACGCGCAGGGAGACCGGGTCGGTGGCGTCGGCGAGGCCGCGTTCGAACTCCGCCACGCCGGGGTGCAGGTCGCGCGGCTCGTAGGTGACGAGCGCCTCCCAGTCGCGGGGGTGCCGGGCGAGGTGGTCGGCGAGGGCCTCGGAGGAGCCCAGGACGCCGAGCAGGCGGTCGCGCAGGGGTTTGGCGGCGACCAGGGTGTCGAGGAGTTCGCGGTGGGCGGAGGGGCCGGGCTGGGCCTCCAGGAGCCGTACGAGGCCGTGCAGGGCGAGGTCCGGGTCCGCGGTGGCGCCGAACGCCTCCAGGAGCACCGGGTCGGCGCGGAGGCCGGCGAGACCGTCGCTGTCGAGGAGCCGTTCGGCGCCGGAGGGGTCGGTGAAGCCATGTCGCAGCAGCCGCGTGAAGGTACTGCTCCTGCGCCCCGGCGTCATCCGCGGCCCTCCCGTCGGATCAAGATCAAGTCGTGGTGGTCCTGGCCCGAGAGTAACCGGAGAGTAGCGCGGGAGCCCCGGTGCGGGGTGCGACAGCGGTAGTTCATGTGGTCTTCATCCGCCGGGTTGGACGTCGTGAGGTACGGGCATGTTGGCGTGTGCATGCTCTGTCCGCACCGCCAGCCCCGTCCCACCCCCACCGGAGGTTGCTGTGTTCGGCAGTACTGCCCGTACGACAACGCCCCGCGGTGCGACCACGCGCCGCACCCGTACCCGCACCGCCCTGGCGTCCGTGACGGCCCTCGCCGCGGCCGCGATCGGGATGTGGTCCGGACTCGGCGGCGGGTCCGCGCAGGCCGCGGGCGCCGTACCGAGCCCGGACCACGTGATCGTCGTGGTCTTCGAGAACCACGCCTACAGCCAGGTCATCGGCTCCGCCACCGCGCCGTACATCAACTCGCTCAGGACCGGCGGCGCGAGCCTCACCCGGTCGTACGCCCAGACCCACCCGAGCCAGCCCAACTACTTCGCCCTCTTCTCCGGCTCCACCCAGGGCATCACCGACGACAGCTGCTACACGCCCGGCTTCTCCTCGGCCGCCAACCTGGCGTCCGAGCAGATCGCGGCCGGCCGCAGCTGGGCCAGCTACAACGAGACGCTGCCCAGCCAGGGATCCACCACGTGCAGCAGCGGCAAGTACGCGCGCAAGCACAACCCCTGGTTCGGCTTCAGCAACGTGCCGACCTCCACGGCGAAGACGTTCACCCAGTTCCCGACGGACTACTCGACGCTGCCCCAGCTGTCGTTCGTGGTCCCCAACCTGTGCAGCGACATGCACGACTGCTCGGTGTCGACCGGTGACACCTGGCTGAAGAACAACCTGGGCGCATACGCGACCTGGGCCAGTACCCACAACAGCCTGCTGGTCGTCACCTTCGACGAGGACAACCGGCTCAGCGGCAACCGCATCCCGACGGTCCTGTACGGCCAGCCGGTCAAGGCGGGGTCGACCACCTCGACGACGTACAACCACTACGACCTGCTGCGCACCCTGGAGGACACCCAGGGCCTGACCACGCACGCGGGCAACGCGGCCGGCGCCAAGGACATCACCGGCGTCTGGGCGTCCTGACGTGTACGTAGCGGACAGCCGCGCGAGTTCTCCCGACGCGCCGGTGTCCGCGGACGGCGCCGTCCGGCTCCCCGCCGGGCGGCGCCGCGCCGCGGTCGCCCCCACGGTGCTCGCGCTGGGCACGGTCAGTCTGGTCACCGACATCTCCTCGGAGATGGTCACCGCCGTACTCCCGCTGTACCTGGTGGCGGGCCTCGGCCTGTCGCCGCTGGGCTTCGGCGTGCTCGACGGTGTCTACAACGGCTTCTCGGCGCTGGTCCGGCTGGCCGGGGGCCACCTCGCCGACCGGGGCGGCGGCCGCCACAAGTGGGTGGCCGGCATCGGCTACGGCATCTCCGCGCTCTGCAAGCCCCTGCTGCTCCTGGCCCACACGCTGACCCCGATCGGGCTGGTCCTGGCGGCGGACCGCACCGGCAAGGGCCTGCGCACCGCGCCGCGCGACGCGCTGATCTCCCTGTCCAGCACGCCCGGAACACGCGGCCGGGCCTTCGGCGTGCACCGGGCCATGGACACCGCGGGCGCGCTGCTCGGCCCGCTGGCCGCCTTCCTGATCCTGCGGGCGACCGTCGACGGCTACGACGCGGTGTTCACGGTGAGTTTCTGTGTGGCCGTGCTCGGGGTGCTGGTGCTCGTGCTGTTCGTGCCGGGCGGCCGCCGTCCCCCGGCGGCGGACACCGGGCACCCCGTCGCACGTCCCACCGCACCCCCCGCCGCGCGCGCCACATTGGGTGCCGCCCTCGCCCTGCTCCGCCACCGCGATCTGCGCCGCATCACGGTCTGCGCGCTGCTGCTGGGGCTCGCGACGGTGAGCGACTCCTTCGTCTACCTGCTGCTGCAGCACCGCGTCGGCGTCCCCGACCGCTGGTTCGCTCTGCTGCCGCTCGGCACGGCGGCCGCGTTCCTGCTGCTCGCGGTGCCGCTCGGACGGCTCGCGGACCGGGTGGGCCGCTGGCGGGTGTTCCTCGCGGGTCATGCCGCGCTGCTGCTGGCGTACGGCCTGCTGCTCACCTCCTGGCACGCGGCGGCGCTGCCGTACGCCGTACTCGCCCTGCACGGCGGTTTCTACGCGGCGACCGACGGCGTGCTGATGGCGGCGGCGTCCGAGGGGGTGCCCGAGGAGCTGCGGTCGTCCGGTCTGGCCGTCGTACAGACCGGGCAGGCGCTGGCGCGGTTCGCCTGCTCGCTGCTCTTCGGCGCCGCCTGGACGCTGTGGGGCGACCGTACGGCACTCCTGGCATCGGCGGTCGCGCTCGCGCTCTGCGCGGCGTTCGCCCTGGTGATCCGCCCGAAAGGCACGGCATGCACGCCATGACGGTACGTACCCGGATCCTGGTCCTGCTCTCGGCCCTGCTGGTGCTCGCCGGGGCGGCCACGGCGTCGGTGCTGCACGCGTCCGCGCGCGCCGAGCAGCGGAACCGGCCCCGGCCGGGCGGCCCCCGGATCACCTCGGGCCCGGTCACCCTGACCGGTCCCGGCCGCATGGTGTTCCGCAACATGGCCTGGGGCCCGCACCGCGACGAACTGGTGTCGGTCCCGGCGTCGGACCCGGCGGGCCCGCGCACCGCCTCGCACCTGAAGTGCCTGCGCTTCCACGCCGCCGCCGGCACCGGGGTGTGCCTGCGGGCCGTGCACGGTCCGGTCTCGGACACCTACCGCGCGGTGATCCTCGACGCGTCGCTGCGCGAGCGGGCCCGCTACGACGTCCCGGGCATCCCGTCCCGTGCCCGGGTCTCCCCCAGCGGCCACTACGCCGCGTGGACGGCGTTCGTCGGCGGGGACTCCTACGCCGGGACCAGCTTCTCGACCCGTACCGCGATCCTGGACGTCCGTACGGGCCGGCTCACGCCGTCACTGGAGTCGTACCGCGTCGTCAAGGACGGCCGGACCCACCGCGCGGCCGACGTGAACTTCTGGGGGGTGACCTTCGCGGCGGACGACCGCACCTTCTACGCGACGCTGGCGACCGGGGGGCGCACCCATCTGGTCCGCGGCGACCTGCGCGCGCGTACCGTCACCACCCTGCACGAGAACGTCGAGTGCCCCTCGCTGTCCCCCGACGGCACCCGGGTCGTCCACAAGAAGCGGGTCGACGGCCTGCCCAAGGACGCCCCCTGGCGGCTGTACGTCCTCGACCTGCGCACGATGCGCGAGACCCCGCTGGCCGAGCCGAGAAGCGTGGACGACCAGGCGGTGTGGAAGGACGCCCGCACGGTCGTGTACGCCCTGCCCGGGGACTACGGCGCCGATCTGTACGAAGTGCCTGCGGACGGGTCGGGGCGGCCGCGGCGGATCAGCACGGCGGCGGTGTCGCCCGCGTATCCGCGCTGAAGCCGCCATTGCACCGTTTCTTACCGAACCATGACGCCGGGCCCCTGAACCGCCCATGCGGCCTCCTTCGCGTCTAGCTTGATCATCGCCCCCACCGAGATCCACGAGATCCACTGAACTTCCCTGGAAAGGCGGGACGATGACTGTCGAGACGCTTGAGGTCTGCGCATACCCGGACTGCACCAACCCTCCGGCCGCGCCGACCCCCGACGCACCGGCGCCTCGATACTGCGCGCACCCGGAGCACAACGCGCTGGGCGCCTTCCGCAAGTTCCGTGCCAGGCGTCAGCAGCGCAAGGAGGAGAGGCGCCAGGCGGCCGAGGCGAAGAAGGCAGCCGCGACGCCCGCGCAGACCGAGGCGACCGTACCCGCAGAGGCGGCCATGGGAGCCGCACCGGCCGAGTCGGCCATGGCAGCGGTGGCCACGCCGGACTGCGGGGCCGCGGCGCGTGACGGTCTGGTGGCGCTCATGTCGCAGCTGGCCACGGATCTGCCCGTCTACATCGAGGAACTGGCCGTCATCACGGACTCGGCCGCCGCCGAGGCCCGCATCGAGACCGTGACCAAGGCCGCGGCCCAGCGGACCCTGGCCGCCGAGGGCCGCGCCGCGCTGGCGGAGGAGGCCGCGGAGCTGGCCGTCGCCGAGCTGGACGAGGCCACCCACCGGTTCGAGGAGGAGACGGAGAAGGTCCGCGTGGAGGCCGCACAGCAGGTGGCGGACGCCGAGTTCGTCCGCGCGGAGCTCGATCGCTGCCGCGAGCGCGTCGCCATGCTCGAGGAGCGTCTCGACCAGGTGCGCGAGGAGGCGGACACCGCCCGCCGGGAGCGCGGCGAGCTCACCCTCCAGCTGGAGCGCCACGGAGCCGTGTGCACGGCCTAGCCGAACGAAGAAACCCAGAAACCCAGAAACCCGGAATCCCGGAACCCCGGAAACGGAGAGCCCCCCATGAAGAACCCGCTCAAGAAGGTCGCGATGGTCATCGCCGCCACGGCGGCCCTGTCCGCGATCATCCCGGTGACCTCGGCAGCAGCCGTCAGCCGCACGGACTGCGGCAATCGCACGGACTTCGTCAAGATCACCAACTACAACTGGAGCAAGACACTCTGCTTCGCCAACGCGGGCTCGCAGAACGTCCACATCTACCGGGTGAACGAGGTTAAGGCAGGGAACAACCGGGTCCTGGTCACCCTGGGCGGCAGGAACTACACCATCGAAAAGAACCGGTCCATAAAGGACATCGAAGGCCTCGACCAGGAACTCACCTACATCAAGATCTACTGATCCGTTCCGAGTCGCACCGCCACGGCGTGGGCCCAAGGGCCCACGCCGTTCGTCGTGACAGCCCGCGCGCCTACAGCACCGGCAGGTTCTTCCGCAGTTCGAAGGCCGTGACCTCGCTGCGGTACTCCTCCCACTCCTGGCGCTTGTTGCGCAGGAAGAAGTCGAAGACGTGCTCGCCGAGGGTCTCGGCGACGAGGTCGCTGTTCTCCATGAGGTTCAGGGCCTCGCCGAGGTTCTGCGGGAGGGGCTCGATGCCCATCGCGCGGCGCTCGGCGTTGGAGAGGGCCCAGACGTCGTCCTCGGCGCCGGGCGGCAGCTCGTAACCCTCCTCGATGCCCTTGAGGCCGGCGCCCAGCAGGACCGCGTAGGCGAGGTAGGGGTTGGCGCCGGAGTCCAGCGAGCGGACCTCGACGCGTGCGGAGCCGGTCTTGCCGGGCTTGTACATCGGGACGCGGACCAGGGCGGAGCGGTTGTTGTGGCCCCAGCAGATGTACGAGGGCGCCTCGCCGCCGGCGCCCGCGGTGCGCTCGGATCCGCCCCAGATGCGCTTGTAGGAGTTGACCCACTGGTTGGTGACCGCGGAGATCTCGGCGGCGTGCCTGAGCAGGCCCGCGATGAAGGAGCGGCCGACCTTGGAGAGCTGGTACTCCGAGCCGGACTCGTAGAACGCGTTGCGGTCGCCCTCGAAGAGTGAGAGATGGGTGTGCATGCCGGAGCCGGGGTGCTCGGAGAAGGGCTTCGGCATGAAGGTGGCCTGCACGCCCTGCTCCAGCGCGACCTGCTTCATCACCAGGCGGAACGTCATGATGTTGTCCGCGGTGGACAGCGCGTCGGCGTAGCGCAGGTCGATCTCCTGCTGGCCCGGGGCGCCCTCGTGGTGGGAGAACTCGACGGAGATGCCCATCGACTCCAGCATGGTGATGGCCTGGCGGCGGAAGTCCATGCCGATGTTCTGCGGGGTGTGGTCGAAGTAGCCGGAGTTGTCGGCGGGGGTCGGGCGGGTGCCGTCCAGCGGTCGGTCCTTCAGCAGGAAGAACTCGATCTCGGGGTGGGTGTAGAAGGTGAAGCCCAGGTCGGAGGTGCGGGCCAGGGCGCGCTTGAGGACGTAGCGCGGGTCCGCGAAGGACGGTGAGCCGTCCGGCATGAGGATGTCGCAGAACATGCGGGCGGTGCCGGGGGCCTCGGCGCGCCAGGGCAGGATCTGGAAGGTGGACGGGTCCGGCTTGGCGATCATGTCGGACTCGTACACCCGGGCGAAGCCCTCGATGGCGGAGCCGTCGAAACCGATGCCCTCGTCGAAGGCCTGTTCCAGCTCGGCGGGCGCCACGGCCACGGACTTGAGGAAACCGAGTACGTCGGTGAACCACAGGCGTACGAACCGGATGTCGCGCTCTTCCAAGGTCCGGAGCACGAACTCCTGCTGCTTGTCCATCTTCCGATTCCCCATCCTTGCTGTCAGGCCGCCTGCCCGTGCTCACGGGAGGCGGTCGGGCATCTGAGCATCCCACCACAAGACCGTTTCCGGCATGTTGCGGGCCACCGGCCCGGGACCGGCCGGCGGGTGCACCGCTCTGCCGCCCATCTTGCCCGCTCAGGGCCGCGCGCGTAATGGCCGGAGGCGGCCACCGACCCCCACTTAAACTTGCATCTCAGATGCAAGTTTTAATAGCGTGCAGGCAGAGCCCACGCCCAGGAGCCATCAGGAGCCCAGATGCTGACCGAACAGTCCGCTGCCACCGTCCGTGCGACCCTCCCCGCCGTCGGCGCCGCCATCGGCGAGATCACCGCACGCTTCTACGACGGGCTCTTCGCCGCCCACCCCGAACTGCTGCGCGATCTGTTCAACCGGGGCAACCAGGCGGCCGGCACCCAGCGTCAGGCCCTCGCGGGATCCATCGCCGCCTTCGCCACCCACCTCGTGGAGCACCCCGACCGGCGGCCCGACGCGATGCTGGCCCGCATCGCGCACAAGCACGCGTCGCTCGGCATCCGGCCCGAGCAGTACGAGGTGGTCCACCGGCACCTCTTCACCGCGATCGCCGCCGTCCTCGGTGACGCCGTCACACCCGGGGTGGCCGCCGCCTGGACCGAGGTCTACTGGCTGATGGCGAACGCCCTGACCGCCGTCGAGAAGCGGCTGCGCGAGGAGGCCGCCACCGACGCCGGATGGCGGGAGTGGGAGGTCGTCGAGCGGATCCCGGAGACCTCCGACGTCACGACCTTCCGGCTGCGCCCGGCCGACGGCGGCCCGGTGCGCGACTTCCGCGCGGGGCAGTACGTGTCGGTGCGCACGGTGCTGCCCGACGGCGCCAGGCAGATACGGCAGTACAGCCTCTCGGGGGCGCCCGGCGCGAGCGTGCGGCAGATCAGCGTGAAGCGGGTGCCCGGCGGAGCGGACGGTTCGACGCCGCAGGGCGAGGTCTCGAACCACCTGCATGCCTGCGTCGAGGTCGGCGACGTGCTGGAACTGTCGGCGCCGTGCGGCGACCTGGTGCTGGACGACGCCCATGACCGGCCGCTGCTGCTGGCCTCCGCCGGTATCGGTGTGACCCCGATGGTCGCGATGCTGGCGCAGCTCGCGCTGAACGGGCACCGGGCCCCGGTCACCGTCGTGCACGGCGACCGCTCCCCCGCCCACCACGCGCTGCGCGACGACCACGAGATGTACGCGGCCAAACTGCCGGACGCCGCCGTGCACTTCTTCTACGAGCAGTACGAGCACTCCGAGCACGCCGCCCTCCCCGGCGGCCGCCCGGGACGGGTCGACCTCGCGGCCGTACCGGTCCCGCCCGGCACCCGCGCCTACCTGTGCGGCCCGCTGCCCTTCATGCGCGCGGTACGCGCCCAGCTCATCGGCAAGGGTGTGGCACCCGCCGACATCCACTACGAGGTGTTCGGCCCGGACCTCTGGCTCGCGGCGGTCTAGGTGCGGCCGGCGATGCTCAGCAGCAGTGGTCCCGTCGGCCGGGCGGTGATGTCCTCCACCGTCACCGGGTCCAGGGCCGCGAAGAACGCCTCCTGGGCCGTGCGCAGCGCGCCGCGCAGTCGGCAGGCGGAGTTCAGGGGGCAGGGTGAGGCGCCCTCGCAGTCGACGACGTCGCCCTCCCCCTCGAAGGTGCGCACCACCGCGCCCACGGACGCCGTACGCCCCTTCGCGCTGAGCGTGAGGCCGCCGCCCCGGCCGCGCCGGGCGTCGACCAGCCCGAGGTGCTGGAGCTCGGCCACCACCTTCGCGGCGTGCGTGTACGGCACGTCCATGTCCTCGGCGACCTGACGGGTGGTGGGTGTGGACTCGCCGGCGACGGCGAGGCGCATCAGGACGCGGAGGGCGAGGTCGGTGGAGCGAAGCAACCGCATGACAGGAGCGTAGGTAATACGCATCGGGCGTTCAACTTTTCTTTCCGGCGATCTTCGCGGCCCGCACTGTGGCGGAACGGCCCTCCGCCACTACGATCGGTGAGCTCCACCCACCCCGCCCGCCCCGCCCGCACCGGCTTTCCCCGAGAAGGACACCGTCATGGGTTCCGCCAACACCAGCAACACGTCGCGCACCGCGCGCATCGAGGAGATGCGCCGCGCCGAGAAGGCCCGTGAGCGCCGCAACCGGCTGCTCGTGATCGCCGCGAGCGTGGTGGTCGTCGCCGGTCTCGTCGTCGGCGGTGTCGTGCTCGTGAACTCGCAGAAGGACAAGGACAGCTCCCGGGCGAGCGACTCCAAGCCGTCGGGGCAGCCCTCGGTCCAGCCCGCGGGTCACTTCGAGACGGGCAGGGACGGTGTGAAGACCTGGAAGGGCACGCTGGGCCGCACCCACGTGAAGACGGACGTGCGGTACCCGGTCGAGCCCCCGGTGGGCGGCGACCACAACCCGGTCTGGCAGAACTGCAACGGTGACGTCTACACCAAGCCGCTCGACAACGTGAACGCCGTGCACTCCCTGGAGCACGGCGCGGTATGGGTGACGTACAACAGCAAGGCGGCCAAGAAGGACATCGACGCGCTGGCGGCGAAGGTGCGCGCGACGCCGTATACGTTGATGAGCCCGGACGACAAGCAGCAGGACCCCATCATGCTCACAGCATGGGCGCACCAGCGCACCGTGACGGGTGCGGGCGACCCCGCCGTGGCCGCGTTCCTGGAGCAGTTCGTGCAGGGCAAGCAGACGCCCGAGCCGGGCGCGGTCTGCACCGGTGGGCTGTCGCAGTGAGGCAGCACATCGCACTGATCGCGGGCGCCGCGGCGGCGGTGCTCGTCGCGGCCGGGGCGATCACCTACGCGGTCGCCGAGGACGGCGGCTCCGGCACGGCCACCCCGTCCGCCGACTCGGCGGACGCGGGGTTCGCGCGGGACATGGCGGTGCACCATCAGCAGGCCGTCGAGATGTCGTTCATCGTGCGCGACCGCACGAAGGACGAGGAAGTGCGCCGGCTCGCCTACGACATCGCGCAGACGCAGGCCAACCAGCGGGGCATGCTGCTGGGCTGGCTGGACCTGTGGGAGCTGCCGAAGGTGTCGGCGGAGCCGCCGATGACCTGGATGGGCATGGGCGGCATGGCCTCCGGCAAGGACGGCGCGCTGATGCCGGGCATGGCGACCAACACGGAGCTGAAGAAGCTGGGTTCGCTCAACGGGCGGCAGGCCGAGGTCTTCTACCTCCAGTTGATGACAGACCACCACAAAGGTGGCATTCACATGGCCGAGGGCTGTGTCGCCAAGTGCACGGTGGGCGTGGAGAAACGGCTGGCCCAGGGCATGGTCGAGGCGCAGCAGTCGGAGGTCCGGCTGATGTCCGACATGCTCAGGGAGCGTGGCGCCGAGCCGCGCTCGTAACACCGCCGTAAGAAGGAAAGCCGCAATTCGCCCGAGTTGAGCATTCCTTGAGCTTCTCTTGACTTTCGCGTTCCCCTGGCATGAACGGTTCATCGAGAGAGTGGCCCCCATCGTCTGATCCATTCGCGGGCCCCACCGCCGCGAGCCCGGCGTGCGGATCGACGACGTACCGACCACTACATGCATGCGATTCGCATCGCTGGGGGCTCTATGAGATCCAATCGCGCCAACCTGCGCGCCGGTGTGAGCATGGCGGCGACGCTGCCCATGATCGCCGGTGCGCTGGCGCTCGGCATACCCGCGGCGCACGCCGCCGACACCCCGGGCCGCAACGCCCTGGCGGGCACCAAGCCCGCCTGGGCGACGGCCAAGGCGGACAAGGGTGCCACCTCCGACAACGCCCGGGTCTCCGCCCGGGTCTACCTCGCCGGCCGTGACGCGGCCGGCCTCGCCGCCTACGCCAAGGCGGTGTCCGACCCGAACTCGCCGTCGTACGGCAAGTACCTGAGCGCCAAGCAGTCGCAGGCGCGCTTCGGGGCGACCAAGGCGCAGGTCGCCGCGGTCAAGTCGTGGCTGAAGTCCTCCGGCCTGACGGTCACCGAGGTCACGCAGCACTACGTCTCCGTGACCGGTGACGTGGCCGCCGCCGAGAAGGCGTTCGGCACCCAGCTGCACAACTTCACCAAGGGTTCGAAGACCTACCGCGCGCCGTCGAAGACGGCCTCCGCGCCGGACAGCCTGAAGGGTGCGGTCCTGACCGTCACCGGTCTGGACAGCGCGCCGCACAAGGCGAGCCACCACGACACGCTGCCCGGTCCGGACGCGGTGTTCAAGAACTCGGGTCCGTTCTCGTCGTACTACGGCTCGAACGTGGCGACCTCGCTGCCGGGCGCGTACGGCCAGAAGATCCCGTACGCCGTCAAGGGCTACACCGGCAAGCAGCTGCGTGCCGCCTACGGCGCGGGCAAGTACACCGGCAAGGGTGTGCGCGTCGCCATCACGGACGCGTACGCCTCCCCGACGCTCGCCTACGACCTCGGCACCTACGCGAAGAAGCACGGTGACAAGGCCTGGAAGACGAGCCAGCTGCACCAGGTGCTGCCGAACGCGTACACGAAGACCGAGGAGTGCGGGGCGGCCGGCTGGTACGGCGAGGAGACCCTCGACGTCGAGGCCGTGCACGCGGTCGCGCCGGACGCCAACGTGACCTACGTGGGCGCCGGTTCCTGCTACGACGACGATCTGCTCGACTCGCTCAGCAAGGTCGTCGACAACCACCTGGCCGACATCGTCTCCAACTCGTGGGGCGACGTCGAGGCCAACCAGACGCCGGACCTCGCGGCCGCGTACGACCAGGTCTTCCAGTTCGGCGCGGTGCAGGGCATCGGCTTCTACTTCTCCTCCGGTGACAACGGCGACGAGGTCGCCAACACCGGTACGAAGCAGGTCGACACCCCGGCCAACTCGGCGTGGGTGACCGCCGTCGGCGGCACCTCGCTTGCCGTCGGCAAGGGTGACAAGTACCAGTGGGAGACCGGCTGGGGCACCGAGAAGGCGACCCTGTCGGCCGACGGCAAGAGCTGGGACGGCTTCCCCGGCGCCTACACCTCGGGCGCGGGCGGCGGCACCAGCAAGAACGTCGCGCAGCCGTACTACCAGAAGGGCGTCGTGCCGGACGCGCTGGCCAAGGCCAACAACGCCACCGGCAACCGCGTCGTCCCGGACATCGCGGCGATCGCCGACCCGAACACCGGTTTCCTGGTCGGGCAGACCCAGACCTTCCCGGACGGGTCCGAGCGCTACAGCGAGTACCGCATCGGCGGCACCTCGCTGGCCGCGCCGGTGATCGCGGCCGTTCAGGCCCTGGCCCAGGAGGCGCGCGGCGGCAAGGCGATCGGCTTCGCCAACCCGTCGATCTACTCCCGGTACGGCAAGAAGGGCATCTTCCACGACGTCACGGACAACCCCAAGGGCCACGGCCTGGCGGTCGTCCGCACCGACTTCGTGAACGGCTACGACGCCACCGGTGGTCTCGCCGTCTCGGTCCGCAGCCTCGGCAAGGACAGCTCGCTGTCCGCGGTCAAGGGCTACGACGACGTGACCGGCGTGGGCTCGCCCGCACAGGGCTACGTCCAGTCGTACCGCCGCCACTGACGGCAACGCGCCCGCTCCCCGGCTCGATCGGGGGGCGGGCGCGCTCATGTCCGCACACCGGTTCATCGGCCGCTCCGACGCCTCCGTCCGCGGGCGGATCACCACGCGGCCGGGGCCTGTCGTTGGGATCACGCCGCAGACGCGGGGCCCGGCACGTACGGCTGCCGCGCTGTGGGAGAAGCGGTTCGAGGAACTGCACCGTGCGGCGGTGGACTCGAGGCTCGCCCCGGTGGACGGGCTTCCCGAGGCGCCGGCGGCCATCACCCTGCCGGTGGCCCGCGGCGAGCCCGCCCCCGATCTCTTCCTTCATGCCGCCGAGCGGATGGGCGTGGACGCCGCCGCCTGTGTGGTGGTCGAGGACAGCGTCCCCGGCGTCCGGGCGGCCCGGGCCGCCGGCATGCGTGCCTTCGCCTACGCCGGCGGCCCGACCCCGGCCGCACACCTCGAGGCCCCGGCACGGTCGTCTTCGACGACATGCGCGAGCTGCCCAGGCTCCTCGGCGGGGCCCGACCCGCACGCACAGGACGGCGGCCTCCCTCGTGGAGGCCGCCGTCCCAGGTCGTGCCGTGCCGGACGCCGCCGGTCGCGAAATCAGCTCTTGGTGCGGAACTTGTGGATCGCGATCGGCGCCATCAGCGCGGTGAG
The DNA here is from genome assembly GCF_044745865.1 of Streptomyces sp. NPDC086787. Taxonomy (NCBI): domain Bacteria; kingdom Bacillati; phylum Actinomycetota; class Actinomycetes; order Kitasatosporales; family Streptomycetaceae; genus Streptomyces; species Streptomyces sp. NPDC086787. The sequence continues at coordinate 825,501 of NZ_JBIVBC010000001.1, read as the reverse complement.
GCCCGCGGACCAGGCGAGGGTGACCCACAGGCCGTGGGCGACCGGGCCGCCGATCATCAGGCCGCGCGCGGTGTCCGCGAGCGCGGAGAGCGGGTTGTAGTCGGTGAAGTTCTGGAGCCAGCCCGGCATCGAGGCGGTCGGGGCGAAGATCGACGAGCCGAACTGGAGCGGCATCAGCACCAGGAAGCCCATGGCCTGCACGGACTGCGGGCTCTTCATCACCACGCCGAGGGTGAGGAACACCCACATCAGGGCCGTGCCGAACAGCGCGGACAGGCCCACCGAGGCCAGCAGCCCCACCCAGTGGTGGATGTCGAAGCCCACGAGAACCGCGACGATCAGCAGGACGACGGTCGCGAACAGCATGCGCATCAGCTCGACCGCGATCTTGGCGAACAGCACCGAGCCGCGTCCGATCGGCAGGGACCGGAAGCGGTCCATGACACCGGAGTTGAAGTCCGTGTTGAAGCCGGTGCCCACTCCCTGGGCCATGTTCATGCCCATCATGGCCATCAGGCCGGGCACGACGTACTGCACGTACTGGTCCTGACCGCCGCCCAGGGACTGCCCGATGGAGCCGCCGAAGACGTACACGAACAGCAGGGTGAAGATCACCGGGAACAGGATGGCGTCGAACATCGACTCCGGGTCCTGCCGGATCCACAGCAGGTTGCGGCGGATCAGCGCGCCGGTGTGGCGCAGGTGGGCGCGCAGCGAGATCGGCGCGTCCGCCTTGGATACGGCGGCCTGGGTCAAAGTGGCGGCGCTCATACGGCGACCTCCTCGCGGGTCTCGTCGGGTACGGAGTCCTGCGGGACACTGGCACGGTGGCCGGTGAGGGACAGGAACACCTCGTCCAGGCTGGGCAGTTCGGTGGTGATCGAGGAGATGGTGATGCCGCGGGCGGTGACCGCGCCGACCACCGCGGTCAGCTGCTCGTCGCTGAGGATCGGCACCAGCAGGCTGCCCCGCTCGCTGTCCACGGTCGTGGTGGCGAGGCCGGTGATGCCGAGTTCGTCCAGCAGCCCGGCGAGCGGGCGCAGCTCCAGCGGGTCGGCGGGCCTGACCCGCAGCGTGCGGCCGCCGACCCGGGCCTTCAGCTCCTCGATGCCGCCGTTCGCGATGACCTTCCCCCGGTCGACCACGGTGAGCTCGGAGGCGAGCTGCTCGGCCTCCTCCATGTACTGGGTGGTCAGCAGGACGGTGACGCCGTCCCCGACCATGGCCTTGACCTCGTCCCACACCTCGTTGCGGGTACGGGGGTCGAGTCCCGTCGTCGGCTCGTCCAGGAAGAGCACGGTCGGCCGGCCGATCATGGAAGCGGCCAGGTCGAGCCGCCGTCGCATACCGCCGGAGTAGGTGCTCGCGGGCCGCTTGGCGGCCTCCGTCAGCGAGAACCGCTCCAGCAGTTCGTCGGCGCGGGCGCGGGCCTCCTTGCGCGGCAGGTCCAGCAGCCGCCCGATCATGTAGAGGTTCTCCCAGCCCGGGAGCTTCTCGTCCACCGAGGCGTACTGCCCGGTCAGGCCGATCACCCGGCGCAGCTGGCGGGGCTGGCGTACGACGTCGTATCCGGCCACGGTGGCCTGACCGGCGTTGGGGGCCAGCAGGGTGGAGAGAATGCGTACGAGGGTGGTCTTGCCGGCGCCGTTCGGCCCGAGCACACCCATCACGGTGCCCTCGCGCACATCAAGGTCGACACCGTCCAGTGCCCTGGTCTCGCCGTAGTGCTTGACCAGCCCCCGCACGGTCACAGCGCTGTTCGCGCCACTGGGGTTGTCGTCGATTCGCGTCATGCCCCAGACAATGCCAGTCCCCACCGACAGACCGCCTACAGATTTCCTACAGGATTTCGTACAGCGGCGGACTCGCCGACAGACGGGCGACAGCCCCGCCGGAGGGGGACGGTCGGCGGGGCTGTCGGTGGTGCTGGTGGTGGCTAGTGGACGGAGTGCTCCTCCGTCGGGAAGGTCCCGCCGACCACGTCCTCGGCGAACTCCTTCACCGCGTTGCCCATGACCTGACGCAGGTCGGCGTACTGCTTCACGAACTTCGGCATCCGGCCGCCGGTGAGACCGAGCATGTCGGTCCACACCAGGACCTGCGCGTCCGTCTCCGCTCCGGCGCCGATGCCGACGGTCGGGATGTGCAGCGTGCGGGTCACCTCGGCCGCCAGCTCCGCTGGTACCAGTTCGAGGACCACCGCGAAGGCGCCGGCGTCCTGCACGGACTTGGCGTCCCGCAGCAGCTGCTGGGCCGCCTCCTCGCCGCGGCCCTGCACCCGGTAGCCCATGGAGTGCACGGACTGGGGGGTGAGGCCGATGTGCGCCATGACCGGGATGCCTGACTCCACGAGGAGCCGGATCTGCTCGTGGCTGCGCTCGCCGCCCTCCAGCTTCACCGCGCCGACACCGGCCTCCTTGACCAGTCGGGTGGCCGAGCGCAGCGCCTGCACCGGGCCCTCCTGGTAGGAGCCGAAGGGCAGGTCGCCGACGATGAGGGAGCGCTGGGTGCCGCGTACGACGGCGGCCGACAGCATGGTCATCTGGTCGAGGGTGACGGGTACGGTCGACTCGTACCCGAGGTGGCAGTTGCCCGCCGAGTCGCCGACCAGGAGCACGGGGATCCCGGCCTCGTCGAACACGGACGCGGTCATCGCGTCGTAGGCGGTGAGCATGGGCCACTTCTCGCCCCGCTCCTTGGCGAGCGCGATGTCGCGGACGGTGATGCGGCGTGTGCCCTTGCCCCCGTACAGCGCTTTGCTGCCGTCGGAGGTCTTGTTCTGGGCAGCCGAAAGCTGCGTCATTGCAACGGCTCCTTCATGTCATCTCGAAGCGCCCTCACGGCGTCCCCGGATCCCCTCCATGGTGGCACTTCGTGCCAGGGAGGGCCAGGGCAGGTCGTGTGATCCCGCTCGTGGCGCACTCGACCGTCGCCCGCCCGGTCGCCCGCTTCGACCAAGACCACGGTGAGTAAGGTCTGAGTAAAGGAATTCAGATACGAGACGGTTCCGTATTGAAATGGGCCTAGGGTCGTTCGCATGACAACCCCTGCCGACCGTGCCTCTCACGGTTCCCGGATACCGGAGGCGGTGCACCGCCGCCGCTGGGCGATCCTCGGCGTCCTGATGCTGAGCCTGCTCATCGTGGTGCTCGACAACTCGATCCTGAACGTCGCCGTCAAGACCATCGCCACCCCCGCCCCCACCGGCCTCGGAGCCACCCAGAGCGAGATCGAGTGGGCGATCAACGCCTACACCCTCGTCTTCGCCGGACTGCTGTTCACCGCGGGCCTCATCGGCGACCGGCTCGGCCGCAAGAAGGTCCTGCTCGGCGGACTCGTCGTGTTCGGCATCGGCTCCGCCCTCGCCGCCGAGTCCGGCACCCCGGGCGAACTCATCACCTACCGCGCGCTGATGGCCCTCGGTGCCGCCTTCGTGATGCCCGCCACCCTCGCCGTCCTGATGAACGTCTTCGAGCGCGAGGAGCAGCCCAAGGCGATCGGCATCTGGGCCGGCGGCGTCGGGCTCGCCATCGCCATCGGACCGATCACCGGCGGCGCGCTGCTCGACCACTTCTGGTGGGGCTCGGTCTTCTTCGTCAACGTGCCCATCGTGCTTCTCGCGCTGGTACTGATGATCTGGCTGGTGCCCGACTCGCGCGACCCGAAGCCCGGCCGTCTCGACCCCGTCGGTGTCGTGCTGTCCGTCATCGGCCTGGTCCTGCTGGTCTACGGCATCATCAAGGGCGGCGAACTGGCCGACTTCACGAACCCGAAGGTGCTGCTGACCATCTTCGCCGGTGTCGCCGTCCTCGTGGGCTTCGTCATCTTCGAGAAGCGCAGCGACCACCCGTCACTGGACGTGACGTACTTCAAGAACAAGGTCTTCTCGGCCGCGATGAGCGCCATCGCGCTGGTCTTCTTCGCGCTGATGGGCGTCACGTTCTTCGGTGTCTTCTACACCCAGAGCGTGCGCGGCTACTCGCCGCTGGAGTCCGGAGTGCTGATGCTGCCGCTGGCCGCCGCGCAGATGATCTTCGCGCCGCGGGCCCGGCTGCTCGTCGACCGGTTCGGCAACAAGGCCACCACCACGGCCGGTCTGCTGCTGATCGCAGTGACACTGGCCGTCTTCGCCACCTTCGAGGTGGACACCCCGATCTGGCTCCTCGAAGTCAACTTCTTCCTCATGGGAACCGGCATGGCGCACATCATGACGCCGACCTCCGTCGTCATCATGCAGGCCCTGCCGCGCGAGAAGGCCGGCTCCGCGTCCGCGCTGAGCAACACCTTCCGCCAGGTCGGCGGCGCCCTCGGCATCGCCGTACTCGGCTCGGTCCTGGCCACCTCCTACCGCAACGGCATCGAGGGCAAGCTGGGACTGCTGCCGCCCGGCCTCCGGGACACGGCCGGTGAGTCCATCGAGGCCACCCTCGGCATCGCCGAGAAGCTCGGCCCGCGCGGCCAGGCCCTGATCGACCCCGCCAACGACGCGTTCCTGCACGCCATGCACGTCACCGCGCTCTGCGGCACGGGCATCGCGATCGTCGGCGCGATCGTGACGGCGCTCTTCCTGCCGGGCAAGCCGGCGGCACCGCAGGGCGGCAAGCCGGAGCAGGAGCTGGTCGCCGCGGTGGACTGAGCCACGCGCGCAGGGGAGTCCGGAGAGGCGGTACGGGGGGAGGAACCGGCTGCGGGACAATTCCCGCAGCGCGACGAAAGGACACAGTGACGTGAGTCTTGCCGAGAGCCGGCCGCGGGAGTGCGGTCCCGTACGGGGCCGCCCACGCAGCGAGACCGTGGAACGCGCCATCCTGGAGGGGGTGATGCGGCTCCTGGAGGACGGCGTGCCGCTCGCCGAGATCTCCATCGAGCGCGTCGCCCGCACCGCCGGCGTCGGCAAGGCCACCATCTACCGACGCTGGAGCGGCAAGGAGGAGCTCTTCGTCGACGTCATGCGCGCCGCCGAGCCGCCCGACCCCGTGCTCCCCGGCACCTCGATGCGCGACGACCTGGTCGTCCTGCTCGAATCGCTGCGGATGCGCGGCCTGGTCAGCCGCACATCGGCGATCCTGCACAACGCCTACACGCAGATGAAGTGCAACCCCAAGATCTGGGCCGCGTATGAAGCCGAGGTGATAGCGCCCCGGCGGCGGATGGGCCTCGAGGTGCTGCGCCGGGGACAGCGGGACGGCGAGCTGCGCGATGACATCGACCTCGAACTGGCGAACGACATGTTCGTGGGCCCCATGCTGGCCCGCTCGGTCCTGCGCCCGAGCGCGGACCTGCCGGAGGGCCTGGCCGAGCAGATCGTCGACACGGTCCTCGCGGGCCTGCGGCCCCGGGCCCGAATGTGACACGTCGCGGGCGGGAGTGTGCACGTCTCGTCACAGTCCCGCCCGCCGTCTCCACAACCGGAACCCGCTCCACGAGGTTCCTCGTCATCGTCTTCCGTACGGGCCGCAACGCGGCGGCCGGAACGGGACCGTTCATCCCCTAGGGTCGTACCCCGGGGGAGACGACGGTGCACGGCAGGGTTGTGAGGCAGGCGGTATGGCGCAGCAGGCATACATGACGGAGACGGACAGCGACGGCTCGGAACCCGAGCCGCGGGGATCCCGGACCCGGTACCTGTTCGACCGCTTGCGGACCCACCTGTTCCACGGCTGGCGGGGCGATCCGGGCATCTGGCGCCGGGGCATCGTGCTCGGGGTGATCGCGCTGCTCCTCGCCCTGGTGATGCTCACGCACTCGCGCATCCCCAACCGGGTGGGCAATCTCGGCAGCCTCACGGAGACGTTCCTGCCCTGGGTGGGCCTGCTGCTCCCGGTGCTTCTGGTCCTCGGCCTCGTGCGCAAGTCCGCCACCGCGCTGATCGCGCTGCTGCTTCCCGGGGTCGTGTGGCTGAACCTCTTCGGCGGGCTGCTCACCGACAAGACGGGCTCCGGCGGCAACCTGGTGGTCGCGACGCACAACGTCAACGCCGACAACCCGGACCCGGCCGGTACGGCCCGCGACGTGGCCGGGTCCGGCGCGGACGTGCTGGCCCTCGAAGAGCTGAAGACGTCGGCCGTGCCGGTGTACGTGAAGGCGCTGGCGCCGACCTACCGGTACCACTCGGTGCAGGGCACCGTGGGGGTGTGGAGCAAGTACCCGCTGTCCTCGGTCAAGGCCGTCGACATCGGTATGGGCTGGACCCGTGCCATGCGGGCCACGGTGACCGCCCCGGCCGGTCAGGTCGCGGTGTACGTCGCCCATCTGCCTTCGGTGCGGGTGAAGGCCAACGCCGGCTTCACGGCACGTCAGCGCGACCAGAGCGCCGTCGCGCTGGGTGAGGCGATCGCGCACGAGACGCTCCAGCGGGTCGTACTCCTCGGCGACCTCAACGGCACGATGAACGACCGCTCCCTCACCGGCGTCACCGCCCAGCTGCGGTCCACGCAGGGCGCGGCGGGCAACGGCTTCGGGTTCAGCTGGCCGGCGGCGTTCCCGATGGCCCGGATCGACCAGATCATGGTGAAGGGGGTCGAGCCGGAGAGCTCCTGGACCCTGCCGAAGACGGGCAGTGACCATCTCCCGGTGGCCGCTCGGGTGAAGGTGGACGCCTCGGCCCCTTGACGGGGTGACGAGGTGACGGAGTGACGGGATGCACGGGATGTCCGGCTGCTTTGTTCCGCAACTGAACATATGATGGGCGGAGCCCGCGCGGGCACACTGCTGCCCGCTCCCCGCTCCCCTCTCCCGAAAGGCGAGACCCGTCATGCCCCTGGCCCTGCTGGCACTGGCTGTCGGCGCGTTCGGCATCGGAACCACCGAGTTCGTGATGATGGGCCTGCTGCCCGACGTCGCGGACGACCTGAGCGTCTCGATCCCCACCGCCGGGCACCTGGTCTCGGCGTACGCGCTGGGCGTCGTCATCGGCGCCCCGCTGCTCGCGGCCCTCACCGCCCGCATGCCACGGCGCGCGGTCCTGGTCGGCCTGATGGGCCTGTTCGTCGCGGGCAACGCACTGTCCGCCGTCGCCCCCGGCTACGACTCGCTGCTCGCCGCCCGCTTTCTGAGCGGACTGCCGCACGGCGCCTTCTTCGGCGTCGGCGCGGTGGTCGCGACGAGCGTGGTCGCGCCGGAACGCAGGGCACGCTCGGTGTCCCTGATGTTCGCCGGCCTGACCGTCGCCAACATCGCGGGTGTCCCGGTGGCCACGTCGATGGGGCAGCACCTGGGCTGGCGGACGACCTTCCTCGGCGTCGGTGCGATCGGGGTGGCGGCGATCGTGAGCCTGCTCCTGCTGATCCCGCGCGACGGCGGCGGCCCCGCTCCCGTCACGGGGCTGCGCGGTGAGCTGGCCGCGCTGCGGTCGCTGCCGGTGTGGCTGGCGCTCGGCACGACGGTGGCGGGCTTCGGCGCGCTCTTCGCGGCGTACAGCTACATCACGCCGATGCTCACCGGCGCCGCCGGATACACCCACTCCAGCGTGACGCTGCTGCTGGCGCTGTTCGGAGTGGGCGCGACGGCCGGCAACCTCCTCGGCGGCCGTCTGGCCGACCACGCGATGCGGCGCACGCTGTTCGGCGGGCTGGCCTCACTCGCCGCGGTCCTCACCGTATTCCCGCTCCTCATGCGCACCCCGCTCACGGCGGCCCTCGCCGTCCTCCTGCTCGGCACCGCCGCGTTCGTGACGGGTTCGCCCCTCCAGCTGATGGTCATGGAGAAGGCGTCCGCGGCCCCCGCCCTGGCGTCCTCCGCCAACCAGGCCGCGTTCAACCTGGCCAACGCGGGCGGCGCCTGGATCGGCGGCCTGGCCCTGGCGGCCGGATACGGCGTCACGTCGCCGGCGCTCGCCGGGACGGGCCTGGCGGTGCTGGGCCTCGCGGTGGCGGGAACGGCGTACGCGGTGGACCGGCGCCGCTCGGTGCCCGCCCGGGCTCGCGAACGCCTGGTCACCGGTCACGTCCCGCAGCACCCGGAAACGCTGCGCTCCTGACCCCCGTCACGCCACCCTCACCGCACACCACGGCTCACACCAGAGCGGTGGCCTCCGCGAGGGAGAGGCCGCCGCCCTCCGCGCATCCCACGTCGTAGGCCTCGTCGCCGAGCAGGGCCCGGACCCGTGCGGTGGCCCGGGCGCGCATCTCGCGTTCCACGCTGGTCCAGACATGGCCGGCCGGCATCAGGGCGTCCGCGGCGCCGAGGCAGCGGGCCGCGTCCCGGGCGCGGGCGCCCCCGTCGAGGCCGGTGAGAACCATCGCGGCGACGACCAGGTTCGACGGCCCCATGTGCGGGGCGACGGCCTCGGAGACACGACTGAAGGCGTGTCGCAGCCCCTGCCGGATCCTGGCCACGGCACTCTCGTGGCGGCCGTCGAGGGCGTCCAGCCACGCCTCCTGGGCGAGGATGAAACCATCGAAGACGGCGAAGTCGGACAGGCCGAACTCCTCGCGCAGCAACCGCAGTTGCTCACGGCACTCGGCGAGCCGGTCGGTGGTGCCGAGCCGGCCGGCCAGGAAGAGCCGGGCGGCGGGCATCGCCTCGTTGTGCGTGCCCTCGGTCCGCGCGACCACGTCGCGCAGCAACTGCTCGCCGCGTTCCTCCTGACCCGCCTCGATCAGTGCGTTGCCGAGGCGGGCGTCGAGCACCGCCAGCTGGGCGCGGGCACCGAGGCGCGCGGCGTGCTCGATGGCCGCCTCGTAGTCGGCGGCGGCGGCCAGATACGCGCCCCTGCCCTCGTGGGACTCGCCGCGCGCCGAGTACGCCTCGGCGGTGCCCCAGTCGTCGCCGAGGCTCCGGAAGATCTCCAGCGCCTCGTCGGCGTCCCTGACCGCGTCGCCCGCCCAGTCGGTGCGGTTGGCCAGGACGTTGGCACGCAGTTGCAGGGTGACGGCGAGGTCGTACTCGAATCCGGGTGTCTCCCGGCAGGTGCGCACACAGGCGTCCATGATGGCGCTCAGCCGCCGCAGGTCACCGGTCAGTATCACGGCGAAGAACCAGAGCATGCCCGGCGCACGGCAGGTCTGCGGCAGGCCGGGCGCGTAGACCTCGGTGACGTTGCGCAGTTTCGTCTGTGCCTCGGGGGTCTGCCAGGCGTCCAACTCGGTGTCCATCACGGCGAGATGTACGAGGTGGACACCACGCCGGGCCTCGGCGAGGACCTCGCCTGTGTACGGCGGCGGGTTGTCGGTGCAGCGCTCCCAGACCGGTTGTGCGCGGCGCACCGGCTCGTCGAAGGGGTCGGGGCCGAGGCGCATGACCTCCTGGCACCAGTTACGGGACTCGATGCGCAGATCGAGCATCTGCCAGTAGAAGACCAGGGAGTGCGCCAGGCACAGCGCCTCCTGCTCGTCGCCTTCGGCGACGGCGTGGCGCAGGGCGGTGCGCAGGTTCTCGTACTCGACCTGGAACCGGCTGATCGCCCGGCGCTGTTCGGCACCCCGCAGCAACGGGTCGGTGGTCCGGGCGAGTTCGCGGTAGTACGTCAGATGCGCTCGCTCGGCGTCGGTACGCCGACCGGCCTCGTCGAGCCGTTCGCCCGCGTACTCGGCGACGGTCTCCAGGAGCCGGTAGCGCATCCCGCAGGGTGAAGGGGCGGCCACGACAAGGGACTTGTCGACCAGCGAGCCGAGCGCGTCCAGCGCGGCCGACCCGCACACCGCCTCGGCCGCGGCGAGGTCGCAGCCGCCGGCGAAGACAGACAGGCGGCGCAGCACGTCCCGTTCGTCCTCGTCCAGCAGGTCCCAGGACCAGTCGACGACCGCCCGCAGTGTCTGCTGGCGGGGCAGCACGGTGCGGCTGCCGGAGGTGAGGAGCCGGAAGCGGTCGTCAAGCCGGTCGGCGATCTGGCGCGGGGTGAGCATGCGCAGCCGGGCGGCGGCCAGTTCGATGGCGAGCGGCAGTCCGTCGAGGCGAAGGCAGATCTCCGCGCAGGCCTCGGGGTCGTCGTGCACCTGGAATCCGGCCCGGGCCGCCGCGCCCCGGTCGGCGAGCAACCGCAGTGCGAACGGCTCGGGCAGCGGTTCGACGGGGCGCAGCAGTTCGCCCGGTACGCCGAGCGGCTCCCGGCTGGTGGCCAGCACCGTCAGCCGCGGGCAGCGTTGAAGGAGCCGCTCCACCAGGCGGGCGGCGGCCTCGATGACGTGTTCGCAGTTGTCGAGGACGATCAGCATGCTGCGGCGGCCGCAGTGTTCGACCAGCCGGTCCAGCGGGTCGTCGACGCGGTCGGCGACGGCGGCCCGCATGCCCTCGGCGCCGGCGCTGTGCAGCACGGTCTCGCGGGCGCCGATCGCGGTGAGTACTGCTTCGGGTACGGCGGCCGGATCATCCACGGGGGCCAGTTCGGCCAGCCACACCCCGTCCCGTGCCGTGTCCCGCACGGCCTCCGCGGCCTCCTGCGACAGACGTGTCTTCCCGGCTCCGCCGGGGCCGAGGAGGGTGACCAGCCGGGCGGTCGCGAGGTCCTGCCGTATGACCTCGATGTCGCCCTGCCGTCCGACGAAGGAGGTGAGCCGGGCGGGGAGGTTGCCGGGCGGCTCGGGGAGTTCGGCGAGTGCGGGGAGTTCGGGGCGGGCGGCGACGGGCGCCACGGCCCGCTCGTCCGGGCTGAGCAACTCCGTGTGAAGGGCGCGCAGTTCCGGGCCGGGGTCGGAGCCGAGGCGGTCCGCGAGGAGTTGTCGCACGTCCTCGTAGGCGGCGAGTGCCTCCGCCGTGCGTCCCGTGTCGCGCAGGGCGCGCAGCCGCAGGGCCTGGAGGGGCTCGTCCAGTGGGTGGGTGTCGCACAGCGCGGTCAGCTCGGGCAGAGCCTGGTCGGCCGCGCCGAGGGCGAGCGCGGCAGTGTGCCGGGCGCGCAGGGCGTCGAGGCGGCGGATCTCCCAGCGGGCCGCCTCCGCGGTGCGGTCGGGCAGGTCGGCGAGGGCCGGGTCGTGCCACAGGGCGAGGGCGTCGTCGAGGGTGACGGCCGCCTTCGCGGGATCACCGTCGGCCAGGGCGCGCAGGCCCTCGCCGGTGAGCCGGTCGAAGCAGTGCAGGTCGATGTCGTCGGGCGCGGCGGCGAGCCGGTAGCCGCCCTCGGCCGAGCCGACGGCGTCCGGCCCGAGCGCCCGGCGCAGTCGTCCCACCAGTGCCTGGAGGGCGGCGGTCGCGTCGGCTGGCGGGTCACCGTGCCACACCTCGTCGACCAGCAGCCCCACGGACACCGGTCGGCCGGGCCGCAGGGCCAGCACGGTCAGCAGGGCACGCAGCCGCGCTCCGCCCACGGGTACGGCCGTGCCGTCGGGGCGGAGCGCCTGGGTGGTGCCGAGGATGCGGTAGCGCACGGGGTCCATTGTCTCCGGTGGCGTCGGTGTCGTTCACCGGGTTCGGCCGGTGTGGCGTCGGTGTTGTCGGCCGGTTTGCGTCGGGGTCGTCCGGCGTCACCACCCTCCAGGAACCGATCGCCGGCCGCGAGACGTTTTCCCCTCCCGCCGGGTACGGTCGACCCCGCCGCACCCGACATGCCACCAGGAGCCCTTCCGTCATGACTTTCGCAAGCACCCGCCGGCACAGCGACCGGCGGATCAGTCCCGTCTTCATCGGGATACTGGCCGTCACGGCGGTCACGGGCTGGGCGACCTGGAGCGGGTTCGCCGAGCAGCCCGGTGTCGCCGTGTTCCTGTTCGTGACGGCGGCCTGGATCGTCTCCCTGTGTCTGCACGAGTACGCGCACGCGCGCACCGCGCTGCACAGCGGGGACATCTCGGTCGGGTCGAAGGGCTATCTGACGCTGAACCCGCTGAAGTACACGCACGCGCTGCTGAGCGTCGTACTCCCGGTGCTGTTCGTGATCATGGGCGGGATCGGTCTGCCGGGCGGCGCGGTGTTCATCGAGCGGAGCCGGATCCGGGGGCGCTGGCGGCACAGCCTGATCTCGGCGGCGGGCCCGCTGACGAACGTGCTGTTCGCGGTGGTGTGCACGGCCCCGTTCTGGCTGGGCGCGCTGGACGGCGTGCCACGCGACTTCCGGTACGCGCTGGCGTTCCTCGCGCTGCTCCAGGTCACGGCCGCGATCCTGAACTTCCTGCCGGTGCCCGGTCTGGACGGCTACGGCGTGATCGAGCCCTGGCTGTCGTACAACGTGAAGCGCCAGGTGGAGCCGTTCGCGCCGTTCGGTCTGCTCTTCGTGTTCGCGCTGCTGTGGGTGCCCGCCGTCAACGGCGCGTTCTTCGACGTCGTCGACGCGATCCTGCGCGGCCTGGGGATCAACGACGTCGATCAGTACTGCGGTCAGGAGCTGTACCGGTTCTGGCAGGGCGAGAACGAGTTCTGCTCGGTCAGCCCGTGACGGAGCCGCCGTCGGTGCCCCGGCCGCGCTTGAAGTAGTACCAGGCCATGTTGGACGACAGGCCCACGAGCAGCACCCAGACGATTCCCAGCCAGCTGCCCTGGACGAAGGACACGACCGCGGCGGCCACGGCGAGGAGGCAGACGGCGAGGGAGTAGAGGGCCAGGCGGGGCATGTCGGGGGCTCCTGTCCGGGGACATTCGGGGGGACACGTCCGGGACACATCGGGGACGCGTCGGGGGACACTGCTGATGCCGCCCACCAGTGTCCCCCATGGGCCCGGCGGCCCCCGACCGGACTCACACGTCGTGACTCACACGTCGGTGACGCGGAGCCCCGCGTGCGCCTTGTACCGGCGGTTGACCGAGATCAGGTTCGCGACCAGCGACTCCACCTGGTGGGCGTTGCGCAGCCGGCCCGCGAAGACGCCGCGCATGCCGGGGATGCGCCCGGCCAGAGCCTGCACGATCTCCACGTCGGCCCGCTCCTCGCCGAGGACCATGACGTCGGTGTCGATCTGCTCGATCTCCGGGTCCTCGAGCAGTACCGCCGACAGATGGTGGAAGGCGGCGGTCACCCGGGAGTCCGGGAGCAGCGCGGCGGCCTGCTGGGCGGCGCTGCCCTCCTCCGGCTTGAGCGCGTAGGCACCCTGCTTGTCGAAGCCGAGCGGGTTGACGCAGTCCACGACGAGCTTTCCGGCCAGTTCGGCGCGGAGCGACTCCAGGGTCTTGCCGTGGCCGTCCCAGGGGACGGCGACGATCACGATGTCGCTGCGCCGCGCGGTCTCGGCGTTGTCGGCGCCCTCGACACCGTGCCCGAGTTCGTCGGCGGCGGCCCGGGCGCGTTCGGCGGCCCGGGAACCGATGATCACCTTCTGGCCGGCCCTGGCGAGCCGGTGGGCGAGGCCCTTGCCCTGCGGTCCGGTGCCGCCGAGCACGCCGACGACGAGTCCGGAGACGTCGGGCAGGTCCCAGGGGTCCTTGGCGGGGGCCTTCGCGGGCTGCTGTGCGCTGTCGGTAGAAGTCATGCGGTGACTCTACGTCCGGCGCCTCTCCCCCACCGGACCAGGTCGGTTCTCCCCGGGCGGGCGAATTCGGAGTGAACCGCGCGTCAGGAGTGACCGGTTGCGGCAGGATGCGGTCGCATGGACGCCGTACGGGTCGCGCTGCTGCGCGAGGTGCTTGCCGGGACGGAGTGGCTGGGCGCCACGCGACGGTTCGCCGGGGCGCTGCGCGGCTCCGTGGTGGCGCACGGAGGCGGGCTGCTGCTGGTGGGCACCCCGGAGTACGAGCCGTGGCATCTGGCGGCCCATCTGGTGGACGAGGCCGCCTGGTCGGGTACGCCGGAGCTGGCCCCGACGCTGGTCCGGCACACGGCACGCCCGTCGGATCCCGCGCACCTGGCTGTAGGCCCGGGCCGGATCGGGGCGGCGCGGCGGGGGGAGACGCTGCTGGTGGTGGCCCCCGGGGAGGCCGGGCCGCTGCTGGAGCGGGTGCACGAGGCCCGGCGCTCCGGGGTGACGGTGTTCGCCCTGGGGGCCGGTGACGGCGAGCTGGCGTCGATGGCGCACGAGGTGCTGGCCGTGCCCGAGGGGGCGGAACTGGACCTGGACACGGTGCAGCACCTGGTGAGCGCGGCGGCCGGGGAGAACGGGGCCTCGCCGAGGGTCCGGCGCGGCTTCCGGGACCGGCTGTCGCGGCTGGCGGAGACCCTGACGGCACCGCCGCCCGCTCCCTGGTGACCCACCCGGCCCGCAACGAAAAGCGGTTGTCCCGGGCAGGGCATCCCGCTGACCATGGCTCTTCGTGACCGACGACGCCGAAGACCCAGCAGACGCCGCAGACGCCGAGAATCCCCCCACCGGCCTGCGCGCGCTGCTGCCCGACCTCGCGCCCTGGCGGGCCTCCGCCGACTTCCGCAGGATCTGGATGTCGGGGCTCATCAGCAACTTCGGCAGCTTCCTCACCTTCGTGGCGCTGCCGGTGCAGATGAAGGAGCTCACCGGGTCCGCGGCGGCGGTCGGGGCGATCGGGGCGGTGCAACTGGTGCCGCTGATCGTGTTCGGGCTGTACGGCGGCGCGCTCGCCGACGCGCTGGACAAGCGGAAGCTGATCGTGTGGACGGAGGCCGGGGAGGGCCTGCTCAGCGCCGTGCTGCTGGTCAACGCGCTGCTGCCGCGGCCCGCCGTATGGCCGCTGTATGCCGTCGCCGCCCTGTCCTCCGCGCTCGGCGCGGTGCAGCGGCCGGCGCTGGACGCGCTGTGGCCACGGATCGTGGCCCACGACCAGCTGCCCGCCGCCGCGGCGCTCAACTCCTTCCGCTGGACGGTCGGTGGGGTGGCGGGGCCGGCGGTCGCGGGCGTGGTCGTGGCCTACGCCGGGCTCGGCTCGGCGTACGCGGCCGACGTGCTGACCTTCGTCGTCTCGCTCGTCCTGGTCGTCCGTATCGCCGCCTCCCCCGCCTCGCACGCGGCCGCGAAGCCGTCGCTGAGGGCCGTCGCCGAGGGCGCCCGGTACGCCTGGAACCGCAAGGAGCTGCTGGGCACGTACGTGGTCGACATCGCGGCGATGTTCCTCGCGATGCCGCTCGCGGTGCTGCCGTTCCTCGCCGACGAACTGCACGCCGAGTGGTCGCTGGGCCTGATGTACGCGGCGCTGCCGGCCGGCGCCCTGCTGGTGAGCCTGACCAGCGGCTGGGCGTCGCGGGTCCACCGGCACGGGCTGATGGTGGTGGTGTCGGCCGCGGGCTGGGGGCTGGCCGTGGCCGTCGCCGGGGTCTGCGGGAACGTCTGGCTGGTCCTGCTGTTCCTCACCCTCGGGGGCGCGTTCGACATGGTGAGCGGGGTCTTCCGGGCCACGATGTGGAACCAGACGATCCCGGACGAGCTGCGCGGCCGCCTGGCCGGGATCGAGCTCCTGTCGTACTCGGCGGGCCCGCAGCTCGGCCAGGTCCGGGCGGGCGGCTTCGCCGCCTGGGCGGGTGTGCGGGCCTCCGTGTGGTCGGGCGGCCTGGCCTGCGCGGCGGCGATGGGGTTGCTCGCGCTGTGTCTGCCGGGGCTGATGACGTACGACGCGCGGACGAACGAGCACGCGGTACGGCAGCGGGAGCGGCGTGAGGCCGCCGCACCCGCCCGCACTCCGGCCTGACCGGTCCGGTGCCGGGTCGTCCGGCGCCGGGTCAGTCCTCTCCCCGCTCGCCCCCGGCGGGGGCGTCGTGCCAGCGTGGGTCGTTCTCCCACTCCAGGTTGCGCTCGCGGGCCGTCTCCATCGCGTGTTCGGCCTCCGCCCGGGTGGTGTAGGGGCCGAAGCGGTCCTTGCCCGGGCAGTCCGGGCCCTCCTCGACCTTCTTGTGTTCCAGGCAGTAGAACCACTCGCCCGGCTTGCCGACGGTGCTCTTCTTGAACAGGGCCATGGACAGCTCCTCTCGCCACCGACATGTTCCCCCATGCCCGCTGGTTAGACTCGCTGGCATGTCTGGCCAGTCGCTGCTCGTACCAGGGGAGCTCTCTCCCACCCGCTCGGTACCCGGGAACATCCGTCGCCCCGAGTACGTCGGCAAGCCCGCGCCGACCCCGTACACCGGTCCGGAGGTCCAGACCCCGGAGACGGTCGAGGCGATGCGGACCGCCGGGCGCATCGCCGCGCGGGCGATGGCCGAGGCGGCGAAGATCATCGAGCCGGGTGTGACGACCGACCAGCTGGACAAGGTCGCCCACGACTACATGTGCGACCACGGGGCCTACCCGTCCACGCTCGGCTACCGCGGGTACCCCAAGTCCCTGTGCACCAGTGTCAACGAGGTCATCTGCCACGGCATCCCGGACTCGACGGTGCTGCGGGACGGCGACATCGTCAACCTGGACGTGACCGCATACATCGGCGGGGTCCACGGCGACAACAACGCGACCTATCTCGTCGGTGACGTCGACGAGGAGTCGCGGCTGCTGGTGGAGCGGACCCGGGAGTCGCTCGACCGGGCGATCAAGGCGGTCAAGCCGGGCCGGCAGATCAACATCATCGGCCGGGTCATCGAGTCGTACGCCAAGCGGTTCGGATACGGCGTGGTGCGGGACTTCACCGGCCACGGCATCAACTCGTCGTTCCACTCCGGGCTGATCATCCCGCACTACGACAGCCCGCACGCCACGACCGTCATCCAGCCCGGCATGACCTTCACGATCGAGCCGATGCTGACGCTCGGCACGCACGAGTACGACATGTGGGAAGACGGGTGGACCGTCGTGACCAAGGACCGCAGGCGGACCGCGCAGTTCGAGCACACGCTGGTGGTGACGGACACGGGGGCGGAGATCCTGACGCTGCCGTAGTCCCCGCGCACGCGCCGACGGCGGCCCGTCCCTCTCGGGGGGCGGGCCGCCGTCGTGTGCGCGGGGCCGGACACGGGTAGGCTCACTTGCCGACAGCGTGTCGGCAACTCGTTGACTTAGGTAAGGCTTACCTTAGAGGATATGCCTCTCATGGACTCCTTCTCGACACTCATCCGCTCCGCGTCCCATGAGCAGCACGTGGAGGCCGAGACCTCGACGTTCATGAGCGACCTGCTCGGCGGAAGGCTCGGCGTGGACGCGTACGCGCGGTACACGGAGCAGTTGTGGTTCGTGTACGAGGCCCTGGAGAGCGGAGCCGACCGGCTGGCGTCGGACCCGGTGGCCGGTCCGTTCATCCGGCCCGAGCTGTACCGGCTGGCCGCGCTGGAGCGGGACCTGGCCCATCTGCGCGGCCCCGCCTGGGGCGCGGACCTGACCGCCCTCCCGGCCACCCGGGAGTACGCGGAGCGGATACGGGACTGCGCCGACCGCTGGCCCGCCGGGTACATCGCCCACCACTACACCCGCTACCTCGGCGACCTCTCCGGCGGCCAGATCATCCGCGACCGTGCGGAACGGGCCTGGGGGTTCACCAGGAAGGGCGACGGAGTCCGCTTCTACGTCTTCGACGAGATCCTCAACCCCGCCGCCTTCAAGCGGGGTTACCGCGAACTCCTGGACGACGTGGACGCCGACGACCTGGACAAGCAACGGATCATCACCGAGTGCAAGCGGGCGTTCGCCCTGAACACGGCGGTGTTGCGGGAGTTGGGCGAGGAGTTCACGCTGAGCGCGTAGCTGCGCTCAGCGTTCCAGGAACACCCGTCCCCCCACCTCCACCCAGCCCTCCGGCTGGGGTGCGGTCAGGAGTTGGGAGCCGGCGCCCTGGGTGATGTTGAGGGCGCGGTCCAGCCGGTCGGTGAGGAGGAGGGCCGCCGCGCCGGTGGCCTCGTCCTCCGTGATGCCGTCGTCGCGGCCGGGGAAGGCGCGGGCGCGGATCCGGCCGGCGGCCTCGTCCTCCCAGGCCCAGGCGTAGACCCAGTCGCCGGGCGGGGGCACGGGCAGCGCCTCGACCTCGGCGGCGGTCGGGTACTGACGCAGGGTGCGGGGCGGGGCCCATTCCGGGCGGGCCTCGATCCAGCTGAACTCGCCGTCCAGCCGGGCCCCGACGACACCCGCCGGGGTGACCAGCTCGGGCACGTCGAGCAGCCAGGCCACGCCGACGCAGGGGTGGCCGGCGAAGGGCAGCCGCATGGTGGGGGTGTAGATGTCGATCACCCCGCGCTCGGGGTCGTCCACGAAGACGGTCTCACTGAAGCCCAGCTTCGCCGCGAACGCCTGCCGGTCCTCCCGGGCCGGCAGGCGTGAGCCGTCGCGGACGACGCCGAGTTCGTTGCCGTATCCGCCGTTCGCCGCGCAGAACACACGCAGCACGTCGTAGTCGTTCACCCTGGCATTGAAGCACCGTGGCGACGGCCGGGCGGACGCACCGGGGCGTGTCCGCGGTCTACGCCTCCGTACGCCTCCGGCGTGCCACGAGCACCACGCCCGCACCCGCCGCCGCCGTGAGCGCGGCCGCCGTTCCGAGCGCCGCCGCCGGGAACGTGGAGCCCGTCTCGGCCAGGGTGGGACCGCCGGTGCCGCCGCCGGTGGTGGTGGCGGTGAGGCCGCCGGTGCCGCCCGCGGTGTCGCCCGTGGTGCCGGAGGAGGCGGTGCCGGGGTCGTTCGTGCCGTCGTCCCCGTCGGGGAGTTCGGCGTCGTCCGTCACGGCTATGGAGAGGTCCACGGGGTCGAGTTCGGCGCCCGCGCGGTAGAAGTCGCCGAAGGCCTTCGCGCCGGCCGCGGTGAGCGTGGCCGTCACATGGTCCACGGTGATGACGTCGTCCTTGGCGGTGAGGGCGGGCTTCGGCGCCTTCAGGTCGGCCAGGACCACGTCCTGCGACTTCACGCCGAGGCTCGTGACGTCCGCGGTCAGCTTGCCCGAGCCCTTGACGAGCGTCGCGTGGACGTCGGCGAGGGTGAGGTCGAGGCCGTAACTCCCGTTGCTCTCGTGACCCTTGAAGTTCACCGCGCCCTTGAAGGCGGCGGAGAGGGAGCCTGCCCCGGTGTCGCAGCTGCCGGTCGCGCCGGGGAAGGTGAACGCACCGTTGCCCGCGGCCTGGGTGGCCCCGTCCGACGTCGCGATCCTCCCCTTGGCCGCGCCGCCCACGACGTACGCGCGGAACGAGTCCTTCACACCCCGGCCGAGGGTGCCGTCCGCGATCTCCCCTTGGTTCCGGGCGTGCCGCCGGTGCCCGGGGGCGCGATGGGACGGGCGCCGCACGCCGCCTGCGCCGAGGAGGACGACCTGGCCGTGGCGGAGGCGATGGCCACCACCGAGGTGAGCGGGTTCGCCGCACGGCCCTTCGACGCGCTCAGCGGCGGTGAACGCGCCCGGGTCGCGCTCGCCCGGGTTCTCGCGCAGCAGGCCCCGCTGCTTCTGCTGGACGAGCCGACCGCCGCACTCGACCTGAGACACCAGGAGTTGGTGCTGCGGCTGTGCCGGGACCGGGCCCGCGCCGGTGACGCGGTGGTCGTGGTGCTGCACGACCTGACACTGGCGGCCGCCTACGCGCACCGGGTGTCGGGGCTGCGCGAGGGTCGGGTCGCGGCCGACGGGCCGTCGGCCGAGGTCCTCACCGAGCGGCTGCTCTCGGACGTCTACGGCCAGCCGGTGGAGGTGTT
Source organism: Streptomyces sp. NPDC086787 (assembly GCF_044745865.1). NCBI lineage: Bacteria > Bacillati > Actinomycetota > Actinomycetes > Kitasatosporales > Streptomycetaceae > Streptomyces > Streptomyces sp. NPDC086787. Next base: position 806,146 of record NZ_JBIVBC010000001.1, on the reverse strand, counting down.
CCCGCATCCACGCACGGGGGCGGTCCTGGTGACCCCGCGCAGAGCCTTTTGACCGGTGTTTGACCGTTCCATGGCATCGGATTTCCGCCGTCGAGATCAAGCCGTGGCCGCGGCCGTTCCCGGGCCCCGCAATGGGAGGTGAATCACAGACCTCATGGGTATGGGTGAGGTAAGCCTCATGTAAGTTAGGGCAGCCTCACCACATCGCCCCGCTTGGAGCCCTGCATGCGTGCCGCCCGACTCACTGTCACCGCCGCCGTCGCCACGGCGGCCCTGACCGCCATCTCGGCATGCACGGCGAAGAGCGATGCCAAGGACGGCGACGCGATCCAGGTCACCGCCGCCGACTCGAAGTGCGAGACCTCCGCCAAGTCCGTTCCGGCCGGCCATGTCACGCTCAAGATAGAGAACAAGGGCTCCAGGGCCACCGAGGTCGAGATCCTGTTCCCGGACGACCGGATCGTCTCCGAGAAGGAGAACATCGGCCCCGGCACCAAGTACACGCTGACCGCCGAGGTCAAGGCGGGCTCCTACGAGATCGCGTGCGTGCCCGGCATGAAGGGCCACGGTGTGCGGCAGAAGCTCACCGTCACCGGCGCCAAGGCCGTCAAGCGCGACCCCAGGCTGGACAAGGCCGTCGCCGACTACCGCGAGTACGCCCAGCAGCAGGCCGACGCCACCGTGCCGCTCACCGAGACCTTCGCCAAGGCGATCAGGGCCGGTGACCTGGAGGCCGCCAAGAAGGCGTACTCCCCCTCGCGCCTCGGCTGGGAGCGCACCGAGCCGATCGCCGAGTCCTTCGGTGACATCGACCCCAAGACCGACACCCGCGCCGACGGCCTGGAGCCGGGCCAGAAGTGGACCGGCTGGCACCGGCTGGAGAAGGCCCTGTGGGCCGACAAGAAGATCGGCGACGAGGAGAAGACCCTCGCCGACCAGCTGGTGACCGACCTGAAGGACTGGCAGAAGCGGGTCGGCAAGGCCGAGATCACCCCGACCTCGATGGCCAACGGCGCCAAGGAGTTGCTGGACGAGGTCGCCACCGGCAAGGTCACCGGCGAGGAGGACCGCTACTCGCACACCGACCTGGTCGACTTCAAGGGCAACGTCGAGGGCGCGCAGAAGGCGTACGAGCTGCTCAAGCCGGTCGCCTCGGCCAAGGACGCGGCGCTGGCCCAGCAGCTGGACAAGCAGTTCGGCGCGCTGAACACGCTGCTCGACAAGTACCGCTCGGACAAGAACTCGTACGACTTCACCTCGTACGACAAGGTCACCAAGGACCAGCGCAAGGAGCTGTCGGACGCGGTCAACGCCCTGGCGGAGCCGCTGTCCAAGCTCGCCGCCGCGGTCGTGAAGAAGTAACGGACACCCGGAAGCAGCGGACACCGAAAGCATCGGACACAGGGGACGGTATGACCGAGGCCCAGGGCAGCACTCCTCCCACCCGCCGCTCGCTCATCGGCTGGGGCGGTGCCGGGCTCGCGCTCGGTGCCGCCGCGGCCGGCGGTGCGGTGGCGATGACCCGGGTCGGCAACGACGTGGACCCGGTGTCCGCCGAGGCGGGCGCCGCCGTGGAGTTCCACGGCGCCCACCAGGCGGGCATCGCCACTCCGGTGCAGGACCGGCTGCACTTCGCCGCGTTCGACGTGCAGACCGAGGACCGCGCGGAGTTCGTCCAGGTCCTCAAGGACTGGACGGCGGCCGCGCGCCGGATGACCGCGGGCAAGGCGGTCGGCGAGGGCGCGTACGGCGGCCTCGCCGAGGCGCCGCCGGACGACACGGGTGAGGCGCTGGGTCTCAAGCCGTCGCGGCTGACGCTGACGATCGGCTTCGGGCCTTCCCTGTTCGACAAGTTCGGGCTCGCCGGGCGGCGGCCCGAGGCGCTGGTGGACCTGCCGCAGTTCCCCGGCGACAACCTCGACCGCGTACGCACCGGCGGCGATCTGTGCATCCAGGCCTGCGCCGACGACCCCCAGGTCGCCGTGCACGCGATCCGCAACCTGGCCCGCATCGGCTTCGGCAAGGTCGTCATCCGCTGGTCGCAGCTCGGCTTCGGCAAGACCTCGTCCACCACCCCGGACGCCCAGACCCCGCGCAACCTGATGGGGTTCAAGGACGGCACCCGGAACATCGCCGGGACCGAGACGGACCGGCTGAAGAAGTTCGTGTGGGTCGGCGAGGGCGACGGCGGCAAGAACTCGGCCTGGATGAACGGCGGTTCGTATCTGGTCGCCCGGCGCATCCGGATGCACGTGGAGACCTGGGACCGCACCTCCCTGCAGGAGCAGGAGGACATCTTCGGCCGCGACAAGGGCGAGGGCGCTCCGGTCGGCAAGGCCAAGGAGCGCGACGAGCCGTTCCTGAAGGCGATGAAGCCGGACGCACACGTGCGCCTCGCGCACCCCGACTCCAACCACGGCGTCACCATCCTGCGCCGGGGCTACTCCTTCACCGACGGCACCGACGGGCTCGGCCGGCTCGACGCGGGCCTGTTCTTCCTCGCGTACCAGCGTGACGTGCGCAAGGGGTTCATCCCGATCCAGCGCAGCCTGTCGGCGTCGGACGCGCTCAACGAGTACATCCAGCACGTGGGTTCGGCGGTCTTCGCGGTCCCGCCCGGTGTCCGGGACAAGGACGACTGGTGGGGCCGGACGCTGTTCTCCGGGGAGGCGTGACCCGTGTTCTCCAACTACCTGATCGGTCTGCGGGAGGGCCTGGAAGCCAGCCTCGTCGTCTGCATCCTGATCGCCTACCTGGTCAAGACCGGCCGCAGGGACGCCATCAAGCCGATCTGGGCCGGCATCGCCATCGCGATCACCATCGCGCTGGGCTTCGGGTTCGCCCTCGAATACGGCTCGCAGGAGATGACGTTCGAGGCGCAGGAGGCGCTCGGCGGCTCGCTGTCCGTCGTCGCCGTCGGCCTGGTCACCTGGATGGTGTTCTGGATGCGGCGCACCGCTCGGCATCTGAAGGCCGAACTGCACGGCAAGCTGGACGCGGCCCTCGCCGTGGGCACGTTCGCACTGGTCGCCACCGCGTTCCTGGCCGTCGGCCGGGAGGGCCTGGAGACCGCGCTGTTCGTGTGGGCGTCGGTGCACGCGGCCGGTGACGGCACCCCGCGCCCGCTGATCGGGGTGGCCCTCGGCCTCGCCACGGCCGTGTTCCTGGGCTGGCTGTTCTACCGCGGCGCCCTGAGGATCAACCTCGCCAAGTTCTTCACCTGGACCGGCGGGATGCTGGTCGTCGTCGCCGCGGGCGTCCTCGCCTACGGTGTCCACGACCTTCAGGAGGCCAACTGGATCCCGGGGCTCAGGAACCTCTCCTTCGACATCAGCGACACCATCGCGCCGGACAGCTGGTACGGCACGCTCCTCAAGGGCGTCTTCAACTTCCAGCCCGACCCGACAAAGCTCCAGGTCACGGTGTGGCTGCTGTACCTGGTCCCGACGCTCGCGCTGTTCCTCGCCCCGGCGGGGTTCGTGTCCCGGCTAGGCCGACGGCGGCAGACGCCCGCGGTCGTCGAGGACAAGGTCTGACGGCAACCGCCGTACGCGGGCCGGGGAACCCGGCACCGCGCCGCCGCCCCGCCCCGGTAGGGTCACCTCCGGGAAGGGGAAGGTGAAGGCACCTCATGACCAGGGATCACGGCTCTCGAAGGCTTCGCCGGCGGGACCGGAACGCGCTCGTCGCCGCCGCGCTGACCGTTCTGTCGCTGACGGCGAGCGGATGCGTGGTGGTGCACGGCGAGCGTGAGGTACTGCCCGCCGGCACCCGGGCCGAGGCCGCCAAGGCGCTGGAACGGTTCACCAACGCCTACAACGCGGCGGACAAGGCCTACGACAGCTCGCTGGACGCCGACTTCGTCACCGGCGCCCTCGGCGACATGGACGCGGCCCGGCTGAGGGCGGGGCGGGTGAACCACCCCGGCGGCAACTCCGCGCACGTGCCGCTGAAGCTGTCCGACGTGAAGCTCACCATCCCCAAGAAGGCGGGCTGGCCACGCTGGTTCGTCGCCGACACGGCCACCAACAAGGGCGGCAGCGCCCGCTGGCTGTTCGTGTTCACCCGCGACAGCCTGGCCGAGCCGTTCCAGGTGGCGTACCTCACGCTCGTGGCCCCGGGCGACGTGCCCGGCTTCAAGCTCGACAAGGACGGCTGGGCCGAGGCCGTACCGGCGGACTCGGCCGGGCTGACGATCCGCCCGCGGGATCTGAGCGAGCAGTACGTCACCTACCTGGAGAGCGGCACCGGCGCCTTCGCGAACGGCCCGCACACCAGCGGCTGGCGCGTCACCCGCGCCAAGGGGGCCAGCAGACCGGGTCTGGTAACCCAGTACATCGACCAGCCGCGCACGGGCGGCGCCTACGCGCCGCTGGCGCTGCGCACCGAGGACGGCGGGGCGATGGTGTTCTTCACCACCCACCACTACGCCAGGCAGACCGCCGCCGTGGGCACCGCCGTCCCCACCCAGAACAGGAACGTGCGGGCTTTGACCAAGGGCGAGGTCAAGCAGTCGCTGACGCTGGAGTCCGTGTCGAACGAGGTCGTCCTCGACCCGGCAACGGGGACGGCGGGATCGGCGTCGGGTGACGGGAAGTCGGGCGGCGGCAAGGTGAGGATGCTGGGCCGTGTCCAGGGGCTCACGGCGGCCAAGGGCGAGTAGCGGCCGTGGCCAGTGGCCAGTGGCCAGTGGCCACCGGTCGCCGGTCGCCGGTGGATTCAGTGGCGCATGGGCCAGGCGGCCGTCGAGTGGCCCGACTCCTCCGTGCCCACATGGCGGGCGCAGGCGTCGGTGAGGGTTTCCAGCAGGGTGAGCGGGTCGGGCAGGGCGTGCTCCGGGCCGCGTACCCAGCGCACCCGCCGGTCGTCGTCACCGGGCAGCCGGGCGGGCGGTACGAGCACGTAGGAGCCCCGGCAGTGCCAGCGCAGCCCGGGGTGCTCGTCCATGGTCTCGGGGCGGCAGTCCAGTTCGCAGGGCCACCACTCGTCCTCGTCCTCGGGCGTGCCCCGGGTGAGGGTGAAGAACAGCATGCGGTCGTCGTCGCTCTCGGCGACCGGACCGGTCTCGACACCGGAGGCGAGCAGCCGCTCCAGCGCCTCCCGCCCGGCCGCCAGCGGCACGTCGAGGACGTCGTGGACCATGCCGGTCGCGGTGATGAAGTTGGCCTCGGGCTGGTGACTGGCCCAGCGCTCGATCTGGGCGCGGTCGGTGGTCGACTGCGTCTGCCAGGCGAACGACACCGGGTGCCGGGCGGGGGTGGGACAGCCGACGCGGTCGCAGGAACAGCGGTAGCCGGGCGCGGGGTGCGCGGCGGGCGCGAGGGGCAGACCGGCGGCCGCGGCGGCGAACAGCTGGGCCTCACGATCGCCCTCGCCGGGAGTCTCCTGCGGGCGGCGTCCGCGCAGCCACTGGGAGAGTTTGCCCTGCCGACCGCTCCGACCGCCGAACGTCGCGCTCATCTGTCCCCTCTCGCCGTGGTCCGGACAGCATGCCCTATGGTCCCGCATCGCCGTACTCCGGGGTGCCTTGTCGGGACATGCCGGGCTTCCGGCCCTCGGTCACGCGCGCTCAGGCGTCCGGAGGCCAGGCGTCGCCCCAGTCCGCGTCCCGGGCCGCCCGGTAGAGCTCGCCGTGACGTTTGGTGACCGTGGTGCGGCGCAGTTCTCCGTCGGCCTCGCACAGGTCGAGGAGCACCTGGCCCTTGCGGATCTGTGGGCGCCGGACCACACGGGCGGCGGCCGGAGCCGCCGTGACGGTGTCGGCGGCGTCGGGGCGGATGGCGGCGACGTAGCTGAACTTCTCGTCCTCGTAGGCCAGTGAGCCGCCCTTGACCTGGCGGTGCAGGGAGGAGCGGCTGACCCGGGCGGAGAAGTGGCACCAGTCCTCGCCGGGGACGATCGGGCAGCGGTCGCCGTGCGGGCAGGGGGCGGCGATCCGGAAGCCGGCCTCGGTCAGCCGGTCGCGGGCCTCGATGACACGGGCGTATCCGGCGGGAGTGCCGGCCTCCACGATGACCACGGCCCGTGCGGCAGCGGCGGCGGTGTCGACGAGGCGGGTGCGGTCGGCCGCGGTGAGTTCGTTGAGGACGTAGGAGACCGTGACGAGGTCGGTGCTCCCGATGTCGAGCGCCGCTCCGATCCGGGCGCGCTGCCAGCGGGCGTCCCGCAGTGCCGGGCTGGCGGCGGCGATCTCCCGGCCGAGGGCCAGCGCGGGTTCCGCCCAGTCCAGGACGGTCACCGGCCGGGCTCCCTCCCAGGTGGCGCTGACCGCCCAGGTCGCCGCGCCGGTTCCGCCGCCGACGTCGACATGGCTGCCGGGCGTCCAGCCGGGTACGGCCCGCGCGAACGCCGTCAGCGCCGCCCGTACCGCCTCGAACGTCGCGGGCATCCGGTAGGCGGCGTAGGCGGCCACGTCCGCGCGGTCGCGGAGGATCGGCGCGTCCGTCGGGGTCTGCCCCCGGTAGTTCGCGATCAGCCGTTCCACGGCGCCGGCGGCCTGTTTGGGCGGCAGCCCGTCGAGCAGTCCGGCGAGTACGGCACGGAGGTTTTCGGCAGGGGGGACGGCGTCGTTCACCGTGCGATTCTCTCAGGTGTGCCGGACGGCCCGGGCGGTCGCTCAGACGTCCCGGACCGCGCGGGCGATCCGGGTCGCGGCCCGCGCCCGGGGCCCGCTGTCCCCGGGCCGCCTGCGGGGGTGCACCACGTTGGCCAGCAGGACGAGGAAGGTGTCCGTGGCCGGGTCCAGCACCAGCGAGGTCCCTGTGAAGCCCGTGTGCCCGGCCGCTCCGTGCCCCGACAGCTCCCCCATGAAGTACGGCTGGTCGACGACGAAGCCCAGTCCCGGCGCGGTCAGCAGCAGCTCCGTGAAGTCGGGGCCGAGGATGCGCGCGGGGCCGTACGCGCCGCCCGCCAGCAGCGCCCGGCAGAAGACCGCCAGATCTCGTCCCGTCGAGAACAGCCCCGCGTGGCCCGCGACGCCGCCCAGCGCCCACGCGTTCTCGTCGTGGACCACCCCGCGCAGCATCCCTCGGTCCGCCTTGGCCCACGGCCGCCGCTGGTCCTCGGTGGCCGCCGCGTCCGGGCACGGCCCGAAGCGGGTCGCCGTCATGCCGAGCGGGCGGGTGATCCCCTCGTGGACGAGGACGTCGAGGGGGCGTCCGGTGATCCGCTCCAGCACGGCCTGGAGCAGCAGCATGTTCAGGTCCGAGTAGCGGAACGTGCCCGGTTCACCGGTGGGTGCCTCGGCGCGCAGCAGCGCGAGCCGCGCCGGGCCGTCCGGGCAGTCGTACAGCGGGAGTTCGGGCCGCAGTCCGGAGGTGTGGGTGAGCAGCTGGCGGACGGTGACGCCGTGCGTGGCGGCGGCGCGGAACTCGGGGAGGTAGGCGCCGACCCGGGCGTCGATGCCGAGGGTGCCCCGCTCGATCTGCTGCACCGCGGCGACGGAGGTGAACAGTTTGGTGAGGGAGGCCAGATCGAAGGGGGTGGTCACGGTCATCGGCACCCGGTCGGCGGGCGGGAGTTCGACGCCCCGCCCGGCTTCCGGGTCGTAGGACGCGTACCGGACCGCCCAGCCGGCCGCCTCCTCGACGGCGACGACCGGGCCACGCCCGGCCACCACGACGGCTCCGGCGGTCCAGGGCCGGGCGCCGGTGGTCAGGGCGCGCACCTCGCGGGCCAGGTGGTGGAGTTCCTCGGGGTCGAGCCCGGCCCGTTCGGGTGTGTCGACGCGGATCTTCGGCGTGCTCAGCTTCTGCTCCCCGTGTTGTCGGTCCCGGCGGCCGGGGTGCCAGCGGCCGAGCTGCCGGTGGCCGAGGTCTCGTCGCCGGCCGTGTTCCAGGGCCGGCACAGGACCGCGAAGCAGGCGAGGGCCAGGAGTGCCGCGGACAGCTGGACCACGGCCATCGGAACGGCGGTGTGCTCGCCCGCGATGCCGACCAGCGGGGAGGCGACCGCTCCGACGAGGAAGGAGGTGGTGCCGAGCAGCGCGGAGGCGGAGCCCGCGGCGTGCCGGGTGCGCATCAGGGCGAGGGACTGGGTGTTGGGCAGGGTGAGGCCCATCGCGGACATCAGCACGAAGAGCGCGGCGGCGACCGGGGCGAGACCGACCGGCCCGAAGGCTCCGGTGGACATCAGCAGCAGGGCGGTGGCGGCGAGGACGATCACGGTCAGCCCGGTGGCCAGCACCTTGTCCAGGCGTACCCGGCCGACCAGGAGCTTGCCGTTGATCTGTCCCGCGGTGACCAGACCGACCGAGTTGAGGCCGAACAGCAGGCTGAAGGTCTGCGGGGAGGCGCCGTAGATCTCCTGGATCACGAAAGGTGAGGCGCTGATGTAGGCGAAGAGCGCGGCGAAGGCGAAGCCGCCGGCCAGCATGAAGCCGGTGAAGGGGAGGTCGGTGAGCAGGCCGCGCATCGTGCGCAGGGCCTGGCCGACCCCGCCGTCGTGCCGGTCGGCGGGCGGGAGGGTCTCGGGGAGCCGGAACCAGACGAGCGCGGCGAGCGCGACGCCGATGACGGTGAGGACCACGAAGACGCCGCGCCAGTCCGTGACCCGCAGGATCTGCCCGCCTATCAGCGGCGCCACGATCGGGGCGGCGCCGGATATCAGCATCAGAGTGGAGAAGAAGCGGGCCATCTCCACACCGTCGTAGAGGTCGCGTACGACGGCCCGCGCGATGACGATCCCGGCCGCGCCCGCGAGTCCCTGGGCCAGCCGGAAGGCGACCAGGGTCTCGACGTTGGGGGCCACCGCGCACAGGACGGTGGCGAGGAGGTAGACGGCGAGGCCGGTCAGCAGGGGCCGGCGGCGGCCCCAGCGGTCGCTCATCGGGCCGACCACGAGCTGTCCGAGGGCCATTCCGGCGAGGCAGGCGGTGAGCGTGAGCTGGATGGTCGCGGCGGGGGCGTGCAGCGAGCGGGTGACCTCCGGCAGGGACGGGAGGTACATGTCCATGGCGAGCGGGGGTGTGGCGGTGAGGCCGCCGAGGACGAGGGTGACGAGGAGGCCGGTACGGCGGCCGGAACGGACGGGGCTGCCGGACGCGGGCTGCCGTTCGGTGTCCCTTGTCGGCGATGCGCCCGTGTGCTCGGCCATGTGCCGTCCCTCCCCTGCTGTCGGCGAACCAGCCCCATGGTCTCAGTTCGGGCGCGGTGCCGGGAGCCGCGGCCCCGGTTCCGGCCCCCTACGCTGCGGTCATGACTGACACGGAATCGAGGATCGCCGTGGTGACCGGCGCCGGATCGGGTATCGGCCGCGCGGTCGCCGTGGAGCTGATGCGGGCCGGCTGGTCGGTGGCGCTGGCCGGACGGCGCCAGGGGCCGCTGGAGGCCACGGCGGCGCTGGTCCCGGAGGCCGGCTCGCTCGCCGCAACCGCCGATGTCGCCCGGCCCGACGACGTCACGGCGCTCTTCGCCGCCGTCCGCGACCGGTTCGGGCGGGTCGACCTGCTCTTCAACAACGCGGGCACCTTCGGCCCCGGCGGGGTGCCGGTGGAGGACCTGTCGTACGAGGCGTGGCGGCACGTGGTGGACACCAACCTCAACGGGGCGTTCCTGTGCGCGCAGGCGGCGTACCGGCAGATGAAGGAGCAGGACCCGCGGGGCGGCCGGATCATCAACAACGGTTCCGTCTCCGCCCATACGCCCCGCCCGCACTCGGCCCCCTACACGGCGACGAAGCACGCGCTGACCGGGCTGACCAAGTCGCTGTCCCTGGACGGGCGGCCGTACGGCATCGCCGTCGGGCAGATCGACATCGGCAACGCGGCCACCGCCATGACGGCGCGGATGGAGAAGGGTGCGCTCCAGGCGAACGGGGAGACGGCGGCGGAGCCGGTGATGGACGTGGCCGATGTGGCGCGCACCGTGCGGCACATGGCGGAGCTGCCGCTGGAGGCGAATGTGCAGTTCGCGACGGTCCTGGCGACGGCGATGCCGTACGTGGGCCGGGGCTGAGCGCCGCACCGGCCGCCAACTCCCCAACCTGCACAAGCGGAATTCCAACGTCCGAGGTATTGCGGCCGATAGCGGCCTTATGCTCAACTTCCTCCACAAGAGCTTCACACAAGTGCTTCACACTTGGAGCAGGTGGATTCCGCAGACCATATTGCGCAGACCATTTTGAGGGGGGAGACGGCAGCCGTTCCACCGGGCCGGAGTTGGGGGTGGACCTCGCGCGGGACCGCGGGGTACGCACCGGTGGGTGGAACGGCTGCCGCACAAACCGCCGCTCGACCGCGCCTCGGCCGCCCCTCAGGCCTCCCCGGTCTCGAAGCGGGAGATGCGCCCGTCGTCCCCGACCGTGAAGTCCCACCTGGTGCGCATCTCGCCCCAGGTGTCGTTCCGGTAGCGGGCGACGAGGGTGCGGCCGCCGCGGGACTCCTTGTCGACCTCCAGATGGCCGTGGGTGGTGAAGATCTCGCGGTCGATCCAGTCGGCGAGTTCCCGGTCGGAGCCGTCGTCGGCCATCGTCGCGCCGGGGGCGAGGAGTTGCATGAAGGCCTCGCGGTCGTGGGCGTTGACGGCGTTGACGAAGGCCCGGACGGCCGGATCGCTGAGCTTGGCTGTCTGAATCGTCATGCCAGTCAGACTCACATCGCGCCCTGGGCCCCGCCACCCGAACGGCGCCCGGGGCGGGCCGTGCGAGTGGCGGGGATGCGACGGTGGACTTCGATGCTGTCGCAGTCGACGTCGACACTGCCGCCGGGGAGCCAACCGTGACCTGTTACGACCGACATGACGTGGGCCTGCTGCTGCTCCGGCTGGGGACCGGCGGGGCACTCGCCGCGCACGGCGCGCAGAAGCTCCTCGGCTGGTTCGGCGGGGGCGGGATCGAGGGCACGGGACAGTTCATGGAGTCCGTCGGCTATACCCCCGGCAAGGCGAGCGCGGTCGCGGCGGGGCTCGCCGAGGCGGGCGGCGGCACCCTGCTGATGCTGGGCCTCGCCACGCCCGCCGCCGGTGCCGCGGCGGCCGGCGCCATGACCGGCGCGAGCGCGGTGCTGGCGCCGGGCGGCTTCTTCGCCCAGCAGGGCGGCCTGGAACACCCCGTGAGCCTCGGCGTCGCCGCGACCGCGCTCGCCGTGGCGGGCCCCGGCCGCCTCTCCCTCGACCACGTCCTCGGTGACGCCCTGAACCGCGCCTGGATGGTCCCGGCGGCCCTCTGTGTGACGGGGGCGGTCACGGCGGCGGTGGTGGGGATGCGCGAGGCACGGGTACGGAGGCGGGCGGCGGAGGAGCAGGGGGGACGGCAGGACCCGCTGTTCGAGGAGTAGCGGGATCAGAAGTCAGCAGCCGGCAGCAGCCGGGAAGGCACCGAGCACCGAGGCGCCGTCAGGCCGCGGCCCAGCCGTGCTCCAGCAACCGGAACGCCTCCCGCAGTACGGCGTCGGGATCGTCCTCACCGCCCCGCAACAGGCTCCGCGCCTCCAGCGCGAAGAGCGCCAGCGCCGCGCACCGCACGTCGTCGGCCGGAGCGCCGGTCTCCTCGGCGATGGCACGGGCGAGCGCGCCCTGGTGCCGCATCCACATCCGGTGCCCGTAGTCGCGCAACACGGGTGTGGACTCGACGAGTTCACGAAAGGCCGCGACACGCGGCCCGTCGGGGCCGCCGCCGAACCCCGTCCGCAGGATGCCCTCGCACAGCGCCGCCGGAATCGACTGCCCCGCCGCCCGCTCCCGCACCGCCGCGACCAGCGTCGCCTCGTGCTCGGCCTCCTCGTCGAAGACCAGCGCCTCCTTGCTCGGGAAGTGCTTGAAGAGGGTCGTCGTCGAGACGTCGGCGGCGTCCGCGATCTCCTTGACCCCGACCTTGTCGTACCCCCGCTCGAGAAACATCTCCAACGCCGCGTCGGCCAACGCCTTACGGGTGGCGGCCTTCTTGCGTTCGCGGCGGCCGGGTGGCGGGGGTGGGGTGGTCATGGGGGGATGGTAGCAGCTTGGGTGAGTGAGTCAGAGTATTGAGTGATTTCACCTTTGGGCTCTGTGGGACGACATCGAAAGCTCCCTTGTCGCCTGGCAGACGCCGGAGCGCCGGACATCGAGGCCATTCGACTCCGCGTGACGGCCAACTCCCACCTGTACCGGATCGACCAGAGCCCCTCGCTGGGTTGGGAACACCGGCTCGCCCGAGCCACTACCCTCCCGGGAATGGACGACGAGTCACTGTCCCAGTGGGCCGAGCGCCGTGATGCGAGGATCGGACAGCTTCGCGCCGTACCTCTCGTCCCCTGGCTGGTCCGAAGACCTGAGTGGCAGACGAGCCAAGCTGTACGCCGGGTTCTGTTCCCCGGGCTCCTCGCGGGGCCCGGGGTGACGGCCATCCATCTAGGGTCGGCGTTGCCGCCGGCCTCGTGCGGTCTACCCGCGGACTCGGGCGGGCAGCCCTCGAACGTCCGCGCAGAGCGCCTTCTACGGCGCTCCTTTTGACCTTGCTCCGGGTGGGGTTTACCTAGCTGCCCAGGTCACCCTGGGCACTGGTGGTCTCTTACACCACCGTTTCACCCTTACCGCGGGCCGAAGCCCGCGGCGGTTTGTTTTCTGTGGCACTGTCCCGTGGGTCGCCCCAGGTGGCCGTTAGCCACCACCCTGCCCTGTGGAGCCCGGACGTTCCTCGGGAAGCCCCCTAGGGGGACTCCACGCGGCCGTCCGCTTGGCTCGTCTGCCGTGTCGACCATGTTAGCGGTCGTGCGGGGCGCTTCGGTGCGGCGGCCGTCGCGAGGACCGAGCCCGCCAGGATCAGGGTGAAGGCCACCGCGATGCCGGGGGTCAGGGACTCGTCCAGGAACAGGGCACCGGCGGCCACCGCGATGGCCGGGTTGACGTAGGTGATGACCGTGGCCCGGGTCGGGCCCGCCTCCCTGATCAGTTCCAGGAAGGCGACGAAGGCGAGCGCCGTGCAGATGACGCCGAGGCCGGCGAGCGCGGCCAGGACGTGGGCGGACGGAAGGGCGGACGGCCAGGTGGCGGCCGCCGCGGGGGCGTACACCAGGGCGGCCAGGGCCAGGCAGGGAGCCGTCAGCTGGAGGGTCGGTACGTCCTTGAGGCGGCGTGCGGCTATCAGCGGGGCCGTGGCGTAGCCCAGCACCGTGAGGAACACCTCGCCCAGCGAGCGGGCGTCGCCCCCGGTGAGGTGCGGGATCGTGAGCACCGCCACGCCCGCCAGGCCGAGAGCCAGTCCGGTCGTGCGGCGTGCTCCGAGCCGTTCCGTCTCGCCGAAGAAGCGGGCCATGGCCACGCCGACGATCGGGACGCCCGCGATCAGCAGGCCCGCCGTGGAGCTGGACAGGTGCCGTTCGGCGTCGGTGAGGGTGAACCAGGGGCCGATGATCTCGATGCACGCGAAGGCCAGCATGGGACGCCAGTGAGTACGGAGAGTCGTGCCCAGGCCGCCCTGGCGCAGGGCGAACGGGAGCAGGAGGGCCGCGCCCAGGGCGCAGCGGGTGAACACCACGGTGGCCGGGGACACCGCGTCCACCGCCACCTTGATCATCAGATAGGGAATGCCCCAGACCACTCCCATCAGGGAGAACAGGAACCAGCCGCGTGCAGTCATACGGCGAGTCTCGGCCGTGCCGCTACCGGGTGTCTTGAACGCTGTTGCGGTAGGCCGCCGGGGTCACCCCGAGCACCCGGCGGAACCAGCGGGTGAGGTGTGCCTGGTCCGCGAAGCCGACCAGGGACGCCACCTCGGCGGGGCGCAGGCCGGATTCCAGCAGGGTGCGGGCCCGGGTCACCCGGTACTGCGCCAGCCAGGCATACGGCGGTATCCCCATCGTCGTACGAAAGGCCCTCAGGAGCTGGTAGCGGGACATGCCGAGGTCCGCGGCAAGGGCGGCCAGGGACGGGGGCTCCAGCAACTCGTCGGCCAGACGGTCGCGGACGATCCGGGCTGTCACACCGGCGCCGGGGAGGCTCTCCGGCCGGACGGTCGCCGTGGAGTGGCGGTGCACCAGTGCCGTGAGCAGCCAGGGGAGGCGGGACTCGGCCTCCAACGGGTCGGGGCAGCAGGCCAGTTCGGCGTGCGTGAGCCGGATGGCGGCGGCGAGTTCCGGGTCGTCGAGCAGTCCCTCGCGAAAGTGCGGCGTTCCGCCCCGGGCGCCCTCGGCGAGCAGCGCGGGGTCGGCGTACAGGGCGCGGTAGGCGTAGCCGTCGGTGGTGGCGGGGCCGCCGGTGTGCATCTCGCCGGGGGCCAGTACGACGACGGTGCTCGGCCCGGTGCGGAGGTGGCCGCCGCGGTAGCCGATCAGTTCGGAGCCGCCGATGGAGACACCGATGGTGTACTCGTCATGGGCGTGCGGGGCGTAGACATGGCTGTCGAAGCGGGCCGTCAGCAGGTCGAGCCGCGGTCCGCAGCGGCCCAGCCGCAGTTTCGTCCAGCTTGCCTGTTCCGGCATGTGCGCCCCCCTTGTTGCTCTCGGAGTGTGCAACATCCCCGGTGCCCGTTCCATGCCGCACCGCGTCGTAGGCTGACGCGCAGTCCCGTCGAAGGAGAGTTGCCCGTGCTTGTCCTGCTGCCGCCCTCCGAGGGCAAGGCCGCCTCCGGCCGTGGCGCCCCGCTGAAGCCTGAGTCGCTGTCCCTGCCGGGGCTGCGCGAGGCGCGTGAGGCGGTGCTCGGTGAGCTGGTCGAGCTGTGCTCGGGCGACGAGGACAAGGCGCGCGAGGTGCTCGGGCTGAGCGAGGGGCTGCGCGGGGAGGTCGCGAAGAACGCCGGGCTGCGGACGGCCGGGGCGCGCCCCGCCGGGGAGATCTACACGGGTGTCCTGTACGACGCCCTCGGCCTGGCCACGCTCGATCCGGCCGCCAAGCGGCGTGCCACGCGCTCGCTGCTGGTCTTCTCCGGTCTGTGGGGTGCCGTGCGGGTGACCGACCGGATCCCGTCGTACCGCTGCTCGATGGGGGTGCGGCTGCCGGGACTGGGCGCCCTGGGCACGCACTGGCGGACGCCGATGGCGTCGGTGCTGCCGGAGGCGGCCGGTGACGGGCTCGTCCTCGATCTGCGCTCCGCCGCCTACGCGGCCGCGTGGAAGCCGACGGGCGAGGTGGCCGGGCGGACGGCGACCGTGCGGGTGCTGCACGCGCCGACCCGGAAGGTGGTCAGCCACTTCAACAAGGCGACCAAGGGGCGGATCGTACGGAGCCTGCTGTCGTCCGGTACCGCGCCGAAGGACCCGGCCCGGCTGGTCGAGGCGCTGCGGGATCTCGGGTACGTCGTGGAGGCGGCCGCGCCGTCGCGTGCCGGGCAGGCCTGGGCGCTGGACGTGCTGGTGACCGAGGTCCACTGACCCGGGCGGCGGTCAGCGCAGGTGGGCGGTCTCGTTGAGCAACCGTACGCTCGCATTGCCGTCCGCGTAGTAGGCCACCGCCGACAGCGAGGCCGCCGACAGTTCCATGCGGAACAGGGACTCGGGCGGGGCGCCGAGCGCGAGCCGTACGAGCGTCTTGATCGGGGTGACGTGCGTGACCAGCAGGACGGTGCGGCCCGCGTGGGCGGGCACCAGCCTGTCCCTGGTGGCGGCGATGCGTACGGCGGTCGCGGCGAAGCTCTCGCCGCCGCCGGTGGGCCGGGCGTCCGGGTCGGCGAGCCAGGCGCTCAGGTCGTCCGGGTAGCGGTCACGCACCTCGCCGAAGGTGAGGCCCTCCCAGGCGCCGAAGTCCGTCTCCCGCAGCCCGTCGTCCACCGTCACGTCCAGTCCGAGGCGGGCGGCGACGACGGCGGCGGTCTCCCGGGTCCGGGCCATCGGGGACGCGATGATCCCCTGGATCGTGCCGCGCCGTGCCAGCGCCGCCCCGACCCGCTCGGCCTGCCTCCGGCCGACGTCCGACAGGGCCGGATCGCTGCCCCCGCTGCCCGAGAACCGCTTCTGCGGCGTCAACGGGGTCTCCCCGTGCCGCAGGAGCACGAAGGTGGCGGGCGCGCCGAGGTCCGGAGCCGCGCTCCAGCCGGGGGCGGAGGTGGTGGAGGGCTCTGGGGTGGTGGCGGCGGGCGTGGGAGTGGCGGCGGCTGGTGGCGTGGCAGCAGCAGCAGCCGAGGGTGTGGCAGCAGCGGCAGATGGTGCGGCATCGGCGGCTGGTGGCATGGCGGCAGCAGTAGCCGGTGCTTGAGCCGTCTGCTTGAGCGCCGCGCGGGCACTCGCCGCTCCCGCCTTCGCGTCACCCGGCGGGCCGGCGGGTTCGGGGCCGGTGGGCGCGGGGGTGGCGGGCCGGTCCAGGGCGGCGCGGGAGGCGGACGGCGACCACTGCTCGCCCCGCCGCCCGGCGTCCATCGCCTCGTTGGCCAGGCGGTCGGCGTGCTTGTTCCGCTCGCGCGGGATCCACTCGTACGTCACACGGTCCGCCGGGAACACCCGGGCCGCCTCCGACGCCAGCGGCTTCATGTCGGGGTGCTTGATCCTCCAGCGGCCCGACATCTGCTCGACGACCAGCTTGGAGTCCATGCGCACACGCACCGAGCAGGTGGGGTCGAGTTCCCGCGCCGCCCGCAGACCGGCGAGCAGACCGCGGTACTCGGCCACGTTGTTGGTGGCGACCCCGATGAACTCGGCCGTCTCGGCGAGGGCCTCGCCGGTGACCGGGTCGAGCACCACGGCACCGTAGCCCGCGGGCCCCGGGTTGCCCCGTGACCCGCCGTCGGCCTCGACGATGAACTCCCGCACGCCCTGGGCCCCTTACCGAGCCTAGAGACCCGACTCGGACGTGCGCACGAGGATGCGGCGGCAGTTCTCGCAGCGGACGACGGTGTCCGGCGCGGCCGAGCGGATCTCGCTCAGCTCGGTGATCGCCAGCTCCTGGCGGCAGCCCTGGCAGGTGCGGGCGTACAGCTTGGCCGCGCCGATGCCGCCCTGCTGCTCGCGCAGCTTGTCGTAGAGCTTCAGCAGGTCGGCGGGGATGGACCCGGCGACGACCGCGCGCTCCTTGGTGACCGTGGCCGCCTCGCCGTCGATCTCCTCGAAGGCGGCGTCCCGGCGGGCGGTCGCGTCGTCGATCTTCGCCTGGACGGAGGCCACCCGCTCGGTGAGCTCGCCGACCCGCTCCTGCGCGGACTCGCGGCGCTCCATGACCTCCAGGACGACGTCCTCCAGATCGCCCTGCCGCTTGGCGAGGGAGACGATCTCCCGCTGGAGGTTCTCCAGGTCCTTCGGGGAGGTCACCGCACCCGAGTCGAGGCGCTGCTGGTCGCGGGCGGCGCGCTGGCGCACCTGGTCCACGTCCTGCTCGGCCTTGATCTGCTCGCGGGCGCAGTCGCTCTCCTCGGTCTGCGCGGCCACCAGCAGGTCGCGCAGCTGGGCGAGGTCCTTGGTCAGCGACTCGATCTCGGCGTGCTCGGGCAGCGACCTGCGCCGGTGCGCGAGCTGCTGGAGGCGGACGTCGAGGGCCTGGACGTCGAGGAGTCGGATCTGGTCGGCGGGCGCGGCGTTCAGTTGGGGGCTCCTGTTGAGCTAGTGGTGGGGTTGGACGCCGCGTGGGCGGTCCAGGGGTCGGTGACCGTCCTGGAGACGTGCACGCGCAGGTCCCAGCCGTGACGGTCGGAGATCTCGTCGAGCTGGGCTGCGGCCAGCTCGCACCAGGGCCATTCGGTGGCCCAGTGCGCCGCGTCGAGCAGCGCGAGAGGCGTGTGGGCGACGGCCTCGCCGGCCGGGTGGTGGCGCAGGTCCGCGGTGAGGTACGCGTCGACTCCGGCCGCGCGTACGTCGTCGAAGAGGCTGTCGCCGGAGCCGCCGCAGACGGCGACCGTGCGGACCTCGGCGTCGAGGTCGCCGGCCACCCGGATGCCCTGTGCGGTGGCGGGCAGCCGCTCGGCGGCGCGGGCGGCGAACTCCCGCAGGCTCACCGGGTGGTCCAGCTCGCACACCCGGCCGATGCCGCGGCGTCCGGACGGGTCGGCGGGGTCCGGCACGAGCGGTCGTACGACGCGCAGGTCCAGTGCTCCGGCGAGGGCGTCGGAGACACCCGGGTCGGCCTTGTCGGCGTTGGTGTGGGCGACGTGCAGCGCGATGTCGTTCTTGATCAGCGCGTGCACGACGCGGCCCTTGAAGGTGGAGGCCGCGACGGTCGTCGTACCGCGCAGATAGAGCGGGTGGTGGGCGACGATCAGGTCGGCGCCGAGCTTCACCGCCTCGTCGACGACGTCCTGCACGGGGTCGACGGCGAACAGGACCCGGGCGACGGGCCGGCCGGGGTCGCCCACGACCGTGCCGACCGCGTCCCAGGACTCGGCCCGCTCGGCGGGCCACAGGTTCTCCAGTGCGGCGATGACTTCAGACAGACGGGGCACGGGGAAAGGCTACCTGCCTGTTCGGCGCGGTCGCACCGTCTCCGGCCCCCCGCACCCCGGGCAGCACATCCGCTCGCGTTTCCTCAGGCGAACCGTTTCTCGGCCACCCTTATGTGTGAGTGGCCGCCTGCTCGTCCTCCGCCCGCGCGTACGGATAAGTAGCTTCGTCGTCCGGAGGTGACCGAACGATGACGGCCTGTGCGATCGAACCCTTGGCTGCCGAGACGGCTGCCCGTCAGGACAGCGGTGTGCCGCGGGCGGGCTGTGCCATCACCGCGGACGGCGCCTATGCCGCCCGGCTCGCGCTGAGCGGCGACTGCTGGTTCCCGGAGCGCTGGACGCTGGACGGCCCCGAGCCGTACGCCGTGCCGCTGCCCGGCAATCAGCCGGAGGAGCCCGGTACCGAGGTGCAGCCGATGGGTGACGGGCGGGTCCTCATCCACCGGCTGGTGGGGCGGCGGCATGTGTTCTCGCTGCTGTACCCGACCGGTCCGGCCACCGGGGAGCTGCCGCTGGGCGCGGTGGAGTGCCCGGAGCCGGGCACGACGCTGCGGCTGCTGCCGCCGGCACCGTGCGGCACCCGGGCGTACGCCCTGGAGGTCGGCCCGCGCGGTTCCGCGGTGTGGCTGGTGGCGGGCGGCGCCTTCGGGCCGGAGCACCTCGCGGAGGTCCCGGGGCGCTGCTCGGGCGGGGTCTGGCTGGACCGCGCGGGCCGGATACTGGCCCTGGACCGGGAGACCGGCGGCCGCACCAAGGCGGTCGTGGTGGACCTGGAGCGGGGCGGTGAGGTGACGCCGCTGTTGCAGATCGCGGCCGACAGCGACGACCGGCTGCTGCTCGCCGATCCGGACAGCGGGCTGATCCTGGTCGGCTCGGACGCGCCGTCCCCCGGGCGGGAGCAACTGGGCTGGGGGGTGCTGGGCGGTTCGTCGCCGGTGCGTTTCCCGAGCTGTCTGCGGATGCCGGACTGTGTGGTGACGCCGTTCGCGATCCAGCCGGGGCAGGCGCTGTCGCCGGAGCAGTGCGCGGTGGCGCTGCGCGTGGACGGGCCGTTCGGCGCCCGGGTGGGGGTGTGGCGGCCCGCCGAGCGGCGGGTGCACCGTCTCGCGGCGCCCGAGGGGTGGCTGGCGGGGGCCGGGCTGTGGACCGAGAGCGGGGTGCTGCGGCTGCCGTATGCCACGCGGGAGATCCCGTGCGGGGTGGCCGAGTCACCGGCACCGGCCAGGACGGCGGGCGCGCCCGGGGAGCCGGCGCCATCGGCGCCATCGCCTGCTCAGGCGCCTTCCGCGCCTGCCGTGGCACGTCCTGTGCCTCTCCAGCAAGCACCCCTCGGACGTCTTGTAACGAAGTAGTGGCGGTCCGCGTGGCCGCCTGGATTCGCCCCACCGCGTGCCGGTTACACTCTCCCGGCTGTACGAAAGATGATGTTGACGGGGTGAATTTCTTCCGATGAACGACGCGAGCACGTCCGAGCAGTTGTCCGCCGAACTTCAGGAGTCCGACGGTCACGGCAAGCACCGTGGCCCGGTCTCGGTCCAGGACAGCGAGACGATCCCGCACGGCCGCCACCGCAAGCCGGAACCGGCCGAGACCGCGGCCTGACAGCGGTCTGTCGAGGGGGCCCGCCGTCCGGTGGGCCCCCTTTCGCGTGTCAGCCGCGTTTGAGGCCGAGCACCTCCGCCGCCGCGAACGTCTCCCCCGGCGGCCGGCCCGCGTAGTGCGGGGTGAGCAGCGCGTCCAGTTCGTCGTAGCTGAAGGTGTCCTGCTTGCTGTCGAACTTCGCCTGCACACGGGGCCGTTCGATGACGGCGACCATTCCGCCGTGCACCACGAGCAGCTGTCCGTTGACGCGTGCGGCGGCGGGTGAGGCCAGGTAGCCGACGAGCGGGGCGACATGCTCGGGGGCGAGCGGGTCGAGTCCCTCGCCGGGCCGGGGCAGTCCCGCGAACACGTCCTCGGTCATCCGGGTGCGGGCGCGCGGGCAGATGGCGTTGGCCGTCACTCCGTACTTGCCGAGCGCGAGGGCCGTGGAGGTGGTCAGGCCGACGATCCCGCCCTTCGCGGCGGCGTAGTTGGGCTGGCCCGCGGAGCCGGCCAGGAACGCTTCCGACGAGGTGTTGACGATCCGCCCGTACACCGGTTCCCCGGTCCGCTTGGAGCGCTCGCGCCAGTGTGCGGCAGCGAAGTGGGTGGTGTTGAAGTGGCCTTTGAGATGGACCCGGATCACCGAGTCCCACTCGTCCTCGGTCATGGAGAAGACCATGCGGTCGCGCAGGATGCCCGCGTTGTTGACGAGGATGTCCAGCTTTCCGAACTCGCCGATGGCCGTCTCGACCAGTTCCCGGGCCTGCTCGGAGTCGGCCACGTCCCCGAGGTGCGCGACCGCCCGCCCGCCGGCCGCGCGGATCTCCGCGGCGACCTCCTCGGCGGGTCCGGCGGAGGCCTCGCCCGAGCCGTCCCGGCCGGGCCGCCCGTAGTCGTTGACGACGACGGCCGCGCCGAGCCCGGCCAGTTCCAGTGCCTCGGCCCGGCCCAGTCCCCGGCCGGCGCCGGTGACAATGGCGGACAGCCCGTCGAGCGGTAGTGACGCTGGCAGTGACATGGGGATCCCTCAGATCTCGACGCACGTACGCAGGGCCGTCCCGGTACGCATCTGGTCCAGTGCCTCGTTGATCCCGGCCAGCGGCAGCCGGTGGGTGATCAGGCCCTCCAGGTCGATGCGGCCCGCCCGCCACAGGGCGACGATCCGTTCGTAGGAGCGCAGTACGTCGCCGCCGCCGTACATCGAGGGCAGGATGCGCTTCTCGTCGAAGAACAGCTCGAACATGTTGAGCTGGAGGAAGTCGTCCATGGCGCCCGCGCCGACGACCACAAGGGTGCCACCGCGCCGAGTGTTCTCGTACGCGGTGCGGGCGGTGGCCGACCGGCCGACGACCTCGAAGACGTAGTCGAAGCCCTCCCCGGCGGTGACCTGCTGCTTGGCGTCGGCCAGCGCGTCCGGGGCGACGGCCCGGGTGGCGCCGAACCGCAGGGCGGACTCGCGGCGCGAGGCGACCGGGTCGACGGCGACGATCTCGGCGGCGCCCTTGAGCCGCGCTCCCTGGATCGCGGAGATCCCCACGCCACCGCAGCCGATCACGGCGACCGACGAACCGGCCTCGACGTCGGCGGTGTTGAGGGCGGCGCCGAGTCCGGTGGTCACCCCGCAGCCGATGAGCGCGGCGATGTCGAAGGGCACGTCGTCGGGGATCGGCACGGCGCAGCCCGCGTCCACCACGACCTCCTCGGCGAAGACGCCGGTCCCCGCGAAGCCGAAGACGTCGCCGTCGGGGCGCTTGAAGTTGGGGGTGCCCGCGTTCATGAATCCGGCCAGGCACAGCTCGCTCTGGCCGCGCTTGCAGGCGGAGCAGGCGCCGCAGGCGGGCAGCCAGCACAGAACGACGCGGTCACCGGCCTTGAGGTGGGTGACGTTCTCCCCGACTTCGAGGATCTCGCCCGCGCCCTCGTGTCCGGGGACGAACGGCGCCGGCTGCGGGAGCACCCCGCTCATCGCGGACAGGTCGGAGTGGCACAGCCCCGCCGCGCGCACCCGCACCCGCACCTTGCCGGGGCCGAAGCCCACCGCCTCGACGTCGTCGAGGACCTCCAGCTTGTCCTGGCCGATCTCCCGCAGTACGGCTGCGCGCATGGTGCGGCTCCCCTCACTGTTCTTGATTCGGGTGGTTCAGGTGCTTCAGGAGTGTGCGACGACGGTGTCGGCGAGGACGGGCGCGTCGTCCCGCTCCACCGCGCTCACCGCGACCCGCACCGCCCCTTCCTCCCGCCACATGCGGATCCGCAGGGTCTCCCCCGGGTACACCACCCCGGCGAACCGTGTGGTGCAGGAGCGGACCCGGGTGACGTCGCCGGCCAGCAGCGTGTCGACGACCGACTTGAGCGTCATGCCGTAGGTGCACAGCCCGTGCAGGATGGGCCGGTCGAACCCGGCGAGCTTGGCGAACTCGGGGTCGGCGTGCAGGGGGTTCCAGTCGCCGGAGAGCCGGTAGAGCAGGGCCTGGTCCTCACGGACGGTTCGCTCCACGGTCCGCTCGGGCTCGCCCCGCGGCGGTTCGAGGCGGGGCGAGGGGCCGCGGTCGCCGCCCCAGCCGCCCTCCCCGCGTACGTAGATCTGGGCGTCGTTGGTCCACAGCGGGCCGTCGGCGTCGGCGACGTCGGTGCGCATGACGAGGACGGCCGCCTTGCCCTTGTCGTACACGGCGGCGATCCGGCCGGTGGCCGTGGCGCTGCCCTCGGCGGGGATGGGGCGGTGGAGGGTGAGGGTCTGGCCGCCGTGCAGAACGCGGGCGAGGTCGACCTCGACGCCGGGCATGGACAGGCTGCTGATCACGCCGGGTGACCCGTTGCCCGCGACGGTGGCGAAGCTGGGCAGGACGTGCAGCCTGGACTCCAGGGTGTAGCGGAGTTCGTCGGGGTCGGTGGCGGGGACTCCCGCGCCGAGGCCCAGGTGGTACAGCTGGACGTCCTTGCGGTTCCAGCTGATCTCACCGGAGCGGGGTTCGGCGGCGAGGGCCTTCGCTGCGTCGATGGGCATACGGCTCCTGACACTGGCGGGGGCTGGCCGGGGCTCCAAGACCCCGGCACGGCCGTCCGCACCGTCGGCCGCACCGAGGTCGCCCCGGGGCCGATCTAGAACGCGTTCCAGTCCGGCGCCCCTTGTATAGCCCAGCCCCCCGCACTTGTGAAGGCTCCTGACGTTGTGTCAGATACGGGGGCCGGGACATTTGTACTGCCCGGCCGCGTACATACGCCTCTGCCGGTCCCGGGCGCCTTCCGCGATGCTCGTAGCGGCGTCCTGTTCGTACGCTGTGTGCGCGCACCGTCATGGTGCGGTGATCATCCGATCGGGGGAACCGAGTGACGACATGGTGGCGAGGTGCGCTCTGCCAGTGGCGGGCCTGGCAGGAGGAGCGCGCCCTGTGGCGGGAGGACATGCGGCGGTTCAAGGCGGAGCGGAAGGCGGCCCCGAAGGGCAGCCCGGCGCCCGACCACCCGGGCCCGCCGCCCACCGGGTTCGCCCTGCTGCCCTGGCTGCTGATGGGGATGGGCTCCTTCTCCAACCTGCTCCAGGGCAGGACCCCCAACCCGTGGGTCGGCGGCCTCGGCCTGTTCGCCTTCAACTCGCTGTACATCTACGTGACCTTCCGCGCGTTCCGCAGGGAGGCCCGCGAGGCGGTCTCCACGCGGGTGGCGCTGCTGCTGATGGGTCTGCTCACCACGGGTCTGGCCGTCGGATACGGCGGCAGCTGGCTGATGTTCTTCCCGCTGCTGGGCCTGGCCACCGGCGCCACCCTGCGCGGGCCGTGGCTGGGCCGTACCGGCATCCTGCTGGCCGTCTTCGCCGGTACCGTCGCCGCCTTCCGCGACGGCTCGGACGCGGTGAACATCGCCTACGGCACCTTCCTGTCGAGCATGGTGACCGCCGCCATCCTGGGCCTGAGCGAGGCGGTGCGGGAACTGCGCGCCGCCCGTGAGGAACTGGCCCGCCGCGCGGTGGAGAAGGAGCGCCTGCGCTTCTCCCGCGATCTGCACGACCTGCTCGGCCACACCCTGTCGGTGATCGTGGTGAAGTCGGAGGCGGCCCGGCGGCTGGCTCCGCGCGACATGGACGCCGCTCTGTCCCAGATCGGCGACGTGGAGTCCGTCGGCAGACAGGCGCTGACCGAGATCCGCGAGGCGGTGACCGGCTACCGCGAGGGCAGCCTCGCCACGGAGCTGGCCCGCGCCCGCTCGGCCCTGTCCGCGACGAGCGTCGAGCCGGTGGTCCGCCAGTCCGGCACTCCGCTCGCCCCGCAGACGGAGGCCCTGCTGGGCTGGGTGGTGCGCGAGGCGGTCACCAACGTCGTACGGCACAGCGACGCGAGCCGGTGCGAGATCACCGTCGACAGCGCTCCCGAGCGGGTACGGCTGACAGTGACCGACAACGGCACCGGCGCCGCCGTCACCGAACCCCGGAACGGCATCGGCGGCACCGGCCTCAAGGGCCTGACCGAACGCCTCGCGACAGCGGGCGGCTCCCTGCGGGCGGGCCCCGCACCCCGCGGAGGCTTCACGGTCACCGCCGAACTGCCGAGGGAGCCGGCACCGGCACCGGCACCGGCACCGGCACCGGCACCGGCGGATCCGCCCTCCGCCGCAGCCGCAGCGGCACCCCGCTCGGGATGAACGCCGGGTCCACGGGCGGACCTTCCGGCCCGGGGCGCCCTAGACTCGGGACGTGAAGCACATCCGGGTCATGCTCGCCGAGGACCAGGGCATGATGCGGGGCGCCCTGGCCCTGCTGCTGGGCATGGAGGACGACATCGAGGTGGTCGCCCAGGTCGCCGCGGGGGACGCGATCGTGGACGCGGCGCTGCTGCACCGGCCGGACGTGGCCCTGCTCGACATCGAGCTGCCGGGCATGAGCGGCCTGGACGCGGCGGCCCTGCTGCGGGAGCAGGCACCGGACTGCCGGGTGCTGATTCTGACCACCTTCGGCAGACCCGGCTATCTGCGCCGGGCCATGGAGGCCGGGGCCACCGGATTCCTGGTCAAGGACGGGCCGGTGGCGGAACTGGCCGAGGCGATCCGGCGCGTGCTCACCGGGGAGACCGTGGTGGACCCGGCGCTGGCCGCGGCCGCGCTCAGCGCCGGACCCAGTCCGCTCACCGCCCGCGAGTGCGACGTGCTGAAGGCGTCGGTGGACGGTGCGACCGTGGCCGACATCGCGGGCAGACTCCATCTGTCCGAGTCGACGGTCCGCAACTACCTGTCCTCCGCCATCGGCAAGACGGGCACCCGCAACCGGGCGGAGGCGGTCCGGGAGGCCCGGCAGCAGGGGTGGCTGTGACCCTGCGCAGCGCCCACCTCGTCACCTCCTGAGCATGCATCAGATTCCCATGAATCGGTCAAGGATTTATTAGAGGCCCGAAGCAACGGAATAGTTGCCCGTGCATACGAGGTTTACCCTGCACTTATCGCACCTGGAGGCCTCACGCATGACGCACACGACGACCGACCGGCCCGTCCGCACAGCGAGCGGGGCACTGGTCCCGGTGCTCGCCTTCGCGGGCATCGTGGTCGCGGTGATGCAGACCCTGCTCGTCCCCGTGATCAAGGACCTGCCGCAGTTGCTGGACACCGCGCCCAGCAACGCCACCTGGGTCCTGACCTCGACGCTTCTCTCCGGCGCCGTGGCCACTCCGATCATGGGCCGCCTCGGTGACCTGTTCGGCAAGCGGCGCATGCTGATATTCAGCCTCGCCGTGATGGTGGCGGGCGCCCTGGTCAGCGCCCTCACCAGCGATCTGCTCACGATGATCGTGGGCCGCGCGCTCCAGGGCTTCGCGATGGGTGCGATCCCGCTCGGCATCGGCCTGATGCGCGACATGCTGCCGCCCGAGAAGCTCGGCTCGGCGATGGCCCTGATGAGCTCCTCGATCGGCGTCGGCGGCGGTCTCGCCCTGCCCCTGGCCGCCCTGGTGGCCCAGCACGCCGACTGGCACGCCCTCTTCTACGGCGCCGCCGGCCTCGGCGCGCTCGCCATCGTCCTCACCCTCCTCGTCGTACCGGAGACCCCGATGCGCGCGCAGGGCTCCTTCGACGTGCTGGGCGCCCTCGGCCTGTCCACCGGTCTGGTCCTGCTGCTCCTGCCGATCACCAAGGGCAGCGACTGGGGCTGGTCCTCCGGTACCACTCTCGGGCTGTTCGCCGCGTCGGTCGTCGTCCTCGTCCTGTGGGGCGTCTTCGAGCTGCGCACCAAGGCACCGCTGGTCGACCTGCGCACCACCGCCCGCCGCGAGGTGCTGCTGACCAACCTCGCCTCGATCATGGTCGGTGTCAGCTTCTACGTCGTCTCGCTCGTCCTGCCCCAGCTGCTCCAGCTGCCGAAGGCCACCGGCTACGGCCTCGGCCAGTCGATGGTCGTCGCCGGTC
Source organism: Streptomyces sp. NPDC086787 (assembly GCF_044745865.1). Lineage (NCBI taxonomy): Bacteria > Bacillati > Actinomycetota > Actinomycetes > Kitasatosporales > Streptomycetaceae > Streptomyces > Streptomyces sp. NPDC086787. The sequence continues at coordinate 779,905 of NZ_JBIVBC010000001.1, read as the reverse complement.
TGCTGGTGGCGCCGCTCGGCCTGACGATGATGTTCACGGCCCCCGTCTACGCCCGCCTCTCGGCCAGGTACGGCCCCAAGGTCACCCTGATCCTCGGCCTGCTGATCATCGCGATCGGCTACGGCACCGGCCTCGGCCTGATGAGCGCCGCCTGGCAGAGCCTGATCATCTCGGTGGTCCTCGGCGCGGGCATCGGTCTCGCCTACTCCTCGCTGCCCGCGCTGATCGTCGGCGCGGTCCCGGCCTCGGAGACGGGCGCGGCCAACGGTCTCAACACCCTGATGCGGTCGATCGGCACCTCCGTCTCCAGTGCCGTCATCGGCATGGTCCTGGCGAACACCGCGAACAACGTGGGCGGGATCGCGGTCCCGACCATGCACGGCTTCCGGGTCTCCTTCCTGATCGCCACGGCCGCGGTCGCGGTGGGCCTGCTGCTCGCCGTGTTCCTGCCGAAGCAGAGCCGCCCCGCCGAGCAGCACACCCAGCTGCGCGCCAGCAGCGAGGAGGAGGCGGGCATCGCGCACGCGGAGGAGGTCCTGCGGGGCTTCCGCGGCCGGGTCCTGGACGCCGGGGGTGCCCCGGTCGCCCGTGCCAAGGTCACTCTGATCGACCGCCGGGGACGCCAGGCGGGCGCCACGCTCTCCGCGGAGGACGGCAGCTACACCCTCGCCGTGCCGACCGAGGGCGCCTACGTCCTGGCCGCGAAGGCCACGGGTCACGGCCCGCACGCCTCCTCGGCGACCCACGCGGGCGACGTGACCGCGATCGAGCTGGACCTCGCCCTGCCGGGCGAGACGGTCACGGCCTGACACGGTCATGGCCTGAGTCGCGGCCGGACCGCACGGCAGCACCGGTACCCCCTGTCGCCCCGGCGGCGGGGGGTACGTCAGCATGGGCGGCGTACGGCATCGAGCGGACCGACCCGAGAGGAACCCCATGCCCGCGGCACCCAAGCCCGAGATCCTGGCCGCCTTCGAGGCGGCGAAGGGATTCATGCCCGTCGACGAGGGGCTGGCGCTGTACGCCGCCGCCGTGGAGGCGGGCCGGCTGGGGCTGCCGCTGCTGGAGGTCGGGACCTACTGCGGGCGCTCCACGATCCTGTTCGCGGACGCGGCACGGCAGACCGGGGTCACCGCGCTCACCCTCGACCACCACCGGGGCAGCGAGGAGCAGCAGCCGGGCTGGGACTACCACGACCCGGAGACGGTCGACCCCGAGATCGGCCTGATGGACACGCTGCCCACCTTCCGGCGCACCCTGCACCGGGCCGGTCTGGAGGAGCACGTGGTGGCGCTGGTCGGCCGCTCGCCGCAGATCGCCGCCTTCTGGAACTCCCCGCTCGGCCTGGTCTTCATCGACGGCGGCCACACCGACGAGCACGCCACCGCCGACTACGAGGGCTGGGCCCCGCAGATCACCGAGGGCGGGCTGCTCGTCATCCACGACGTGTTCCCGGAACCGGCGGACGAGTTCACCGGCCAGGCCCCGTACCGGGTCTACCTCCGCGCGCTGGAGTCCGGCGCGTTCACCGAGGTGTCGGCGCACGGGTCGCTGCGCGTGCTGCGGCGGACCGGGGCGGGCGTCTGACCGGAGGGACGTCCGACCGGGGGCACCACCCGCCCGGAGTACTCGGCGAGGTGGCCCTCCCGGGCTCGGGCTAGGGTGACAGACGTGTCGTACACAGGCCCGGACTTCGATGCCCCGCAGCCCCGCCGCCCCCGGCGTGCGCCGCTGACCGTCGCCCTCGCCGCGCTCGTGCCGGGCGCGCTGCTCGGCTGGGTCGTGTACGAGTCGGTGGGCGGTTCCGGCGACTCGGGCGGCTCGGACCGTGCGGGCGGCGCCGCCGCCTCCCGGTCCGCCGCGTCCGCCGCACCCGTCGCGCCCTCGACCCTGGCGTCGTCGGCCTCCACCGCGGACGACGCCAAGAAGCCCGGCGACAGGCCCAGGGCTTCCGCACCGGCCGCCACCGGTGCGCTGGCGGGCAAGGTGATCCTGGTCGACCCGGGTCACAACCCGGGCAACTTCCAGCACACGTCCGAGATCAACCAGCAGGTCGACATCGGTACGAACCGCAAGGAATGCGACACCACCGGGACGTCCACCAACGACGGGTACACGGAAGCCCAGTTCACGCTGGACGTGTCCCACCGGCTGCGCGAGATCCTGGAGGCGCAGGGCGCCAAGGTGGTGTTCACGCACGACGACGACGGTCCCTCCTGGGGGCCGTGCGTGGACGAGCGGGCCCGGATCGGGAACGAGGCGCACGCGGACGCGGCCATCTCCATCCACGCGGACGGGGTAGCGCAGGGCGAACGCGGCTTCCACGTCATCCTGCCCGCGTCCGTGCACGCGGGCGCCGCCGACACCCGGCCGATCGTCGACGCCTCGCGCGACCTCGGCGAGCACGTCGCGGGCACCTTCGTGCGCGCCACCGGCAGCGCGCCCGCCAACTACGTCGGTGACGGCACCGGTCTCGTCACGCGTGAGGACCTGGGCGGTCTCAACCTGTCGACGGTTCCCAAGGTGTTCATCGAGTGCGGGAACATGCGCGACAGCAAGGACGCGGCGCTGGTGACCAGCGGCACCTGGCGGCAGAAGGCGGCACAGGGCATCGCCGACGGTCTCGCCGGCTTCCTCAACAAGTAGCGGTTCGTCGAGGCGGCTTGGTCCGGCCTGGGCGGTCTCAATCTGTCAACGGTTTCCCGTGATGTCCAGCGCGTGCGGGGGCACGCGCGATAACAAGGACGCGACAGAGGGCGACGCAGGGATCTGTGGGGGGAATCGTGAGTTTCCTGCGCGGGTGGTCATCGGCCCGCGGAACCGGGCGGACACCTTGATCGTACGGACGATAGTCTCATCCGTACGACGAGGGGCCACCCCCGCGCTTCACACCAGGCCCTGAGGGCGACAGAGTGACAGCGACGCCTCTACCGACCGACGAGACTACCTACGAAGGACCTGAAGTGAATATCCGCTCCCTCACTAGAGGCGACGGCGTGGTGATCGGAGCAGCGGTGTTGCTGTTCATCGCGTCGTTCCTCGACAACTACTCGTACGACGGGGCGCCGGACGGCCTCGACCTCCCGAGCCTCTGGTCAAGCGGACCCGTCCTGCTCAGTGTGGTCCTGGCCGGGATCATCGGCGCCGCGCTCGTCGTCGTCGCCCGGACCCTGCCGCAGCCTCGCAAGGTCGCCGGTCTGGAGATCGGCCAGTTCGGCGTCGCCTTCACGGTCTTCGCCGCGTGGAGCGCGCTCGGCAACGTCATCGACCCGGCCGGTGGCGCGAACAACTTCGGTAATTCGAGCAGCGGTCCGAGCGCCGGTACCGGCCTCATCCTCGCCCTCGTCGCCACCCTCGTCCTGGCCGCCGCCGCCATCGCCGGCCCGCTGGTGCCCGCGCTCAGCGCGCCCCTGATGCCGGCGGCCCAGCCCGCCGCGCCGCAGCCCTACGGCGCCCAGCCGCAGGGTGGTTACGGCTACCCCGGCGCCCCGGCGCCGCAGCCGCAGCCGTCCTTCGGCGGTCAGCCGCAGCCGGGCCAGCCGTTCGGGCAGCAGCCTCCGGCTCCGGCCGCGCAGCCGTCGCCCGCCTCGGACTTCGCGCCCTTCTGGTTCGCCGTTCCGGTGACGCGGCCGCTGTTCGGGGAGGACGGTTCGCCCGCGCCGATCGCCGAACTGGCGCCGGGCACCTGGTACCTGGCGGTCGAGCAGCGCGGTGCGCAGCTGATCGCGCAGACCCAGGACGGCCGCCGTGGCGTCCTCCAGGACACCTCGGGGATCCAGCGCGGCTGAGCGTCCCGCGCCGCAGCTTCCGGCCTCTCGCCCTTCCGGGCGGGGGGCCGTTGCCGTACAGTCGCCGCAGTCACGAGATCTGACGCAGCGTCAGGAGGCGGTCATGCGGCTCGGGCTGGCACTCGGCTACTGGGGGCGCGGACCCGCCACGGACCAGGTGGCGCTGGCGCAGGAGGCGGAGCGGCTCGGCTACCACTCCGTGTGGACGGCGGAGTCATGGGGCTCGGACGCGTTCACCCCGCTCACCTGGATCGCCGCCCAGACGTCAACGATCAAGCTGGGTACGGCGGTTGCCCAGATGGCTGCCCGCTCACCGGTCACCACCGCCATGCACGCGCTGACCCTGGACCATCTCTCCGGCGGGCGGGTGATGGTCGGGCTGGGGCTCTCCGGCCCGCAGGTGGTGGAGGGCTGGTACGGCCGTCCGTTCCCCGCCTCTCCGCTCACCGCGACCCGGGAGTACGTCGACGTCGTACGGCAGGTGCTGCGCCGCGAGGGGCCGGTGGAGTCTGCCGGGCGGTTCCACGCCCACCCCTACCGGGGCCCGGACGCGACCGGCCTCGGCAGACCACTGAAGCCGATCACCCACCCGCTGCGCGCCGATCTGCCGGTGCTGCTCGGCGCGGAGGGGCCGAAGAACGTCGCGCAGACGATCCGGATCGCGGACGGCTGGTTGCCGCTGTACTGGTCGCCGTCCCGGCCGGAGGCGTACGGCACGGCGGTCGCCGAGCTGCCCGGGGACGGGAACTTCCTGGTCGCGCCCATGGCCCGGGTGAAGGTCTGCGACGACGTGGCGGAAGGCCTGCTGCCGGTGAAGGCCATGCTCGGCTTCTACATCGGCGGCATGGGCCACGCGACCCGGAACTTCCACGCGGACCTGATGGCACGCATGGGATACGAGGAGGAGGCGCGGCGGATCCAGGAGCTGTTCCTGTCGGGGCGGCGGGAGGAAGCCGTACTGGCCGTGCCGGACGCCTTCGCCGACGAGATCTCCCTGGTGGGCCCGCGCGAACGCATCGCGGAACGGCTGGAGTTGTGGCGCGAGGGTCCGGTGACGGACCTGTTGGCCCTGTCCCCGGACCCCGCGACTTTACGGGTTCTGGCGGAACTGAACGTCTAATGGTCAGGCACTGGTCGTCTAACCCCCGGACAGCTGACCGGCGGACGGCACCTTGTTCTTGACCTCGGCGCCCGCGCTCTTACCGGCGTCCTTGACCTTGTTGATGATGTCGTTGAAGGAGTCGGCCGCCTTGGGGTCGCCCTTGCGCAGCTTGGCGGGCAGGTCCTTGAGGCCCGCGATGGCCGCGTTGAGCGGTGCGAGGGCCTTGGTCAGCACGGGGTCGCCCTTCGCGTTGCGGACCGCGGCCTTCAGCCGGTTGTAGGTGAAGGCGCCGGCCAGCCCTGCCTTGATCAGGGTCCATCTGCGGCCTTTGACGCCCTTCTTGAACTTGCCCGCCTTGTAGGGCTTCACGATCCACTGGTAGGTCGCCCCCGCGGCGAGAGCGGCGTTGGCGACGAAGCGGGCCTTGGCGAACTTCTGCTTCTCCGCGGACGTACTGGGACTGGGAGTGGGCTTCGCGGCGAGGGCGAGGGCCGCCGCCGATGTCTCCCGGCTCGTGTTCTCACTGCTCCCGTAGGCGGTGGCGGCTGTGCCACCGGCGAGCAGGGCGCAGCACATGGTGAGCGCCACGAAGAGGCGCCGTATGTGTACGGGCACTGGGTCCTCCGGGATGTCCTCCCCGAGCAGATGTCTCTTCCGGCAGACTCACCCAGTTGGCCCAGTTACGCCACTTGGGGGAAGCTGGGGAAAGCGGTACGGGATTCACCTTCGCGGTTTCAGCGGGCGACGAGCGGCAACCCGGTGTACATGTCCCCTCGATATCGCAACGGTACGAACCAGGCAGGCACGGTTGTCGCAATCGTCGCCGACGTCATGGCCTTCATTCTGGGCCTGTGGATTCTCATGTACCTGCTGGACGCGAATCGCGCAAACGATCTCGTCCAGTTCGTGCACAGCTCGGCCACCTGGCTTGCGGGATGGTCGCACGACCTGTTCACCTTCGACGAGGCGTGGGCCCGGGTCGTGGCGGGCTACGGCCTGGCCGCCGTGGTCTACCTCTTCGTCGGCCACGCCATCGCCAACCGGATCCAGCGTCACTGATCCGGGCTGCCGTCACTGACCCGGGCTGCCGCCCCGCGCCGCTACGCGCAGCAGTCCGGGTCGAGCCCCGTCGGCAGGCGTTCGCCGCCGAAGACCGCGCAGGTGGCCTCGTCGCCGCCGAGAGCGGCCACCGCCAGGAGCAGGGAACCGGCCGTCCAGCTGGTGAGCTCCAGGGGCCACAGCGCGTCGTCGTCGAAGACGTAGCCGGTCCAGTAGAGGCCGGTGGCGGGGTCCCGCAGATGCTGGATGGACTGGAGGATCTCCAGGGCCCGGTCGGACTCCCCCATCGCCCACAGGGCGAGGGCGAGTTCGCAGGACTCGCCGCCGGTCACCCACGGGTTGGGAACCACGCAGCGCACGCCGAGACCGGGCACCACGAAGCGGTCCCAGTCCGCCTCGATGCGGTCCTTGGCCTCGGCGCCGGTCAGGGCGCCGCCGAGGACCGGGTAGTACCAGTCCATCGAGTAGCGGTCCTTGTCCAGGAACCGCTCGGGGTGCCGGCGTATCGCGTGGCGGAGCGAGCCGAGCGCGAGCTCCCAGTCCGGCTGGGGCTCCTCGCGCTGCTCGGCGATGGCGAGCGCGCAGCGCAGCGCGTGGTGGATGGAGGAGCTGCCGGTCAGCAGCGCGTCGGTGGCCGCGGTGCCGTCGTCGTCGCGCCGCCAGCCGATCTGGCCGCCGGGCCGCTGGAGCGCGAGGACCCATTCGACGGCCGCGTAGACGCACGGCCACATGCGGTCGAGGAAGGTGTCGTCGCCGGTGGCGAGGTAGTGGTGCCAGACGCCGACGGCCACGTAGGCGACGAAGTTGGACTCGCGGGAGCTGTCCGTGACGTCGTCGTGGGCGCCGTCCGCGTAGGCCGCGTACCAGGAGCCGTCCTCGTTCTGGTGCTCGGCCAGCCAGGTGTAGGCCCGTTCGGCGGCCTCGTGCTCGCCGGCGGCGTCCAGCGCCATGGCGGCCTCGGTGTGGTCCCACGGGTCCAGGTGGTGGCCGCGGAACCAGGGGATCGCGCCGTCCTCCCGCTGCACGGCGAGGATGCCGCGCACGGTCTGGGCGGCCTGTTCCACGGTGAGGACCCCGGGCAGGACCAGGTGTTCCGTCCGGGGGGTCGTCACTGGGCGGCCGCCTCGGCCCCGGCGGGCGCCGCGGCGGTGGACGGAAGGTGCGGCTTGGTCGCGTAGGCCACGAAGCTCTTGCCGATGAGCGGGTTCAGCGCCTGCTCGGCGATCCGGGTGGCCAGGGGCTTCTTCATGATGTCCCAGACCAGCAGCTTGTGGTAGGCGCGCACCGGCAGCGCCTTGTCGTTGTCGACGCCGAACGCGCACTTCAGCCACCAGTACGGCGAGTGCAGCGCGTGCGCGTGGTGGGTGCCGTAGGGCTTCAGGCCCGCCTCGCGGATCTTCCCGAGCAGTTCGTCGGCCCGGTAGATGCGGATGTGGCCGCCCTCGACCTCGTGGTAGGCGTCGGACAGCGTCCAGCAGACCTTCTCGGGGCCGTACCGGGGCACGGTGACGGCGATGCGGCCGCCGGGCCTGAGCACGCGGACCATCTCGGCGAGCACGCCCTTGTCGTCGGGGATGTGCTCCATCACCTCGGAGATGATGACGACGTCGAAGGACTCGTCGGGGAAGGGCAGTGCCAGGGCGTCGCCCTCCATGGCGGTCGCGGTGGCACCGGCGGGAGCCTCGCCCGCCTCCTTCATCGCCGCGAACCACTTGGCGACCTCGCGGATCTCCTCGGCGTTCTGGTCGAGGGCCACGACCTGGGCGCCGCGCCGGTAGCACTCGAAGGCGTGCCGGCCCGCCCCGCAGCCGAGGTCCAGGACACGGTCGCCCGGGGCGAGCGGGAACCGGGAGAAGTCGACGGTCAGCACGTGGCCCTGCTTTCGCGGTCGGCGGTGAGTGGTTCTTCGAGTACGGCTGTCTGCGGGGCGGGCGGCCGCGCAGACACGCGTCCCGCGTGCTTGAGGCTCTCCGACCGGTCGATCGCCTCGCGGTAGCGGGACACCGTGCCCTCGGCGGCGCGGGCCCAGGTGAACTTCTCCAGTACGCGGGCGCGGCCCGCCGTGCCGAGCCGGGCCCGCAGTTCCGCGTCGCCCAGGAGTCTGCTCAGCCCGGCGGCCAGTGCGCCCGGGTCGCCGGGCGGTACCGCGAGGCAGGTCTCCCCGTCGCGGCCGGCGACCTCGGGGATGGCGCCGCCGGTGGTGGCGAGCAGCGGCGTGCCGGTGGCCATGGCCTCGGCGGCCGGCAGCGAGAAGCCCTCGTAGAGCGAGGGCACACAGGCGACCTCGGCCGAGCGGACCAGGTCGACCAGTTCGGCGTCCGAGATGCCCTTCACGAACTCGACGGCGCCCTCCAGGCCGTACCGCTCGATGGCCTGGGCGACCGGGCCGTCCTCGGCGCGCCTGCCCACGACGACGAGGTGGGCGTCGGGGTGCTCGGTGCGCACCTTCGCCAGCGCCTCGACGAGGAAGACCAGCCCCTTGAGCGGCACGTCGGCGCTGGAGGTGGTGACGATCCGGCCCGGGACGACGGGGGCCGCCGGATTCGGCGAGAAGAGGTCGGTGTCGGCGCCGATGTGGACCACGTGGATCCGGTCGTCGCGCACTCCGAGGTGGTCCACGATCTCCTGGCGTGAGGTGCCGGAGACGGTGAGGACCGACGGCAGGCGGCGGGCGACGCGCTTCTGCATACGGGTGAAGCCGTACCAACGGCGCACGGAGAAGCGGCGCTTCCATCCCTCGGCGGCGTCCAGCTCCAGTTGCCGGTCGACGGTGATGGGGTGGTGGATGGTGGTGACCAGGGGAGCGCCGACGTCGCCCAGCAGGCCGTAGCCGAGGGTCTGGTTGTCGTGCACGACGTCGAACTCGCCGCTCCGCGCGCGCAGATGGCGGCGGGCGCGCAGCGAGAAGGTGAGCGGCTCGGGGAACCCGCCGGTCCACATGGTCGCGACTTCCAGCGCGTCGATCCAGTCCCGGTACTCGTCCCGCGCGGGGTTGCGGAACGGGTCGGGTGAGCGGTAGAGGTCCAGGCTGGGCAGCTCGGTGAGGCTCAGACGGTGGCCGTACGCCGCGTCGTCGTCGAGCACCGGGTACGGCTGGGAGCCGATGACCTCGACGCGGTGGCCGAGCCGGGCCAGTTCGCGGGAGAGGTGCCGTACGTAGACGCCCTGACCGCCGCAGAACGGGTTCCCTTTGTAGGTCAGGAGCGCGATGTCGAGGGGTCGCTCGCCGTCGGCGGCGAGGTCCGTCCGGGGACCCGCCTCCCTGGCCTCAGCGGACACTCTGGGCCCCCTTCTCCCTGCATTTTCCCGCGAGATTACGCCGGGACGCTAATCTAGAACAAGTTTCAGACTTGATCGTTCAGGAGGCTCTGAATCTACCGGCAGGTAGGGGCGCTGTGAGCGGTGGATCAGGTGATTCACGCCACGACCGGGGACCATCCTGCCGAGCCGTGTGATCACCTGCCCTCACCTACTGTCACGGAGCGGGAGCCATGCCTGCGGAAGTCAGTACCGTTCGACCGGCCGCGCCACCTCTGACCGAGCGGCAGGAGGCCCGTCGCCGCCGGATCCTGCACGCCAGCGCGCAGCTGGCCAGCCGGGGCGGGTTCGACGCGGTGCAGATGCGGGAGGTCGCGGAGTCCTCGCAGGTGGCGCTCGGCACGCTCTACCGCTACTTCCCGTCCAAGGTGCATCTGCTGGTCGCCACCATGCAGGCCCAGTTGGACCACATGCACGGCACCCTGCGCAAGAAGCCCCCGGCGGGTGACACGGCGGCCGAGCGGGTCGCGGAGACCCTGATGCGGGCCTTCCGCGCGCTCCAGCGGGAGCCGCACCTCGCCGACGCGATGGTCCGCGCGCTGACCTTCGCGGACCGCAGCGTCTCGCCGGAGGTGGACCAGGTGTCCCGGCAGACCACGGCGATCATCCTGGACGCGGTGGGTCTGGCGGACCCGACCCCGGAGCAGCTGTCGGCGGTCCGCGTCATCGAGCACACCTGGCACTCGGCACTGATCACCTGGCTCTCCGGCCGCGCCTCGATCGCGCAGGTCAAGATAGACATCGAAACGGTGTGCCGGCTGATCGACCTGACAGGCCAGGAGGGGACCAACCATGGCTGAGGCACCGGACGCCGCGACCGCATGGCAGTGGCTGCTGGAGCGCAGACCGGGCACCCGGGGCTGCTACGGCGACGAGGTGGAGCTGGCGCTCGCCGTGGCCGCCCACGCCCAGCCGCGGCTGCGGGTCCTGTATCCGTTTCCCTCGCACGGGGCGATCGGCTTCCTGCGGGGCATGCCGGGCGACGAACAGAGTCGGGAGATGCCGTACCTGGGCTGCTGGGGCCCACCGTTCGAGGTGCGCGACATGCGGCACGGCACGCTGGGTACGGCCGCCACCCCGGAGGAGGCGGCCGCGCTCGTGGTGGCCCATCTGCCCGCGAACGCGTAGAGGCGTTGGCGCGGACGGGCGCGCAGGGGCACGGAAGAACCTACGAGACGGGTTCCCTTCGCCGGCATTACCCGGATCAGGTCCTGGGGGTCGCCGTCCGGCTCTACTGCCGCCGTCCGGCCTCTCAGCCCGACCGTCGACGTCGGCACCGGCGGATGCTCGCGCGTCACGCCCGCGTCGGCTACTCCGGTCGAACTCCCTCACTCGCCTCGTAGGCCACTTCCAGGATAGACCCGTCACCGGATTTCAGAACCCCCAAAAGGGACTTTTTTTTCTCAGTCCTCCGGCGGGAACACCGGCTCCCCGCTGCCCGCCAGGGTGATGGTGATGGCCTCCACCGGACAGCTCTCCGCCGCCGCCAGCACCCGTTCGTTGGCGTCCGCGTCCGCCTCGGCCGGCCGCGACTGGCGGCCGGTGTCGAGGCGGAAGCCGCCGGGGGCGTGGTGGACGCACTGGGCGGAGCCGATACAGACGGAGCGGTCGACCTCGACGTGCCAGCGGTCTCCCATCGTCTAGCCCTCCCAGCCCGCCGGGAGGTGGATCATCTTGTGCTCCAGGTACTCGCCGTACCCCTCGGGCCCGAACTCCCGCCCCAGCCCCGAGTTCTTGTAGCCGCCGAACGGGCCGAGCATGTCGAGGCTGAAGGTGTTGACCGAGTAGGTACCGGTACGGACCGCGCGCGCGATGTCGACACCGTGCGCCACGTCCGCGGTCCACACGCTGCCGGACAGCCCGTAGTCGGAGTCGTTGGCGATCTTCACGGCCTCGGCCTCGTCGCCGTACGGGAGCAGGCAGATCACCGGGCCGAAGATCTCCTCGCGGGCGATCCGCATGGTGTTGTCGACGTCCCCGAACAGGGTCGGCTCGACGTACCAGCCGCGTTCCAGGCCGGGCGGTCGGCCGCCACCGGTGAGGATCTTGGCGCCCTCCTCCTGGCCGATGCGGATGTAGTCAAGGCTGCGCTGCTGCTGGCGCCGGGCGACCAGCGGACCGACCTGGGTCGCCGGGTCCAGCGGGTCACCGACCTTGAGGGCGCTCGCCGCCTGCGCGAAGGCGTCCGCGAACTCGTCGTAGCGGGAGCGGGGCACCAGGATGCGGGTCTGGGCGACACACGCCTGACCGTTGTTCATCCAGGCCGCCGGGACGATCCCGGACACCGCCGTCGCGAGGTCCGCGTCGGGCAGCACAACCGCCGCCGACTTGCCGCCCAGTTCCAGCGTCACCCGGGTGAGGTTGCGGGAGGCCACCTCCATCACGCGCTTGCCGGCCGCGACCGAGCCGGTGAAGGACACCTTGTCGACGCCGGGGTGCCCGACCAGGTACTCGCTCACCTCACGGTCGGCGGGCAGGATCGACAGCACGCCGTCCGGCAGCCCGGCCTCCTTCGCGATCTCACCGAGCAGGTAGGCGTCCAGCGGCGACTCGGGCGACGGCTTGAGCACCACCGTGCAGCCGGTGAGCAGGGCGGGCGCGAGTTTGGCGGCCGCGACGAACTGCGGGACGTTCCACGGGATGACGGCCGCGACCACGCCGACCGGTTCGCGGCGCACGAGGATCCTCCCGAGGACGCCGTCGCGGGTCTCCTCGTGGGTGAAGTCGCGGGCGACCCTGATCGCCGCGTCCCACACCATCATCGCGCCGAGCGCCTGGGCGAGGACGCTCCAGGAGTACGGCGACCCGTTCTCGGCGGAGATCACCCGGGCGATCTCCTCGTGCCGGGCGGCGATCGCGTCCTTGATGCGGGTGACCACCTCGATCCGCTCGTCGAGGCTCGTCCGCGGCCAGGGCCCCTCGTCGAACGCGCGCCGCGCCACCGCCACGGCCCGGTCCACGTCCTCGCGCGAGGCGTGCGGGACCCTGCCGATGACCTCCTCGGTATGGGGGGAGACGACCTCGATGACGTCCCCGCCGACCGGGTCGGTCAACTCCCCTCCGATGAACAGCTGTCCGTGTTCCACGAGCTCGGTCATGACCGACTGCCTCCTGCGGCACGCGTTTTTCTGACGCTGTTTCATTTCTGACGCTGTATCAGAACTGATATCAGTTCTAGTTTGGGTGGGCAATGGTCCCGGGCGGAGGTCAGATGACGAAGACGTTCGATCACGGCGGCGGGGTGCGTTCCCTGGCCGTGCCCATCCCGGACAACCCGCTCGGCCACACACTGGTGTACGTCGTGGACACCGACCGGGGGCCGGTGCTGGTGGACACCGGCTGGGACGACCCGGCCTCCTGGGACGCCCTCGTGGCCGGGCTGACCTCGTGCGGCACCTCGGTCGCGGAGATCCGGGGCGTGGTCGTCACCCACCACCACCCGGACCACCACGGGCTGTCGGGGCAGGTGCGGGAGGCCTCCGGAGCCTGGGTCGCGATGCACGCGGCCGACATCGCGATCGTGCGGCGCGCACGGCAGAACCGGCCGGAGCGCTGGTTCGCGTACATGGCCGCCAAACTCGACGCGGCCGGCGCACCCGAGGAGCACGTGGCACCGCTGCGCACCGCCCGCCGCACCCTGCCCGGCCTCTCCCCCGCACTGCCGGACCGGGAGATCGTCCCCGGCGAACTCCTCGACCTGCCGGGCCGCCGGCTGCGCGCCATCTGGACCCCGGGGCACACGCCGGGCCACGTCTGTCTGCACCTGGAGGAGGAGCACCCGGCCCAACTGCCCGGCCATGGGCGGCTGTTCTCGGGCGATCACCTGCTCCCGGGGATCACCCCGCACATCGGCCTCTACGAGGACCCGGACGACATGACCGTCACCGACCCGCTCGGCGACTACCTCGACTCCCTGGAGCGCGTCGGCCGTCTCGCTCCCGCCGAGGTGCTCCCCGCCCACCAGCACGCGTTCACCGACGCGGCCGCGCGCGTGCGGGAGCTGCTCGTCCACCACGAGGACCGCCTCGCCGGCCTGCTGGCCCTGCTCGCCGAGCCTCTCACCCCCTGGCAGCTGGCCGAACGCATGGAGTGGAACCGCCCCTGGGAGCAGATCCGCCACGGCTCCCGCAACATCGCGGTCTCGGAGGCCGAGTCCCATCTGCGCCGTCTGGTGAAACAGGGCCGGGCGGAAGCGGTGCCGGGGACCTCGCCGGTGGCCTACGTGGCGGTGTGACGAGCGCCCCGGGCCCGCCCCGCCCGGCGGTGTGCCGAGCACCACTCGGGCCCCGCGCCGACCGGCCGGTACAGTAGCCGGGTCGTCGTCACACCCGTACGGGGGAAAGCCGGTGCGAACCCGGCGCTGACCCGCAACCGTGAACCGTCCCGAGGGACGGCAAGCCGGACCTCCCCGGACGGACAGTTGACCCGGCTCAGGTGTGTCGGGGCTCGCCCGCGCACGACACCGTCGAGGTTTACGGAGTCGAGCCGCCCGGGGTGTCCCCTGTGCTGCGCGGCTCCCCGCAAGGAGAGGCATCCGCCGATCATGAACATCCACCGCAGCGCAGCGGTCCTGGCCGCCGTCGCCGTGATCGGCACGGCCGCGCCCGCCATGGCCGCCCCGTCCGCGTCCCCGTCCCCGTCGGCCGCACTGCCGTCCGGGCTGTACGGCAACGCCGATCCGAAGTTCGACGGCGTCTGGCGCCAGTCCCTCACCCTGCTCGCCCAGCACGCGGTCGGCCTGACGCCGGCCGACAAGGCCGTGGACTGGCTGACCGGGCAGCAGTGCGCCGACGGCTCCTTCGCCGCGTTCCGCGCCGACGCCACCAAGCCCTGTGCCGCCGGTACGGCCACGGCCGACATGACCGCCGTCGCCGTGCAGGCCCTGAAGGCGATCGGCGGTCACGACGCCGAGGCCGGCAAGGCGGTGACCTGGCTCAAGGCTCAGCAGAGCGCGGACGGCGGCTGGGGCTACCCGGGTTCGGGCAGCGACGCGAACACCACCGGGGGCGTCATCGCCGCGCTCACCGCGGTGGGCGAGAACCCCGCCGGGGTCAGCAAGGGCGGCAAGAACCCGTACGACGCGCTGGCCGCGCTGGCCGTGCCCTGCGGCAAGGACGGCGGCGGCGCGCTCGGCCTCCCGCCGATGAAGGGCGCCAAGCTCTCCGCCAACGCGTACGCGACGGCGGCCGGTGTGCTCGGCGCGCTGAACAAGGGGCTCGCGACGACCGCCGGGAAGGCGCGGTCGGGCGACGCCAAGTGCTCCGGCACCGACCTCAAGCCCGAGGACATCGCCCGCAACGGCACCGCCTACCTGACCGCCGAACTGCACCGCACCGGCGGCCACCTGGAGTCCGCGCTCGCCGGCGCCGAGCCCCAGCCCGACCACGGCAGCACCGCCTACACGGTCGTCGCGCTCGCCGCGCAGGGCTACACCGAGCAGGCACGGAAGCCGTACGCCTGGCTGGAGAAGAACTCCGTCAAGTGGGCGCAGCAGAGCGGCCCGGCGGCCTACGCCGAGCTGATCCTCGCCGCGCACGTCGTGGGCGGGAACCCGCGCGACTTCGGCGGCACGGACCTCGTGAAGGCGCTCAACGCGACCGGGCCCGCCCCGCAGGAGATGAAGAAGCCCACCGGGGCCGATACCGAGAAGGCGGACAAGTCCGACTCGGGCTACGGCGTGTGGTGGATCGTCGGCGTCGGCCTGGTCGCGGGCATCGGCGCCGGTTTCCTGCTCAGCGGCCGTAAGAAGCGGCAGCAGCCGTGACCGCTGTCCGCCGTGCCCTGCCGCTGCTCCTGGCCACGCTGATACTCGGCGCGGCCGTGGGCCGGGCCGACGCGGCCGGGTACCGCTACTGGTCCTTCTGGGAGCGCGACGGCCAGGGCTGGACGTACGCCACCCAGGGGCCGTCGACGGCCCGTCCCGCCGACGGGGACGTCCAGGGCTTCCGCTTCGCGGTGAGCGAGGACTCCGCGGACGCGACCCGGCCGCGCGGCACGGCGGACTTCCGTTCCATCTGCGCGGGCACGCCCGCCGCTCCGGGAAGGAAGCGGGTGGCGCTGGTCATCGACTTCGGTACGGCCGCCGACGCGTCCTCCGGGGAGCACCCGCCCGCGCCCCGGACGGCGTGCGCCCGGGTGGCCGGGGACGCGACGACGGCCGAGGCCCTGGCCTCGGTGGCGAAGCCCCTGCGCTATGACACCAACGCCCTGCTGTGCGCCATCTCGGGCTACCCGCAGCGGGGTTGCGGTGAGCAGGTGGCGGCCGGGAAGCCGGCGCCGAAGGCCCCCGGCGGGGGCGACGGCGGCCCGTCGGTGGGCCTGTACGCGGGCGCGGGAGCGGTCGTACTGCTCGGCGGCGCGGCCCTGTGGCAGGCGCGGCGGCGCAGGGATGCGTAGCCGGAGCGGCCTGCACCCCGGCGCCTGGTGGCTGTGGGCCCTGGGGCTCGGCACGGCCGCCACCCGCACCACCAACCCGCTCCTGCTCGGCCTGCTCGTCGCCGCGACCGGCTATGTGGTCGCCACCCACCGCACCGCGGCCCCCTGGTCCCGCTCCTACGCGGCCTTCGTCCGGCTGGCGCTCGCCGTGCTGGCCGTCCGGCTCGTCTTCGCGGTGCTCCTCGGCTCCCCCATCCCCGGCACGCATGTGCTCGTGACGCTCCCCGAGGTGCCGCTCCCGCAATGGGCGCAGGGCATCCGGCTGGGCGGCCCGGTCACCGCGGAGGCCTGTGTCTTCGCGCTGTACGACGGTCTCAAGCTGGCCACGCTGCTCATCTGCGTGGGCGCGGCGAACGCCCTCGCCAACCCGGCCCGCCTCCTCAAGTCGCTGCCCGGCGCCCTGTACGAGATGGGTGTGGCCGTGGTCGTCGCCCTCACCTTCGCCCCGAACCTGGTCGCCGACGTACGGCGGCTGCGGGCCGCCCGCCGGCTGCGCGGCCGTCCGGACCGGGGGGTGCGCGGGCTGCTGCACGTGGGCCTGCCGGTCCTGGAGGGCGCGCTGGAGCGGTCGGTCGCGCTGGCCGCCGCGATGGACGCGCGCGGATACGGCCGCAGCGCCGACGTCCCAGCACCGGTGCGCCGCACCACCGCCGCGCTGACCCTCGGCGGCCTGCTCGGCGTGTGCGCGGGAACGTACGGGCTGCTCACCGCCGAGGGCGGCACCTACGGCCTGCCGGTGCTGCTCGCCGGGGTCGCCGCCGCCCTCGCGGGCCTGCGCCTCGGTGGCCGCCGTACCCTGCGCACCCGCTACCGCCCCGACCCCTGGGATCTGCGCGCCTGGCTGGTCGCGGGGTCCGGCGCCGGGGCCGCCGCGCTGCTCACGCTGGCCTCCGTGTCCGATCCCGACGCGCTGCACCCCGGGGTGGTCCCGCTGGTCGCGCCCGCCCTGCCCGTATTCCCGGCGGCCTCGGTACTCCTCGCGCTGCTGCCCGCCTTCGTCGTCCGCCGGGAGACCTGATGGAGGAGCCGTCGTGATCAGATTCGAGAACGTCTCCGTGACCTACGAGGGTGCGGCCGAACCCGCCGTCCGGAACGTGGACTTCGAGGTACCGGAGGGTGAACTGGCGCTGCTCGTCGGCCCGTCCGGGGTCGGCAAGTCCACCGTGCTCGGCGCGGTCAGCGGACTCGTGCCGCACTTCACCGGCGGCACCCTGCGCGGCCGGGTCACGGTCGCCGGCCGGGACACCCGCACGCACAAGCCGCGCGAACTCGCCGATGTCGTGGGCACGGTGGGCCAGGATCCGCTCGCGCACTTCGTGACGGACACGGTGGAGGACGAACTCGCCTACGGGATGGAGTCGCTGGGGCTCGCCCCGGAGGTCATGCGGCGCCGCGTCGAGGAGACCCTGGATCTGTTGGGTCTCGCCGGTCTGCGGGACCGGCCCATCGCCACGCTCTCCGGCGGGCAGCGGCAGCGTGTCGCGATCGGCTCCGTGCTCACCCCGCACCCGAGTGTGCTGGTGCTGGACGAACCGACGTCGGCGCTGGACCCGGCGGCCGCCGAGGAGGTCCTCGCCGTGCTCCAGCGGCTCGTCCACGACCTGGGTACGACGGTCCTGATGGCCGAGCACCGCCTGGAGCGGGTGATCCAGTACGCCGACCGGGTCGTCCTGCTGCCCGCGCCGGGCGCCGCCCCGCTGCTGGGCGACCCGGCCGAGGTGATGGCCGTGTCACCGGTGTACCCGCCGGTGGTGGACCTCGGCCGGTTGGCGGGCTGGTCCCCGCTGCCACTGACCGTGCGGGACGCGCGCCGCCGCGCCGGGGAGCTGCGGAGGCGGCTCGCCGGGAAGGCGGCCCCGCGGCCCGTGCCGGCTCCGGCGGTCACCGCCCCGCCCGCGCCCCGGATTCCGGCGCAGCGACGGCTGCTGCGCGGGCGCGCCCCGGAAGCGGCCTTGCCCCGGTGCGCCGAGGTGCGCGCGCTGGCCGTCCGGCGCGGCCGGGTCGACGCCCTGCGCGGGGTGGACCTCGCCTTCGCGCCCGGCGAGACGGTGGCGTTGATGGGCCGCAACGGCGCCGGGAAGTCCACGCTGCTCGGCAGTCTGGTCGGGCTCGTCGAGCCGTCCGCCGGGACGGTGCTGGTCGGCGGCGCGGTCCCGCACCGCACCGCGCCCCGGGAGCTGGTGCGGCACGTCGGTCTGGTGCCGCAGGAGCCGCGCGACCTGCTGTACGCGGAGACGGTCGGCGCCGAGTGCGCGGCCGCCGACCGGGACGCGCGGGCCGAGCCCGGCACCTGCCGTGCGCTGGTCTCCGGCCTGCTGCCCGGCATCGGCGACGACGTCCACCCCCGGGACCTCTCCGAGGGGCAGCGGCTCGCGCTGGCCCTGGCCGTCGTACTGACCGCCCGGCCGCCGCTGCTCCTGCTGGACGAGCCGACCCGCGGCCTGGACTACGCGGCCAAGGCCCGGCTGGTGGGCGTGCTGCGCGCACTGGCCGCCGAGGGGCACGCCATCGTACTGGCCACGCACGACGTGGAACTGGCCGCCGAGATCGCACATCGGGTCGTCCTGCTGGCGGAGGGCGAGGTCATCGCGGACGGTCCGACGGCCGACATCGTCGTCTCGTCCCCGTCCTACGCCCCGCAGGTCACCAAGATCCTGGCCCCGCAGCGCTGGCTCACGCCCGCCCAGGTGCGAAAGGCCCTGGCATGAGCCCCCGTACGAATCCTGGTACGACCGCCCCCGCGCGCCCGCAGCCTCAGGCCCGGGCGATCCGGCTGGGGCCCCGGTCCGCGGCCGCCCTGGTGCTGGTCGGCGCGGTCGGGGTGGTCGCCTTCGGGTGGCCGTTCCTGGCTCCGCCCGGCTCGGGCCTGAGCGCCCACGCCCAGGACGCGCCCTGGCTCTTCGCGGGACTGCTGGTGCTGCTGATGGCCGTCGTCGCCGCGACGATCTCCGAGTCGGGGCTCGGGCCCAAGGCGGTGGCCATGCTGGGGGTGCTGGCCGCGACCGGGGCGGCGCTGCGGCCGATCGGCGCGGGCACCGCCGGCATCGAGCCCATGTTCTTCCTGATGGTGCTCAGCGGCCGGGTGCTCGGCCCGGGCTTCGGGTTCACCCTCGGCTCGCTCACCATGTTCGCGTCCGCGCTGCTCACCGGCGGGGTGGGCCCCTGGCTGCCGTTCCAGATGCTCGCCATGGGCTGGTTCACCATGGGCGCCGGGTTGCTCCCGGGCCCCGACCGGCTGCGCGGCCGGGGCGAGCTGCTGCTGCTCGCCCTGTACGGCTTCCTCGCCGCCTTCGCCTACGGCACGCTCATGAACCTCGCGGGCTGGCCCTTCATGGGCGCGCTCGCCTCCGGCATCGCCTTCGACCCGCACGCGGCGGTCCCCGCGAACCTGGCCCGGTTCGTCACGTACTGCCTGGCCACCTCGCTGGGCTGGGACCTGGGCCGGGCGGTCTGCACCGTCGTACTGACCGTGGCGCTCGGCCCGGCCCTGCTGCGCGCGCTGCGCCGGGCCACCCGCCGGGCCGTGTTCGAGACCGCCGTCACATTCGACCCGCCGACGCGGTGAGGCACCCCACATGACGCAGCTCACCTACGATTCCGCATCGTAGGACGAATTATCCGAAATGTCCGACAGCGCACCCCCACTGACCTGCACTTCGAGAGCCACGCCACACGGACGGCATTCCCCCTTCATTCGGCCACAACTAGTAAAAGGGGGCATTGCGGACGGGTTCACGGCCTGCTTCTCTGGTCCGCGTCGCAAGGCACCACAAACCCCCGGGTCACGGCGCCGACGTGGGCCCCGGCCCATGGCGACCCCCTGTCCCCGACGAAGAGGTTCTCCGTGTCCGTCGCCCCCATCTCGTTCCTCAGCCGCATCGCCACCCCGCGGAAGGCCCTCACCGCCGCCGCCCTGGCCGCCGCCACGACCGGCATGGTCCTGACCTCGGCTCCGGCCCAGGCCGCGGACACCACCTCGGCCTCCTCCGCCCAGGCGATCGCGCACAAGATGATCCCGGACGCCGCGCAGTACAACGCGTTCAGCAAGATCGTCGAGCACGAGAGCGGCTGGAACGCCAACGCCACCAACGCCTCCTCCGGCGCCTACGGCCTGGTCCAGGCGCTGCCCGGCACCAAGATGGCGTCCGCCGGCTCCGACTGGAAGACCAACCCGGCCACCCAGATCAAGTGGGGCCTGGACTACATGAAGTCCCGCTACGGCAGCCCCGTCGGCGCCTGGAACTTCTGGCAGTCGCACGGCTGGTACTGAGCCGTTCCGCGCTGCGACCGCTTCACCACGAACCCCCTCGCCGGGCCACCGGCGAGGGGGTTCGCGCTTTATGCGCCGTCCGGGTCAGCCGGAGCAGCCGGTCACCGGCTGGGGGCTGAGGAGGCAGTTGGTGGGGGTGTTCCCGGTGATGGTGGATGCGGTCACCGAGGTGATCGGGGTGTCCGTCCAGATGCCGCCGGGGGCGGGGACGGGGGGTGCGGTGTTGTTGTCGACGTGGGAGCCCGACAGGGACACACTGCCGCCGGTGTTGTAGAGGCCGGCGGCGAAGGCGCCGGTGCCGGAGACCTTGTTGCCGTTGATACGGGTGTTGTTCTGGATGGTCAGGCTCGAGCCCTCCGTGTAGACGCCGCCGCCCTTGGCGTTGGCGCCGGAGGCGAGATTGCCGCTGATGGTGGATCCGTCCAGGATCAGCGATCCGGAGGAGTGATAGACCCCGGCGCCGAACGCACCGGCCCCGATCACCCGGTTGCCGTTGATCTCCGTACCCAGGACCACGACGGCGACCCCGTTCGCCTGGAGACCTCCCGCACCGCTGACCGTACCGGTGGTGTCGATGTTCCCGCTGACCACCGAGTCCTGGAGGGTCAGGAACCCGCCGGCGTAGATTCCGCCCGGGCCGCTGGTGGCGCCGGAGGAGTTGCCGGTCACGCTCGTGCGGGTGATGAACGCGTTGCCGTCCAGGTCCACCCCGCCGGTGGCGCCCGCCGCGCGGTTGTTCCTGATGAACGCGTCGCTGATCGTGAGCAGTCCGGCGCCCACGTCGTTGTTGACCCCGCCTGCCTGGCCGTTGGCGCGGTTGCCTGCAACTGTCGTGCCCGCGAGGTTCACGGTGCCCTCGGCGTCGATGCCCCCGCCGTCGACGGTGGCCCGGTTGTCGGTGACGTTGCCGCCGTTGAGGGTGGACGTGCCCGTGCTGCCGGAGGCGATGAGGACGCCACCGCCGTTCCCGTCGGAGGCGTTGCCCTGGAAGTTCACGCCGGTGGCGGTCAGCGGGCCGCCCCCCGCGTCGACCAGCAGGCCGCCGCCGCCCGAGGCGTCGGCGTGGCCGTTCATGACGGTCAGGGTGTCAGCGGTGAGCGACCCACCGCTGCCGACACGCATGACGCGGAAACTGCTGATCGCCGCCGGGTCGCGGCGGATGGTCGCGTGGTTGCCCTGGATCACCAGCGGCTTGGTGATCGTCGGCAGCTGTCCGAAGCCGTCCGTCAGCGTGTACACGCAATACGGCAGCAGGACCAGCGTGTCACCGCCCGGGAGCAGGTTCGACGCGGTGATCGCGTTCCGCAGCGCCGTCTCCGAGCACGCCACGTTCGTCAACGCGTGCGCCGGAGCCGACGCCACCGCCACCAGCAGCGCCCCTGCCGCCGCCGCTCCAGCCCGCGCCATCCGCCAGCTCATCGCACTCCTCCGCACGACCCGGTCACGACAGCCACCCGGTCCGCGGGCGGCGCAACATACGTAACTCCGACCCCGCACCGGCAAACCAGCCGCGTCGCGAACCGCCCGCCCATCACTCCATCGGTGTACGCGGGCCGTCCGGCCGGGCTCCCGCGTGGTGGACTGGGGAACCCCTGCCCGCCCGGCCGCCCGGAGGAGCCATGCCGCCCGAGCCGGACCCGGATCCGGAGGCGCGCGGAGTGCGCCTCACGGTGGTGCTGCTGGCGCTGACCGTGGTGAGCGGGCTGATCGACGCGGTGAGCTTCCTCTCCCTGCGGCACGTCTTCACGGCCAACATGACCGGCAACGTGGTGGTGCTGGGCTTCGCGGCGGCCGGCGCGGCGGGCTTCTCCGTCCCGCACACGGTGACCTCGCTGTTCTGCTTCCTGGTGGGCGCGACGGCGGGCGGCCGGGTGGCGGCCCGCTTCGGGGGCGGCGGCTCCCGGCGGAACTGGACCCGGCTGACGCTGGCGGTCGAGGCGGCGCTGGTCGGCGCGGCGGCCGTGGTGGCGTTCGTCGCGCCGGGGCACAGCCGCACGACGTACGCGCTCATCGCGCTGACCGCCGTGGCGATGGGTCTGCGCAACGCGACCGTACGCAAGCTGGCGGTGCCCGATCTGACCACCACGGTCCTGACCATGACGCTGACCGGTCTGGTCTCCGAGTCCCCGCGGGGCGGCACCCGCGCCGGACGCCGGACCGCCGCGGTTCTCGCCATGCTGGCGGGCGCCACCGGAGGCGCCTGGCTGGTCCTCCATGGCCACCAGGCCGTCCCCCTGCTGATCGCGGCGCTGGCGTCGGGGGTGCTGGCGGTGGTGGCCTCGGGTCGGGAGTGATCGTGGGGGAGGCAGGAACGGGGCGTTGGGGTCGGGATGCTCCTGCCTCCTCCTGGACGGGCCGACGGCGCCGGGAGCCGCCGGCCCGGGTCAGTCGACGGTCACCCGGAGTTCCTTCACACCGTTGATCCAGGCGGACCGCAGCCTGCGTGGGTCCGCGGTCAGGCGGAGGTCCGGCATGGCCTCGGCGATCGCGTTGAAGATCAGGTCGATCTCCAGGACGGCCAGGGACTTGCCCAGGCAGTAGTGCGGGCCTCCCCCACCGAAGCCGAGGTGCGGGTTGGGGTCACGGGTGATGTCGAAGGTGTCGGGGTCGTCGAACACCTCGGGGTCGTGGTTGGCGGAGGCGTAGAACAGCCCCACCCGGTCGCCCTTGCGGATCAGCCGGCCGCCCAGTTCCGTGTCCTGGGTGGCCGTGCGCTGGAAGGAGTTGACCGGGGTCCCCCAGCGGACGATCTCCTCGGCGGTGGTCGACGGACGCTCCCGCTTGTAGAGCTCCCACTGCTCGGGGTGGGTCAGGAAGGCGTGCATGCCGTGGGTGGTGGCGTTGCGGGTGGTCTCGTTGCCCGCCACCGCCAGCATCAGCACGAAGAACCCGAACTCGTCGGAGCTGAGGTTCCCCTCGCCCTCGGCCGCCACCAGCGTCGAGACGATGTCGTGCGCCGGGCAGCTCTTGCGCTCGGTGGCCATGTTCATCGCGTAGGCGATGATCTCGGCGGCCGACTGGGCGCCGACCTCCTCCGTGATCGCGTACTCGGGATCGTCGTACGAGATCATCCTGTTGGACCAGTCGAAGATCTTGGCCCGGTCGTCCTGCGGGACACCGATCAGCTCGGCGATGGCCTGGAGCGGCAGTTCGCAGGCCACCTCGGTGACGAAGTCGAACGGCCCGGACCGGGCCGCGGCACCGCGGACGATGGCCTCGGCGCGGGCGCGCAGCCGGTCCTCCAGGGCGCGGATGGCGCGCGGGGTGAAACCGCGCTGCACTATCTGGCGCACCCGGGTGTGCTCGGGCGGGTCCATGTTCAGCAGGATCAGACGCTGGGCGTCGATCACATCACGCTGCATGTCCTCCTTGAAGCGGATGATCGCCGTGTTGAGGTAGGAGGAGTACAACTCCGGGTGCGTGGACACATACTTGACGTCCGCGTGCCGGGTCACCGCCCAGTAGCCGTCGTCCGCGAACCCGGCCAGACCGTGCGGCTGGGGAATCCAGCGGACCGGTTCGGCCAGGCGCAGCTCGGCGAACTCCGGGAGGGGTACGCGGTGGTGGAGCAGGTCGGGGTCGGTGAAGTCGAACCCGTC
The DNA here is from genome assembly GCF_044745865.1 of Streptomyces sp. NPDC086787. Lineage (NCBI taxonomy): Bacteria > Bacillati > Actinomycetota > Actinomycetes > Kitasatosporales > Streptomycetaceae > Streptomyces > Streptomyces sp. NPDC086787. The sequence continues at coordinate 756,334 of NZ_JBIVBC010000001.1, read as the reverse complement.
GGGCAGCTCGGGGCAGGACGGCATCGGCGTCTCCCGGTCGTTCTGACGGTCCATCAGAAAGTACGGATGCCGCGAAGGTAGTAACGGGTTCTACAAGTCGCAAGACATCCGGCACGGCCAATTGCGGGCGGAGTTCGTGCAGATCGCGACTCCGGGAGCTGCACGACCCTTGCGGCCGTGGACGCTCAGTCCGCACACTTCGGACAGAACTAGAACGCGTACTAGTTCTGCGTGGCGGGACGGGCCGGGACGCCCCCCGCGCCGCGCGGGTTGACCGAGGAAGGACCTCCCCCATGGCCGCGGAACCCGTGATCGTCGAAGCCGTACGCACCCCCATCGGCAAGCGCGGCGGCGCGCTCGCCAACCTCCATCCCGCCTATCTCCTGGGCGAGACCTACCGTGAACTCCTCGGCCGCACCGGCATTCCCGCCGACTGCGTCGAGCAGATCGTCGGCGGCACGGTGACCCATGCCGGCGAGCAGTCCATGAACCCCGCGCGTACGGCCTGGCTGACCATGGGGCTGCCGTACGAGACCGCCGCGACAACCGTGGACTGCCAGTGCGGCTCCTCCCAACAGGCCTCGCACATGACCGCCAACATGATCGCCGCCGGGGTCATCGACGTCGGCATCAGCTGCGGCGTGGAGGCGATGTCCCGCGTACCGCTCGGGTCGGGCTCCAAGCACGGGCCGGGCAAGCCGTTCCCGGACGAGTGGAACGTCGACCTGCCCAACCAGTTCGAGGCGGCCGAGCGGATCGCCCGGCGCCGGGGGCTGACCCGGGAGAACGTCGACTCGCTCGGGCTCGTCTCGCAGGAGCGGGCGGTCACCGCCTGGTCGGAGGAGCGCTTCAAACGGGAGACGTTCTCGGTCCAGGTGCCCACCACCGAGGAGGAGCAACACGCCGGGCAGGGCATGTGGCGGCTGGTCGACCGCGACGAGGGGCTGCGGGACACCTCCCCGGAGGCGCTGGCGGGGCTGAAGCCGGTCATGCCGACGGCGGTGCACACGGCCGGCAACTCCTCGCAGATCTCGGACGGCGCCGCCGCCATCATGTGGGCGTCGAAGCGGATGGCCCGCGCGCTGAAGCTGCGGCCGAGGGCCCGGATCGTGGCCCAGGCCCTGGTGGGCGCCGACCCGCACTTCCACCTGGACGGCCCGGTCGACGCGACCAAGGCCGTACTGGGTAAGGCGGGCATGTCCCTGAAGGACATCGATCTCGTGGAGATCAACGAGGCCTTCGCATCAGTGGTGTTGAGCTGGACCCAGGTCTTCGGCCAGGACCTGACGAAGGTCAACGTCAACGGCGGCGCGATCGCGCTCGGGCACCCGGTCGGCGCGACCGGAGCCCGGCTCATCACGACGGCCCTGCACGAACTGGAGCGCACGGACAAGGAGTTCGCGCTGATCACCATGTGCGCGGGCGGCGCGCTGGCCACCGGGACGATCATCCAGCGGCTGTAGCCGGTTCCGACGCCGGGCCGGACGTCTCCCGTTAAAGTGAGGGGTCCTGCGAGGACAGTGAGCGTCCTGCGCGGCTCGGGGGGACGGGGCGGATGGGGCGGATTCTCGGTGTGCACGGGGTGGGCAAGCAACGGCTGGGCGCCAACTCGCTGTTGAGGGAGTGGGAGCCTGCCCTCGCCGACGGCCTGGAGCGCGCGGAGGGCCCGAAGCTCACCCCGGGCGACCTGCGGATCGCCTTCTACGGCGACCTGTTCCGTCCCCCGGGCCGGACCCTGGCAGTCGGCGACCCCCTGTACACCGCGGACGACGTGGACGACCTGGAAGCCGCACTGCTGATGGAGTGGTGGGCGGCCTGCGCGTCGGCCGACCCGGCGGTGCCGCCGCCGGGCGCGGACACCCTCGCCCGGTCCCCCGGGTCGGTCCAGACGGCGCTCCGGCTGCTCCAGCGCTCCCGTTTCTTCGCGGGCGTATCCCTGCGCGCCCTGGTCTTCGATCTGAAGCAGGTGCGCCGCTACCTGCTGGACGAGGAGCTGCGGGCGGGGGCCCGCGCCCGGGTGGAGGAGGCGATCGAACCGGACACCCGGGTCGTGGTGGCGCACTCGCTCGGATCGGTGGTGGCTTACGAGGCACTGTGCGCGCGCCCCGGCCACCGGGTACGGGCGCTGGTGACCATCGGGTCCCCGCTGGGCATGCGGATGATCTACGAGCGGCTGCGGCCCGAACCGGGCGGCTGGCCGGGCGCCCCGGACACGCCGCGCTGGACGAACATCGTGGACAAGGGCGACGTGGTGGCCGCCGTAAGGGACCTGTCGCCGCTGTTCGGCACCGGAGTGCGCGGCAGAGCCGTCCACAACGGTTCGCACGCCCATGACGCCACGCTGTATCTCACCGCGCTGGAGACCGGCGAGGCGGTGGCGGAGGGCCTGGCATGAGAGAGACGGAACCGCGCGGACCACGGCGCTTCCTGATCGCCGGCGCCGTCGCCCACTATCCGAAGGCGCCGCCCGAGCTGGAGTGGGACCGCCCGGGGCTGGTCGAGGCCCGCCGCCGGATGGTGGACCTGTTCACCCGCGAGCTCTGCTACGACCATGTCTCCGAACTCGGCCTCAACCCGAACCAGGACCAACTCCTCAAGGAGCTGCGGGACTTCTGCCGTGCCCCGGATCGCCGCCCGGACGACATCGTCGCCGTGTACCTCGCGGCGCACGGCGAGATCCTGGACAACGGCGACTTCGTGCTGCTCACCTCGGACACCGACCCGGACGACCTGTACGACGCGCTCCGGCCCAGCACCCTCGCCCACAAGATCCTCGCGGGTACGAAGGTACGGCGGCTGCTGCTGATGCTGGACACCTGCTTCTCCGGGCAGGGCGCCAACGAACTCCTGCCCGTCATGGCCAGGCTGAAGAACGACTGGCAGGAGGAGGACGCGGGCCTGGCCGTGATCACGTCGGCACAGCCGCGGGAACTGGCGCGCACCGGAGCCTTTCCCGAACTGTTCGCGGAGGCGGTGACCAGCCTGGCGACCGCCGGTTACGCCCCCGGTGCGCTGGCCCTGGACGCGGTGGTCAGCTCCACCCGCACCAACCCCAAACGCCCCGACCACCAGCACATCGGCCTGGAGATCATCGGCCTCACCGGGGAGATCCCGCCCTTCCTGCCCAACGCCAAGCACAGCCCCCGGCTCTCCCACACCGACCTCGCGTTGCAGCAGGCGGCCGAGTGGCGCCGGCAGGACAGCCGCCGGGACGAGGAGTTCCGCACCCGGCTGCTGCGGCGGGCGATGGGACACCGGGACGAGGACCAGGTGGGGTGGTGGTTCTCCGGGCGGCACCGGGCGCTGGAGGACATCACCGCATGGCTCGGCGAACTCCCCGACCAGCGGCCCGTGTCGGTCGTCACGGGTGACCCCGGCTCCGGCAAGACGGCGGTCCTCGGTCTGCTGGCGGCGGTGAGCGATCCCGAGTACCGGCGTACGGTACCGCTGGCGTCACTGGGCCTGACCAGCGGCCAACTGCCCCGCGAGCGGGCGATCCGCACCCCTGTCTACGCCCAGAATCTCACCGACCAGCAGGTGGTACGGGCGGTGGCGGCGGCCCTGCGGCTGCCTCCGGCACAGGCGGTGGCCGACCTGCTGAACCACCTCGGCTCGGCCCCGGACCCGGCCCGTCCGCAGGTGATCCTGATCGACGGACTCGACGAGGCAGTGACCCCGGAGACCCTGTGCGGCCAGGTGCTGCGCCCGCTCATGGAGCTGGCGGGCCGTCATGTCCGCCTGCTGCTGGGCACCCGGCCCCACCTCTTCCCCGCGCTGGGGCTGCGCCGGGAGGACCACATCGACCTGGACGCCCCGATGTACGCCGACCCGTACGCGGTACTGGCGTACACGGTCCGCAACCTGATGGACGCGCACCCCGACTCGCCGTACACGGAGTGCGACAACGACCTGCTCCGCGCGGTCGCCCAGGCCGTCGCCCGGGCGGCGGGCCACTCCTTTCTGGTCGCCCGCATCACGGCAGGCACGCTGGCCGCCTCACCGGTGCTCCCGGACCCCTGGGACACGGCCTGGCGCACCTCCCTCCCCAGCGCGGCGGCGGACGCCATGCACCGGGACCTCCACCAGCGTTTCGGTCCGGAGCACGCCGCACGGATCCTGGACCTGCTGCGCCCGCTGGCCTACGCCGAGGGCCAGGGCCTGCCCTGGGAGGACCTCTGGGCCCGGATCGCCTCCCGGCTCTCCGGCGGCCGCTACACCAACGACGACCTCCACCGGCTGCGGCGCGACGCGGGCGCCTACGTGGTCGAGGCCGTGGAGGACGGACGGTCGGTGTACCGGCTGTACCACGAGGCGATGGCGGAGTACCTGCGCCAGGGCCAGGACGCGAAGGCCGCCCACCGCGCCCTCGCCACGGCCCTGCGGGAGGCGGTGCCGTACCGCGTGGACGGCACCCGCGACTGGGCGCGCGCCCATCCCTACGCCCAGCGTCACCTGGCCACCCACGCGGCTCTCGGCGACCGGTTGGACAGCCTGCTGACCGACCCGGACTACCTCGCCCACGCGGACTGCGACCGGCTGGCCCCGCATCTGCTGACGGCGGGGAGCGAGACGGCTCGGCTGTACGCGGCGATCTACCTCGCGTCCCTCGGCGTCCACCGCAGGCTTCCCGTGCCGGGCCGACGGCAGATCCTCGCGGTGGACGCGGCACGGTTCAACGATCCGGCCGCGTTGCGGGCGTTCAGCGCGGGACTTGGCGAGCGGGACTGGCGACCGATGGCCGCGACCGGGTCCCAGGTGTCGGGGAAGACACGGCACGTCCTCGCCGGCCACACCGGTGCCGTGAACGCCGTGGCGTGCGCCGCTCCGAACGGCCGCCCGGTCGCGGTGACCGGCTCGGAGGACGCGACGGTACGACTTTGGGACCTGGCCACCGGGCAGCAGGTGGGAGAACCACTGACCGGGCACACAGGGCCGGTTCGAACCGCGGCCTGCACCGAGCTCGACGGGCGCCCGATCACCGTGACCGGCTCGGACGACATGACACTGCGGATCTGGGACCTGACCACCGGCCACTCCGTGAGGGAGCCTCTGACCGGTCACCAGGGGCCGGTGAACCGCGTGGTCTGCGCGGAACTGCACGGTCGCGCCGTGGCCGTGTCCGGCTCGGACGACGGCACCATACGGATCTGGGACCTGGCCAAGGGCTGGCAGGTGGGCGCGCCCATGGAGACCGGGTTCCCGGTGTACGACTTGGCGAGCGGGGTCCTCGACGGCCGCCCGGTCGTGGTCGCTTCCACGGGATGGGGGAGGGCCCACATGTGGGACCTTCCGTCCCAGAAGGAACTGGGTCCGATGGAGCCCGGGGAGACGGCCGCGCAGATCGCGCTGTCCTGCGCGAATCTGAACGGCCGCCCGGTCGTCGTGGGGTACAGCCAAGCGGGCTGGCTGCAGATCTGGAGCATGAAGTCACGTCGGATCGCGGCTCTCTGGCAGTGTGTGCCCCTCGCTTGGACACCGACCGTCGGGTGCGCCGAGCTGGGCGGCCGGCCGACCGCGATCGCAGCGTCCGACGACGGCGCGGTGCGGATCTGGGATCTGGCCACCCACCATCAGCTGGGAACCCCGCTGAGCGGTCACGCCTCGGGCGTGACTTCCCTGGCGCACACGGTGCTGTCCGGGCAGCATGTCGCCGTCTCGGGATCGTCCGACGGCACGGCACGGGTCTGGGACCTGTCCCGGACCCGGGATGTCGGCAGACCGCTGAACGGTCACACCGCCGCGGTCCGCACGATGAACGTCGCCGTGGTGAACCGTCGCCCGGTCCTGCTCACCGGCTCGCTCGACGGAACGGTACGGGCGTGGGACCCGGCCACCTGCCTGCCCGTCGGTGAACACCTCAGGGATCAGCAGGCGCACTGCGTGACGGACGAGGGACGTCGCACGGTGACCGCCGGCGCCCGGCGCCCGACCGTTCGCATGTGGGACAGCGCGACCGCCGACGAGGTGGGCTCTCCGGTCCAGCTGCCCCAGGGTCCCGTACTGCGTCTCGCATGCGCCCACTTGGAGGGCCACCCGGTCGCGGCCGCTCTGACAGCCTTCGATGTGTGGCGGTGTGATCTCACCACGGGCGGCGTGGCCGTCAGGCTGCACTCGTTCGACATCGAGTTCGACAACGAGTTTCCCCCCTTCGACTGCGCCGTCGTCGGCGGCCGTCAGGTGGCGGTCCACGGCACACGTACCACCGTGCAGATCGTGGATCTCGCCTCCGGAGGAGTCACGGACCACCGGGTGCACGGATACCGGAGGGGCGCCCTCGCCTGCACCGTGCTGGCCGGGACGCCCGTGGCGGTGATCGCCTGCGACGACGGTGCGGTGCGGGTGCTGGATCTGCGCACCGGCCTGGTGGTCGGACTGGCGATGACCGGCCACCCGCACCACGTGTCCACGCTCGCGTGTGCCGAGTTGGACGGCCGCCCCGTCGTCCTCGCCGGATTCCCTGACGGCACGGTGAACATCTGGGACCTGCGGACCCGCACCATCACGCAGGTACTCCACGTGCCGGGCCCCTGCAACGCCCTGGCCCTGCACGACTCCGCCTTCCTCGCCTGCGGGTCCGGCAACGACATCGTCGTATTCACCCGTCGCTGAACCACCACGACGCGACAAGGATCACACCGCCGTGCCCGAAAACCGGCGGACGAGCGGGCATACGCACCTGCATACACAGCATTTAGCTGCACCATGCATCGACTCGCGTACGCCACGTGACCGGTCAGAAGGCTCCTATGGTCGGGGTCGGCCCGTCCGGTGTCGTGCGGCCCGTGTCCCTGTCCCCGTCGAAAGGTAGGCGAGACCGGTTTGGCCACCGTCGCAGCTGTCACCCCGTCCGTGAAGGCCTCCGGGGCCCGCAAGGCCCCAGAAGAAGTCACCGTCACCGACCCCGCGCTCGTCAGACGCGCCGTACAGGCTGCCGCGCTGGGCAACGCGATGGAGTGGTTCGACTTCGGTGTCTACAGCTACATCGCGGTGACGCTGGGCAAGGTCTTCTTCCCGTCCGGCAACCCGACCGCCCAGCTGCTCTCGACGTTCGGCGCCTTCGCGGCGGCCTTCCTGATCCGCCCCGTGGGCGGCATGGTCTTCGGCCCGCTCGGCGACCGCGTCGGCCGGCAGAAGGTCCTCGCGCTCACCATGATCATGATGGCGGCGGGCACCTTCGCGATCGGTCTGATCCCGTCGTACGCCACGATCGGCGTCGGCGCTCCGCTGCTGCTGCTCGCCGCGCGCCTGGTGCAGGGCTTCTCGACGGGCGGTGAGTACGCGGGCGCGTGCACGTTCATCGCGGAGTACGCGCCGGACAAGAAGCGCGGGTTCCTGGGCAGCTGGCTGGAGTTCGGCACGCTGGCCGGTTACATCGGCGGCGCCGGGCTGGTCACCGCCATGACCGCCCTGCTCTCCACCGACGATCTGCTGTCCTGGGGCTGGCGGATCCCGTTCCTGGTCGCCGGTCCGATGGGGATCATCGGCCTGTATCTGCGGCTGCGTCTGGAGGAGACCCCGGCGTTCGCCGCGGAGGCGAGGAAGGCGGAGTCGAACCGTCCGAAGGTGCCGCTGCGCGAGATGGTGACCGGCCAGTGGAAGCCGCTGCTGCTGTGCATGGGCCTGGTCCTGGTCTACAACGTCACCGACTACATGCTGCTGTCGTACATGCCGAGCTATCTGACCAGTGAGCTGAAGTACGACGAGACGCACGGCCTGCTGGTGGTGCTCGGTGTGATGGCGGCGATGATGATCGTGCAGCCCTTCGCCGGCGCGCTGACCGACCGGATCGGCCGCCGTCCGGTGATCGCGGCCGGCTGCGCGGGCTTCCTGGTCCTGTCCGTCCCGGCGCTGCTGCTGATCCGTCAGGGCAGCCTGCTCGGGGTCGTGCTCGGCATGGGCGCTCTCGGCATGCTGCTGGTCTGCTTCACCTCGTCGATGCCCGCGGCGCTGCCCGCCCTGTTCCCGACCCGGGTGCGCTACGGCTCCCTCTCGATCGGCTTCAACGTCTCGGTCTCGCTGTTCGGCGGTACGACCCCGCTGGTGGTCACCGCCCTCATCGGTGCGACGGGCAACCTGATGATGCCCGCGTACTACATGATGGCGGCGGCCGTGATCGGCGGGGTCGCGGTGTGGCGGATGACCGAGTGTGCGGGCCGCCCGCTGCCGGGGGCGGCCCCGGCGGTCAGCGGCTCCTCCTGATGCGGACCGGCCTGGTCAGCTCTTCTTGATCAGGCCGAGCAGCAGGGCCAGTACGTGCGCCTTGTTGCCGCCCGGTTCGAGCTTGCTCGCCTCGTCGCCGAAGAGGTGGCTCAGGAGCTGCCCCCGGAGTGTGCGGAACTGGGCGTAGTCCGGCTTGGCGAACAGGCCCTGGTTCTCCAGGTCGTGCGGTACGTGGTAGGGGCGGGCGATCACGGGGTGCGAGGACGTCGTCGTGGACGTCGTCGTCGTGGACGAGGAACCCGCCTCCGTGACCGTGCCGCCACCCGTGCCGCCGCCCTGGACGCTCAGTCCCGGGTGACCGACGCCGAACTCGATGGTGTACACGGTCTTCTTGGTGCCGCCCTGCTCGACCCAGGCCTTGTCGGCGCTGAACTCGATGGTGGTGGAGTTCTCCAGCTCGAAGGAGAACTTCTCCCGTTGGGCGGTGATCACGAGCGCGGCGGAGAGACCCGAGTAGTCCGTCACGGAGGACACCGCGTCGTGCAGGGCGCGGCCGAAGGCGTTGTCGGTCGAGTGGTCCTCCAGGAACGGGGCGAGGCCGGCCGGCTTCTCCATCAGCGTCTCCAGCACCTGGACCTGGGCGGCCAGCCGGATCCGCTCGCTCGTGTCGCGTTCGTTGCGCACGGTGCGGCCCTTGAGCGCGAGGAGGCAGGTGCCGGCCGGGTCGCCCTTCACATAGCGGCGGCGCAGCACGATCTGTTGGGACAGGAGCGGGTAGGACGGGGCGATGTCGAAGTACGTGTCCGTGGAGACCTTCGTACCGCCGGCCTTCATCACCCGGATGCCGAATTTCTGCTGAAGCCCCCTGTCCTTCATGAGCTTGCCCAGCAGATCGATGGTTTTGGCCAGCTGTGCCTCACTGACCATGAACTCCGATTCGGCTTCCAGAGTGGTCGCCATTTCTTTTCCGGGTTGCAGGATCTCCTTGAATGAGGCCCAGACCGGACGCCCGTCGCGCAGAATCTCGCTGAGGTTCCAGTCATCCTGGAAACTCTCCTCGGTCCGCTTCCGCTCTTCGTCGGTGAGCGTTTTCAGGAGCAGTGCGCCGGTGTTGTCCTTCTGTTTGACGCCGCCGCTCCAGTGGTTCGGGGAATTGTTGTCGCCCACTTTCTCGTACCAGACGGCCTGGATTCCGATCTGCGGGAACCCGGCGACGAACGCGGACCGGCTCGCCGTACCCTTCAGCTTGGCCGCCTTCGCCAGCTGGGCCCAGGTGTAGCGGACCTCGACGTCCACGCTCGCGGAGTTCACGTCCGGGGTGAGGACGGCGATCGTGTCGATCGGCATGTCGTCGGTCTTCGTGCCGTTGCGGAACGGGCGGGTCAGCTGGAGCTCGATCAGGTCGTGCGGTTCGGCCACGTGGCCGCGGTTGATGTGCACGAGCAGCACGGCCCGCAGTCCGTCGTCGTCCGCCGCCCAGTCGAGGACCTTGAGCTTTCCGTTGCCGGACTCGATGCTGGTGGTGTTCTCCTTGACGGTCACCGTCGGGGTGTCCGTGCCGTAGACGGCCGTCCAGGTCTTCTGCTGCGCCGCACGTAAGCCGCCGGGCGTCTTTCGCTGCGCCCATTCCTCCTTGCGCACCGCCTCGTCGGCGAGGATGACGTGGCTGACCTCTGCGGGCACGATCCGCTGACCCTCGGTCACGACGTCGCGGGACGGCGGTGGTGTCACGTTCGTCACCGGGTTGTCGACGACGACCTGCTTCGCGGATTCCCAGTCGGTTTTCTTGCCGTTCTCGTATTCGACGCGGTACTGGAGGTAGGAGCCTTTCATGCGGGATTCGAGGATTTTGCCTTTCCCCCGGCCCGAGATGTAGACCGGTGTTCCCACCGGAAGGGCGTCGAGACCGACGCTCCCCGATCCCTGATTCGGCGCTGTGGTCATACCGCGCTCCGTCCTTGAAGTAACAGGGAGGTTTCGAGCCCCGCCATCATCGTCCCCCTCCCGATATCAGGTCAACGCGGAACCCATAATTTCTTGAGCCCCACTGGATCCCACCAGTCCCCATCAGTTCCCATCAGTCACCAATGGACCCCACGAGACTCCTCCAGACCCTTCCGGGCCCATCGGGACGCCTCCGGACCCACCATCCCCACGGACCCCCGCCTGGGCCGATCGGCTGACAGCACAGCGGAGTTGCGGAGATTCGCTGACAGGGAACCAGCTCGGGGCTACCTTCGTTAGTATGGCTAGTTAGAAAGACTAAGTACGTACGGAAGGCATTGGTGCATGACCGGGTCGCAGCTCTGGGACGACGTCGACTTCTACTTCTCCAGCCACCTCTCTCCGGACGACGAGGTGCTCCAGGCGGCGTTGCGGGACAGTGAGGCCGCCGGGCTCCCGCACGTCAACGTGACGGCGCCCCAGGGCAAGTTCCTCCAACTGCTCGCCGAGATCCAGGACGCCCGGCACATCCTGGAGATCGGCACGCTCGGCGGCTACAGCACCATCTGGCTGGGCCGCGCCCTCCCGTCCGACGGCCGGCTGATCTCCCTGGAGTACGACCCCAAGCACGCCGAGGTCGCGGTGCGCAACATCGCCCGCGCGGGCCTGGAGAAGGTCGTGGAGGTGCGGGTGGGCGCGGCTCTGGAGTCACTGCCGCAGCTGGCCGACGAGAACCCGGCCCCCTTCGACCTGGTCTTCATCGACGCCGACAAGGTGAACAACCCCGACTACGTGGAGTGGGCGCTCAAGCTCACGCGCACGGGCAGCCTGATCGTGCTCGACAACGTCGTGCGCGGCGGCCAGGTGGTCAACAGCGAGAGCTACGACGACCCGAGCGTGCGGGGCACCCGCGCCGCCATCGAGATGATCGCCGCCCACCCCCGCCTCACGGGTACGGCGCTCCAGACCGTGGGCAGCAAGGGGTACGACGGCTTCGCCCTGGCGCGGGTACTGGCCTAGGTGCGGGGTACTGGTCGTACCCCGGTCGGCTACGCCTCGTGGTAGAAGCCCACGTTCACGCTGCGCGGCCCGGTGCGGTCCTGGATGACGACCTCGCCGGAGCCGCCCCGGGGCAGCGGGACGGTTCCGCCGTAGGCCACGGTCTGGGCGTACTGCCCGACCGCCAGCCGTACTTCGGCGGACGGATCGGGCTGCGAACCGCGCAGCCAGGACACCTGCCAGCCGCCGTCCGGCCCGCACAGGAACTCCAGATGGACGCGGGAGACGAACAGCCAGTCCTGAGGGGTGGCGAGACGGCACACGGCCCCGTCCCTGCCCACCCGCAGCACCTCGCCCGGTTCGCTCGGCGCGTCGGCCATGAGCATGCCGGCCGTGGCGCCCGTGTCCGCCTCGGAGACGGAGGCCATGGTGAGTTCGAGCACGTGTGTTCCCCCTGGAGTTGCGTCTCGGTCCTGCGGTTTCGGAGCGCAGTGGCCGTGGCGGCATGATAATTCCCGCGGCCCCGCCGCGTCCGGCGCAATCGGTTCACGACCGGGCGTGCGACGAGGGCCACGCGCCGACGGACCGCTGACGGACCGCTGTGGCCGTCTCCCGTTCCGGACGGATCCGGCTGTCAGCGGGCCAGGTACACGGTGTAGACGCGACCGCCCGAAACGTTCGGATCGCGTTCCACGTGGATCACCCCGCGGGCTCTGTCGTACGCGCCGGTCCCCCCGGTGACGGCGTCGTAGAAGTCGTCCGGCGAACCGGTCGAGGTCTCCGCGTCCGACCATGTGATCTTCCCCTGGGGAAGGGTGAGGACTCCGTTGCAGACCTGCGTCTCCAAGTCGCCCTGGGCCCCGACGACCGTGCAGATCTTCGACTGGGTGCCGTACGCGACGTGGTCCTTGTAGACGGTGGCCGTGGACACCTGCTGGTTCCCGATGGGCGCGGGGACCGGCGGGGTCTGGGTGGCCGGGGTGAGGGTGTACCTCACCTCGGTCGGCGAGGTGAGGCGGATGACCTCGTGGTCGCGCCCGCCGGTACCGGCGTTCCCGCCCGCGGCCGCCGGGGACACGGTGCACAACGTGAGCAGGCAGACGGCCGTGCCGACGACCCGCATTCCCGGCGACTTCCTCATAACCGTCCCTCGGCCGACTACGCGATGGCGCATCCATCAGTACCGGGGGGCGGGGGATCGGTAACGTCTCCCGCGCGTGGATCACCCTTGTGCCGGTGCGAACGTCGCCCCTCGGACCAGTGGTTGTGCGGCAACGACACCAGGACCCCCGCCCCGAGGCCGGGGCGGGGGTCCGGATGCAACCGGGTTCAGCGGTGCAGCAGCTGGTCCGCCAGTTCGCGGTAGTCCCGCAGGGCGAGCCTCAGTTGCTCGGTGTCGGAACCGTGGGCCTCCTCACCGTCGCCCTGCCAGGTCATGCGCAGCGTGCGCCGGCGTCGGCCCAGTTCGTCGGTGAAGCGGGCGACGATTTCCTCCAGGACGCGGTCCGCCTCCTCGACGGCGGCCCGGGGGCGGTCGACGAACCCGACGACCGCGTTCTGGAGGTGCTGTTCGAGCTTGTCGCACTCGTCGCCCGGGAGGAGCGGGGCTCCTGCCGCGCCTGTGACCGTGCCTTCGACGGGCGTCACGTCGGTCATGTCGCTCAGCTCTCCTTCGGTCGAGCCCGGTGCGAGGTCAGCGGCAGAGGGGATCCGCCGCGGTTGCGCGGTGCGCCGTCCGAGCGCCGGTGCCGGTGGCCGGACTCCGCGCCCGCGGTGACCAGGTCGTCGAAGAACGCGCGCGCCTCGACCATGGCCATCCGCAGGTCCTCGGTGTCGGTGCCGCCGGCGGTGTCGGCGGTGGCGGTGCCGCTGTGCACCCGGCGGTAGCCGTCGAGGTGGGCCGCGTGGTGCACGGAGAGCGCGTCGACCTGTTCCTCGTAACGCCCGCCGTCCGGGAAGCCCCGGGCGCCCGCAAGTTCCATCAGGAGCAGGTCGGCCTCGCTCACGGCCTGCCGCGGTTCCTCCACGAAGTGTTCCTGGGCCGCCGTCCAGCGCGCCTCGAAGCGTTCGCGCTCCGCGGGCTCCAGCGGCCGCTCGCGCAGTCCGCCGTACCGTTCGACCCGCTCGGCGAGTTCTCGTTCGGCGGCCTTGGTGTCCCCGTCGTGCCGGGCCACCGCCCGGTCGTACTCGGGTCCGAAGCGCTGCTTCAGGTTCCGCCCGCCGTGCCCGCCCCGGGCGCGTAGCGTCAGCATGACCGCTGCCGCCACCACGACCGCCGCGATCACGATCAGAGCAATGATCAAGCCTGTGGACATGGTTACCTTCCGCATCCGGCCGGCCCACACTGGCCGGTTCCTCATCCGGGTTGCCCGTAAGCGGGTCGGCAAACGGCCGCGCACGACACGGGCCCACGGATATTCGGTTGCCCGGGGTACGGACCCTCGGCCGACAATGCCGCCCATGCGCTCCACGCCCACCGTGCCCGCCACCCCGCCGGCCATCGCCGCGGAACCCTTCGACTCCCCCGTCGCCGCCGCACTGTGGCGGGCCTACTACACGGAGGTCAGCGACCGCTGGTACCTCCGGTACGAGGGACGCCGGACCGACCCCGACGAGCTGGAGCGGGAGATCGCCGCCCAGAACAGCGCCGAACTCGCGCCGCCGAGCGGGCAGTTGCTGGTAGCGCGACAGGACGGCGAACCCGTCGGGATGGCGGGCGTGCGGCTGCTGGATCCGGCCACCGCAGAGCTGACCCGGGTCTTCGTGCCCGCGGACCGGCGCGGCGCGGGCACCGCGGCCCTGCTCGTGAGCGCCGCCGAGGACGCCGCCCGTGCGCTCGGGGCCACCCGGATCGTCCTCGACACCCGCACCGACCTGGTCGAGGCTCGCGCCCTGTACGCCCGGCTCGGCTATCAGGAGACCGAACCGCACAACGACGCCCTCTACGCGGAGCACTGGTTCAGCAAGCCGTTGCACTGAGGCCGTCAGTTCCGCCGTACCGCCCCGCCCTGCGGCTGCTCGCGCCGCGACCCACACATCTCGTCGGTCAGCAGCTTCACCAGGCGGTCCAGGTCGGTGGGCCGGTCGGGGCCCCACCAGTCGCCGAGCAGTTCGGCCAGCGACTCCTCACGGGCCCGCGCCAGCCGCTCCGCGACCTCCCGCCCCTCGGTCGTCAGGCCGAGGTCGAGACCGGTGCGGACGGCCAGCCGCCGCCCCTCGATCTGACGCTCGGCGTCGAGGATCACGTTCAGTGGGACGGCGTTGCTCTCCGCGAGCACGCCCGGCTCCACCGAGCCGTACTTCCTCATCCGCAACAGCAGCCAGCTCGCCGCGGGCAGCAGGTCGCCGTACCCCGCCCGCACGGCGATGTTCCGGTAGGCCGCGCGCTGTCCCTCGCGGGTGCCGAGCAGGGACAGCGCGCGGCACACCTCGTCGTACGACGAGCGCTCGACCGGGTTGGAGGCAAGCGTCTGGGTGCCGTCGGGCGCGGTGACGGAGCCGCGCAACGGGTCCTCCTTGAGGAAGCACGCGAGTACGACGCCGAGAAGGGCGACCGGAGCGGCGTACAGGAAGACGTCGGTGATCGAGACCGCGAACGCGTGCAGGGCCGGCACCCGCAGCGCGGACGGCAGTTGCCCGATGCCACGCGGGTCCGCCTCCAGCGCGTGGACCGACAGCCCGGCCGGGAGCCGTACGCCCCTGAAGGCGTCGGTGAGTTCCTGGCCGAGGCGGCTGGTGAAGACGGTGCCGAAGAGGGCGACGCCGAACGAGGCGCCGATCGAGCGGAAGAAGGTCGCGCCCGAGGTGGCGACGCCGAGATCCTCGTAGGAGACGGCGTTCTGCACGATGAGGACGAGGACCTGCATGACCAGGCCGAGGCCGAGACCGAAGACGAAGAAGTACGCGCCCATCTCGACGGTAGGGCTGAACTCGTCGAGCCGGTGCAGGAGCAGCAGGCCGATCGTGACCACGGCGGTGCCGAGGACGGGGAACACCTTCCAGCGGCCGGTACGGCTGACGATCTGCCCGGAGGCCGTTGAGGACAGCAGCAGTCCCACCACCATCGGCAGCATGTACACGCCGGACATGGTCGGGGAGATGCGGTGCACGATCTGGAGGAAGGTCGGCAGGTAGGTCATCGCGCCGAACATGGCGAAGCCCACGATGAAGCTGATCACCGCCGAGAGGGTGAAGGTGCGGATCCGGAACAGCTTCAGCGGCAGTACGGGTTCGGGCGCCCGGCGCTCCACGGCCAGGAAGACGAAGGCCAGTACGACGCCGAGCACGGTGAGCCCGATGACCTGTGCCGATCCCCACGCCCAGGTGGTACCGCCGAGCGAGGCGACCAGTACCAGGCACGTGGCGACCGCGGCGATCAGGAAGGTGCCGAGGTAGTCGATGACGTGCCGGGCGGCCTTGCGCGGGATGTCCAGCGCGGTGGCGATCACGACGAGGGCGACGATGCCCACCGGCAGGTTGACGTAGAAGACCCAGCGCCAGCTCAGCTGCTCGGTGAACAGGCCGCCGAGCAGCGGGCCGAGCACGCTGGTCGTTCCGAAGACGGCGCCGAACAGGCCCTGGTAGCGGCCGCGCTCGCGGGGCGGCACGATGTCGCCGACGATCGCCATCGACAGCACGATCAGCCCTCCGCCGCCGAGCCCCTGGAGCGCCCGGAAGCCGATCAGCTGTCCCATGTTCTGGGCCATGCCGCACAGCGCGGAGCCGACCAGGAAGATCACGATCGCGGTCTGGAACAGCTTCTTGCGGCCGTACTGGTCCCCGAGCTTGCCCCACAGCGGGGTCGCGGCCGTCGCCGCCAGCAGATACGCGGTGACCACCCATGACAGGTGCTCCAGACCGCCCAGATCACTGACGATGGTGGGCAGCGCGGTCGACACGATGGTCTGGTCGAGAGCGGCGAGCAGCAGCCCGAGCAGCAGAGCGCCGATCGAGACGAGCACGTTGCCACGGATCTGTTCCGTGCCCTTCGGATCCCGCGCTGTCGGGCGCGTGTCGAGGGTCATACGACCTCCCGGGGCTCTGCCTGGGGCTCGCTCCGTCGTGAGCCGGTCGTGCGTCGGTCGTGAGTCGGTCGTGGGTCTTCCTGAGCCCGTCGTGACTCCATCGTGGTCGGTGTAGCTCGTTATGGCCTGTTGGGCCTTAGAGTGCCGCGGGGAGGGATGGACGCGTGAGGAAACCGGAGAGCCACCAGTGCCCGGAGTGCGGGGCACGGCGAGGGCCGGACGGCACGCCGATGTGCGGGTGCACTCGGCGGGCGTCCGACACGCTGCGCGAGACCCGCGCGGCGGAGGCGGCGGCGGTGGAGGACTTCGATCCGCTGCGAATACGCCCGTATGTGGACGTGGACAGGGCGGGGACCGCGGACCGGGGCGAGGCCGCCGAGGACACGGCGGTGACCATGCCGTTGCGCCGGGTGAGCGGCCCGAGCACCACGGACCTGCGGCTGTTCGACGCCGGGCGGGACGGGGCGGAGGGCGCGGCGGGCGCGGACCGGGCGGGCAGGGCCGCCGGAGCCGGTGGCGCGCCCTGGGGCGAAGAGCCTCGGGTGAGGCGACGGCCGCGCCGCACGCTCCTGCTCGCCGCCTGCGTCGCCGGAGCGGCGGCCACGGTCGTCGCGGCGGCGGGTCTGGCGAGCGGGCTGTTCTCGTACGAAACACCCGCACGGGACACGGCGGCACCCCCGGACACACGCCAGAGCGTGCCGGAGGCGACGGAGGGCGGGGCCTCGCAGCCGGCGCCGTCCGCTCCCGCGAGGTCGCCGAAGCCGTCGTCGACGTCGCCGAAGCCGTCGCACTCGCCCTCGAAGTCGGCTTCCCCCTCCACCAGCCCGTCAGTCGCACCGAGCTCGGCACCACCGTCCCCGACGGCCTCCCCCACCCAGTCCCGCTCGGCGACACCGACCGCCGCCCCGGACTCCCCGAGGCCGGGCTTCGCCCCCGTGCTGCGCCCCGGCGACACCGGCCCGGACGTCACCGAACTCCAGCTCCGGCTCCGCCAGCTGAATCTCTACCGCGGCCCGGCGAACGGTTACTACAGCGGACAGGTGGCCAACGCCGTGAGCACCTACCAGTGGTACCGCGGCATCGACTCCGACAACCCCGGCGAGTACGGCCCGGCCACCCGGGCCGGCCTGGAGTCGGAGACCTGGGAGCCGTGAGCCGCCCGGCCGCCCGGGGCGCCGTCCCTCACCCCAGGTACAGGTGAACCGCGCCGTCCGCGCCGCGCTCGACCCGTACCCGGGTCAGGTCGCTCACGCACGCGTCCGGCCCGTGGGCCGCCGCCCGCGGGCCGATGCCGATGACGCGCATTCCGGCCGCGCGGCCCGCCTCGATGCCCGCGCCGGAGTCCTCGAGGACCACGCAGTCGGCGGAGTCGACGCCGAGCTCGGCGGCGGCCTTCAGAAAGCCCTCGGGGTCGGGCTTGCTGGCGCCGACCGACTCGGCGGTGACCCGCAGATCCGGGAGGGGAAGTCCCGCGGCGGCCATGCGGGCCGTGGAGAGGGCGACGTCGGCGGAGGTCACCAGGGCGTGCGGGACGCCGCGCAGGGCGGCCAGGAACTCCGGCGCACCGGGAACGGGGACCACGCCGTCCATGTCGGCGGTCTCCTGCGCGAGCAGGCGCGTGTTGTCGGCGAGGTTCTGCTCGACCGGCCGGTCCGGCAGGAGCAGTGCCATCGTGGCGTGGCCCTGCCGGCCGTGGACCACCTTCATCGCCTCGTCCCCGTCCAGCCCGTGCTCCGCGGCCCAACGCCGCCAGACGCGCTCGACCACGGCGTCGGAGTTGACGAGGGTGCCGTCCATGTCGAGCAGGAGGGCACGGGTCGTCAGCACGGCGGGTACGGCGGACGGGGCGGTGGCCGTCATCGGCAGCTCCTGGGGTGTCGAGTGTCGGGACGAGTGGTGAAGACAAGGCGGCCCCGCCCGCCCGGTCAGGGTGAAGCGGGCGGGAGCCACTTTGTTCCTCTACGATACAAAACCGGGGAGGGGTTGCGCCACCGGCGGCGAAAACCCTTCACGGAACCTCCGGCTCAGGCCGCCGCGGCTTCCCACAGGCTCCACACCCCGAGCCCCAGCATCAACAGCGCCGCGATCCGCGTGATCAGCTTCAGCGGCACCTTCTTCATCAGCGCCCTGCCGCCGACGATGCCGAGACCGGCCACCGCCCACAGACCGAGCACCGCACCGAGGCCGACGGAGAGCGGGTCGTCGTAGCGGGCGGCGAGGTTGGCGGTCATGATCTGGGTGAGGTCCCCGAACTCGGCGATCAGGATGAGCGTGAAACCCGCCCCCGCGACCTTCCAGAAGGACTGGTCGGCGGGCCTGCGGATCTCCTCCTCACCGTCGTCCTTCTTGAACATCAGCACCGCCGCGCCGCCGAGGAAGAGGACACCCGTCACGGCGTGCACGACCCCCTGGGGCAGCAGGGTCAGCGCGCTGCCCGCCGCCACGGCGAGCACCACGTGCAGCAGGAAGGCGGCGGCCACGCCCGCGAAGACGTACGAGGCCCGGTAGCGGGTGCCGAGGACGAGCCCGGCAAGGGCGGTCTTGTCCGGCAGTTCCGCAAGGAAGACGACGCCGAAGACGAGTGCCGTCACGGTGATGCTGATCAAGGTTCCTCAATCGGTCGGGTGCCGCCCCACCGAGAGTGCTGTACGTCGCTCCATGTCACGAAGACACCTCGGCACGGCAGCACACACGGACCCCGCGCCATGAGGCACGGGTGTGCACTGCTTGCCGAAGGTCTCGCTGGCCGGCCTCGTCACGAGGTACGGCTCCGGGCGCCGGCCCAGGCTGGCTGAGCAGTATGTCGACGATCCGGCGAGGAGCTACTCCCCTTCTGCGTCCCCCATGGTACGCGACGAGAAGTTCGACCGTAAACCTTGTCGTGTCATGCGCACGTCACTAACCTCTAACCGCGCGCACACCTGCCGGCAACCGGGCAACGCGAGTATTCCCACGCTCGCACCCAACACCCCTACCCCCACAAGGGAGTTCACATGCCGAAGTTCTACGCGCGTCGACGACTGAGCATACTCGGGGCCCTCACCGGCCTCCTCTCCTCCGCCGCGCTCCTCAACTCCCCGAGCGCCTCCGCCGCCCTGCCCACCCCGGTCAGCGCCGCCACCGCCCGCGGCTACCTCTCCCACCTCACCGTGGCGACCGAGAACCGCACCGGCTACAAGCGGGACCTGTTCCCGACCTGGATCACCATCAGCGGCAGCTGCAACACCCGCGAGTACATCCTCAAGCGGGACGGCACGAACGTCGTCACCAACTCCTCCTGCACCGCGACCAGCGGCAGTTGGTACTCCCCGTACGACGACGCCACCTGGACCGCCGCCTCCGACGTCGACATCGACCACCTGGTGCCGCTCGCCGAGGCCTGGGACTCCGGCGCGAGCAAGTGGACCACCGCCCAGCGCCAGGGATTCGCCAACGACGTCACCCGGCCCCAGCTGATCGCCGTCACGGACAACGTCAACCAGGCCAAGGGCGACCAGGACCCGGCCACCTGGATGCCGTCGCGCACGGCGTACCGCTGCACGTACGTCCGCGCCTGGGTCCAGGTGAAGTACTACTACAACCTCTCGGTCGACTCCGCCGAGAAGACCGCGCTCACGAACTACCTCGCGAGCTGCTGAGCACCGGGCCCGGGACGGCCGCCCACGTCGTCCCGGGCCCCACGGAACCCCACGGCCAGAGGGACGCCCGGAACAACGGCCGCCCGTGTCAACCGTGTTCGTTTCGTGGGCGTGATGAAGGCCAGAGTGCTCTTGGGGCTTGAGGGGGGCATGATGAGGCCGACCGTCCGCCCGCAGCGGACGGTCTGCTGCCATGCGTCCCTCAACGCCCGGGAGTCACCTCCTTGTCCGCACCGGAATCAGCCACGCTGTCCGTCGCCCTGGTCGGCGCCGGCCCACGCGGCACCAGCGTCCTGGAGCGGCTCGCCGCCTCCGTGCCGGAACTCCTCCCGGCGGGCTTCCGCCTGACGGTGCATGTCATCGACCCGGAGCCGCCCGGGCCGGGCCGGGTCTGGCGCACCGCGCAGTCACCGGAACTCCTGATGAACACGGTGGCCAGCCAGGTGACCCTGTTCACGGACGAGAGCGTGGACTGCTCGGGTCCGATCCGCCCGGGACCGAGCCTGTACGAGTGGGCCCGGGGCGAACTCGGCCCGGACGAGTACCCGACGCGCGCGCGGTACGGCCACTACCTGGAGTGGGTGTTCGCGAAAGCGGTGAGGGAGGCTCCGGACGCCCTGCGTGTACAGGCCCACCGGGCCCGAGCCGTACGGCTCGGCGACGACACCGGCGGACGTCAGACACTCACCCTGGACGACGGCCGGGTGCTGCGCGGGCTGTCCGCCGTGGTGCTCTCGCAGGGCCACCTGCCCGTGGCGGCCGACGGGGCCCGGCTGCGGCTCGCGGCCCACGCCGAGCGCCACGGGCTGTGCCACCTGCCCCCGGCCAACCCGGCCGACCTGGACCTCTCCCCTCTGACGCCCGGCCGGCCGGTGCTGCTGCGCGGCCTGGGCCTCACCTTCTTCGACCACCTGGCCCTGCTGACCACGGGCCGCGGGGGCCGCTTCACCCGCGCCGCGGACGGCACCCTGCGCTACACACCGTCCGGCAACGAGCCGCGCCTGTACGCGGGGTCGCGGCGCGGAGTGCCGTACCAGGCGCGCGGCGACAACGCGAAGGGGCCGTACGGCCGGCACACCCCGGTCGTCCTCACCCCGGAGGTGATCGCGGGCTTCCGCAAGCGCGCGGACAGCGGGGACGCGCCGGACTTCCTGACCGAGATATGGCCGCTGGTGGCGAAGGAGGTGGAGACGGTCTACTACGACACCCTGATCACGGCCGCGCGATCGACGACGGGAGCGACGGCGGGACCGCCTCCCGAGTTCCGGGAGCGCTTCGCCGCCACCGCGCACGGCAGCCCCGAGGAAGCCCGGCTGCTGCGGGAGCACGGCATCGGGGACGGCGACCGCTGGTCCTGGGAGCGGGTGTCCCGGCCGTACGACGGAGAGGTCTTCGCCGGTCCGGACGCCTGGCGGGACTGGCTGCTCGGGCAGCTGCGCGAGGACGTGGCACAGGCCGCCCTGGGCAATGTGGCCGGTCCGCTGAAGGCGGCCCTGGACGTACTGCGCGACCTGCGCAACGAGATACGGCTGGTCGTCGACCACGGCGGGCTGACCGGCGCCTCCCGCCGCGACCACCTGGACGGCTGGTACACCCCGCTCAACGCCTTCCTCTCCATCGGACCGCCCCGCAGACGCGTCGAGGAGCTGACGGCGCTGGTGGCGGCGGGCGTGGTCGAGGTGCTCGGGCCGCGGCTCGAGGTGCGGCCCGCGGCCGGGGCCTGGGTGGCCCGCTCCCCCGACGTTCCGGGCTCCGCCGTGTCCGTCACCGCCCTCGTCGAGGCACGCCTTCCGGAGCCGTCGCTGCGGCGGACCGCCGACCCGCTGCTGGCCGGGCTGCTGGAGACCGGCGGCTGCCGGCCGCACTCGGTGGAGGGCTACGACACCGACGGGCTGGACGTGACGGCGCGGCCGTACCGGCTGATCGACGGCCAAGGGCGCGCGCACGCGCGACGGTTCGCCTTCGGCGTGCCCACCGAGGGCGTGCACTGGGTGACGGCGGCGGGGGCCAGGCCGGGCGTGGACTCGGTCACCCTGTCCGACGCGGACGCGGTGGCGAGAGCGGTGCTGCGGACGGCGCGCGGCGACGTAATTCCCTTCGCTTTCCCCAGGCCGGGACGGCAGACTGTGCCGACCGTATGAGTCCCCGGTGAACGTGTTGTCACACCCCGGGCGTAGGCTGTACGGCTGTAATCAGGGGGATGGGGAGTAATCGTGCTTGACGGCCTGGTGCCGCTGTTCGCGGGACCATGGATCTACGCCATGGTGGCTGTTTCCGTGCTGCTGGACGTGTTCCTGCCGGTGCTGCCCAGCGGGGTGCTGGTGATCGCGGCGGCCACGGCGGCGGCCGCCGGGACGGGCGCGGCGGGGCAGGTGCCGGGGAGCGTGCCGGAGAACGTGCCGGACATCCTGGCTCTGATCGTCTGCGCGACCACCGCCTCGGTCCTCGGCGACCTGGTGGCGTACCGCCTGGCCTGGCGCGGCGGGGAGCGTCTGGACCGTGCCATAGCCCGCTCGCGGCGGCTGACCACCGCCCAGCAGCGGCTCGGCACGGCCCTGGCCCGGGGCGGCGGCGCCCTGGTCGTGCTCGCCCGCTTCGCCCCGGCCGGCCGCTCCGTCGTCTCCTTCTGCGCCGGCGCCGCACACCGCCGCCCGCGCGACTTCGTCCCATGGTCCGCCCTCGCGGGCCTGTCCTGGGCCGCCTACAGCGTCGCCCTCGGCTACTACGGCGCCCAGTGGCTGGGCGCCACCTGGCTGGCGACGGCGGTGTCCTTCGCGGCACTGGCCGGAGCGGGAGCGGCCGCGGCGTATCTGATGCGGCGCCAGCCGGAAGGCGCGG
Organism: Streptomyces sp. NPDC086787; assembly: GCF_044745865.1. Lineage (NCBI taxonomy): Bacteria > Bacillati > Actinomycetota > Actinomycetes > Kitasatosporales > Streptomycetaceae > Streptomyces > Streptomyces sp. NPDC086787. Next base: position 733,731 of record NZ_JBIVBC010000001.1, on the reverse strand, counting down.
AAGCCGGGTCCTGAGCCGGCCGAGCCGCCCTAGGTGTATTGACCTTCAGCGTTGTTGACGCGGCTGATGGGTGGGTGTCCGTCGAGTGCGGTGTGGCAGCGGTGGTGGTTGTAGGTGCGGAGGAAGTCTCGACGGGGCGGCCGGACAGGACACGTTCGACCAGGATCCGTCTGCCGTGAACGGTCAGGCGGGCATTACGGTGGGACACGAGGACCTCCGTGCGGTGAAGCCTAGACACCTCCACCACACCGGAGGTCTTCGCCATGATCAAGCCCCGTTCGTGTCAACAACGCTCGTGATCAATACACCTAGGGCGTGTCCGCGGTCCGGGCTTCCGTCGTCCTGGCCGTCTGTCCGCGGATCTCCAGTGTGGCGAGGAGTTCGGCGGTGGCCCGGGCGACGGCGTCCACGGCGTGGTCGAACGCCTCGCGGTTGTGGGCGGCGGGGGCCCGGAAGCCGGACACCTTTCTCACGTACTGCAGGGCGGCGGCCCGGATTTCCTCCTCCGTCGCCTGGTCGGGCAGGGCGGGCGGGCGAAGGGTCTTGATGCTCCGGCACATGCCCCCAGTCTCACGCACCCGGGGCCGCTCTGCGAAGATCCGTTTCCAGAGGCGGCCACCGACACGGGGCCGACCCGATGGAGAGGAACAACTTCATGACGACCCACGACATGACGGGGAACGACCGGCTCACCCTGGCCGTGCTGGGCCCCGGTGGCATCGGCGGTCTCCTGGCGGGGCTGCTCACCCGTGCCGGGCACCGCGTGATCTGCCTGGCCGGGGACGACACCGCGCAGGCACTGCGCACCGGTGGAATCCGCGTCCGCAGTGCCGTGTTCGGCGACTTCACGGCCGCCGTGGAGGCGGACACCGCGCTGCGCGAGCCCGTGGACGCCTGCCTGGTCGCGGTCAAGCACACCGCGCTCGACGCGGCCCTCACCCGCGTTCCGTCCGCCGCGCTCGGTGACGGGCTCCTCGTACCGTTCCTGAACGGGGTGGAACACCCCGCGCTGCTGCGCGCCCGCTACCGCGCCGACCTGGTGGCCCCGGCCGTGATCCGGGTGGAGTCGACCCGGCTGGCTCCCGGTCTGATCGAGCACGGCAGCCCTTTCGCGGAGATCGACCTGGCGGGCGATCCGGTGTCCCGGCCGCGTCTTGACGCGCTCGCGGCGGCCCTGAACGCCGCCGGTCCGGTCACCCGGGTCCACGAGGACGAGACGGCCGCCCTGTGGGCGAAGATGTCGTTCCTCGCGCCGTTCGCGCTGCTGACCACCCGCTACGGCCTCCCCGTGGGCGAGATCCGCGCCCGCCACCGCGAGGAACTGGTCGCCCTCGTGACGGAGACCACGGCCGTGGCCACGGCGTGCGGCGCCCCGTCGGACCCGGCTCGGGCCCTCGCCCGCTACGACGCCTTCCCGGCGGCCACGAAGTCGTCCATGCAGCGCGACGCGGAGGCGGGCCGCCCCCTCGAACTGGACGCCATCGGCGAGGCCCTGCTCCGTGCGGCGCACCGCCATGACGTGCCCGTCCCGGTGGCCGCCCGCCTGGTGCGGGAGCTGCGGGCCACCGCCCGCTGAAGCCCCGGTCACGGAGAAGGCCCCGGCCGCTGAGACGCGGCCGGGGCCTTCTTCCCGGAGTGGGCGCGGACGGTTTCGAACCGCCGACATCCTGCTTGTAAGGCAGGCGCTCTACCCCTGAGCTACGCACCCGGGACGAGTGGACAGCCTACATGGCCAGAGACCCTGTCCCGCAAACCCGTATTCCGCAGCGGACGCCGCACCTCGCCGCGGACACCGCGAACCGACCGGCCCGTGTGTTCGTCCACTACGAGTGGGAGAATGTCATCACCCAGGGTGGCCCACTGCACGGGAGAGGGATTTTGGCGGGGACAAGCACTCGGCGCTGGTTCGGCGGGCGCGCGGAGGGCCAGCGGGCCGAGGCGCAGGCCGCCAAGGACGCGGCCGCGGCCGCCTTCTACGAGCTGGACACCGCCCAGCGCGACCTGCGGATCTCCATAGAGACCATCACGGCCGTGGACGACTCCCCCGCCGCCCGCCGCGCGGTCTCGGACTTCGAGGCCCTCGGCCGCCGTATCGACGAGGTCAGCGACCGCTACATCACCACGATCGACGCGTACGACCTCGACCGCGACGACCTGGAGGCGGCGACGGCCACCCGGGCCCGCACCGAGCTGGCCGCGGCCAAGGACGAACTGGTGCGCGTCAAAGGGGAGCTGGACCGTTTCGAAGACGGGCTCGGGCCGCTGCTGGGCAAGGCCGAGACCCAGCTGGCCCGGCTCGCGCCCGCCGTCGAGCGGGCCAGGCAGGCGCTGCTGGCCGCGTCCGGCGCCCTGGACACCGCGCGCGGCTCCGGGCTGCGGGCGGACGACCTCGCCGCCCGGCTGGCGGCCCTGGCCCCGGAGCTGACCAGGCTGAACCAGGGCGCCGGGCAGCACGGCGTGCCGCAGACGCTGGAGCGGGCCGAGCGGGTGCAGCGGGAGGCCGAGGCGGTCCGCGTGGAGGCCGTGCGGCTGCCGGAGAGGGCCGCCGAGACCGACCACCGGCTGGTGTCCCTGCGCACCCGTGCGCAGGCCCTGACCACCCGCACCGGTCAGGTCGACCCGGTGCTGAGCGAGCTGCGCCGCAGGTTCGCTGCCGCCTGCTGGCAGGATCTCCAGCACGTGCCCGAGCAGGCCGCGGAGAACGTGCGGCAGGCGGAGCTGAAGTTGCGGGACGCGCGGACCGCCCGGGACGAGCAGCGGTGGGCGGACGCCACCTCGCTGCTGTCGACCGTGCGGGCGCTGCTGAACACCACCGACGAGGCGGTGTCGGCCGCAGGTGACCGGCTGACCCGGCTGAACGCCGTGCAGAAGGACCCGCAGCAGGAGATCGACCGGACCCGGTTCGCGATCCGGGACGCGCAGCGGCTGGCCATGACCGGCCGTACGACGCCCGAGCCGCGGCATGCCCGGCCGCTGGACGACGCGGTGGGCCGGCTGGACCGGGCCGTCACCGCGCTGGAGGGCCGCCACCCCGACTACTGGCACTTCCTGACCGAGACGGAGGAGGTGCGGCGGTCGGTGGCGCGGGTGGTGTCGCAGATCCGCGAGGAGCGCGGCACGCACTGACCGGCCCGCCGTCCGCCACCGACGCCCGCGCCGCCGTCCGCCGCCGACATTTTGCCGCCGACGCGTGGCGGGCGGATATTGGGACGTACGTGTGAGACCTCCGCTCGCGAGCGAAGGAGGCGGACATGGCCACGCACTCGACTCACGAGACGCATCAGACCCGGCGGCGGACCCGGATCGACGACCATCTTCCCGTGGACCATCGGCTGAACACGGTCTACCGGGTCGGGGCGGGCCTGATGGGCGCGTTCCTGGTCGTCTTCGGCGTCTTCGGCGTGATCCGCCACATCGGCTTCTTCGACACCGGCGGGGCCAGCGTCGTCGGGCTGAACACCAACGGCACGCTCAGTGTGCTGTCCATCTGCATCGGACTGCTGCTGTTCGTGGGGATGGTGGTCGGCGGGAACTTCGCGTCCACGCTCAACATGACGCTGGGCATCCTGTTCCTGCTGAACGGGTTCCTCAACCTGTCCCTACTGGACAGCGACTACAACTTCCTGGCCTTCAAGATCCAGAACGTGCTGTTCAGCTTTGTGGTCGGGCTGCTCCTGATGGTGTTCGGGATGTACGGCAGGGTCGGTTCGACCCTGCCGCGCGACAACCCGTACTGGCGGTCCCGCCACCCCGACTCCGGTGACCCGGAGCCGGCGCGGCGGGACCGGCAGGATCAGGTGCGGTAGGCGTAGAACGCCGCGGTCGGGAACGACGCGACGAGGCTCGCCACCGAGCGGTTGAACGTGTTGGTGGAGTGGTACGACACGTACGGCACGCCCTGCGGGCTGCGGTAGGTGACGATCATGGAGTGGTCCTTGGACCCGTCCTTGTTGAAGTCCATCTGGAGCACGTCACCCAGGTCCATCTGGTAGACGTTCGCCAGGCTGGTGACCCGCTTCGAGGACAGCGCGAACCAGGAGAACTCGTTGACGCCGATGAAGGAGTCCGACTGGATGTCGGCGTTGCCGAACCACTTGTGGAAGTCGTTCGTGTAGCCCGGGACGTGCTTCCAGCCACCGGCCTTCAGGGACTGGCTGACGAAGTTGGTGCAGTCACCGCCCGCGCCCTGCCCGTTGAAGTCCGGGTAGGCCGTGTTGTAGTTCTTCCAGTACTTCGTCGCGTAGGCGACCATGGCGTTGTAGTCGTACGCGCCGCCCGTGAGCTTCTTCGTCTTGGCGGGCGCGGGCCAGGTGGTCGCCGACTTCGCCGCGGACGGCGGGTTGTCGTCGTCGGCGGTGGCGACCTTGACTGCGGCGACCGCGGCCGGCGCGGCCACCTGGTTGACGGCGAGGTAGCCGTCGTCGGTGTCGCGGACCTTGGTCAGCTGCCAGACGCCGTGCCGGTCGGCCTTGAACGTCAGCTCGTGGTGGGCCTGGAAGCCGGTCGTCTTGGGCTCCTTGCCCTTGACGTCGGCGTAGTTCAGCGTGGTGATCTCGGTGACGTCCGCCTTGGCGGTACGGCCGGTCACCCGGGTCGCGTCCAGCGTGACCTTGGTGCTGCCGGCGCTGTACTTCTCACCCAGCGACGCGAGGCGGGACTGGCGGCCGCGCAGCTCGTTCAGCGCGGACTTCTCCGCGCGCGACTGGGTGTCGGACAGCTTGACGTCACCGCGGAAGCCGGCCGTGAGCGAGCCGGCTCGCTTCTGTCCGCCGGACACCAGGGCGTCGGTGCGGTCGGTGAAGACCGCGTCGGCCAGCTTCTGGAACGTCGCCTTGGTGGCGGCGTTCACCGTCGGGTCGTCCACGACAGCCGCGCCGGCGCTCCAGGTGGGCACCAGGGCAACTCCGGCGACGACCGCCGCTGCCGACACCGCGACTATGCCGGTGCGGCGACCCTTACGGCTCAATCTTCTCGATTTCAATGATGTTCCCCTCTACACCGGCACAGCTACCGGAGGAACGCATTTTCGCATGGCTGCCGAGGCGGTTGTGAAGGGGGTTACACAAGTGGTACCGACGAATCCAGTATCCCCGGCGGTCACTTGACGACGGCGGACCAGTCCGGCGACTGCGCCGGGTCCAGGGTGCGCAGGTTCGTCAGGGTCTGCGGCGTCTGCACGTCCATCCAGTCGGCCAGCTCCTTGAAGGACACGCACTTGACGCCCTTCTTGGTGCACACCTGCTTCATGACCTGGTCGACGGCCTTCATGTATATGCCGCCGTTCCACTCCTCGAAGTGGTTGCCTATGAACATCGGTGCGCGGCTGCCGTAGTAGACGCGGTTGAAGCCGTCCATGTAGGTGTTCACGGTCTGCCGCTGCCAGCCGGGGAACTTCGCGGTCTCCTCGGTGTCCTCACCGTGGGACTGGTTGGCCAGGAAGTTGAAGTCCATCGACAGGGACTGGACCCCGCCGTTCGGGAGCGCTTGCAGCGGGAAGTCCCATACGCCCTCTTTCTTCTTCGGCCATATCTGGTAGTCGCCCTGGGAGCTGGCGTCGTAGCGCCAGTTGTAGCCCTTGATGGCCTTCAGCAGGTTCGCCTGGCCCTGCAGGCAGGGCGCGCGGCCGCCGACGACCTCCTTCCTGAAGTCGAAGGGCAGGGCGGGGATGTCCTTGTAGCCGGTGGTGGTCTTCCACTTCCCGACGATCTCGTAGAACTGCTCGAGCTCCTGCTTCCAGTCGTCGACGCTCCAGTACTTGCCGCTGTCCGCGGTGTTGCAGAAGTGGCCGTTGAAGTGGGTGCCGATGTCGTTGCCCTCGTTGTAGGCGAGGCGGAGCTGCTCCAGGGTGTCGCGGATGTGCTCGTCGGTGGGGTAGTCGATGTCGGAGGCGCCGGGCTTGTGCTCCGGGGGGTGGTACACCTCCTTCTTGTCCTTGGGCAGCAGGTAGATGCCGGTGAGGAAGAAGGTCATGTGCGCGTCGTACTGCTTGGCGAGCTCCCGGTAGTGGGAGAAGAGCTTGTCGTCGCCCTGGAGCGCGCCGTCCCAGGAGAAGACCACGAACTGGGGTGGCTTCTCACCGGGTTTGAGCGGTACGGGCTTCAGGGTGCCCTTCTGCGGGCCGGTGTAGGAGGTGGAACCGTCCCCGATGATCCGGGTCTTGCCGTCCCACGGCGGTTCCTCGCGCTTCGCGGAAGCGGAGTCACCCCCCTTGGCCGACCCGGCGGGGGTGGTGCTGTCCTGCCGGTTCAGCACCAGGAACCCGGTCACCAGTGACGCCACGACGAGGAAGGCTGTCAGGGTCATGACTTCCGGGCGGGTGGCGCGGCGCGGCACCCGGCGTGGGCTGTCCAGGCGTCGTCGGCCGGTCGGCTGCTTCCTGATCATGCGCGGCTCATTCTGCGAGGAAGGTGGGAGGTGACGCTGCCACCGGGGTCAACCTAGTCCCATGGCATTCGCCCATATGACGTACGGAGCACCGCCCCTGGTTGTATCAACGAGGCCTTTGAGAGGGAGCGGTTCAAGACTTTTTGTCAGATCCATGCGGTAGAGGACGACCGCGGTGGACACCGACTGGGCGGTTCCCGTGTACCAGGAGGCGGTGTCCTCGACGGTCGTACCGGCCTTGCCGCCCGCCGTTGCGACAGAGCCGGTACGCCCCTCGGTGGTCCCGGGAGCGGTGACGCCGGGGTGGGAGAGGAGAAGGGAGTCGGTGAGCGCCTGGGAGACCTGCTCGGCCACCTTGTGGCTGATCGCGCGGTTGGTGGCGGGGGCGGTCAGCTCGACCGTCGAGCCGTTGCGGGTGAGGCGGCCCACCGAGTACGGCTCGGTGTGCGTGCCCCCGGCGGCGAACGTGGCGTATCCACTGGCCATCCGGATGGCGCTGGGGGTGGAGTTGCCGACGGACAGCGCGGGCACCCGCGGCCCCAGGGTGGAGGGCAGCAGCCCGGCCGCCACGGCGGTGCTGCGCACCTTGTCCAGTCCGGTGTCCATTCCGAGCTGCATGAACGGGGTGTTCACGGACCGGGCGAGCGCCTTGCCCAGGGAGATCCGCCCGTAGGACCTGCCGCCGTCGTTCTGGGCGGCGACCTTCTTGCCGCCGCGGTCCCAGTACGGCCCCTCGGGCGTGACGACCGGGACGCCGTTGTCCCCGTCGTAGAGGGACTCCGGGGTCACCGGCAGCACGGGCCCGGTGCGGGTCTTGCGGACGCCGTGTTCGAGGCCGGCGGCGTAGACGAACGGCAGGAACGCCGAGCCGGCCTTGACGGTGGACGCGTTGGAGTCGTTGTAGCCCTGTTTGCGATGGTCGGGGCCGCCGTAGATGGCGAGTATTCGACCGTCGGTGGCCACCGAGGCGGCGCCGAAGTGGGCGGTCTTCGCACCCTCGGGGTCGACTTTGCGGGCTCGTCCGCGAGCCTTGTCCACGGCGGTGGTGAGCAGGTTCTCCCGCTTGCGGTCGAAGGTCGTGTAGATCTGGTAGCCGCCGAGGTCGAAGTCCTTGTCGGAGATGTGCCCGGCCTTCTTGGCGTACTGCCCGGCCAGCTCCACCAGGTAGTCGCTCTGCTTGCCGGTGTAGTAGGCCGGGGCCGACTTGAGCGGTTCGGGGAAGTTCTTGTACTTGGCCCGCTCAGACGCGGACAGCCTGCCGATGTCGACCATCCGGTCGAGGGTCCAGGACCAGCGCTCCACCGCCCGCGCGTGGTTGGCCTTGCTGAGCGTGGGGTCGTACAGCCCCGCACCCTTGAGCAGGGCGGCGAGCATGGCGCCCTCGCTCGCGTTGAGCTTGCTGACGTCCTTGCCGTAGTAGGCCTGGGCCGCGCGCTGGATGCCGTATGTGCCGCGGCCGAACCAGCTGGTGTTGAGGTAGCCCTCCAGGATGTCGTCCTTGCTCATCCTGTCGTCGAGCTTGAGGGCGATCATCGCTTCGGTGAACTTGCGGCTCAGCGTCCGGTTCTGGTTGAGATAGGCGTTTTTGACGTACTGCTGGGTTATTGTGGAGCCACCCTCGGTGTCTCCCTCGCCGACGGTCCGCCACAACGCCCGGGTGATGCCCTTGACGGAGACGCCGGGGTCCGAGTAGAAGCTCTCGTTCTCGGCCGCGAGCACCGCCCAGCGCACGTCCTCGGGTATGTCCTTGAGCGGCATGTTCTGCCGCTGCACCCAGCCGGTGCGGGCCATCGGCGTGCCGTCCGACCAGTAGTAGACGTTGTCCTGCTGGACGGCGTACGTGTTCAGGTTCTCCGGTATGTCCGTGGCGGCGTAGGCGACGACCAGGAACAGACCGGTCAGCCCTATCGAGGCCGCCCAGGCGCCGAGGACCTGGCGCCAGGAGGGTATCCAGCGGCGCCAGCCGGAGCGGCCCGGGCGCGGGTAGACCGGTTTGAGACGGCGGGCGTAGGGGGCGAGCGGGGCGAGCCGGGAGCCGACGGTGGCACGGACGCGGGCCAGGGCACTCAGCACGCGGGTGCGTACGGAGGGGCGGGCGCTGCGGCGGCGGTCGGCGCGACTGCCGGTGGCGGCGGGTTCCGGCGGCGGGGGCACGCGCAGCTGCATGGTCTGGTCCGCGCGGAGGGCCGCGACGTTGAGATGCAGGGTTTCGTCCGCTGCCGGTGGCTGGGCAGCATCGGACGGCCCGTCGTCCTCCGGGTCCTCGTCCCGCTGCCATCCATCGGTCACGACTGCGTCTCCCTCGCACTCGGTCTTGCTCGCGCGGGTTGAGACACAGCGGGTGGCACTGCGGCGGTCGGCGCGGCCCTGTGAGCCCTCTCGTCCCCCGGTCTAACGGCTCCTCGCGGCCCGCCTAAATTATCAGTGATCTTTTCAGAATCTCCGCACAAGTATCCGACAGGAACGAACACTCATGCAGTTCTCAGGTGCCGTGATAACCGTCACGCCCGCTAGCCTGAGTTCATGCCTCGCTATGAGTACCGCTGCCGGACCTGCGGCGACACCTTCGAACTGAACCGTCCCATGGCACAGTCCGCCGACCCCGCCACGTGTCCCACGGGCCACGACGACACGGTGAAACTGCTCTCGACAGTAGCTGTCGCCGGTACGGCGACCGCACCTGCCCCCTCCCCCGGGTCAGGGGGAGGCGGCGGGTGCTGCGGCGGCGGCTGCTGCGGCTGACCCGGGGGCCTCAGGAGGGCGGCCGGCGGGCCGCCCTCAGGAACTCCCGCAGGATCCGCTCCCCGGCCAGCACGCCGCGCTCCGGCAGTGCGACGACCTCCGGGCCGGTCCAGTCGGCGTCGGCCAGCTCGCCGTGGGCCGGCCGCCAGGCCCGGTCGGCGGCGAGCAGCAGGTCGGCGTCGAGCAGGGAGTCACCGGCGGCCAGCGTGAGATCGGCGCCGGTGCGGCGGGCGACCTCGCGCAGGGCCGCGCTCTTGGTGAGCGGCTTCGGCACGGCGTAGATCTTGCGGCCCTGGAGGGACACCGTCCAGCCCCGGCCCTCCGCCCAGACCGCGAGTTCCTTGACCCACTCCTCGGGCAGCAGCTCGCGCTCGACCACCAGATAGGCGAAGAGGTCCTCGGCCACCCGGTGCTTGCGCAGCCACACCGGGTCGGCGGTCTCGGCCAGCCGGGCGCGCACCTCGTCCAGCGGGGCGCACTCGTCGGCCAGCCGGTCCAGCACCCGGGCGTGCCAGCCGGGGTCCGAGACGCCGTCCACCAGGATGTGGCCGCCGTTGGCGCAGATCGCGTACTGCGGCACCGGGCCGGGCAGGTTGATCCGCTGGTACTGCTTGCGGGTGCGGGTGGTCGTCGGCACGAAGACGGCCTCGTCACCGAGCTCGGCCAGCAGCGCCGCCGCCGTCTCGGTCAGATACGACAGCGGTCTGCTCTCGTGCACCTCCACGCACAGCAGCCGGGGCGCCCGCGCGTCCGGCATGGTCAGTGCCAGGGCCGCGGCGGAGTAGATGAGCGTGCGGTCGAGGTCGCTCGCCACCAGCACCGGCATCAGAGGGTCACCGCCTTGCCGTCGGCGCCGGTCGCGCCACGCGTGTACTTGGGATGGATCAGGCCGACGCAGGTGTACGGCAGTTCCGCCACCTCCTCGACCGGTACGCCCCGCTGCTCGGCCAGCAGGCGCACGTGGGCCAGGTCGGCGCCGGCCCCGGCACGGGCCAGGATCTTCCACGGCACACGGCGCAGCAGGACCCGGGTGGTCTCGCCGACGCCGGGCTTGACCAGGTTCACGTCGTGGATGCCGTACTCCTCGCTGATCCGCTCGACCGCGGCCCAGCCCTCCCAGGTCGGGGTGCGGTCGGCGGCGAGCAGTTCCTTCACGGCCGCGTCGACCGCGTCGGCGGCGGCCGGGAAGTGCGCGCACACCGCGTCCAGGAAGGCCGTCGACACGTCCGCGGGGGCGAGTTCGCGGTAGAACTTGGCGCCGTGGAAGTCGTTCGGGCCGACGAGGTCCGCGCGCAGGACCGTGCGCGATATCAGGCCCGAGACGGTGGAGTTGAGGCAGGCGGACGGGATCAGGAAGTCGTCACGGGTGCCGTAGGTGCGCACGCAGGAGCCGGGGTCGGCGAGTACGGCGATCTCCGGGTCGAACCCGGTGATGCCCTCGGTCGCCTCGAACTCCTCGATCGCCTGGGCGAGTTCGCGGCTGATCGCGCCCTTGCCGGTCCAGCCGTCCACGAAGACGACGTCGCGCGGGTCGTGGTGCGCCGCGAGCCACCGCAGCGCGTTGGCGTCGATGCCGCGGCCGCGCACGATGGAGACGGCGTAGTGCGGCAGGTCCAGGCCGTGGCGGTGGGCGGCCCAGCGGCGCATCAGCACGCCGACCGGGGTGCCCGCGCGGGCCAGGGAGACCAGCACCGGGCGCGGGGACCGCTCGGCGATCACCGTTTCCGTGACCACGCCGACGGCCCTGGCGAGGCGTTCGGCCGACTCGTCGAGGGCCGCGTGGAACAGCGCCTGGTACTGCTCGGTCGGCTGGTACTCCACCGGCAGCGACTCGGCGTAGTGCGCGCCGCCGCTCTGGATCGCCTCCTCGCGCTCCTCGGTCGGCGCCTCCAGCGTCACGTCCGAGAGGTCCTGGAGCAGCCAGCCGACCTCGTCCGGCGGGTAGGAGGAGAAGGCGGGACCGCGCAGCGGCTCGGGCAGCATGGGGGATCTTTCGTCGGAGGGGACGTACGACGGTACGACGGCGAGCAGGACGTGCGGCGCATGCGCGGCGAGCCGGGCCAGCAGGCCGTCGGGGGCGTGCAGCGCGGCCGTGTCGGCGACGGAGTCGACCACCGCCACGACGGCGTCGAAGTCACCGCCAGCGACGTTGTAGGCGTAACGCTCACCGGGCCCGTCGGCGGGGTCGTCGTGGGCGGGGAAGGCGAGGCGGCTGCGTATCGCGTATCCGGGGTCGTCGACGGCGAGGACGGGTGACCGGGTGGTGGTGGAGTAGCGCACCTCGGCGTCGAGCCCGCGCTCCAGCTCGCCGGCCAGCCGCAGCGGCGCGTACATCAGCTCCTCGAATCCGAGGACCAGCACCCGTCGCGCGTCGGTCGGTATCGCCTCGGCGACCCGGGCTGCCATGCCGGGCAGGGCCCGCTCCAGCCGGTCCCGGTGCGCGGGCGTGAAGCCGTGCCGGCCGCCGTCGGGGAGACCGGCGGGCCAGTGCAGCTCCACCCGGGTGATCCGGCCCGCGGCACCCGGCGGAGTGTCCGTGTCCGGAGCGGTCGTCTCATGGCGCGCCACCAGTTCCTGCCCGCGCTCCAGCACCCCCTCCGGGAGGATCGCGGTTCCCGAGGCGGTGGCCACCACGTCCACCCGGGCGCCCGTCTCGGCGGCGAAGGCGTTCAGGCGGCGGGCGTCCCCGGGGGATCGCATGTCCACCAGGGCGACCACGACGTAACGTTTCCGCGGATGGCGTCCGTGCAGGTCGCGGATGGTGTTGAGGATCGTGTTGCCGGTGGAGAACTCGTCGTCCACCAGGACCAGCGGGCCGGTGCCGGCCAGCAGGGCCGGGTCCTCCGGCAGCAGCAGGTGCGAGGTGGCGTGGGAGTGGGACTCCTCGAAGCCGCCCGCCGCCGCGACCCCGGGCACCGGGCGGCGGGTGGAGTGCAGACAGGGTGCCGCGCCCAGGCCGTCGGCCACCGAGTGGCCGAGGCCCGTCGCGGTCTCCGCGTAGCCCAGTACGACCGCCTCCGCGGACTCCTGCTCGCCGAGCAGCTCACGCACCCTGCGGCCCAACGCCACCCCCTGCCCGTGGACCACGGCGGGCGACTGCGGCACGTGCTTGCCCAGCACGTTGGAGACCAGCAGATGGGCCCGCTTCGGGTTGCGGCGCAGCGCGAGCCCGACGAGGTCCGTCAGCGCGTCGTCGCCCGTCAGCCGGACCCCGAGCCGCTCGGCGACCCAGCTGCCGGACCAGACCCCGTCGTTCACTGCGTTGTTCATGCGTTCCTTGGGTTGGGGGAGGCTGAAGTCAGCCGGGGATGCCCGCGGCGAGGAGTTCCACGAAACCGACGTCCTCGTTGGCCACACCGAACACCTCGGCGCGCAGCATGGTCCGCTCGGCCCAGGCGCGGTGCGGCTTCACCTCGTTCATCTTGTTGGTGTACGCGGACCGCAGTACACCCCCGCCGCCGCGTTCCGGCCGCAGGATGTCCTGCGCGTCGCTGAACTCCTCGTGACTGACCACCGACAGCGCGTGCACGGGCAGCACGTGCGAGGGGTGGATGCAGGTCTTGCCGAGCAGCCCGTTGGCCTGGTCCAGGGAGATCTCCCTCAGCAGCCCGTCCATCGCGTGCTCGATCAGTCTCTCGCGCAGCTCCACGGCCTGCCCCTCCAGGAAGGGGCTGGACCGCAGCAGCGGCTTGAACATGCGCTCCGGGACCCTGAAGTACTCCCAGACCGGCCCGGTCACGGTGAACCCGGTGCCGTCCGCCCGCCCCAGCATGTTCACCACGTCGGCGATCACGGAGGCGATGATCTGGACGTCGTACGCCGTCATGTCGGGGGCCCGGCGCAGCCCGTAGGAGGAGCAGAAGTCCGTGACGCCGAGCCGCAGCGCCAGCACCCGGTCGCGGTACTTGTCGACCACGCGGGCGATGCCCTCCAGGGCCTCCACGCGCGTCTCCCGGTACATCAGCTCGGGTGTCTCCAGGACCGGCATCCCGAACAGCCGGCGTCCGCTCGCGGCCTCGGCACCGGCCAGCGCCTCCAGGAAGGGCGTGCCGCGTTCCTCGGTGAACTTCGGGAACACGAACCCGGACAGCAGCCGGACGGCAGGGCCGAGGCGCCGCACCAGGTCGGGGATCTGTTCCGCGGTGCGGACCCGGATGAAGAGCAGGGGCGGCTCCACCGTGCCGGCCTGGGCGTGCAGGCCGGTCAGCTGCTGCACGAGGTTCTCCTCGCCCGCGGCCACGTCCTCGTCCCCGATGGAGTCCTCCAGGCACAGCACCATCGAGACCACGCCCTGTCCGGCCTGCTTGACGACGTCGTCGGCAAGCCGGGGCCGGGTGGCGGGGCTGTACAGGGTGGCGCCCAGGCCGGCGGACAGCAGCCGGGCCGGGGAGTCGGGCGTGATCTCGCACGGCTCCTGGTGGAACAGGCGTTGCCGCACATCGGCGGCGATGTGCCCGAAATGACGCATGAAACTCCCCCGCGGTGCGCGCTGGGCCGGTGGATTCGAAGACGAGTGGCCGGTAATAGTACGTAGGGACTCATGTCCGAGGTTCCCGCCAGGCATGAATTTCAGGTAACGCCGACACGCACACCCGGTCGGCCGGGGTCACCCCGCGTTGTCGTGACCAGGACCAAGAAGGCAGGATGACGGCATGACGCACGCGATGCTGAAGGGGGCGAACGTCCCGCTCGACGCCACGACGGTGCGTGCCGTACTGCGCTGGACCCCCGGGCAGGGGGTCCCGGACGTGGACGCCTCGGCGCTGCTCCTCGGCCCCGGCGGACGGGTGCGCTCCGACGAGGACTTCGTCTTCTACAACCAGCCCCGGCACCCCTCCGGGTCGGTGTGGCGGCTCGGCAAGAAGCGGTCCGCCGAGGGCCTGACCGACACGATCCAGTCGGAGCTCACCGGTGTCGAGGCCGATGTGAGCCGGATTCTGCTGGTCGCTTCGGCGGACGGCGTCACCTTCGAGCATGTGAAGGCGCTGCGGATCCTGCTGTACGACGCGACGGCCGCGGTCGGCGGCGAGCCGCTGGCGTACTTCGACGTCACACCCCAGACGGGCGCGGAGACCGCCCTGATCTGCGGCGAGCTGTACCGGCGCGGTGAGGGCTGGAAGTTCCGGGCCCTGGGCGAGGGCTATTCGAACGGGCTGAAGGGCCTGGCCACCGACTTCGGCATCTCGGTCGACGAGTCCGAGGGCGCCGAGGAGCCCGCCCCGTCGCTGCCGTCGCTGCCGCTGCCCCCGGAGCGGCCGGGGCTGCCCGCGCAGCCGACGTACGGCTATCCGCAGCCGCAGACCATGGGGGCGCCGCCGACCACGGCGGCGGGCCCGCCGCAGCAGGCCTACGGTTATCCGCAGCCCGCGGCCGCGCCCGCGTACGGCTACCCGCAGGCGCCGCCCACGGCCGCCCCGTCCGGCTACGGCTATCCGCCGCCGGTGGCGCCGCCGGTGCCTCCGACGGCCGGGGTGCCGGACCCGGACTTCAGGCTGCCTCCGCAGGGCCCCCAGTTCATCCGCTGACGCGGCGGCCGGTCGGGCCGGCTCACGACTCGGCCTTGGTCTTGTAGCCGCGTCCCCACTGGAGTCCCCACCCGTAGAGCCGGTCGAGTTCGCCCTGGAAGCCGTACACGAAGTTGACCTCGCGGCGGACGACCAGTTCCCCCTTGACGTTCTCGATCAGCACGACGGCGCAGGAGCGGGCCTGGGGGTGGCGTTCGTCCAGGCCGATCTCGATGCGGGGCCCGTTGCTCGGGTAGAGCGTGACGATGGCGTGGGTGCGGTCGAAGGCCGGGGTCTGGTCGTAGATGTAGACGAAGACCAGGAGCCGTTTGATGTTTTCGCGGTGGTCCAGGTTGACGTACATCGTCTCGCCCGACCCGGAGCCGAACCGGTCGTCTCCGCTGAGTTTCACGTACGGCGGCGCGTTGACGTCCCCGAGGTAGCCGCCGAGCGGCTGGACGACGCCCTTGGTGCCGTCCGCCAGCTCGTACAGACAGCCCAGGTCGAGGTCGACGTTGACCATGCTCTGCCCGTGTCCGAGGACCTCCGGCGGTTTGAGCGCCCTGAAGGGGTGCCGGAAGAGGCTGCCGCGCTGGGGGCCGCCGATGTCGGAGGTGCGCATCCGCCAGGTCAGGTTGACCCGCAGATGCCCGGTGGCCGCGTCCTGCTTGGTCAGGGACACCGTCTGGTGCCGCTTGGTGAGCTGGATGGAGTTGGTCGCCGCGCTGCCCGAGTCGAAGTCGGCAGCGCGTCCGCCCAGCAGCCCGTCGAAGAAACCCATCGCCGCCCCCTGTCACACGAAAAGTCGCGGGGCGGCCGCCGTCGGCCGCCCCGCAAGGGGTACTACCCCGATCACACCCCGGACGAGACCTCAGTCCTGTCGTCCGAGCCCGCTTTTCCCTCGGCGTCCGCGAGCGCGCGGTTGCGGCGGACGGAGGACCAGAAGGACCAGGCGATCAGGACGACGCCGACGAGGCCGGTGATGACCTCGTTGATCTGGTACTGGATGGTGACCATGAGGATCACGGCCAGCGCACCGATCGCGTAGTGGGCGCCGTGCTCCAGGAAGACGTAGTCGTCGAGGGTGCCCTGACGGACCAGGTAGACGGTGAGCGAACGGACGTACATCGCGCCGATACCGAGGCCGAGCGCCATCAGGACGATGTCGTTGGTGATGGCGAAGGCGCCGATCACGCCGTCGAAGGAGAAGGAGGCGTCCAGGACCTCCAGGTAGAGGAACATGAAGAACGCGGCCTGACCGGCCAGGACGACGGCCGGGCGCTTCTTGCCGGTGCGCGCGGCCTCTTCCTCCTCCTCGTGCTCCCGTTCCTCCTCTTCCTCCAGCTTGTCCTCGAAGTAGCCGGAGAGACCGCCGACGATCATGTACGTGATCAGACCGGCGATGCCCGCGATCAGCACCGTCTGCGCCTTGTCGACGTGCGCGCCACCGTGCTGGTGGGCGTGGGCGGCGAAGGTGAAGGAGGTGATGAGCAGGACGATCAGGGACAGGCAGACCGACAGCATGTCAACCTTGCCGAGCTTGGCCAGCGGCCGCTCGATCCAGCGCAGCCACTGGATGTCCCGGTCCTCGAAGATGAAGTCGAGGAAGATCATCAGCAGGAACATGCCACCGAAGGCGGCGATCGCCGGGTGGGCGTCGGTCACCAGCTGCTGGTACTGGTCCTTGTTGTTGAGGGCGAGGTCGACGGCCTCGATGGGACCCATCTTGGCGGTGACGGCGACGATCACGACGGGGAAGACCAGCCGCATGCCGAACACCGCGATGAGCACACCGACCGTGAGGAAGATCTTCTGCCAGAAGGCATTCATCTTCTTCAGGATTCCGGCGTTGACCACCGCGTTGTCGAACGACAGCGAGATCTCGAGGATGGAGAGGATCGCCACGATGCCGAGGGCCTCCCACCCCCCGTAGAAGACCGCAGCGACCAGACCGATCGCGGTAACCGCGAACGACCAGCCGAAGGTTTTCAGAAGCACTGGCTACCCAATCGTGTGTGGAGGCGACCTCCCGGACGAAGTCCTAGGGAAGACTTCCCCGCGCCGCATTCGGCTTTACTCGTTGTTGACCCCGAAGTGTAGGGCCTACCTCTAAAGCCGGACCAGGAGGGGCGACCCGCTACGAAACGTTGACGCCGAAGTCGAGGGCGATGCCGCGCAGCCCCGACGCGTAACCCTGGCCCACCGCGCGGAACTTCCACTCGCCGCCGTAGCGGTAGAGCTCGCCGAAGATCATGGCGGTCTCCGTGGAGGCGTCCTCACTGAGGTCGTAGCGCGCGAGTTCCTGGCCGTCGGCCTGGTTGACGACCCGGATGAACGCGTTGGAGACCTGCCCGAAGGTCTGGCCGCGCTCGTCCGCCATGTGGATCGACACCGGGAAGACGATCTTGTCGCAGTTGCCCGGGACCTTCTGCAGGTCGACCAGGACCGACTCGTCGTCGCCCTCGCCCTCACCGGTGAGGTTGTCACCGGTGTGCTCGACGGAGCCCTCCGGGCTCTTGAGCTGGTTGTAGAAGACGAACCACTCGTCGCCGAGGACACGGCCGCCCTGGCAGAGCAGCGCGCTGGCGTCCAGGTCGAAGGGTGCTCCGGTGGTGGAGCGAGCGTCCCAGCCGAGACCGATCAACACGTTCGTGAGGTTCGGCGCGGCCTTGGACAGGGAGACGTTTCCTCCCTTGGCGAGTGTGACGCCCATGTTCCTGGTCCTCCCCTTGGTGGTGCGGTGGTGCCTCTTCGGTTGTCCTGCGCGTCCGGCGCCGCCCGTAAACGGTGCGGCGCCGGACAAGGAGCGGTTCGGGTGTCAGACGTTGACGCCGAAGTCCTGGGCGATGCCGCGCAGGCCCGAGGCGTACCCCTGGCCGATGGCGCGGAACTTCCACTCGGCACCGTGCCGGTACAGCTCGCCGAAGACCATGGCGGTCTCGGTCGAGGCGTCCTCGCTCAGGTCGTACCGAGCGATCTCGGCGCCGCCGGCCTGGTTGACGACGCGGATGAACGCGTTGCGCACCTGGCCGAAGGACTGCTGGCGGTTGTCGGCGTCGTAGATCGAGACCGGGAAGACGATCTTCTCGACGTCCGCCGGGACGCCCGCCAGGTTGACCTTGATCGCCTCGTCGTCGCCCTCGCCCTCACCGGTTGTGTTGTCACCGGTGTGCTCGACGGAGCCGTCCGGGCTCTTGAGGTTGTTGAAGAAGATGAAGTGCTGGTCGCTGGCGACCTTGCCCGTCGAGTTGAGCAGTAGGGCGCTGGCGTCCAGGTCGAAGTCGGTACCGGTCGTGGTACGGACGTCCCAGCCGAGACCGATGAGGACCGCGGTCAGACCCGGGGCCTCCTTGGTCAGGGATACGTTGCCGCCCTTGCTGAGGCTGACTCCCACGAGTCCCTCCATGTCGTGTCCAGGGGCGGGGAGCCCCGTAGTGCTTCGGAGTGGTGCTTCGGATACCGGATCAACGAGTCGATCCTAGTGACGGGTTCCCGCCCCACGCAGGCCCTGACTCCGAAGAGTCAGAGGGTGTCGAGCGCCTTCACGTACTCGTTCAGGTCCCGCGCGTCGGGCAGACCGTTCAGCACGGTCCACCGCACGACGCCGGCCTTGTCGATGATGAAGGTGCCGCGGACGGCACAGCCCTTGTCCTCGTCGAAGACGCCGTAGGCGCGGGAAGTGTTGCCGTGCGGCCAGAAGTCGCTCAGCAGCGGGTACTCCAGCCCCTCCTGCTCGGCGAAGACGCGCAGGGTGTGGATGGAGTCGTTGGAGACGGCGAGCAGCTGGGTGTCGCGGTCGGTGAACTGCGGCAGGTTGTCGCGCAGCTCGCACAACTCGCCGGTGCACACGCCGGTGAAGGCGAAGGGATAGAACAGCAGCACCACGTTGCGCTCACCGCGGAAGTCGGAGAGCCGCACGGTGCGGCCGTGGTTGTCCTTGAGTTCGAAGTCGGGCGCCTCGTCGCCGACCTGGATCGCCATCTCCTGCATCCCTTCGCTGGGCTGTTCGGGTGGCACCACCCTACGCAGCGGACGCCGCCAGGGACGCGGCGGCCGGGCTGGGCTTTCGGGCCCAGCCCGGCGGAACCGGTCGGTCACGGGGGCCGACGGTCACTGCTCGGTTCAGTCCGGCCGGTCGGGTGCGGCCGGTTCGGTCAGCGCTTGGACTTGGCTGCCTTCGGCGTCACCAGACGCGAGCCGCTCCAGTCCTTTCCGACACTGACGCTCTTGGAGGCCGACAGGCCCGCCGTCACGGCGGCTTCCGAGATGTCGCTCGGCTCCACATACCCGTCACGGCCGGTCTTCGGCGTGAGGAGGAGGATCGAGCCGCCCTCCTCGATGTACGTGGTGGCGTCCACCAGCACATCGGTCAGGTCGCCGTCCTCGTCGCGGAACCACAGCACGACGGCGTCGGCCACGTCGTCGTAGTCCTCGTCAACGAGTTCGCTGCCGATGACTTCCTCGATGGACTCGCGGAGCTCCTGGTCGACGTCGTCGTCGTAGCCGATCTCCTGGACCACCTGCTCGGGCTGGAAACCCAGCCTGACGGCAGGGCTAGTCCGCTCCTCCGCGTGGTCCGCGGTCGCGCTCACGGGTTGCCTCCTGATCATGTTTTGGTGATTGTCTCAGCCACGCGCGTGCGCGAAGCATTGGCCGTAGTCCACACGGGCGGGACGGATCGCGCAAGTACCCGGCCGTGCAGACCGCCGAAACGGTGACGATCCCGGCCTTGTCTACACCCAGGGTGACCTACACCAGGGCCTTCTGCCCGATTTAACCGCTTGGGAACCCTCTGGGGATCACCCGTGGGTGCGGAAGTCGAACGTCTTTGCCAATCATGCCCTGGGTCGAGCGTATCGTTGCGTTTTGAGCGCAGCCGCCCGAGTGCGGCTAGAGGGAGACCGTACGGACATCTCGGTTACCCCTCAGTAGAGATGACGTACGCCTTCCCTAGGTACACGATGGGCAACAGACAGCAGACACCATCAGAACAGCGGCCCTCAGACAGGTAAGGAACAGCGTGGCTTCCGGATCCGATCGCAATCCGATCATCATTGGCGGCCTTCCGAGTCAGGTTCCTGACTTCGATCCCGAAGAGACCCAGGAGTGGCTCGACTCCCTCGACGCCGCCGTGGACGAGCGGGGCCGGGAACGTGCCCGTTATCTGATGCTCCGCCTGATCGAGCGTGCCCGCGAGAAGCGCGTGGCCGTGCCCGAGATGCGCAGCACGGACTACGTCAACACGATCCCGACGCGGTACGAGCCGTTCTTCCCCGGCAACGAGGAGATCGAGCGCAAGATCCTGAACGCGACCCGCTGGAACGCGGCCGTGATGGTCTCCCGCGCGCAACGCCCCGGCATCGGCGTCGGCGGCCACATCGCCACCTTCGCCTCCTCCGCCTCCCTCTACGACGTGGGCTTCAACCACTTCTTCCGGGGCAAGGACGAGGGCGACGGCGGCGACCAGGTCTTCTTCCAGGGCCACGCCTCCCCCGGCATCTACGCGCGCGCGTTCATGCTCGACCGGCTGAGCGAGCAGCAGCTCGACGGCTTCCGCCAGGAGAAGTCGGCGTACCCGAACGGCCTCTCCAGCTACCCGCACCCGCGGTCCATGCCGGACTTCTGGGAGTTCCCGACGGTGTCCATGGGCCTCGGCCCGCTGGGCGCGATCTACCAGGCCCGGATGAACCGCTACATGGAGGCGCGTGACATCGCGGACACCTCCAGGTCGCACGTGTGGGCGTTCCTCGGCGACGGCGAGATGGACGAGCCGGAGTCGCTCGGCCAGCTGTCCATCGCCGCGCGCGAGGGCCTGGACAACCTGACCTTCGTGGTCAACTGCAACCTCCAGCGGCTCGACGGGCCGGTGCGCGGCAACGGCAAGATCATCCAGGAGCTGGAGTCGATCTTCCGGGGCGCCGGCTGGAACGTGATCAAGCTGGTGTGGGACCGCAGCTGGGACCCGCTGCTCGCGATGGACCGCGACGGCGTGCTGGTGAACAAGATGAACACCACGCCGGACGGCCAGTTCCAGACGTATGCCACCGAGTCGGGCGCGTACATCCGCGACCACTTCTTCGGCGACGACCACCGGCTGCGCTCGATGGTCCAGAACATGACCGACGACCAGATCCTGCACCTGGGCCGCGGCGGTCACGACCACCGGAAGATCTACGCGGCGTTCTCGGCGGCCAAGGCGCACAAGGGCCAGCCGACGGTGATCCTGGCCAAGACGATCAAGGGCTGGACGCTGGGCCCGAACTTCGAGGGCCGCAACGCCACGCACCAGATGAAGAAGCTGACGGTCGCCGACCTCAAGGGCTTCCGTGACCGTCTGCACCTGCCGATCTCGGACAAGGAGCTGGAGTCCGGCGCGCCGCCGTACTACCACCCGGGCCGGGACTCGGAGGAGATCCAGTACATGCACGACCGGCGCAAGGGGCTCGGCGGGTACGTCCCGACGCGCGTCGTGCGTTCCAAGCCGCTCGCCCTGCCGGACGACAAGGCGTACGCGACCGTGAAGAAGGGAACCGGCCAGCAGTCCATCGCGACCACGATGGCCTTTGTCCGCCTCCTCAAGGACCTCATGCGGGACAAGGAGATCGGCAAGCGTTTCGTGCTGATCGCGCCGGACGAGTACCGCACGTTCGGCATGGACTCCTTCTTCCCGAGCGCGAAGATCTACAACCCGCTCGGCCAGCAGTACGAGGCGGTGGACCGGGATCTGCTGCTCGCCTACAAGGAGTCGCCGACCGGCCAGATGCTGCACGACGGCATCTCGGAGGCCGGCTGCACGGCGTCACTGATCGCGGCCGGCTCGGCCTACGCCACGCACGGCGAGCCGCTGATCCCGGTGTACGTCTTCTACTCGATGTTCGGTTTCCAGCGCACGGGTGACCAGTTCTGGCAGATGGCCGACCAGCTGTCGCGCGGTTTCGTCCTCGGCGCGACCGCGGGCCGTACGACCCTGACCGGCGAGGGCCTCCAGCACGCGGACGGCCACTCCCAGCTGCTCGCCTCGACGAACCCCGGCTGTGTCGCCTACGACCCGGCCTACGCGTACGAGATCGCGCACATCGTGCGGGACGGCCTGCGCCGGATGTACGGCGGCGACGCCGAGCACCCGCACGGCGAGGACGTCTTCTACTACCTCACCGTCTACAACGAGCCCATCCAGCACCCGGCCGAACCGGCCGACGTGGACGTCGAGGGCATCCTCAAGGGCATCCACCGGATCGCCGCGGGCACGGCGGGCTCCGTACCCGCCCAGATCATGGCCTCGGGTGTCTCGGTGCCGTGGGCCGTCGAGGCCCAGCGGATCCTCGCCGAGGACTGGGACGTCCGGGCGGATGTCTGGTCGGCGACCTCCTGGAACGAGCTGCGGCGCGAGGCGGTGCAGTGCGAGGAGCACAACCTGCTCCACCCGGAGGAGGAGCAGCGCACCCCGTACGTCACGCGCAAGCTGGCCGGCTCCGAGGGGCCGTTCGTGGCCGTGTCCGACTGGATGCGGTCGGTCCCGGACCAGATCGCGCGCTGGGTGCCGGGGACGTACCAGTCGCTCGGCGCGGACGGCTTCGGCTTCGCCGACACCCGCGGCGCGGCGCGCCGGTTCTTCCACATCGACGCGCAGTCGATCGTGGTGGCGGTGCTCACCGAGCTGGCCCGCGAGGGCAGGGTCGACCGCTCGGTGCTGAAGCAGGCGATCGACCGGTACCAGCTGCTGGACGTCACGGCGGCCGACCCGGGACCGGCGGGCGGCGACGCGTAGCATGACCGTGTGATCGAACCATCAGCACAGGGCCGTTGGGAGCGCCTCACCCAACGGCCCTTGCTGGCACTGGCGGTGGCCTTCGCCGTCGCCTACGCCGTGCCGATCGTGGACGGTTCCGCGGGGCGATCCCTGACCACCGCCTGCACGGTGGTCGAGTGGACGGTGTGGGCGGCCTTCGCCACCGACTACCTGATGCGCCTGGCGCTCGCCCGGCAGCGCCGTGAATTCGTACGGACGCACTGGCTGGACCTGTGCGCGGTGGTGCTGCCTATGCTCCAGCCGCTCAGACTGCTGCGGCTCGTCTCCACCCTGCTGCTGGTGGGACGCCGGGCGCGGATGGCCTCGCAGATCCGGCTCACGACGTATGTCGCGGGCGCGGTGGTCGGGCTGCTGATGTTCGGTTCGCTCGCCGTGCTCTCGGTGGAGCGGGAGTCGCCGCACGGGAACATCCGCACGCTGGGTGACGCCGTGTGGTGGTCGTTCACCACGATGACGACGGTCGGCTACGGCGACCACGCCCCGACCACCGGCCTCGGCCGGGTGATCGCGGTCGGCCTGATGCTGTCCGGCATCGCCCTGCTGGGTGTGGTGACCGCGAACATCGCCGCGTGGTTCATCGCCCGCTTCGCCGAGGACGACGTGGAGGAACGCCGCCAGACGGAGGCGATCGAGTCCCTGACGGAGGAGGTACGGGCGCTGCGGGCGCAGGTGGCCGCACTGACGCTGCTGGCCGAGGAGACAGCGGGGGAAGCAGCCGGGGAGACAAAGGGGCCCTGGGGGCAGCGCCCCCAGGGCCACGCGCTCAAGATGAGCGACGGCTAGATGTGCCCGACGCCCGCGCCGGACTCCGCGTTGGCGCCGCGGCTGGTGAGCAGGGCGACCAGGACCGCTACCGCCGCCACACCGGCCGCGACCAGCGAGGCGAGGCTCATCCCGGAGATGAACGTGTCGTGCGCGACCGCCGTGATCTTCGCGGCGATCGGCTCCGGCGTGCCCTTGGCCACCGGGGCGACACCCACCTGCACGGCCTCGGAGGCCTGGTCGAGCTGACCGGGCGTGAGCCTGGGGAGCCCGGCGTGGGTCCAGTTGCCGGGCAGGTCGCTGTCGACCTTGGAGGCCATCACGGCACCGAGCACCGCCGTACCGAGGCTGCCGCCGATCTGCATCGCGGCCTGCTGGAGACCGCCGGCCACACCGGAGAGCTCCATGGGAGCGTTGCCGACGATGACCTCGGTGGCGCCGACCATCACGGGCGCGAGGCCGAGGCCGAGCAGGGCGAACCAGAGCGACATGACACCGCTGCCGGTGTCCGTCTCCAGCGTCGACATGCCGTACATGGCCACCGCGGTGGCCACCATGCCGCCGGCGAGCGGGATGCGCGGGCCGAGCTTGGTGATCAGCGCGCCCGCGAGCGGGGAGCCGACGATCATCATGCCGGTCAGCGGGAGCAGATGGAGGCCCGCGTCGATCGGGCTCATGCCGTGCACGTTCTGGAGGTAGAACGTGACGAAGAACAGACCGCCCATGAAGGCGATGGCCATGAGCACCATGAGCACCACGCCCGCGGACAGCGGGACGGAGCGGAACAGGCCCAGCGGGATCAGCGGCTCCTTGACCTTCGTCTCCCAGAACGAGAAGACCGCGAAGAGCAGCGCCGACCCGGCGATGAACGCCCAGGTCCGGCCGTCGCCCCAGCCCCAGGTGGGGGCCTTGATGAGCGCCCAGATCAGGCAGAACATCGCACCGGAGAGCAGGACGATGCCGAGCAGGTCGAAGGAGCGCGGGGCGTTCTGCGCGCGGTGGTCCCGGAGGATCAGCAGGCCGAGGGCCAGGGCGATCAGGCCGACCGGCACGTTGATGAAGAACACCGACTGCCAGTTGACGTGCTCGACCAGGACACCGCCGAGGATCGGACCGCCCGCGGTGGACGCGCCGATGACCATGCCCCAGATGCCGATCGCCATGTTGAGCTTCTCGGCCGGGAAGGTGGCCCGCAGCAGACCGAGCGCGGCGGGCATCAGCAGCGCGCCGAACAGACCCTGGAAGACCCGGAAGGTCACGACCGCGGCGATGCTGTCGGACAGGCCGATGGCCCCGGAGGCCGCGGCGAAGCCGGTCACGCCGATCAGGAAGGTCTGCCGGTGACCGAAACGGTCGCCGAGCTTGCCCGCGGTGATCAGCGAGACGGCGAGGGCCAGGAAGTAGCCGTTGGTGATCCACTGGACCTGCGCGAAGGTGGCGCCGAGGTCCTTCTGGATGGCCGGGTTGGCGATGGCCACGATGGTGCCGTCCAGGGCCACCATCATGACGCCGACGGCGACGGTGATGAGGGTGAACCAAGGATGGCCGCGCAGGCCCGCGGCCGCCGGGGTCGCTTCCGTCCCCGTCGTGTCGATGGTGGTCTGACTAGTCATATGAGGAGGCTAGTGACAGCCACTGACAATTGACAAACGAAATCACAAGTCGGTAACTGACACATATGGAAACACTGCGCGAACGCAAAAAGCAGCGCACCCGGGACGCGCTGCTGCGCGCCGCGCTCGACCTGTTCACCACCCGGGGATACGAGACGACGACGGTCGACGAGATCGCCGCGGCCGCGGACGTGTCACAACGCACCTTCTTCCGCTACTTCGCAGGCAAGGAGGACGCGGTCTTCTTCGTGCCACGGCTCGCCGAGTCGCACTACCTGCGGGCCGTGCGCGAACGGCCGCCCCACGAGGCCCCGCTGGAGGCGCTGCGCCGGGCCGTGCTGGACAGCTGGGACACCATCGGACAGGCCGTCGAGCAGGTGGTTCCGATCGAGCTGCACATGCGCGCCTACCGGATGATCGAGGAGACGCCCGCCCTGTTCGCCGCGCATCTGCGGCGCTCGGCGGAGGTCGAGGAGGAGATCTCGCGGATCATCGCCGAGCGCGAGGGCCTAGATCCGGACACGGACCCGCGGCCCCGGCTGGTGGTGGCCGTCTTCGGCGCGGTGATAAGGGTGACGGAACGCGCCTGGTCCCTGGGAGACGACTTCAGCGTGGCGGCCATCCGTGAGCTCACCGCCGCTCACCTCGACCGGATCGGTCCCGCCCTCGTCGGGAGCTGGCGGACGGACTGACGACGGCCGGCGTCTGACGGCCGACGGGGACTGAGTCCATCGTCACGCCCGCCGAAACGTGATCCCCGCCACTTGGTTACCCCGAGACCGGTCCGTTCTCCTAGTGTGTCCTCCCAGTGACTTCCTTCGACACCTCCCCGCAACTCAACGCCTGGCGCGCGCTGCTCGCTCTGGCCGTGGTGTTCATCATGCTCGCGACCACCGGCTGGACCGCGCTGCGCAGCCACCGGGAGACGCCCGCCCTCCAGGCCTCGCTCGCCAAGTGGGAGCAGGGCCGCGTTCACGGCCACCACCTGCCGGACCCGGAGGCGTCCCCCGCTCGGCTCGCCCGCTTCTACGCCTCGCTGACCCCCGCGGAGAGAGACCGGCTCGCGCACCGCTACTCGCTCGCGGTCGGCAACATGAACGGCGCCCCCGCCGAGCTGCGCTACCGCGCCAACCGCATCGCCCTGAAGCAGGCGAGCAAGGTCGAGAAGAAGCGCATGCACGACAGCCGGCTGAGCCCGGCGGGGCAGCAGCAGGCGGGCCGCCGTATGCACCGCTACACCGCGCTGATGGCCGAGAACCGGCACATCCTCGCCTTCGACCCCGAGGGCTCGGGCCGGGTCGCCGAGGTGTTCGGGGACCTCGACCGGGCCGAGCGGATCTCCGTCGTCGTCCCCGGCGTCGACACCGACCTCCTCACCTTCCAGAAGACGTACCGGAAGTACTCGGCGACGGCCGGCATGGCCGAGGCGCTGTACTCCGCCGAGCACGACGCGAGCCCCTCGACCCGTACGGCGGTGATCGCCTGGGCCGACTACACCGCGCCCAGCGGGCTCGGCGTGGACGCGGCGACGGCGATGCGCGCCGAGGACGGCGCGGTACGGCTGAACGCCCTGCTGCGCGGTCTGCCCGGTGTCGCGCCCGTCTCCATGTTCTGCCACAGCTACGGCTCGGTGGTCTGCGGGGTCGCCGCGCACGAGATGCCCGACCGGGTGGCCGACATAGCCGTGGCGGCCAGCCCCGGCATGCGGGTGTCCCGCGCCGCCAACCTGGACACGAGGGCCCGGGTGTGGGCGATGCGGAACAAGACCGACTGGGTGCAGGACGTGCCGTACCTGGAGCTCGGCGGGATCGGGCACGGCGCGGATCCGGTGTCCGGCAGGTTCGGCGCCCGGGTGCTGTCGGCGCGCGACGCCCGCGGACACAGCGGCTATTTCGAGCCGGGTACCGACAGCCTGCGGAACTTCGCCGACATCGGCGTGGGTGCCTATCGCGAGGTGACCTGTGCGGACGATGACGGCTGCGCCGCCGGTCTGACCGACGTCCCGGCGGAGGAACGCGCGTAGAGGAGCGAGAAAGCGCGGTCTGTTCAGAGAGGGGACGGAAAGGCGCGTGCCGCATACGATGAGCCGCATGGGTGACGTACTGGCCGGATTTCATGCCGCCTGGGAGTTCGAGTCCGACTCTGTGCTCATCCGTTACGAACGAGGGATTCGAACACCAAAACTGTTCCAGGCGCTCGGTGAGCGGCATGTCCCGCTCGCAGCGCTCTCCGGGGTGACCCTGACCCCCGGCAGACGGGGCACCGTGGTGCTGCGCGCCGAGCCGCGCCCCGGCGCCGACCCGCTGATGGAGGCCGCGGCCGGGCAGCTGCCGGAGGGCTCCGACCCCTACCGGCTGGTCCTGCCCGCCGAGCGCGAGGTCCTCGCCGAGTACTACGCCGACGAACTGCGCGCCCGCCTCACCGGGCCCGGGGCCGAGCCGCCGGACGGCTATCTGGTCGCCGCGCCAAAGGCGCCCCGGCACTTCAAGGCGTACGACGCGAAGGTGTCCTTCGACGGGTCCTCGGTGCACTTCCGGTGGTCCTGGACCGGCGCCTCCTCGGCGAAGTGGAAGGCCGGCGACCAGCGGTTCCCGATCGCCGATCTGAGTGGGGTCGAGTGGCGCCGCCCCGAGGCCCTGGAGGGCCATCTGCGGCTGCTGCCCCGGGACGCCTCCGCCGAGCGGCCCGTCCAGCCGGACCAGGACCCGGCGACGGTCGTCTTCGGTCTCGGCTACGGCGCCGTCCACGAGTCGCTGCCCTTCGCGGCGGCCGTCCTCGCGGCGGTACGCGCGAAGGGCACCACGGCGGCCCCCGCCACCGCGCGGCACCACCACGGCCCGGCCGACGTCGCCGAGCGGATCCGGCACCTCGGGGAACTGCACCGGGCCGGCCTGGTGACGGACGAGGAGTTCGCGGCGAAGAAGGCCGACCTCCTCGCGGAGCTGTGACGCTCGCGGAGCTTTGGACTAGGCGCCGTCACCGCTGTACATGCCGATCTTCCAGTCCAGTACGGCGAGTGTGTCCCGGAGTTCGTCGATCCGGGTCAGCACGTCCCGGCGGGTCGACTCCAGCAGCTCGCGCCGCTCGGGGTAGGTGCTGTCGCCCTGGCGCACCAGTTCCGCGTAGCGGACCATGTCGGCCACGGGCATGCCGGTCAGCCGGAGCTTGTTCACGAACTCCAGCCAGTCCAGGTCCTTCCTGCCGTAGCGGCGCTGGCCGGTGTGCGAGCGGTCGATGTGCGGCATCAGGCCGATCCGCTCGTACCAGCGCAGGGTGTGGGCGGTCAGCCCGGTGACGGCGACGACCTCGCTGATGCTGTAGGTGTCATGGCCGTCACGGGAGGTCTGCATCACCGTCATGGTGCCCACGCTATGACCTTCGAGTGTGCTCCAGGCAAGTGGGACCTGTGAAAACCGGCGTGCCGCGGCGGGGCGCCCTGGCTAGCGTGCGGGACATGGATTCCGTACGAC
This sequence comes from Streptomyces sp. NPDC086787, assembly GCF_044745865.1. NCBI lineage: Bacteria > Bacillati > Actinomycetota > Actinomycetes > Kitasatosporales > Streptomycetaceae > Streptomyces > Streptomyces sp. NPDC086787. The sequence goes on along the minus strand of NZ_JBIVBC010000001.1, from coordinate 705,446 downwards.
GCGCTGTGCCCGAGGACGCCGTGGAAGTGCTGCGGCTGCGCCAGGTGATGATCGACTCCCTTGCCACCGCCGCCCCGTCCACACAGTGGCAGGAGGAGTCCCTGCCCATCCTGCGCGACCGGCTCGCGGATCCGGACGGCGACTTCGCCGCGTTCGTCGTGGACGATCCGGCGCGGCCGGGGTCGCTGGCCGCGCTGGTGGTCGGCACGATCGACTACCGGATCGGGAAGGCCGGGAATCCGCGGGGCGCGGCCGGATACGTCTTCAGCGTCGCCACCGACCCCGGCGCCCGCCGCCGCGGCCACGCGCGCGCGTGCATGGACGCGCTGCTGGACTGGTTCCGGGCGCGCGGCGTCGGCCAGGTGCAGCTCACCGCGTCCGCCGAGGCCCTGCCGCTGTACGAGTCCCTCGGCTTCCGGCCCAAGCCGGACCCCTTGATGGAGCTGAGACTGTGAGCCGCATAGGCTCGACGGCATGTCGCTCCACAGCCTCACGAGCCTCGCGCTGATCGAGAACTGGCCCGTTCCCACCGCCGCGGCGGGCGTCGTACGGGCCGACGGCACCGTCCTCGGGACCCACGGTCCGGCCGGACGGCGCTTCCCGCTGGCCTCGGTGACCAAGCCGCTCGCGGCGTACGCGGCGCTGGTCGCCTGCGAGGAGGGGGCGATCGAGCTGGACGAGCCGGCCGGGCCGCCCGGGTCGACGGTCCGTCATCTGCTCGCCCACACCTCCGGGCTGGCCTTCGACGAGCACCGGACGATGTCCGCGCCCGGTGAGCGGCGGCTGTACTCCAACGCCGGGTTCGAGCAGCTCGGCGACCACATCGCCAAGGCGACGGGCATCCCGTTCGCGGAGTATCTGCGGCAGGCGGTGCTGGAGCCGCTCGGTATGACCTCGACCTCGCTGGACGGCTCGCCCGCTCGGGACGGCGTCTCCACCGTGGACGACCTGCTGCGCTTCGCCGCCGAGGTGCAGGCACCCCGGCTGCTGGACCCGCGGACCGTCGCGGACGCGATGACCGTGCAGTTCCCGGGCACCAAGGGCGTTCTGCCGGGCTACGGGCACCAGAACCCGAACGACTGGGGACTGGGCTTCGAGATCCGGGACGGCAAGGCGCCGCACTGGACGGGCTCCGCCTCCTCGCCCCGGACCTTCGGGCATTTCGGGCAGTCCGGTACGTTCCTCTGGATCGACCCGGACGCCGGGCTGGCCTGCGCCGCGCTGACCGACCGCGCCTTCGGACCGTGGGCGGTCGAGGTGTGGCCGGTCCTCACCGACGCGGTGCTGGCCGAGCCGCGGCGCTGACCGGGGCCTGTCGGGGCGCTGGGGGAGAAGCGCGCAGAAGCTCCGCCGGGGGGCCGCGGCGGCGGTCGAGGTGTTGTCGACGGTCAACGTGCCGGCGTTGTTCAGGCCGGCGCGCCGTGCGTAGTTCCCGGAGCCGGTTCCCAGCCAGGACGGCATTCCGAGGTGCCGCATCGGTTCCTTCTTCTCCGCCGTGGGCTTCCCCCAGCACGGATCAGTAACCGATCCGGCACCACGACTGTCACGCGCCATGGCGCGGCGGGAGCCGAATTCATGCCAGTGGGCTGGGGCCTGTCGTTTGGATCAGGCCGCGGACGCGGGGACCGGCGACAAGCACCGTCGACATCCTGCGACCCGGTCCAAACGACAGACCCTAGGGCCGCCCAGGCGCCATCTCCCACATCAGCAGTTCCGCCGCCGTCTCCCCCACCGCTTCCAGTCCCTCCGCCGCCGTGATCCGCGCCGAGTCCCCCGGTCCCAGTTCCTCACCGGCCAGCCGTACCTCGCCCCGCACCACGTGCGCGTACACGTACGCCGCGTCGGGCACCGCCGTACGCTCCCCCGCCGCCAGCCGCCGCACATGGAGCATCGCGCCCGCGGCGGGTACGGCGTACGGGGTGGCGTCGGCGATGCCGCGGACGATCTCGTAGGCGGGCTCGCCACCGGGGTCCAGCGGGGCCAGCCACATCTGGACGAAGGAGAGCGGGGCGTCCCCGTCGTTGCGCTCGACATGGCGGATGCCGTCGGCCGCGCTGAGCCGCTGCACGTCCCCGGGCCGGACCCGGGTCTCGTGGCCCTTCGAGTCGCGGTGGGTCAGCTCGCCCTCGACCACCCATGTGACGATCTCGGTGTGGCGGTGCGGATGCTCGTCGAAACCGGCGCCGGGTGCGAGCCGCTCCTCGTTGCAGGCGATGACCGCGCCGAAGCGCAGGTTCTCCGGGTCGTAGTGCGGGCCGAAGGAGAAGGCGTGCCGGGATTCGATCCCGGCCGCCGGGTCGCCTCCGGGATGGCGCTCAGCAGCGTGCCGTACGTCGATCACGGCAACACCGTAGACCCAGGCCGGGTCCGCGGGCCGTGTCCGCCCCGTGACCCGGCGACGCACGCCCGCGTCCCGATGAGGCAGTCTTGTCCCGTGCCCGAACCCGAATCCCACGAGCCCGAGTTTCCGCCGCACCCCGTTCACGCGCACGCCGCGACCCTGAAGCGGCTGGAGCAGTCCGCAGGCAGTCTCGCCGCGCAGGCCATCGCGCGCATGGACGAGACCCTGTCGTGGTACCGGGCCATGCCACCGGAGAACCGTTCGTGGATCGGGCTCGTCGCCCAGGCCGGTATCGCCGCCTTCACCGAGTGGTTCCGGCACCCGGACGCCCCGCAGGCCATCTCCACGGACGTGTTCGGGACCGCGCCGCGCGAGCTGACCCGGGCCATCACGCTCCGCCAGACCGTGGAGATGGTGCGGACCACCATCGAGGTCATGGAGAGCGCGATCGAGGAGGTGGCCGCCCCGGGTGACGAGCGTCTGCTGCGCGAGGCGCTGCTCGTCTACGCGCGGGAGATCGCCTTCGCGACCGCGCAGGTGTATGCCCAGGCCGCCGAGGCACGGGGTGCCTGGGACGCGCGCCTGGAGTCGCTGGTGGTCAACGCCGTACTCAGCGGCGAGGCCGACGAGGGCGCCGTGAGCCGGGCCGCCGCGCTCGGCTGGAACTCTCCCGAACATGTGTGCGTGGTGCTGGGCACCGCACCGGAGGGCGACTCCGAGCTGACCGTGGAGGCGATCCGGCGGGCCGCCCGGCACGCCAAGGTCCAGGTGCTCACCGGGGTGCTCGGGGACCGGCTCGTCGTCATCGCGGGCGGCAACGACAATCCGCTCGCCGTCGCCAAGTCGCTGATCGGGCCGTACGCGGCCGGGCCGGTGGTCGCCGGGCCCGTGGTGCCCGACCTGCTGGCCGCCACCCGGTCCGCGCAGGCCGCCGCCGCGGGCCTGAAGGCGTGCACGGCCTGGCAGGACGCGCCCCGGCCGGTGCTGGCGGACGATCTGCTGCCGGAGCGGGCCATGGCGGGCGATCCGGGCGCCCGGGAGCAGTTGGTGGAGGAGATCTACAGACCGCTGGAGGAAGCGGGGTCGGCTCTCCTGGAAACCCTGAGCGTGTATCTGGAGCAGGCGAGCAGCCTGGAGGGTGCGGCGCGGATGCTGTTCGTTCACCCGAATACCGTGCGCTACCGGCTCCGACGTGTGACTGACGTCACCGGCTGGTCGCCATCCGATGTACGATCCGCGTTCACGCTGCGGATCGCGCTGATCCTGGGACGTCTGGCCGATGGAGATCCCCAAACCTAGGATTTTGTCGGGGGCCCACAAAACCCCCTCGTGTTCTTCGTCCTTGTCCCCACGGGCGGTGTAGCCCGTCCCCAAGAGAGAGTGTGAGAGTGCTCGTACTCGTCGCTCCCGGCCAGGGCGCCCAGACGCCCGGCTTCCTGACTCCCTGGCTCGATCTCCCCGGTTCCGCCGACCGCGTCGGCGCCTGGTCGGACGCCATTGGACTCGATCTGGTCCACTACGGCACCCAGGCCGACGCCGACGCCATCCGTGACACCGCCGTCGCCCAGCCGCTGCTGGTCGCCGCGGGGATCCTGTCCGCCGCGGCACTGGGTGACACGGTGCCGGGCGCGGTCGCGGGACACAGCGTCGGCGAGTTCACCGCGGCCGCCTTCGCGGGTGTCCTGGACGACACCGCGGCGCTGAGCCTGGTACGCAGGCGGGGTCTGGCCATGGCAGAGGCCGCGGCGATCACCGAGACCGGCATGTCGGCGCTCCTGGGCGGAGACCCGGAGGTGTCCGTCAAGCACCTGGAGAAGCTGGGCATCACCCCGGCGAACATCAACGGCGCGGGCCAGATCGTCGCCGCGGGCACGCTGGCGCAGCTCGCCGTGCTGAACGAGGACAAGCCCGAGGGTGTCCGCAAGGTCATCCCGCTGAAGGTGGCCGGAGCCTTCCACACCCATCACATGGCCCCCGCGGTCGACACGCTGGCCAAGGCCGCAGCCGAGCTGGCACCGGCCGACCCGAAGGTCACGTACGTCTCCAACAAGGACGGCGAGCCCGTCGCGAGCGGCGCCGAGGTCGTCCAGCGCCTCGTCGGCCAGGTCGCCAACCCGGTCCGCTGGGACCTGTGCATGGAGACGTTCCAGCGGCTCGGCGTGACCGCGCTGATCGAGGTGTGCCCCGGCGGCACGCTGACCGGTCTGGCCAAGCGCGCCCTGCCCGGCGTCAAGACGCTCGCGCTGAAGACCCCCGACGACCTCGACGCGGCCCGCGAGCTCATCGCCGAGCACGCCTGACGCCTGACGCCTCATAAGGAGCCGTACCGATCATGTCGAAGATCAAGCCGAGCAAGGGCGCCCCGTACGCGCGCATCATCGGCGTCGGCGGCTACCGGCCGACCCGGGTGGTGCCCAACGAGGTGATCCTGGAGACGATCGACTCGTCCGACGAGTGGATCCGCTCGCGCTCGGGCATCGAGACCCGGCACTGGGCCGGGCCCGACGAGACGGTCGCCGCGATGGCGATCGAGGCCTCCGGCAAGGCGATCGCCGACGCGGGGATCACCGCCGAGCAGATCGGCGCGGTGGTCGTCTCGACCGTCTCGCACTTCAGCCAGACCCCGGCCGTCGCGACCGAGATCGCGGACAAGCTGGGCACGGACAGGGCGGCCGCGTTCGACATCTCGGCGGGCTGCGCGGGCTTCGGCTACGGACTGACCCTGGCCAAGGGCATCGTCGTCGAGGGGTCGGCGGAGTACGTCCTGGTCATCGGCGTGGAGCGGCTGTCGGACCTGACCGACCTGGAGGACCGTGCGACGGCCTTCCTGTTCGGTGACGGCGCCGGAGCGGTCGTGGTCGGCCCCTCGCAGGAGCCGGCGATCGGCCCGACCGTGTGGGGCTCCGAGGGCGACAAGTCCGAGACCATCAAGCAGACGGTCCCCTGGGACCGTTTCCGGATCGGCGACCTCGCCGAACTGCCGCTGGACCGCGAGGGCAACGTCAAGTTCCCGGCGATCACGCAGGAAGGCCAGGCGGTGTTCCGCTGGGCCGTGTTCGAGATGGCGAAGGTGGCTCAGCAGGCGCTGGACGCCGCCGGGATCTCCTCGGACGATCTGGACGTCTTCATCCCGCACCAGGCCAACGTGCGGATCATCGACTCGATGGTGAAGACCCTCAAGCTGCCGGAGCACGTCACGGTCGCCCGTGACATCCGCACCACCGGCAACACCTCGGCCGCCTCGATCCCGCTCGCGATGGAGCGGCTCCTGGCGACCGGCGAGGCGAAGAGCGGCGACACCGCGCTCGTCATCGGATTCGGGGCGGGGCTCGTCTACGCCGCCACGGTCGTTACCCTCCCCTAGGCACTCCGTGCCGGATCATGCCTCCGGGATGTGTCCGGCACGGGCCGCCACGCCACGATCACACGATCAACCGCCTGCAATATCAAGGCAATATCAAAGAAGGAGCGCCGACATGGCCGCCACTCAGGAAGAGATCGTCGCCGGTCTCGCCGACATCGTGAACGAGATCGCCGGCATCCCGGTTGAGGACGTCCAGCTGGACAAGTCCTTCACCGACGACCTGGACGTCGACTCCCTGTCCATGGTCGAGGTCGTCGTCGCCGCCGAAGAGCGCTTCGACGTCAAGATCCCGGACGAGGACGTCAAGAACCTCAAGACGGTCGGCGACGCGACCGACTACATCCTCAAGCACCAGGCCTGAGCCACCCCTTAGGCAAGGCTGCGAGGCCCCGCCACCCGGCGGTGGCGCCGTATGAATCCCGCATCCGTTGGAGAAAGAATTCCCGTGAGCCCGACCAATCGCACCGTGGTCGTCACCGGTATCGGCGCAACCACACCGCTGGGTGGCGACGCAGCATCGTTCTGGGAGGCGCTGCTCGCCGGCAAGTCCGGCGTGCGTCCCCTGGAGCAGGAATGGGCGGCGGAACTGCCGGTCCGTATCGCCGCGCAGATCGCCGTCGAACCCGGTGAGATCATTCCCCGTCCGCAGGCCCGCAAGCTGGACCGGTCGGCGCAGTTCGCGCTGATCGCCGCTCAGGAGGCCTGGAAGGACGCCGGTTTCACCGCCAAGGCCGGTGAGGACACCTCCGTCAACCCCGACCGGCTGGGCGCGGTCATCGCCTCCGGCATCGGCGGTGTGACGACCCTCCTCGACCAGTACGACGTGCTCAAGGAGAAGGGCGTACGCCGTGTCTCCCCGCACACCGTGCCGATGCTGATGCCCAACTCCCCGGCGGCCAACGTCGGTATCGAGCTGGGTGCACGGGCCGGTGTGCACACCCCGGTCTCGGCCTGCGCCTCCGGCGCCGAGGCCATCGGCTACGCGATCGAGATGATCCGCACCGGCCGCGCCGACATCGTCGTGGCGGGCGGCACCGAGGCGGCCATCCACCCGCTGCCCATCGCCGCGTTCGGCAACATGATGGCGATGTCCAAGAACAACGACGACCCCGAGGGCGCGTCCCGGCCCTACGACTCCGGCCGTGACGGCTTCGTGCTCGGCGAGGGCGCGGGCGTGGTCGTCCTGGAGTCCGAGGAGCACGCGCGGGCCCGTGGCGCGCGGATCTACGTCGAGGCGATCGGCCAGGGCGTGTCGGCCGACAGCCACCACATCACGCAGCCCGAGCCGTCCGGCAACGGCATCGCGCACGCGCTGCAGAACCTGCTCGACAACACCGACCTCAAGCCCGCCGAGATCGTGCACGTCAACGCGCACGCCACCTCGACCCCGCAGGGTGATGTCGCCGAGATCAAGGCGCTGCGCAAGGTGTTCGGCGACGACGTCGACCACATGGCGATCTCCGCGACCAAGTCGATGACCGGTCACCTGCTCGGCGGCGCCGGTGGCATCGAGACCGTCGCGTCCGTCCTCGCGCTGGCCAACCGTGTCGCTCCGCCCACCATCAACCTCGACACCCCCGACCCGGAGGTCAACGCGGACGTGGTCCGCGGGAAGCCGCGGGCCCTGCCCGAGGGCCGGGTCGCCGCGCTGAACAACTCGTTCGGCTTCGGCGGTCACAACGTGGTGCTGGCGTTCCGGACCATCTGACGGACGTTCCTACGAGAGGAGGCCCCCACCTGACGGTGGGGGCCTCCTCTCGTAAGCCCTGCCTCAGACCACCTGGTGCAGCCAGCGCACCGGCGCGCCCTCCCCCGCGTAGCGGAAGGGTTCCAGTTCGTCGTCCCAGGGCTTGCCGAGCAGCTTGGACAGTTCGGCCGCCAGGTCGGTCTCGCCCTGCTGGGAGCGGGCCAGCGCGGCGCGCAGGCGGTCCTCCGGGATGAGGATGTCGCCGTGCATGCCGGTGACGGCGTGGAAGATGCCCAGGTCGGGGGTGCAGCTGTAGCGCTCGCCCTCGGCGGTGGCGCAGGGTTCGGCGGTGACCTCGAATCTGAGCAGGTGCCAGCCGCGCAGCGCGGAGGCGAGTTTGGAGGCCGTACCGGCCTCACCCTGCCAGGAGAACTCCGAGCGCCAGGTGCCGGGCGCGGCAGGCTGACGGATCCAGTCGAGGTTGACGCGGGTGCCCAGCACCCCGGCGACGGCCCATTCGACGTGCGGGCACAGCGCGCGCGGCGCGGAGTGCATGTACAGAACTCCACGTGTCGTCACCGGGACCTCCGGGCAGAGCTGGACATCATTGCGGGCGGCCGGCGGCGGTGGCGCTGACGGCCGCATTGTTGGCGAGGCTACCGTGCGGCGGCGCAAGGAGTGTGACGTACCGTCGCTCCCGGGGCCAGGAAACCCCCACCATTCACCCAGGGGGACGCTTGTACGGGTGTGAGGCGTTCCATGCCGTAGGCCGGGAACCCTCCCGCGCTGTCATGGGTTCTTGGATTACGACTGCATGGGTAACGAGGAGGTGGGCCAGGGGATGCGAGACCGACGCCGGCGCTCATGGGCCGCCCTCGCCGTCGTGTTGACGTCCGTCGTGGGCGTCACGGGCTGCGACGTCATGGGCGGCGACTCGCCCGCACCGGCCGCGAGCCGGGCGCGGGCCACGCACGCCGCGCCGGTGTGGGACCGCAGCCCGTCCTCGGTCGCCGCCGTCGGCGACTCCATCACACGCGGTTTCGACGCGTGCACGGTCCTGTCGGACTGCCCCGAGGTGTCCTGGGCGACCGGCACGAGCACCCGCTTCGACAGCCTCGCGGTACGGCTGCTCGGCCGGACGAGGGCGGCGGAGTACAGCTGGAACTACGCGGAGACCGGCGCCCGGATGGCCGACCTGCCCGCCCAGATGGCCCAGGCGGCGCGCCGCGGCCCCCAGTTGGTGACGGTGCTGGCGGGGGCGAACGACGCCTGCCGGACGAGCGCCCCGGCGATGACGTCGGTGGACGACTTCCGGGAGCAGTTCGAGGAGGCGATGCACACGCTGCGCAAGGCCTCGCCGAAGACACAGGTGTACGTGGCGAGTGTGCCGAACCTCAAGCGGCTGTGGTCGCAGGGCCGGACGAACCAGCTGGGCAAGCAGGTGTGGCGGCTGGCGGGGCTGTGCCCGTCGATGCTGGGCGACGCGGACGACCTGGCGATGTCGGCCACCCTGCGCCGGGACCGGGTGCAGCAGCGGGTGGAGGCCTACAACAAGGTGCTGGCGGAGGTGTGCGCGAAGGACCGCCGGTGCCGCTTCGACGGCGGCGCGGTGTTCGACTTCGAGTTCGGCACGGACCAGCTGAGCCACTGGGACTGGTTCCACCCGAGCACGGACGGTCAGGCGCGGCTCGCCGCGATCGCCTACCGAAAAGTCACCGCCCCCCGATAGCTAGGGTTTCCCGCATGAGCGAACTTTTCGGCACGCTTCCCGACGGCACCCGGGTCGATCGCTGGACCCTGGAGCGCGCCGGGGTGCGGGTGCGGGTGCTGACGTACGGCGGAATCGTGCAGTCCGCCGAGGTCCCGGACCGGGACGGCCGGGCGGCGAACGTGGTGCTGGGGTTCGCCGATCTGGACGGCTATCTGGCGCACCCGGAGCCGTACTTCGGTGCCCTGGTCGGCCGGTACGCGAACCGGATCGCGGGCGCCCGCTTCCCGCTGGACGGTCTGACCCACGCCCTCGTCCCGAACGACGGGCCGCACTCCCTGCACGGCGGGGAGCACGGCTTCGACAAGCGGGTGTGGGAGGCGGAGCGGGTCGAGCACGGGGTGCGGCTCACCCGGGTCAGCCCGCACGGCGAGGAGGGTTTCCCGGGCCGCCTCGACGTCTCGGCGACGTACACGCTGGACGAGTCGGGCGCGCTGCGGATCGCCTACGAGGCGGTGACGGACGCGCCGACCCTGGTGAACCTGACCAGCCACAGCTACTTCAACCTGGCCGGTTCGGGCAACGCGGGCGGCCACGAACTCCGGGTCGGCGCCTCCCGGTACACCCCGGTGGACGAGGAGCTGATCCCGACCGGCGAGCTGGCCGATGTCACGGGCACCCGCTTCGACTTCCGTGAGCCGCGCAAGGTCGGCGGCGGCTACGACCACAACTTCGTGTTCGACAAGGGCGAGACCGAGGCGCCCGGCGATGTCGCCGAGCTGTACGACCCGACGTCCGGGCGACTGCTGACGGTGGCCACCACCGAGCCCGGCCTCCAGCTGTACACGGCGGAGCACCTGGGCGCCCCCTTCGCGCCGGGCGACGGCATCGCCCTGGAGACCCAGCACTACCCGGACTCCCCGAACCACCCCCACTTCCCGAGCAGCCAGCTGCGCCCGGGCCGGGTGTACCGCTCGGAGACGGTCTACGGCTTCGGCGTACGGGACTGACGGAGGCGGCCGGTCACCCGCTCACGCAGTGACGTCCGCGCCGTCGCCCGCCTCGGAGTCCTCGGGCTCCTCGGCGCTGTTCTCCTCCCCCAGCAGGTCCCGGGCCAGCAGTGTGGCGCCCGCGACCGCTCCCGGCATGAGGAAGACCGCCACGAACGGGACCAGGAAGGCCAGGCCGAGCGGGGTGCCGAAGCCCCAGACGAGGGTCTTGCGGGAGCGCAGGAGGGCGAGGCGGGCGCGGAGGTCGACGTCGCGGCGCTGGAGGGCCACCGCGGTGAGCTCCTCGGTGAGGAAGAAGCCGGTGACGACGAAGCCGATCACCGGTACGGCGGTCTGGCCGACGACGGGCAGGAAGCCGGCGGCGAAGAGGAGGACGCCCCAGACGGCGGCGCGGGCCAGGACGCGGAGGCTGTCGCGGGCCGATATCCACAGTTCGCGCCACAGCGGCAGGCCCGACTCGGGTGCGGTGCCGTCGGGGGACACGTCGCGGTCGACCTTCTCGGAGAGGCTCTCGTAGAAGGGCTGGCCGACCAGGAGGGTCACGGCGGTGAAGGTGAGGACGGCCAGAAGGAGGCCGAGGGCGAACAGCACCGCCGTGAGGAAGCCGCGGAACAGGCCCTGCCAGGGGCTCGACCAGTCGTCGGCGAAGGGGGTGGCCCAGGAGACCGCGTCCTCGCCCCAGAGGGCCAGGGCGACGAACGCCGCCGCGTAGAGGACGAGGGTGATCAGGCCGGGCAGCAGGCCGAAGCCGTACTGCTTGCCGTGCCGGGCCACCCACCGCTGGCCTTTGAGGAGATAACCGAACCCCACCCCGAGATCACGCATGGCCAAAACTTTACCGGGGTACCCCGGAGGTCATGCAGCCAGCATCCGGCGCAGCAGGTCCCGCAGGGACAGTCGCTCCTCGTCGGAGAGCCCGGCCAGGGGCGCGTGGGCGAACCGCAGGCCTTCGCGCAGGTCACGGGCGACCCGCAGGCCCTCCTCGGTGGCGGCGGCGAGCTTCACCCGGCGGTCGGCCCGGTCGGGGCGGCGCTCCACCAGGCCGCGGGCCTCCAGACGGTCCACGATCCCGGTCACGTTGGACGGCTCGCACTTGAGCCGGTGCGCGATCTTCCGCATCGGCAGCGGCTCCAACGACAGCAGATTGAGCAGGCGGGCCTGGGCCCCGGTGAGCCGGTACTCGCCGGCCGCCTCCTCGTAGTCCGCGTAGAACCGGGCCACGACGTCGCCGATCAGGTCGACGACCTCCATGGACAGCTCGTCGGACCGGCATGCCTTCTCTGGTGTGGACATGGCTCCGAGGATACCGCGTTACTTGACATCATGAAATATTTAGGTCCATGGTTGTTTCACCTGCTGAAACAAATCTCGGAAAGGCACTGTCATGATCAACCGCGAGTGGCACCTCCTCAGCCGTCCCGTCGGCTGGCCGAAGTCCGAGGACTTCGGCCTGGTCGAGGCGGAGGTCCCGGAGCCGGGCGAGGGACAGGTGCTCGTACGGAACAAGTACCTCTCCGTCGACCCGTACATGCGCGGCCGGATGAGTGCCGCCAAGTCGTACGCCGCCCCCTTCGAGCTGGGCAAGGTCATGCAGGGCGGCGCCGTCGGCGAGGTCGTCGCCTCCAACGCCGAGGGCGTCTCCGTCGGCGACCACCTGCTGCACTTCTTCGGCTGGCGCGAGTACGCCGCCCTGGACCCGCAGCACGCCGTGAAGGTCAGCGCCGACGCCGCACCCCTGTCGACGTACCTCGGCGTCCTCGGCATGCCCGGCCTGACCGCCTACGCCGGTCTGCTGCGCGTCGCCGACTTCAAGGAGGGCGACACGGTCTTCGTCTCCGGCGCCGCCGGTGCCGTCGGCAGCCAGGTCGGCCAGATCGCCAAGCTCAAGGGCGCCGCGCGGGTCATCGGCTCGGCCGGGTCCGACGAGAAGGTGAAGCTGCTCACCGACGAGTACGGCTTCGACGCCGCCTTCAACTACAAGTCCGGCCCGGTCGCCGAGCAGCTGCACGCGGCCGCGCCCGACGGCATCGACGTCTACTTCGACAACGTCGGCGGCGACCACCTGGAGGCGGCCATCGGCTCCCTGAACCAGGGCGGCCGCATCGCGATCTGCGGAATGATCTCCGTCTACAACAACACGGAGCCCGCCCCCGGCCCGCGCAACCTGGCCCGTCTGATCCAGACCCGCGGCCGCATGGAGGGCTTCCTGGTCAGCGACCACAACGACCTCCAGCAGCAGTTCGTGGCCGAGGCCGCCCCGTGGATCGCCTCGGGCCGGCTGAAGTACCAGGAGACCGTGGTGGAGGGCATCGAGAACAACCTGGAGGCGTTCCTCGGGGTCCTGCGCGGCGACAACACCGGGAAGATGATCGTCAAGCTCTAGGAGCAGTACGGCCCCGGACGGCCCGGCCCCTCAGGTGCACCACCACAGGAACCGCTTGCACGTCTGCGACGGCGACGGGTGCGGGGGCGGGCTGGACGGGGCCGGGTGCGTGGCCGGGGCGTGCCCCGTGGGGGCGGCGGCCGTCGTGGCGGCCTGGGCCGGTGTGGCCGCGCCGTGGCCGGTGACGGCCGAGTGCTGCCCCGCCTGCTTCGTCGGCTTCTCGTCGGGGGACGCGGACGGCCCGGCCGTCCCGGAATCCGAGGCCGACGGGGAGGCCGGGGTGTGCGCGGCCGGTGCGCTGGAGGCGTCCACCAGCGGCTCGGCCGTCTCGGTGAGCCTGGCGCCGCCGTCCACCGAATCGTCGCCGGGCGCGGCCGAATTCCGACCGCCCTGGCCGGAGAACGGGGCGTCCACGCCGAGTTCGGCGAGGCTCAGACCACCGGCGGCCAGCACGAAGCTCGACGCGAGCAGTATCGTGCGGCGCCGCCTGCGGCGGTGGGCCGCGGCCTTGCGGTCGCGGCGGCTCCGGCCGTCCTCCCGGCGCCGGTCCGCCCGCCCCCTGGGCGGTTCCTCGGCCCGCTCGCTCCCGGGGTCCGGCGCGCGGCCGCCGTAGGGCGACTCGCTCGCACGCGTGTACGTGCGCACGCGCGGCTGTTCGACCGGTGTGCCGCACCCCGGGCAGGCGAGGGCGCCATTGAGGTGCCGACGGCACGGGTGGCAGTAGTCCATGACGCCGGAAGACTAAGTTCCGCATGGGTCGCGTTCCTAGCCAGGCCTGTGGAGATTCTGTGCGGGGATCGAAAGAGCATCTAGGTTGAACGGCCACTCGCCCGTCTCCGTATAGAGGGGCGGCCCGTGCTCCCCCTCGCGGGCCACCCCTATTCGACGGGCCCGGACGTCCCCGCCGGGCCCGCCCCATACGGAGGTTCCATGGCCGACAACGTCACCTCGCTGTTCCGCAGTACCGCGGCGCACAGCCCGTCGATGGCGGCGCTGACGCGAGAGGGCGTCGACGGGACCGGCCCGGTGGATTTCTGCATACCCTGCAATCCGTACTTCCCCACCCCGGCGATGTTCGACGACATGTCGGCGCGGCTGCGGGACATCATCACGTACTACCCGAGCGGCGCCGACACCATAACGGCCGAGCTGTGCGACCTGCTCCAGCTGCCGCCGCAGTGCGTGGCGATGGGCAACGGCTCCACCGAACTCATCACCTGGATCGACCACTTGCTGGTCCGCGAGTCCCTCGCCGTCCCCGTCCCCACCTTCGGCCGCTGGACCGACCAGCCGATGGAGACCGGCAAGCGGGTCGACATGTTCCCGCTCCAGGAGTCCAGCGGGTTCGCTCTCAACCTCGCGCAGTACTCCGAGTTCATCCGCTCCCGGGGCAGCCGGGTCGCCGTCATCTGCAACCCGAACAACCCCGACGGCGGCTTCCTGCCCAAGCACTCGGTCGTCCAGTTCATGGACGCGATGGCCGACCTCGACCTGGTCGTGATCGACGAGTCGTTCCTGGAGTTCGCCGACGCCGAGGCCGAACCCAGCGTCGTGCAGGAGGCCATGATGCGGCCCAACGTGGTCGTGCTGCGCAGCCTCGGCAAGAACTTCGGCCTGCACGGCATCCGGTTCGGCTATCTGGTCGCCAACCCGGCACTCGCGGGCCGGATCCGCTCCATGCTGCCGAAGTGGAACCTCAACTCGTTCGCCGAGCACGTGGTGTTCATGCTGAAGGAGCACAGCGCCGAGTACGCGCAGAGCCTGACGCAGGTGCGGCGGGACCGGCTGGACATGGCCGGCCAGCTGTCCACGCTGCCCGGTCTGACGGTCTACCCCTCACAGGGGAACTTCCTCTTCGTGCGCCTTCCCGTCGGCGCCGAGGGCACCGTGGTCCGTGACCGGATGCTCGCCGAGCACCGGGTCCTGGTCCGCGAGTGCGGCAACAAGGTCGGTTCGTCCAGCCGCTTCCTGCGGCTCGTGGTGCGCCCTCAGGTCGACGTCCGTCGCCTGGTGTCGGGCCTGGAGCAGGTGCTCTACGGGACCAGGAGGGGAGTCGCCGTACCCGAGCTGGGCGCTGGACCCGGCTACAGCTCGGGTACGGCGGCTGTCGACCGGCTGATGAGTGAGACCAACGGGGCCGGTATGCAGGGGCTTGCCGCGCAGGCCATCGGCGCCGGGCCCGTCCCGGGGCTCCCCCCCGCCCCGGCCGCCGGCACCGGCATGCCGCTCCCCGCCGCCGCCCAGCCGGGCAGCGCCGGGATGCCGATGCCGGCGGCGGCCCAGGCCGTGCCGCAGCAGCCCGTACAGCCCGTACCGCAGCAGCCCGTGCCGCAGCAGTTCGTACCGCAGCAGCCCGTGCCGCAGCCACCGCAGCCGATGGCCGTCCCGGTGCCGGCGGCTGTTCCGCCTCCGGCACCGGCCGCCCCACCGGCACCCGTACCGATGCAGTTCCCCACACCGGTTCCCGCACCGGCACCGGTCCCCACACCGGTGCCCGCGCCGGCCGTCGTCGTCACCGGTCCGACCCCGCCGGGAGTCCCGGCGCGCGGCGGGCTGACCGCGGCCCAGGTGCGCGGCATGACCGCGCCCGTCTCTCCCCAGGGACTCACCCCCGCCCCGGCCACCGGCTGGCCCAACGCCCAGAGCTGGCCGAACGCGGCCGGGATGGGCCAGGCGGGCTAGCGGGTTCCGGAAAATACGCCCCACGGGTCTGTCGTCCGCGCGCGCCCGCACCCCGTGACGGCGGGGTGCGGGCGTGGTGCGGTGCCCGGGGTGCGGCCGGGCCCACGGCGTCAGGGGCCTGGCGTCAGGAGGTCGGGCACACCTTCCACGCGAAGTGGTAGACCGTGCTGATCTCCCCGTCCGTCGAGTCCATCGTCATGAAGCTGACCTTGCTGGGCGAGCTGCTTCCGGCGTTGACCCGGAGTTCGGTGTTGATGTTGAAGTTGCGCAGCACACCGCACGGCGCCCAGACCAGCTGGTCCCAGTCCGTGCTGTCCGTGGCCTGCCAGTCGTCGTTGTAGGGACCGTTGACCGGGTGGTTCCGGAACGCGGTGCTGGGCGAGCCCTGGAAGTAGTACGACGCCCGCTGCATCGCGCTCGCACCGCGCTGGAGGGAGGCGAAGCCGCGGTAGTCGACGCTGGCGACGGCGTAGGTGTAGCCCTGCGGGACGTGCACGATCAGGTTGAGCTGGCAGTTCTTGCGGAAGGCCGTGGGGTCGGAGTTGCCGCCGACCTGGGCCAGGTAGTCGCTGTAGGTCACCGTGAAGGCGGTGTTGTCGGGCGAGACGGCCACGGCGGCCGTCCCCTGCGGACAGCCCGAGCCGTTCACCGTGGCGACGTCGATGACGATCCGGTCCGGGGGCGGGTTGTCGAAGATGGGGGACGAGTCGTGGGTGGCGGGCAGTGCGGTGGTGAGCAGAGCGGCGACCGCACTGCTCAGGAGGAGCCCAGCAGGCATGGTTTCTCCAGACGTGGAGTGGGGGGTGGAACGCCACCGGCCTATGGAGAAACTGTGTGGTGCCTGTGAAGGCCGGGGCGGCGATCGCATCGTAGGAAGCCGCGCGGGAGCCCGGCAGGGCCAACTCCGGCCATTCACAAAGGGGATTTCACACCGCCGCCCGCGGGGCTCCGGCCGGAGCCGCCCGACCGGTACGTCCACCCGTCCCTGACGCGCCGTTATGGCGTCACGGTGAGCACGGCGTTCGCCGTGATCCGCCGGTCGCGCAGGTCCCCGAGAGCGGTCGCGGTGTGCCGCCAGTCCTCCAGGCGGCCGATCTGCGGGTGCAGCCGACCGCTGTCGACGAGCCGGACCAGAGCGGCCAGGTCGGCGCCGAACGGCTCCTCGAAGTGCTCGTAGTGGAAGTGGCGCACGGTGGCCGAGCGGGGTCCCTTGAAGAACGCGAAGAAGCTCAGCTCGGCGGGCTGCCGGGAGGCCTGCCCGAACCAGATCAGCTGGCCGCGCTCACGCAGCAGGGCGAGAGCGCGGGGGGTGGAGGTGTCGCCGACGGACTCCAGTACGACATCGAAGGGTCCGACGGCGTCGTCGAGGTCCTGCACGACGGTGGCGCCGAACTCGGCGAGCAGCTTGCCGCGTTCGGGGGTGGCCGTGACCGCGGTGACCTCGGCGCCCTCGCCGAGGGCGAGTTCGGTGACGTAGTGGCCGACGCCGCCGGACGCCCCGGTGAGCAGGACGCGCCGGCCGGCGACGGAGCCCGCCACCCGCAGCAGCCGCAGCGCGGTGAGCCCGGCCAGCGGCAGCGCGGCCGCGGTCTCGAAGGAGACGTCGTCGGGGAGTTCGGCCAGGGAGTGGGTGGGCACGGCGACGTACTCGGCCCAGCCGTTCGCCGGCGGGTGGCCGACCACGCGGGTGCCGACGGCGGGCCCGGAGCCGTCCGCGGCCGCCCGTACGACCAGACCGGCGACGTCCTTGCCCGGCCGGCCGCCCAGGCGCAGCGGCCCGTGGAGCTGGAAGACCTCGCCGCGGTTGATGGAGAACGCCCGTACCTCGACGAGCGCCTCGTTCGCCGCCTGCCGCGGCACCTCGGCCTCGCCGAGCTCGACCATCTCCTCGGGTCGTCCGGTGGGCAGCAGGGCCTTCATCGGGTGGCCTTCCGCGGGAGCGGCTGCGGGCATGACTGACTCCTGTGTCCTGGTTCGGGGGAATGCTTCGTGACGGGTCGCCGGCTCCTGGTCTCAGCACGCCGGGGCCGGTGCTCAGCACGCTAGGGGCCCTCTTCGGCGTCGCTCAACGCAAATGCTCCGCAAGTGCGTCCACGGTGTTCCGAAAGAGTCACGCCCGCCGGCCGGCGGCCGGGTATGCCCTCCCGGTTCAGGGCAGCGGCGCCGGCGGTCCGGTCCGCCAGGTGCCGGCTGCCGGATGCCGGGTGGGTCTGTTCCACGCCGCTCTGGCCGGGGCCGCGGACGGGCGGCCACGGGCGGCGCGGCGTGCGGCCACGGCGTGCAGCACCGCGAGAACCGCGGCGAGTTCGTCGGCGTCGGCGCTGCCGCGTACCAGCCGCACGGTGGGCGCCGGGGCGGGGGTGGGGTGTTCGGTGCTCATACCGGCTGGTTCCCGTGCTTCCGCTCGGGCAGCTGGGCGTGTTTGGCGCGCAGCATCCGCAGCGACCTGATCAGCACCTCCCGGGTGTGCCGGGGATCGATGACGTCGTCCACGAGGCCGCGCTCGGCCGCGTAGTACGGATGCATGAGTTCCTCCTTGTACTCGGCCACACGCCGCGCCCGGGCGGCTTCCTGGTCGTCGGCCGCGGCGATCTCGCGGCGGAAGACGACGTTCGCCGCGCCCTGCGCGCCCATCACGGCGATCTCGTTGGTGGGCCAGGCGAACGACAGGTCGCAGCCGATGGAGCGGGAGTCCATGACGATGTAGGCGCCGCCGTACGCCTTGCGCAGGATGACCTGGACCCGCGGCACGGTGGCGTTGCAGTAGGCGTAGAGCAGTTTGGCGCCGCGCCGGATGATGCCGTCGTGCTCCTGGTCGGTGCCGGGCAGGAAGCCGGGCACGTCGACCAGGGTCACCAGGGGGATGTTGAAGGAGTCGCAGAACTGTACGAACCTGGCGCCCTTCTCGGAGGCCGCGATGTCCAGGGCGCCGGCGCCCGCCATCGGCTGGTTGGCGACGACGCCGACCACCTGGCCGCCGAGCCGGGCCAGGGCGACGACCAGGTTGGGCGCCCACAGCTCGTGCAGCTCGAACCAGTCGCCGTCGTCGACGACTTCCTCGATGACCCGGCGCATGTCGTACACCTGCTGCGGGTCGGTCGGCACCAGGTCGAGCAGGGCGTCGCAGACGCGGTCCGCCGGATCGTCGGTCGCCGCGTGGGGCGGCAGCTCGCGGTTGTTGGCCGGCAGCATCGACAGCAGATGGCGTACGTCCTGGAGGCACGACTCCTCGTCGTCGTGCAGGAAGGTGGAGACGCCGGAGCGTGCCGCGTGGACGTCGGCGCCACCGAGTTCGTCGTGGCCGACCCGCTCGCCGGTGACGGCGTGCACCACGTCGGGTCCGGTGATGTACATCTGCGCGGTGCCGCGCACCATGAACACGAAGTCGGTGAGGGCCGGCGAGTACGCCGCGCCGCCGGCGCACGGCCCGAGGATCACGCTGATCTGCGGGATCACCCCGGAGCAGCGCACGTTGCGGGTGAAGATGCCGCCGTAGCCGGCGAGTGCGGTCACCCCCTCCTGGATACGGGCGCCCGCCCCGTCGCTGAGCGCGACCAGGGGTGCCCCGGCGGCCTCGGCCAGGTCCATGATCTTGTGGATCTTCTGGGCGTGGGCTTCGCCCAGCGCCCCGCCGAAGATCCTGAAGTCGTGTCCGTAGACGAACACCTGCCTGCCGTCGACGGTTCCCCAGCCGGTGACGACGCCGTCGCCGTGCGGTCTTCTCGCCTCCAGACCGAAGCCGGTGGCGCGGTGTCGGCGCAACCCCTCGACCTCGGTGAACGAGCCCTTGTCCAGGAGGAGCGCGAGGCGTTCGCGGACGGTGAGCTTGCCCCGGGCGTGCTGGCGCTCGGTGGCCGCCGGATCGGGTCCCGTCTGCATCTGGGTTTGAAGGGCGGCAAGTTCGCCCAGGCGTTCGCGCATGGTGAACTCCTTTTCTGCGCACCGGAATCAGCTGTCCGCCCACGCTAGACAGGCACGCCCCCCGCCGGACGGAAACCGTCCCGAAAGGACGGTCCGCGGATTCCTTGGTGACAACCCCGACGCCCCTTAAGGGACTTCCCCCGCGAGAACTCTCGGAGCGTTCCCGGACACTCTGGTGGCATTGCCGGTTCAACTCCCTCCGCGGGAGTTAGGTTCGGTCTCCCGGACCTGTTGCCCACACCTGCCGGAAGGAATCGCACATTCACCGTCCCTCCCTACCTGGAGACAGAACATGAGCGAGGAGAAAACACTCTCGGCCCGTCATATCGCCGTGATCGCCGACCCGTTCCCGATATCCCGGGCCGCGGTCACCTCACTGCTGCGCCACTCCGGCGCGGTCGACGAGGCACAGGAGGCGAGGACCCGGCAGGGCGCCCTCGATCTGGTGGGCCGGCTCGGGGCCGACATCCTGGTCACCGAGGTCGATCTGGCGGGCCGGGGCGAAGGGGTGCAGCTGTGCCGGCAGGTCAAGGGGCTCGCCCGGCCACCGACCGTCCTGATGTTCACCGGCGCCGACGACCCCGCGGTGGTCGCGGCGTGCCTGGCCGCCGGGGCCGACGGGTTCGTCCACCGCACGGCTTCGCCCGAGCGGCTCGTGCGGGCCGTGGAGACCCTCGCGGCGGGGCGGTCCGTCTGGCATCTGCGTCAGCACGCCAGTGCCGCCCCCGAGCCGGGAACGCAGCCGCGCGTGCCCGGAATGACCGCACGCGAGCAGCAGATACTGGGACTGCTCCTGGGCCGGTACTCGAACGACGAGATAGCGGCCGAACTCCATCTGGCCCGGCAGACCGTCAAGAACCATGTCAGCAACGTGCTCGCCAAGCTCGGTGTGGCGAACCGACGCGAATTGCTGGCACGCCGGAGCCCTCTCGCGGCCGCGTTGTGACAAGGACCGTACACAGAGGTGGCGGACGTCCCCGAGGGCCGATGTCTCCTACGAAACACAGCAGTTCGTCCTAGGACTCATTTCCCTTGATGGCGTTCCCGGGACCCGTCTAGCGTTCTGGTCATGCAAAGGCCGTCGACGAAAACGCGGCGAGCCGAAATGAGAATTCCCCTCAGGAGGTTGAAATGCCCATCGTGACCGTTCAGCAGGGTCCGCGTGACGTCGAGCTCAAGCGTGACCTGGTCGCCCGTATCACGGACGCATTCGTCGACGCGTACAAGATTCCGGCGGAGACCGTCCAGGTGTGGATCCAGGAGGTCCCGGCGGACAGCTGGGGCGCCGCGGGCAAGCTCATCGCCGACAGCTGACACCTGCCCTTTCCTTCATCCCCTCCCCCGGCACGGTCCCGGCCGCCCTCGTCGGCGGCCGGGACCGTGCCGTATCGCCGGAAACGGAGAGCACCGTGACGACACCGACCAACGCGACGGAGCCCGGTGCCCTCGACGGCATCGACACCGGACGCCTCGCGCGGTGGCTGGAGAGCCGGCTGCCGGGCGGCGGTCCGCTGGACGGGGTGACCCCCCTGGCCGGCGGGCGGTCGAACCTGACGTACCGGCTCTCCTGGGGCGGCCGCGGCCTGGTGCTGCGCCGGCCGCCGCTGGGGCACGTCCTGGCCACCGCCCACGACATGGCGCGCGAGTACCGGGTGCTGCGCGCGCTCGGTCCGGCCGGTGTGCCCGTGCCGCGGACGTACGCGCTGTGCCAGGACCTGGACGTGCTCGGCGCCCCGTTCTACGTGATGGAGTTCGCCGAGGGCATCACCTATCGCAGCGACGCGGAACTCGCGCCGCTGGGGCCGCACTCGGCGCGGCGCACCACCCAGGCGCTGGTCGACACCCTGGCCCTGCTGCACTCGGTGGCCCCGGAGCGGGCGGGGCTCGCCGACTTCGGCCGCCCCGAGGGCTTCATGGCCCGGCAGGTGCGGCGCTGGCGCCGTCAGTGGGACGCCTCGCGCACCCGGGAGGTCGACGGCGCCGACCGGCTCAACGACCGCCTGGCGGCGACCTGCCCGCGGTCGGGGGCGGTGGCCGTCGTGCACGGCGACTACAAACTGGACAACGTGCTGCTCGACCGGGCGGACCCGGGCCGGGTCACCGCGGTGCTCGACTGGGAGATGTCCACCCTCGGCGACCCGCTGGCCGACCTCGGCATGCTCTGCATGTACTGGGACGGCTTCGCCGGTGTCGACCGCCCGCCGGTCGCCTCCCCCGGCACGCTGCCCGGCTGGCCCGGCCGCGAGGCGCTGGTGGAGCGGTACGCCGCGCACAGCACCCTCGACCTCGAACGGCTCGGCTGGTACACCGCGTTCGCCTTCTACAAACTCGCCGCGATCCTCGAGGGCATCCACTGCCGCACCGTGCAGGGCCTCACCGTCGGCGAGGAGTCCGCGAACCTCGCCGACGCCGTGCCGCTGCTCGTGGCCCGCGGCCACGATGCCCTGCGCACCGCGGGCTGACCCCCGCCGCCCGGAACCCGACCTGTCTGCAACGGAGTTGCCCCGATGGACTTTTCCTACGACGCCCGGACCGAAGAACTCCGGGCGAGGATGCTCGCCTTCCTGGACGAGCATGTGCTGCCCGCCGAGCCCGTCTTCCGGGCCCAGCACGCCGCGGGCCACCCGTGGGGGCGGCCCGCGGTGCTGGAGGACCTCAAGAACGAGGCGCGCCGCCAGGGCCTGTGGAACCTGTTCCTGCCGGACGACCGGTTCGGCGCGGGGCTGACCAACCTGCAGTACGCCCCGCTCGCGGAGATCACCGGGCGCAGCCCCTTCATCGCGCCGGAGGCCGTCAACTGCGCGGCCCCCGACACCGGCAACATGGAGGTCCTCGCCCTGTTCGGCACCCCCGGGCAGCAGGAGCGCTGGCTCAAGCCGCTGCTCGACGGGGCGATCCGCTCGGCCTTCTGCATGACCGAGCCGGACGTCGCCTCCTCGGACGCCGCGAACATCACCACCCGCATCGAACGGGACGGCGACAGCTATGTCGTCAACGGCCGCAAGTGGTGGTCGTCGGGGGCGCTGGCGCCGGAGTGCGAGCTGCTGATCGTGATGGGCAAGACCGACCCGGGCGGGCCCCGCCACCGGCAGCAGTCGATGATCCTGGTGCCGCGCGACACCCCGGGCGTGCGCGTCACGCGCGGCGTGCACGTCTTCGGCTACACCGACGGCCCGCACGGCGGGCACGGCGAGGTCGTCTTCGACGACGTCCGGGTGCCGGCCGAGAACATCGTCGCGGGCGAGGGCGAGGGCTTCGCCATCGCCCAGGCCCGCCTGGGCCCCGGTCGCATCCATCACTGCATGCGACTGATCGGCATGGCCGAACGCGCCTTCGACCTGATGTGCGAGCGGGCCGGCGACCGGGTCGCGTTCGGCCGGCCGCTCGCCGAGCAGGGCGTGATCCGCGAGTGGATCGCCGAGGCGCGCGTCCGCATCGAACAGGCCCGCCTCCTGGTGCTGAAGACCGCCTATCTGATGGACACGATCGGCAACAAGGGCGCCCACACCGAGATCCAGGCCATCAAGATCGCGGTACCGGCGATGGCCGAGTGGGTCATCGACAAGGCCATCCAGACACACGGCGGAGGCGGAGTCTCCCAGGACTTCCCGCTGGCCGAACTGTGGGCCCACGCCCGCACCCTGCGACTGGCCGACGGCCCCGACGAGGTGCACCGTGCCTCACTGGCCCGCCGCGAACTGCGCCGCTACCGGAACGCCTGACGACCGGTCGTCGCCGAGCCGCCCTGCCGCCCTTCCATTCCGGAGGGGCGGCTTTTGTTTTTCCACGGAAATTCCCCTGCGCGGACTTCTCCACGGGAATCCGGACCGGTACCGCGAGTACCGACTTCCGCATGAAAAGGTACCCGGCGGCCCATGGCCGCAGATCCGTTCCCACCTACCGTTTTCTGTATGACGAACAGTGAATTCGAGATACCGGGGCCGGCGAGTTCGGCGTCATTCCTCCTGGCGCCGAACAACGAACGTGTCGTCGTCACGGGAATCGGCGTCGTCCTCCCCGGCACCCTCTCCGTCGACCGGTTCTGGGCGAACATCTCGGGCGGCAGGTCCCAGGTGGGCCGGCTCACCCGGTTCGACGCGAAACAGGCAGGCCTTCCGGTGTACGCGGCGGCCGAGATCGACGGCTTCGACCATCGCCCCTTCCTTCCGGAGCTGACGGACGCGCACGCGGCCAAGTACTCCCGGGAGATCCTCATCACCATGTCGGCCCTGGCCGAGGCCCGCCGGGACGCCGGGCTCGGCCAGGGCGCCCTGGACCCGCGCCGACTGGGGATCGTGATGTCCTCCTCCCGTGGGCCGCTCGGCTGGTGGCGCGACGTACTCACCGGCGCGGACCCGGACGCCTTCGGCGACAAGGGCACGATGTTCCGCGGCCTGCCCGGCTGCCCGGCCTCCCTGTCCGCCGTCTACACCGGCGCCCAGGGCCTGGTCACCACCGTCAGCAACGCCTGCGTCGGCGGCCACCAGGCCATCCAGCTCGCGCTGCGTGAGCTGCGCTCCGGTGCCGCGGACGCCATGCTGGTCGGCGGCCACGAGTTCCCGATCGTGCCCGAGGTCGCCGCCTGCTACCGGGCGATGGGCCAAGGGGTGCTCTCCACCGAGCGCGACGAGCCGAGCCGCGCGGTGCGGCCCTACAGCAACGACCGCGAGGGCTTCGCGCTCGGCGAGGGCTCCGTCGTGCTGTGCCTGGAGCGGGAGTCCGTCGCCCGGCAGCGCGGCGCCCGGATCTACTCCGAGATCCTCTCGGCCGCCTCCCTGAACGAGGCCGCCCATCCCACCACCATGGACCTGACCGGCAAGGTCACCGCCTCGGTCGTCGAGGACGCGCTGGCCGACGCGGGCCGCAGCGCGGACGACGTCGACTACTTCTGCGCGCACGGCACCGCCACCCGCTACAACGACATCGCCGAGTCGCGCGCGCTGCGCGCCCTGTACCCGGAGCGCACCGCCGCCGCGCTGCCGCCGCTGAGCTCCAACAAGCCCATCTACGGCCACACGTTCGGCCTGGCGGGCATCATCAACGTCGCCGCGACCAGCCTGATGATCCACCACCGGACGATCGCGCCCACCATCAACTTCACCACGCCGGACCCCGAGTGCGACCACGACCACGTCTTCGAGGGACCGCGTCCCGCCGAGATCGGCCTCGCGGTGTCCATGTCTTTCGCCTTCGGCAGCCAGACCGCGGTCGTCGCGCTGGGAGCCCCGTCATGAGCCGGCCGCTGATCGCCGCCGACGTCGACGAACTGGTCCGCGCGCTGGTGCGGCCCGGTGACCACGTCCACCTGGCCGGCACGCCGTCCCGCCCCAACGCGCTGACCTACGCGCTGTGCCGGGTCTTCGGCGCCGACGGCCATCTGACGGTGTCCACCACCGCCGTGCACTCCTCGGCCCACGCGCTCGCGCTGTCCGGCGTCGCCGACAGGGTCATCGCCGGCTTCGCCGGGGACACCTATCCCTCGCCCCGCCCCAACCCCCTCTACGCGGACCTCGAGAAGGGTGAGCCGTTCTCCTTCGAGGCCTGGTCGCTGCTGAGTTACGTACAGAGGCTCATCGCGGGCGCCCAGGGAGCGCCGTACGCGGTCACCGGGTCGCTGGCCGGCACGGATCTCGCCGAGGGCAAACCGGACACGCTGCACCGTGTGCCCGACCCCGCCCGCCCGGGCGAGGAGATCACCCTGCTCGCCCCGCTGCGCCCCGACGTGACACTCGTCCACGGTGTGGCCGCCGACGAGGACGGCAACATCGCCCTGGTGCCACCGCTCGGCGAGGGCGCCTGGGCCGCGTACGCCGCCGAGCGCGGTGTCATCGCCTCCGTGGAGAAGATCGTCAGCCGCGAGGAGCTGCGCCGCGTCAACGACCGTGTGGTGATCCCCGGCCAGCGGGTCCTGGGTCTGACCGAGGCTCGGCTGGGAGCCCATCCTCAGGCTCTGCGCACGAACCGGCTGGCCGGCGTCGAGGGTTATCTGGACGACTACGCCTTCCTGGAGGAGATAGTCGCCTCCTGTCACGGAGCGGAGCGCGGCCGGGACTGGTACCGCGCCTGGGTCACCGGCCCGGGTTCCCACGAGGAGTACATACGCCGCCTCGGAGGCCGGCGCCGCGCCGAGCTGCGCGTCCCGGGCCCCGCCTCGGCGGACGACGACTTCGACGCCGAGACCGAGACCTGGGCGCAGATCTTCCGCTGCGAGAGGGAGGCCGTCGCCAGGGCGGGCGCCGTGCCGGCGGTCGCGACACCCACCGCCGCACCCGCCGAGGCCATCGCGTCCGCCGCGTCCGCCGAGTGCGTCGCCTTCACGCCCCCCACCCGCCAGGAACGCCTCATCGTGCTCGGTGCCCGCGCCGTCGCCGAGCAGGTCCGCGCGCACGGTTACGACACCCTGCTCGCCGGGATCGGCGTCTCGCACATGGCGGCCTGGCTCGCGGCCGAACTGCTGCGGGCCGGCGGACAGGACGTCAAGGTCGTCGCCGAGCTGGGCATGTACGGCTTCCGGCCCGAGGGCGGGGACACCTTCCTGTTCAGCCTGCTGCACGCGGGCAGCAGCGAGATGCTGGCCGGCATCCCGGAGATCCTCGGCGGACTGGTCGCGGCCAACCCACGGGCACTGGGCGTCCTGGCCGCCGCCGAGATCGACGAGAGCGGCACGATCAACACCAGCCGCGGCACGGACGGCCGCTGGCTGACCGGCTCGGGCGGCGCCAACGACATCGCGTCCAGCACCGACTGCGTGGTGATCGCCCCGTCGTCCCGTCGCCGCTATGTCACCGAGGTCGGCTACCGCACCAGCCCCGGCCACCGTGTCCGCGAGGTGGTCAGCGACTTCGGCCGCTTCGTCCGCGAGGGCACCGAAGGCGGCTTCCGGCTCGCCACCTGGCTCCCCGCCGACGACGCCGACGGCACCGGGGAAGCCGGGACAGCCACGACAGCCGGGGACACGGCCGCCGCCGACGGTCCGTACGAGCTGGCCCGGCAGGCCGCCCGGGCAGTCGCGACCCGCACCTCCTGGACCTGCGACACCTCCCGAGTCACCGCCGAAAAGCCGGTGACCGCCGAGGAGTTGACCGTCCTGCGCACCCTCGACCCGCAGGGCCGCTTCCGCTGACCCGCTCCCACCCACCCACGCACACACCCAAGGAGACCGATCATGCACGCTCGCACCGAAGGCCGCACCTGGACCGGATCAGGTCTGAAGTTCGCCGGACTGGGCCACTACTTCCCCCGCCACCACCGCAGCCACGAGGGCGAGGTCACCATCGACGGCCGCACCTATCCGCCCGAGGCCTCGGCCGAGCTGGGCGTGCGTGGCCTCCATGTCGCCGACGAGGACGAGACGCTGGAGTTCATGGCGGTCCAGGCCGCGAACTCGGCCCTGGCGAACGCCGGTCGCGAGGCCGGCGACCTCGACCTGGTGGTCCTGGCCAACTGGACCGACCGACAGTGGATACCGGAGATAGCACCGGGGGTGGCCGCCTCGCTCGGCGCCCACGGGGCCCTCGCCTTCGACGTCTGCGGCGCCTGCACCGGTTTCGTGCACGGTGTGCAGACCGCCGCCTCGATGCTCACCGCCCACCCCGGCTGGAAGCGGGCCGTGGTGGTGGCCGCCGACCGGTTCACCCGCCGCGCCCGCCCCGGCACCCGCGGCCAGCTGGTCTTCGGGGACGCGGCCGGCGCGGTCGTCCTGGAGAAGGGCGACCCGAACGACCCGAGCGGCCTCCTCGACTCGGTCCTGGACTGCGACGCCTCGGAGGCCGACACCGTCGCGGCCCGCGCCCCCGAGGGCTTCCTGCGTCCGAAGCCGGAGCTCATCGACCTGGCCGTCCGCTCCAGCCTCAAGGTCGCCGACAACGTCCTCACCCGCAACGGCCTGAAGACCTCGGACATCGACTGGCTGGTGCCGCACCCCGGCAACAACGCCATCCACGCCGGCGTGCGCGACGGCCTCGACCTGGAGCCGGCCAGGTTCCTCACCAACTTCGCCGAGCGCGGCAACACCGGCTGCGCCTCGATCCCGATCGCGCTGTCCGAGTTCGCCGAGAAGGGCGTCGTCGGCAGCGGCGACCTGGTGCTGTCCACCGCGGTCGGCTCGGGCTGGTACTACGGCGGGCTCCTCTACCGCCTGTGACCCGAACCCGTCTTCCGACCACCCGACTACTCGCCCCAAGGACTGTCATGACTCTCACCAACCCCACCCCCGCCCCGTCCCTGGCCGTGTGGACCGACTTCGGCGGTGTGCTCACCCCGCCGGTCGACGTCACCTTCAACGAGTTCGCGGACCGCGTCGGCGTCCCGGTGTGGGCGCTCAAGGAGTCGATGCGCCTGGTCGGGGAGAAGTACGGCACCGACCCGATGGGCGCCATAGACATCCCGCTGATCGACGAGGCCACCTGGTCCGGCGAGCTGGAGGACGTCCTGGGCGGCACCTTCGGGGTCGTCGCCGACCTGCAGCACTTCGGCGACCGCTGGTTCGCCGGGCGCCCCGCCAACCAGGCCTGGGCCGCGCACCTCACGGCCCTCCGGAGCCGGGGCGCGTTCGTCGGACTGCTCTCGAACCTGCCGCCGTCGTGGGACCGTCACCGCCGTTTCATGATCGACGACTCGAACTTCGACGACATCGTCCTCTCCCACGCCGTGGGCAGCCGCAAGCCCGACCCCCAGATCTTCGAACTCGCCGCGAAGCGGGCCGGACTCGAGCCGCACCAGTGCGTGCTCGTGGACGACCTGGAGAAGAACGTGACCGGTGCGATCGCCGCCGGCTGGCAGGCCGTGCACTTCCACGACGCCGACCAGGCCGCCCGCCAGGTCTCCCGCCTCCTCGACGCGGCCGCCCCGGTCGCCCTCTGAGCCCCGCCACCCGCCCCCGACGTACCGCGAAGGAGCCCGACATGTCCACACAGAGCCTGGTCAAGGCCGCCCAGACCGCCGAGGCGGCCGAGGTCCTCTCCACCCAGCGCACGCTGTCCCGCCGGCTCGTGCACCGCTCGGCGATCTCCGAGGTGTTCCTCACCGACTTCCAGTCCGTCGACGAGAACACCTTCCGGGCGGCGGCCCAACTGCCGCCGCGCCACTTCTACTACGGCGACCACACCGCCCATCCGGCGATGCACGACCCGCTCGCGGTGTTCGAGAGCGTGCGGCAGATGCTGCTGTGCGCGATGCACCTGCAGCACGACGCGAGCCACGACACCAAGTCCATCACCGCCACCGCGTCCCTGGAGATCACCGACCCCGAACCGCTCAGAGTCCGCGGCGCGCTGGACCTGCTCCTGCTCGGCACCGTGGAGCTCGCCAAGAAGTACCAGGACACCATCTCCCGCGTGGTGCACCGGGTGAGGGTCGTGGTCGGCGGCCGACAGGTGGGCGTCGTCACCGTCGACACCGCGCAGCGCCCCGACGCCGTGTACGAGAAGCTGCGCATGAGCCACCGCGCCACACCGCCGCCCATGTCCGACACCCTGCCCGCCCGCACCGACGGCGTCGCCCCGCCGCCCCGGCTGGTGGGCCGGGAGCAGGCGGAGAACGTGGTCCTGGAGAACGCCGACGTGGCGGACGGCGCCGTACGCGCGCGACTGCGCGTGCCGACCACGCATCCCAGCATGTTCGAGCACGCCCAGGACCATCTGCCGGGACCGGTGATGATGGAGGCCGCCCGGCAGGCCGCGCTGCTGCTCGCGGCCGACGGCCGGGACCCGTCCCCGGCCGTGTGCCACCCGCAGTACCTGGCCGCCGAGTATCTGCGCTTCGCCGAGCTGGACAGCGACATCACCGTCGTCACGCGGCGCCTGTGCGACCCGGTGGACGGCGGCCGGTGGACCGAGACCGACTTCGTCCAGCAGGACGAGACCGTCGCCCGGATGCGGGTCCGTCTGGCCGAGGCCCATGCCACCGGAGCCGGCGATGCGCTTTGACGTACCGGTCCACCTCAACGCCCCTGTCCACGCGCTGGGCGAGCACGCCCAGCCCGTGTCGGACGCGGTCGCCGGTCTGCTGATCGACGAGAAGAACGCCGAGCGGTACGGCTACACGGCACTGCGCACCAGCACCCTCGCACCGGTCCAGCTGGCCGCGCTCGCCGCTGCCGAATCCCTCGCTGCATCCGGCACCCCACCTCGGCGGATAAGCCAGCTGCTGCACGCGTGGACGTACCACCAGGGCCACGAGTTCTGGTCCCCGGCGCACTATGTCGCCCAGCGCATCGGCGCGGTGGCCGCGGAGCCGGTCGGCATCCAGCAGATGTGCAACGGCGGGCTGGCCGCCGTCGTCCAGGCCGCCTGCCGGCTGCTCGCCGCACCCGCGGCCGGCCCGACCCTGGTGACCACGGCGGACTGCTTCCCGCAGCCCGGCTTCGACCGCTGGGGCGGCGACTACGGCGTCTGCTACGGCGACGGCGCCACCTCGGTCCTGGTCGACCGCGCCCCGCACGGCCGTTCCGTCCGTCTGTTGTCGGCGGCGGCCGTGGCGGCCCCGGTGCTGGAGGGCATGCACCGCGGCGACGCGCCGTTCAGCCCGGCGCCCACCAGCGGTGTCAAGACGCTGCTGCCGAAGCTCGCCAAGAAGGAGTTCCTCACGGCCAACCCGGCCCTGCCGTTCGGCCCGATCGCGCGCGACGCCGTCACCTCCGTGGTGGCACAGGCCCTGCGCGACGCCGGGGTCGACGCCGACGACGGGCGGCTGCGCGCGGCGGCGCTGCCCCGGCTCGCCCGGCACATCATGGCCGAGGCCTACGAGCCGGCGTTTCGCGAGGTGTGCGCCGCGCCCGTCGTCCAACTGGGCACGGACACCGGCCACCTGGGCGCCGGCGACGCCGTCGCCAACCTGTCCGACCTGCTCGACCGGGTCGAGGTACGGCCCGGCGACCTGCTCGTCCTGCTCAGTGCCGGCGCCGGGTTCACCTGGTCCGCCGCGATCGTGGAGGTGACCCACCCGTGACGAATCCGACCCCGCCCGCCGGGGGCCCGACCGCCCCCGTCGAGGACCCGACCGCGGTGTTCCGGGTGGACGGCCGGGTGGCCGTGGTCACCGGCGCCTCCAGCGGCATCGGCGCGCATGTGGCCAGGCTGCTCAGCGCGGCGGGCGCCAAAGTGGCCCTGGTCGCGCGCCGCGAGGGCCCGCTGAGGGAACTCGCCGCACAGCTGCCCGGCTCGCTCGCCGTGCCGGGCGACGTGACCTCGGCCGAGGACCGCGAGCGCCTGGTGCGCACCGTCACCGGGGAACTCGGCCCGATCGACATCCTGGTCAACAACGCGGGGCTGACGGAGACCGTTCCCGCGGAGACGCAGACCGTGGAGAGCTTCAGCTCCATCGTGGCGCTGAACCTCACGGCGGTGTTCGCGCTGAGTCAGGCGGTCGGCAGGGGCATGCTGGAGCACGGCCGGGGCTCGATCGTCAACATCGCCTCCATCTACGGGATGGTGGCCAGTGGCAGCCTTCCGCAGGCCGCGTACACCGCCTCCAAGGGCGGAGTGGTGAACCTGACCCGGGAGCTGGCCGCCGAGTGGAGCGCGCGGGGCGTCCGCGTCAACGCGTTGTGCCCGGGGTGGTTCTGGTCGGAGATGACCGAGTCGATGCTCGGCAGCGACAAGGGGCGGGCCTGGGTGGAGCGCCGCACCCCGATGCGCCGGGCCGGCCGGCTCGGCGAACTCGACGGGGCGCTGCTGCTGCTCGCCTCGGACGCCGGCTCGTACATCACCGGAGCGGCCGTACCCGTGGACGGCGGCTATCTGGCTCTGTGACCGGAGTGCCCCGACGGGTCCCGCCCCATGCCGCTTCGGAGGCATGGGGCACTCCTCCAAGAGGGAATGTCCTGGTCAACGCGTATGTCCGTAGCATCGGCAGGGCGCGGGGAGGGGATTCGTCGAGATCCGGCCCGCCGGTTCCGCCCGGGAACGCAACGCCGCCCGTCCGCCCCCCGTCCGGGAGGCCGCGGACCCCCGGCCTCCCCTCCCCGCGCCCTCAGAACCCCTCAGAACCTCTTGGACGACCGCCGGCCGGTGCCGCGCGGTCGTCATCGGTCTGTCCGCACTCAGGTCACACCCATGTCACACCCATGTCGCACCCCCTGGAGGGCACCATCGTGAGCACATCCGTCTCCCCCGCTCGTTTCCGAGGCCGGGTCGCTCTGGTCACCGGGGCCAGCCGGGGCATCGGTTACGCCGTCGCCGAACGCCTGGTCGCCGAGGGCGCCCGGGTCTGCCTCACGGCCCGCTCGGCCGAGCCACTGGCCGAGGCCGTACAGCGCCTGGGCGGGCCGGGGCACGCCATTGCCGTTGCCGGCAAGGCGGACGACGACGCCCACCGGGCCGAGGCCGTCGAGCGGACGCTGGCGGCCTTCGGGCGGCTGGACGTCCTGGTCAACAACACGGGGATCAACCCGGTGTTCGGCCCGGTCCTCGACCTGGAGGAGTCCGCCTGGCGCAAGGTGTTCGACGTCAATGTGCTGGCGGCACTCGGCTGGCTGCGCCGCACCCGCGAGGCGTGGATGGGCGAGCACGGCGGCAGCGTGGTGAACATGACGGCCGTGGCGGGGCTGAAGCCCGCGACCGGGATCGGCGTCTACGGCGCCAGCAAGGCCGCGCTGATCCACCTCACCGAGCAACTGGGCCAGGAGCTCGGCCCGCACATCCGCGTCAACTCGGTGGCCCCCGCCGTGGTCAAGACCCGCTTCGCGTCGAAGCTCTACGAGGACCGCGAGCAGCGGCTCACCGCGGACTACGCGCTGCGGCGTCTGGGCACCCCGGAGGACATCGCCGCGGCCGTCGCCTACCTGGCCTCGGACGACGCCTCCTGGGTGACCGGTCAGACCCTGGTCGTCGACGGCGGTCTGACCACGGTGGGCGGTGGCATCTGAACCGGTCCGCCGGGCATACGACTTCGGGCCTTCCCCAGCTGGGGAAGGCCCGAAGTCGTATGCGCGGGTCCGGATGCGCTCCGGAGGTACGGGGTCAGACCCCGCGCCGGGAGCCGTCCGGGTTCAGCGGGGACCACCACAGGGCCGAGGTCGAGCAGCCGTCGCCGAGGATGACGCCGCGGCCCTCCACGATGCGGCCGTCCCGCCAGTGCAGGAGGTGCAGCGCCGTCACGTCGAGCAGGTCGTACGGCGAGGTGCTGTCCTCGGGCGCTCCCGCCCGCAGCGCCCGGTTGGTGTTGACGTCGACCGAGTACCCGTCCTCGGCGTTGACCATGATGGTCACGTTCTCGGCGGTGTAGGTCCCTCCGGACAGCTCGCCCACCGTCTTGAGGAACGCGAGGAAGCCGTCCAGCCCCTCGTGCCGGCCGGCGTGTGCGTGGTTGCCGGGTATCTCGAACGTGACGTCCTCGTCCCAGTACTCGAGCATGGTCCGGCGGTCCCCGGACGCCAGGGCCGCGAAGGCCTCACGGACTCGTTCGACGGTCAGCTGGCTCATGATGATCTCCCTCGTTCGTTTCGGTGGTCTTCGACTCGATGCGGCGGGGACAGGCAGTCCGCCGTCCCCGCCCCGGCACCCTGCCGGTGAGTCACTCCGGCGCTCCGCCGGTGAGTCAGGCCGCGACCTTCTCCGGCTCGGCCTGCGGCGCGGACTCGGCCGCGGAGGCCGTCGGACGGGACTTGGCGCCGACGACCGCCACCAGCACCGTCGCGGCGGCGCAGAAGCCGGCCATGATCCACAGCGCGGTGTGCAGACCGCCGGTGTAGGCGGAGGTGGCGACCTGGTGGAAGGCCTCGCGCGCACTCGCCGGCACGGAGGACTCCGGTCCGGACAGCTGGCCCTGGTTCAGTGCGTTCGCCAGCTCGGCCGGCTTGCCGCCGTACCGGCCGTCGAAGGCGTCGAGCTTGCTGCCGAGTTCCACCCGGGTGAAGTTGACGAGCAGTGAGCCGACCACCGCGATACCGATGGCCTCGCCCGCCAGGCGCATGGTGTTGAACATGCCCGCGGCCATTCCGGCCCGCTCCGGCTCCACGCTGGAGACGGCCGCGCCGTCCATCACGCCGAAGGAGACGCCGATCCCGATGCCGATGACGGCGTACGGGCCCAGCGCGGCCCAGTTGCTGATGCCGGGGTGCAGAACCGTCAGCCATGCCGTGCCGATCGCGGTCAGACCGACCGAGGCTGTGACCATGTGGCGGACCGGGATCCAGCGCAGCAGGTATCCGGTGATCAGCGGGAAGAAGACGGTCGGCACGGTGAGCATCAGCATGTCGACGCCGGCCTGCATCGTGGTCTGGTCGTTGACGGCGGTGAGATAGCTGGGCAGGTAGACCAGCAGCGGGGTGAAGGCCAGGACCAGGGCGACCACGCCGACGCACAGCGAGACGAACTGCGGCTGCCGGAACAGGCCCAGGTCGAACATCGGCCGTTCCTGCCGCTTCTCCGCCGCGATGAACAGGGTCAGCAGCACGGCACAGACGACGTACATGGCCACGTTGAAGGCGGAGGTCCAGCCGAGCGCGGAGCCCTCGATCAGGGCGGCGATCAGGGCGGTCAGCGCGCCGCTGAAGGTGATGGTGCCGGCCCAGTCGACACGGCCCGCCTGCGGGTCGCGGGTCTCCGGCAGCCGGGTGGCGAGGACGAGCACCAGCGCTCCCACGATCGCGGGGACCAGGAAGACGGACCGCCAGCCGAAGTGGGTGGACAGGGTGCCGGCGACGAACGGGCCGAAGGCCATGCCCACGCCCACGGTGGTGCCGAAGACAGCGAACGCCTTGGCCCGCGCGGGTCCGTCGAAGACCTGGGCGAGCGTGGCGCTGCCGGACGTCAGCATGGCGGCGGCGCCGACACCGGCGACGATCCGCGAGGCGTCCAGCAGCGCGATGTTGCCGGACAGCGCGGAGACCAGCGAGCACAGCGTGAAGACGACGGTGCCCAGGACGAAGACCTTGCGGCGTCCGAACCGGTCGGCGAAGGCACCGGAGGCGAGCATGAAGCCGGCGAAGGTCAGGTCGTAGCCGTTCACGATCCACTGGTCGGCGGCCAGGCTGCTGTGGAAGTCGGCGGCGACACCGGGTATGGCCACGGACGCGCCGGTCAGCGAGATCGGCAGCAGCAGCGCCGCGAGCACGACGGTGACAAGACTTACGACGGGATTGTGGGACGTATTCGGGGACGGATCCCTCATGGTTCTCTTCCTCCTGAAAAACTGCCGGTGTCCATGGCAATTCAAAGTTAGGGACCGGGAACCGGGTCCGTACATTCCTCTTCCGGTCCGGCGAGTGTTTCCTTGGAGGCACTCTCCATCATTTACCCAGGCAGGGGTGTTACTTTCGTTTCCGGGCGGCGGCACGTTCGGGCAATACGCGCGCCTTGTCCGGCACCGAAGAACTAGCGTCCGGAATTGCCCGTGCCCATCGGCCGGTGCGAGTATCCGAAATGCTGGGAGAGCGCACATGTCCAAGGTCAACCCCGTGCTGGTGGTCGGCGCCGGGCCGATCGGCCTGGTGATCGCCTGTGAACTACTCGGTCAGGGCGTCCCCGTCCGGATAGTCGACGCCGAACGCGACCACTCCGCCCATTCCCGGGCCACCACCATCTGGCCACGCCCGCTCGAACTCCTGCGCAGGATCGGCGTCGCCGACCGCCTGGTCGACAGCGGGCACCGCATCCAGGGCGTCGCGTACTACTCGGACCGCCGTCATCTCGCGACGGCCTGGCTGAACCGCCTGGACAACACCCCCTATCCGTTCGCCGTCGGCCTGCCCCAGGACCGCACCGAGGAACTCCTGGAGCACCGTTTGTCGGAACTCGGCGGCAAGGTGGAGCGCGGGGTGAGGCTGCGGACGCTGGACGCCACCGGGCCGCGCGCCAGGGCGTGCCTCGCTCTGCCCGACGGCATGACCGAGGAGGTCGAGGCGGACTGGGTCGTCGGCGCGGACGGCGCGCACAGCACGGTGCGCAAGGAGCTGGGCCTCACGTTCGAGGGCTCCAAACTGCCCATCAACTTCGCCATCACCGACGCCGAACTGGCCGGGGAGATACCGGCGGACCTGGTGAGCTACTGCTACACGGCCCAGGGCGGCCTCGGGCTCGCCCCGGTCTCCGCCGGCGTCCACCGCATCGCCGTCGCGGTGCCGCCCGAAATGGCCGGCACCACGCCCAGCCGCGCGTTCTTCCAGCAGGTGGTGGCCGACCGCGCCCCCGGCGGCGTCGAGGTGGGTGAGCTGCGCTTCAGTACGGTCTTCCAGGTCCATGTCCGCAGCGCGCCGAGCTTCCGCCGCGGCCGGGCCTTTCTCGCGGGCGACGCCGCCCACCTCATGAGCCCGGCGGGCGGGCAGGGCATGAACACCGGCCTGCTGGACGCCGCGAACCTGGGCTGGAAGCTGGCGGGCGTCCTGCGCGGCACCCTCGACGAGGCGATTCTCGACAGCTACGACGCCGAGCGCCGCCCGGCGGTGCACACGGTGACCCGGTCCACCTCCCTGCAGACCCGCTGGGGAGCCCTGACCAAACCCGCCCAACTCGCGCTCCGCGACACCGCCGTACGGACCGCGGGCCGCACCGGCGTACTGCAGCGGACCCTGGCGCCGGCCATCGGCCAGCTCACCTCGGGCTACCGGGGCCCGACCACGCGGAAGGCCTCCCTCGGGGGCCCGAAGGCGGCCCCCGGAGACCGGCTTCCGCTCCTGCTCGGCGAGGAACCCGTCCTGTCCGGCGCCCCCTGGACCCGGATCACCGGCCGCTCGTACGCCGTACTGCTGCACGCCGGCCGCGCCGTGCCCGCCGGCTGGCGCGCGACCTGCACGGCGATCCACGAGGCCGTCGGCGACAGTGCCGAGGTGGCCGAGGCGCCCAGCCGCCCGGAGGGGCCGCTTGCCGCGGCGCTCGGCCGCCACCCGGTCGCGGCGGTCGTCCGCCCCGACGGCCATCTCTACGCGGCCCTGACCGA
Source organism: Streptomyces sp. NPDC086787 (assembly GCF_044745865.1). Lineage (NCBI taxonomy): Bacteria > Bacillati > Actinomycetota > Actinomycetes > Kitasatosporales > Streptomycetaceae > Streptomyces > Streptomyces sp. NPDC086787. Next base: position 669,475 of record NZ_JBIVBC010000001.1, on the reverse strand, counting down.
CTTCCGTGCCGCCACGGTCCTCGCCGCCCTCGACCGGGCCCGCCGGCAGCCGCTGCCCACCGCCGAACTCGGCTGACCCGACCGCGGGCCGACCGCCCCGAGGGACCGCCGGCCCGACAGCCGGCGGTCCCTTCATGCCGTACCACTCATGCCGTACCACCGAACGGCGATTCGCCAACGGCCCTTGCCGGGCAACCGGCAAGGGCCGAGCGGACGGTGCGTCAGAATCTCATCCGGCCATCGGCAGGGAGTGCTTGCCGGGCGGGCGGATGAGCTGGAGCGCGACCGCCTTGTTCACCGCGTCGAGCCGGGAGACCGCGTCGAGCTTGTCGAAGATCTTCCGCAGATGACGCTTGACGGTGCCCTCGGTGATGCCGAGCCGGGCACCTATCTGCCGGTTGCTCAGGGCCTGGGCAACCAGGGCGAGCACCTCCGTCTCGCGCTCGGAGATCAGGCCGGCCCGCTGGGCGGCCCCCTGCGCGGGAGCGGCGAACGGCGGCATCGACACCGTGACCACGGTGCGCCCGCTGCCGGGCCGCTCCCGGATTGCCGCGAGCAGGGACTGACGGCTGGCGCTCTTGTGCAGATACCCCCGCACTCCGAGGTCGAGCAGCTCGCGCACGAGCGCCGGGTGGTCGTCCGCGCTCAGGACGATGATGCGCAGCCCCGGCCGACGCTCCAGGAGCCGGCGCACGGTGGCTCCCGGGTCCTCGTTGTACGGCATCTGTACGTCGAGCAGCGCGACGTCGGGTCGCAGCTCCGCCGTGGCCCGCACGGCCGCACGGGCGTCGCCGACATCAGCGACCACCTCGATGTCGGGCTCGCCCTGCAGGAGTTCGACCATCGCCTCGCGCAGGAGGGTGTGGTCGTCGGCGATCAGCGTGCGGGTCGGAGTGTCAGGCATGGCGGGTGTTCCTCTCCTTGACCGGGACCCAGAGTGTGATCCGGGTGCCTCGCCGGGGCGCGCTGGTGATCGTGGTGACACCACCGGCCGCCTGAATCCGCTCCCGCATGCCGAGCAGTCCGTTGGTCGAACGGCGTTGGCCGACGGTGGCGGGGTCGAAGCCGTCCCCGTCGTCGGCGACCGAGGCATGCAGTTCTTCGGCGTCCCACGTGATGTGGACGGCGACCTGCCGGGCGCGCGCGTGGGCCACGGCGTTGCGCATCGCCTCGCGGACCGCGAGGAACACGGCTTCCGCCACGGCGGCGGGCAGCAGGCCGTCCATGCCCTCGACCCGCAGGTCCAGCCGCGGCTCGCTGATCTCCATCGCCCGTACGAAGCCGCGCAGCGCGTCCTCGATCGAGAAGGAGGCGACCGTCGGCGGCGAGTCCCGTAGCGCCGAGGTCACCTGCCGGGTCGCGCACAGCGCGTCCACGACGGCGGCCCGTACCTGCTGCAGACGGGCGGCCGCGTCCGGGTCGGCCCCCGCCGCCGTGGTCTCCAGCATGTCCAGACGGCGCAAGGCCAGCGCCAGTCCGCTGCCGATCCGGTCGTGCACCTCGCGCGCGAGTGCCCTGCGGACATCCCGCTGTGCCGTCTCTGTATCTCTCACCCGGTCCTCACTCTCCCCCGTACGGTTCCTGGCCGAGTAGGCCCTACGACAAGAAGAATACAGAAAGCTCTCTTTTTTTCTACTCAGTTGAAGTCCGATCGAGTACACAGATGGCAAAGAAAGAGGGAGCGGTCTCCCCGCTTCAGGCGTGCGCCGCGGCGATGCCGTCGCACACGAAGGGCCACAGGCGCGCCATGGCGCCCGCCGCACCCCAGAAACGCTCCTGCCCCGGGGCGGTGCGCGGGTGCACCTCGGCCGCGGTGAGCAGGTACATCACCAGTGCCGCCACCGCGGGAGGCCGGACGTCGCGCCGCAACTCCCCGGCCGCCTCGGCCTCGTCGAGCAGCCGGCACAGCGTCGACATCCAGGAGGAGTGCCACGCCGGGACGATGTCCGGCCGCTCCCGGGCCAGCAGCGAGGCGGCCCGCACCACGACGTCCTCGTCCAGCAGCCGAGCGAGCGCCTGCAGCAGCCCCCCGACGGCCCGCAGCGGGGACGCCTGCCCGGCGACGGCGCCCGCGACCCACTCGCCGGCCAGGGCCGCGGCGTACTCGACCACGGCCTCCGCCAGTTCGCTCTTGCTGGCGAAGTGGAAGGTCAGCGCCCCCATGGAGACCCGGGCGGACTTGCTGATCGCGACCAGGGTGGCCCCGTTGTAGCCCTTGTCGTCCACGACGTCGGCCGCGGCCCTGATGAGAGCTTCGCGCGTACGCGCCGCCCTGGCCTGCATTGCCATGCATCCTCCAAAGATCCGAGGCCGACCGACCGCCCCGCGGTCGACGCCGGCCGAGCCGCGGACGCAAATGAAAGAGATCGCTCTATATTATTCCGACAGAGAGGTCCGCTACGCAAGCAGGCGGATCGCGCCACGTGACGTCAGGTGGACCCTGGGGTCCGCCGATCGGATCAGGCCACAGACCCAGGGCGTGTCAGACGCCGCAAAAGTCCCGGTACCAGGAGGCCGCCGCGGCCAGGCGCGCCAGTGGGCCCGGGCCGGGGTCCACGGCGAGCAGTTCCCAGACCAGGTCGCCGCGGTAGTAGTGGTCCCTGCCGAGCAGCTCCAACTGCCGTTGTCCCCAGCGGCCTTGCGTACTCGCGAGCAGCGCGACGCACCGCGCCCAGTCGGCGTCGCCGCGCGCGGGCTCGGCGAGACCGTGTCCGGCCAGGGCCCTCCTGAGCCGGCCGCTGGTCACCGGGACGGGATGCACCGCGTGATGCACACCCCGCACCGCGGTACCGGCGGTGACGGCGGCCACGGCGAGCCGCGCCAGGTCGTCCACGTCCACGAGGGAGAGCAACGCCTCGCCGCCGTCCCACTCGGGCGGGACACGCCGGGTGAGTTCGGCGAAGGCCGGACCGACCCAGCGGTCCCCCTCGCCGAGCACCAGGTTGGGCCGCAGCACGAGCGCGCCGGCCGCCAGGGCCGGCCCTTCGGCGGCGAGGCGGCTGCGGCTGGCCTCGGACACCGGATCCGCGTCGACCTCGTCGACGTCGATGCCACGGTGCGGGCCGGCGCCGTAGACGGCGGCCGTGGAGAAGTGGACGATCCGGTCGACCCCGGCCTCCCGGGCGGCCGCCATGACGGCGGCGGTGCCCTCCAGGTTCACCGACCAGCACTGCCGGGCATCGCCTCCGACGTACGAGACGGCGTGCACGACGGCGTCGACCCCCTCGAGGGCACGCTCGAGCGATGCCGCGTCGGTGATGTCCGCCCGGACCCGCTCCACCACGCCGTCGTCCGGCCCTCCGGCACTCTCGCCGCGGACCAGCGCACGCACCCGCGGCGGCCCTCCGCCGGGAGCCGTGCCCTCGGCCAGCCGTCGCAGCACCGCGGAGCCGATGAAGCCCGTGGAGCCGGTGACCGCGACGGTCCACGGCCTCACTTCGCCGTCCCCGGTCCCCGCGTCTCGAACTCGAGCGTGGCGATCACCTCGGGTGTGGCGATCGCGGGCAGGAAGTACCGCCACAGTTCCGCGATCCGCTCCAGCAGGTCCTCGTGGCCGGTGCTGATCCGGGACAGCAACTGGGTTCCGCTGTAGGCACCCACCAGCACGCGGGCGAACCCGGCGGGGTCCACGCCCTCGCGCAGTTCGCCGAGCGCGTCGGCGACGATGAGCTCCTCCTTGAACCGGGTGATCCACAGTTGGTAGGCGGTGTCGTCCTGGATGCCGAACGCGCCCTGCTCGACGGCCAGCCGCACACCGGCGCGCAGCAGGACGTTGCCGCGCAGCTCCCGGGCCAGTTCGAGGGTGAGGTCGACCAGGTGCTGGAGTCCGCTCCGGCCGACCAGCTCCGGCAGGTCGGCGGCCTGTTCGGCCATGACCGCCTTGGCCACGCCCTCCTTGGAGCCGAAGTGGAAGTACAGGGCTCCCATCGTGGACCCGGCCCGCTTGATGATCTTCGTGGTACTCGTGCCGGCGAACCCGGCGAGGTCGAACTCCTCCGCGGCCGCCTTGATGAGAGCCGCCCTTGTCCGCACGGCACGCTCCTGTTGATGCTGCGCCACTGGACCTCCATACCAAATAAACAGAGCACTCTCTTGGTTAATATTTCCAAGGTTACGCACGAGCCCACCGGGTGTCCAGCGCGCCGATCAGCCACCACACCCCCATGGGAGACCGTCACATATGCGGAAGGTACCCCCTCACATCACTTGATCGACCCATGGGCGACCCTTTACCTGTCCTTGAGTCCAAAAAAACAGAGCCCTCTTTATGTTTAGGGAGCTGTGGTCGCCAGCTGCAGCGCTCACATACGACTCAGGGGGAATCCGTATGACCAGCACCATCCAGCATGTCCAATCCACCGTCCCGACCTGGGCGCCGGTGACCCAGGAACAGGTGCACAAGCTCACCACCTCGGAAGTACTGCTGACGGAGTGGTGCCAGAACGGGACCGACGTCTTCACCGTCCACGCCGACTGGCCGCAGGAACACGGCTTCTACGGGCCGCGGCACGGCCTGCACGACCCCATGCTGCTGGCCGAGTCGATCCGCCAGTGCATACCGCTGCTCAGCCACGCCGCCTACGACGCCCCGATGGGGCACCGCCAGTCATGGAGTCACTTCAGCTTCGCGCTGACCCCCGCCGCACTGGCCACCACCGCCGGTGCGACCTCGGTCGAACTCCGCGTCACCTGCCAGGACGTCGTCCGGCGCATGGGCCGTCTGGCCTCCATGCTGATGAAGGTCGACGTGGTACGCGACGGGGTCCAGGTCGGCACCGCCCAGACCCGGTTCACCAACCACGCCCCCGCGGTCTACCGGCGGCTGCGGGGCGCCTACGCCGACCTCGACGACGCGATCGCCCGGGCGCTGCCGCTCCCCCCACCGGCCGCGCCCGCCCAGGTCGCCCGTGGAGACTTCGCCGACGTCGTCCTCTCACCGACCGACTCGCCCCGGCGTCACCAGATGCGCGTCGACCTCAACCACCCCGTGCTCTTCGACCACCCGGTCGACCACGCCCCCGGCATGCTGCTCCTCGAGGCGGCGCGCCAGGCCAGCCACACGGCGGTGCAGCAGCCGGCCGCGACACTCGCCATGGACGTGGTCTTCGCCCGTTACGCGGAACTCGACGCACCCTGCTGGATCCACACCGACCCTTTCCCGACGGACCAGCCCGGTCAGCACCGGGTCCTGATCACCGCCGTACAGAACGACGTCTCCGTCTTCTCCAGCATCATCACGCTCCTGGGCCTCCCCCGTAACTGAGCCTTCCCGGCCTCAGCGGGACCGGGCCTGTCCCACCCCGCCGCACGCCCCGAGGACCACACCGGTCCCCCGGGCGTGCGGCGTCCCGTCTCCCCGCCCCGAGGTCTCCCAGGTTTCCCAGGCCTCCCAGGTCTCCTAGGTCTCCGCCCCATGTCTCCTCGGAGGCAACGGCCCACGGTGCGCGCCGACCGCTGGCTACGTTCGGCGGCATGACGACAAGCCAGGTAATACCTGCCGGTCACGACGTCGTGTGCACGGACGAGACCGCGGCGGGCGCGGAGGGCTTCGGGCTGGGCGGGTTGCTGCTGCGGGCGGCGGACCGGTTCCCGGCGCACGGTCTGCGCTACTGCTCGGAAGAGCGGCCCCCCGACCACACCCTGAGCACCTACCCTCAGCTCCTCGAGAAGTCGCTCCGGCTGCTCGGCTCCCTGCGGGAAGCGGGCGTCCGCCCGGGCCGGGTCGTGGCGCTGCTGCTGGAGCGGCCCGAGGACTTCCTGCCGGCCTTCTGGGCCTGCCTCCTCGGCGGCCTCACCGTCTGCCCGCTGGTCCCGACCCGCAACGACCCACAGCGCTGGGCGGCGCAGCTGAGCCACGTCGACGCCCTGCTCGACGGTCCGCTCGTCGTCACCGACAGCCGTACCCGCGAGGAACTCCCCACCGTCCAGGGCCTGTCGGTGACCACGGTCGAGGACCTGGCCCCGGCCGCGGCCGGCACGGACGCCCGCACCGTCGCGGTGACCGCCGTCGCCCCGGACGACGTGGCCCTGCTGGTGCTCACCTCCGGCTCGACCGGCGCGGCCAAGGCGGTCCGGCTCACCCACGGAAACCTGCTGGCCTCCATGGCGGCGAAGGCCGGGACCCAGTCGCTCACCGCACGGGACGTGACCCTCAACTGGATCTCGTACGACCATGTCGCCGCCCTGCTGGAGACCCACCTGCTGCCGCTGTCCGTGGGGGCCGTGCAGCTGCACACCTCCCCGGAGTCGGTGCTGGCCGACCCCCTGCGCTTCCTGGAGCTGGTCGACGCCCACCGGGTGACGATGACGTTCACCCCCAACTTCCTGCTGGGCCTGATCAACAAGGCGGTCGACGAACTGCCCTCGCCGCCGTCCTGGGACCTGTCCTGCCTGCGGCACATCGTCTCCGGCGGCGAGGCGAACCCGGTCGCCACGGGTGTCGGCTTCCTCGACCGGCTGGTCCCGTACGGACTGCGCCGAGGAGCCCTGTGGCCCGCGTTCGGCATGACCGAGACCTGCGCCGGCAGCATCTACAACCGGGAGTTCCCGGACGCCGACCGCGGCGCCGAGTTCGCCTCGGTCGGGCGGCCGGTGAGCGGGCTGCGGATCCGGATCGCGCGGGAGGGCGGCGACCTGCCCCTCGCCGCGGGCGAGGTCGGCGAGGTACAGCTCACCGGGCCGATGGTCACAGGCGGGTACTGGAACAACGAGGAGGCCACCCGGGCCGCCTTCTCGGCGGACGGCTGGTTCCGCACCGGCGACCTCGGCCGGCTCGACGCAGGACGGCTCACCCTCGTGGGCCGGAGCAAGGACAGCATCATCGTCAACGGCGTCAATTACTACAGCCACGACCTCGAGTCGGTGCTCCAGGACCTCGACGGCATCGAGGAGTCCTTCGTCGCCGCGTTCCCGACCCGCCCCCGGAGCAGCGACACCGAGCAGCTCGCCGTCGCCTTCGCGGTCACCCCCGACGTGGCCGGCGACGACGCGGCGCTGCACCGCCTGATCATCGCCGTCAGGAACAGCGTCGTCCTGCACTGGGGATTCCGTCCGTCGCTGCTGCTGCCGCTCCCCAAGGACGCCTTCCCGAAGACGAGCCTGGGCAAGGTCCCGCGTCCGCTCATGCGACGCCGTCTGGAGTCGGGCGAGTACGCGCGATTCCAGGAGGAGATCGAGGAGTTGGTGACCCGCCAACTCGGCGGCCACACCGCTCCCACCGGGCCGGTCGAGGAGACCCTCGCCGAGCTGTACGGCGAGCTCTTCTCGGTGGACCCGGCCGCGATCAGCGCCACCGCCGGTTTCTTCGACCTCGGCGGCACGTCGCTGGACATCCTGCGCCTCAGGAGCCTCGTCGCCCAGCGCTACCCCGGCACGGATCTGCCGGTGCTCGCGATCCTCACCTCACCCAGCGTCCGCGAGCTGGCCGCGCGCGTCGAGGCGGGCCCCGGCGGTGCGCCCGCCCCGTACGACCCGATCGTCCCCCTGCAGACCAGCGGGGACAAGACACCGCTGTTCTGCGTCCACCCCGGGGTCGGCGAGGTGCTCGTGTTCGTGAACCTGGCCAAGTACTTCGTCCACGAGCGGCCCTTCTACGCCCTCAGGGCGCGCGGGTTCGGCCCGGGCGAGAAGCCGTTCGAGAGCTTCGCGGAGATGGCACGCACCTACACGGACGCGATCCGCGCCAGACAGCCGCACGGCCCCTACGCGATCGCCGGCTACTCCTTCGGCGCGGCGGTGGCCTTCGAGGTGGCCAAGCTGTTGGAGGCGGAGGGCGAGCGCGTGGACTTCCTCGGCAGCTTCAACCTGCCCCCGCACATCAAATACCGCATGGACGAACTGGACTTCGTCGAGACCGCGGTCAACCTGGCGATGTTCCTGGACCTGATCCCCAAGTCGCGGGCGAAGACCCTGCCCGCCGAACTGAGGCCGCTGAGCAGGCAGGAGCAGCTCGGGCGTCTGATCGATCTCGCTCCCCCGCAGCGGCTCGCCGAACTCGACCTGGATCTGGATCGGTTCACCGCATGGGCGGATCTCGCCGACGGCCTGACCGGCCTCGGCCGGACCTACCGGCCGTCCGGCGAGGTCGCCGGGATGAGCGTCTTCTACGCCGTCCCGCTGCGCGGCAGCAAGCAGGACTGGCTGGAGAACGAGCTGAAGCGCTGGGCGGACTTCACCCGCGAGGCGCCCCGGTACCTCGACGTGCCCGGTGAGCACTACACCCTCATGGGGCCCAAGCACGTGGCCGTCTTCCAGTCGGTGCTGCGGGCCGAGCTCGACCGGGCGCTCGGGGAAGGCGGGGCATCCTCGTGCTAGCCGGTAAGAAGATCCTGATCACCGGGGCGACCGGGCTGGTGGCGCGCACCGTGGCCGAGCGGCTCGCGGAGCACAACGAGGTGTGGTGCCTGGGCCGGTTCGCGGATCCGGAACCCGAACGCCGTTTCCGGGGCCGGGGGATACGCACCTGGCGCTGGGACATGACCCGGGACGGACTCGACGGGGTCCCCGACGACTTCACCCATGTCCTGCACGCGGCGGTCGAGCGCGGCACCGGGGACTTCGAGGCGGTGGTGGCGGTGAACTCGGTCGCCACCGGCCGCCTGATGACCCACTGTCGTGGCGCCGAGGCCTTCCTCTACGTCTCCACCAGCGCGGTCTACGCGCCCCAGGCACCCGGCCACCGGTACACCGAGTCCGATCCGCTGGGGACCGAGTCGGCGTTCCTGCCGACGTACCCGGTCGGCAAGCTGGCCACCGAGGGCGCCGTGCGGGCGCTCGCCGTCACGCTGGGTCTGCCCACCACCATCGCGCGGCTCAACGTCGCATACGGGCCGCACGGGCACGGCGGCCTCCCGGTCATCCTCCACCGGCAGATGCTCGCCGGTGAACCGATCGCCGTACCCCGCGCGGGCGGGCACCACTGCTCCCCGATCCACACCGACGACATCGCACGGCACGTGCCACGGCTGTGGGCCGCGGCCCGGACCCCGGCGACCGTCGTGAACTGGGGAGGGGACGAGGTCGTCGGCGTGCGCGAACTCATGACCTACGTCTCTCGAATCACCGGTGTTCCCGTCGAGTTCAGGCAGAGCGACGTCACCCGCGCCGTCGTCGCGTTCGACGCCGGCCGCCGCAGGAACATCGCCGGGGCGTGCGAGACGTCCTGGCGTGACGGGGTCCGGCAGGTCCTGGACGCCCACTTCCCGGGCACGGCCGCGGCCTGCCCCGACAGAGAGGTTCTGCACCGTGACCACTGAGACGTCCACCGAACGGCAGGTCCTGGGACTGCTGGAGCGCGCGCTGAGCGCGAGCTGTGCGGCGTCGCTGCGCGCCGCCGTGAAGCTCGGCCTCGCCGACGCCCTCGGCGGCGCCCCGGCGACGGCGGACCACCTCGCCACGGTGGTCGGCGCCGATCCGGACGCGCTGCGGCGCCTGCTGCGCTCGCTCACCTGCCACGAGGTCTTCACCGAGGACTCCGAGGGCCGGTTCGGCCACACGGAGGTCTCGCGACTGCTGCGCGCGGACGCCCCGGACCCGCTCGACCAGCTGGTGCTGTGGATGACCGAACCGTGGACCTGGGAGTTGTGGGGCCGTCTCGACGAGTCGGTGCGCACCGGGAAGGACGTGTTCGTCGATCTGCACGGCCGGGAGTTCTTCGACCACGTGCACGCCGCCTGGCCGGAGTCGGCGGCGGTGTTCGACCGCGCCATGACCCAGGCGAGCAGGCAGTCCGCCGCGGCCGTGGCGCGCGCCCTGCCGCTGTCCGGTGCCCGGACCGTCGCCGACATCGGCGGCGGACAGGGCTTCCTGCTGGCCTCCCTGTTGGAGCACCGTCCGGGCCTGCGGGGGATCCTGTTCGACCGGCCCGACGTGGTCGCGGGCGCCGACGCCCGGCTGCGCGACGGCGGGGAACTCGCCGACCGGGTGCGGCTGCTGGCCGGCGACTGCCGTGTGGAGGTCCCGGCCGGCGTCGACGCGTACGTCTTCAAGAACATCCTGGGGATGAACGACGAGAACGCGGCCGTCGTGCTGGGCAACGTCGTGCGGACGGCCCGCCCCGGAGCCAGGGTGATCATCGTGGAGAACCTCGTCGACGACGGGCCGGGGCAGCGGTTCAGTACCGCCATGGATCTGCGGATGCTCCTCACCGTCGGCGGGCGCAAGCACACCCGGAGCGGACTGCTCGGGCTCGTGGAGCGGTCGGGCCTCGTCGTGCGGGACGTACGGCCGGTCGACTCCTACCAGCACATGATCGAGGCCACGACGCCGGCGGGTGGGTCCGCATGACGGAGGACGCCGACGTACTGGTGGTGGGAGCCGGGCCCACCGGCCTGCTGCTGGCCGGGGACCTGGCCGCCGCGGGGGTGCGGGTCACCCTGCTGGAGCGGCGCGAGCACGCCGACGCGGGCACGACCCGCGCCTTCGCGGTGCACGCCCGCACCCTGGAGGTGCTGGACGCGCGCGGACTCGCCGACGAACTGGTCGCGCTGGGCAGAACGGCGCCCGTGGTGGGGGTTTTCGGCAGGCTCGAACTGCGTCTGCACCGGCTGCGCACCCGTTTCCCGTTCGTGCTGATCACCCCGCAGTACCACGTCGAGAGGCTGCTGGAGCGGCGCGCGCTCGCCGCCGGAGCGCGGATCGTGCGGGGTACCGAGGTCGTGGCACTGCGGCAACACGCCGACGGCGTCGAGGTGGAGACCACCGGCGGAGGCACCTTCGGCGCCCGGTACGTGGTCGGGTGCGACGGGGTGCGCAGCGCGGTACGGCGGCTGTGCGGGATCGATTTCCCCGGCCGGTCGGTGGTGCGTTCGGTGATGCTGGCCGACGTCCGGCTGAAGGACGTGCCGCCCGACGCGGTGACCACCAACTCCAACGCGCACGGCTTCGCCTCCCTGGTGCCCTTCGGTGACGGCTGGTACCGGGCGATCGGCCGGATCGCCGGGGACGACCGGCCCGACGACGCGCCGGTGTCGGCCGAGGAGCTGGCCGGGCTGCTGCACCGGGTGCTCGGTTCCGACCACGGTATGCACGACCCACGCTGGATCTCGCGCTTCCACAGCGACGAGCGGCAGGCCGTGCGCTACCGCGAGGGCCGGGTACTGCTGGCGGGCGACGCGGCGCACGTCCACTCGCCCGCCGGCGGCATGGGGATGAACACGGGGCTTCAGGACGCCGTCAACCTGGGGTGGAAGCTGGCCGCGGTGGTCCGGGGCCGGGCCGGGCCGTCGTTGCTCGACTCCTACGAGCGGGAGCGGCACCCCGTGGGGAAGCAGGCGCTGCGGGTCTCCGGGGCGATCACCCGGGGTGTGCTGAACGCCCCGCGCAACGGCCCCGCGGGCAGGCTGCGGGACCTCGTCCTGCCGTTGGCCTCCCGGGCGAACTCGCTCACCGCTGTGGGGGAGCGTCTGCTCTCCGGTATCGGCATCTCCTACCCGGCGCCGTGGGGCAGCCACCGGCTCACCGGCCGCCGCGCGCCCGACCTGCGGCTCGCGGACGGGCAGCGGCTGTACGAGGTGCTGCGCGGCGGCGATTTCGTGCTGGTCACCCGGGGCCGCCCGGTGCCGGAGACACCGTGGCTCCGACTCGCCGCGCCCGCGGGACCGTTGCGCACCACCCTGCTGATCCGCCCGGACGCCCATATCGCCTGGGCCGCCGACGCCCCGGACACCGCCCGGCTGCGCGCGGCACTGCGGCGCTGGCCGGTGGGAACACCGGCCGCCGCTCCCGTCCCCGGTGCCCGGACGCCTCACGGGTCCGCTTGACGGGTCCCCGGGCCCTGGCCGTGGTCGGCCGGGGTCCGGGACCGATCATCACACTCCTCGTCGAGTCGCACGGCCCGCTCCCGCGGATCGGCGCACGTACCTAACCAGCGAATACCGCCACCAAACCCGGCATTGCGCTCAATAGCGGAGGCCACACGTGCGGGATGCGCCGTACCGCCTAATCCGCCCGCGCCGGGATCCGCATACGCTCCCCGTCGGCCGTACCTCCATGACAATGGCCGGATCCGCGCCCCGTAAGATCGCCCGGGAGGATCCCTTGGCGCTCAGCAGACGTTCTTTCAGTGCCCTCGCCGGCTCGGCCGCGCTCGGCCTCGCCCTCGGTGGCAGCGGCGGACCGGGAGCGCCCTCGGCGTTCGCGGCACGCGGTGTGCCGACCGGGCCCGCGCCCGGCCCGCCCCGTGCCGACGGGCAGCCGCACACCATCGGGTACGACCGGCACTCCCTCCTGGTGGACGGCAGACGGCTGGTCCTGTGGTCCGGCGAGATGCACCCCTTCCGGCTGCCCAGCCCCTCCCTGTGGCGGGACGTGCTCCAGAAGATGCGGGGGCACGGCTACAACGCGGTCAGCGTCTACGTGTCGTGGAACTACCACTCCCCGGCCCCCGGGCAGTACGACTTCACGGGCGTCCGCGACCTGGACCTGTTCCTGCGCACGGCCGCCGAGACCGGGCTGTACGTGATCCTCCGCCCCGGGCCCTACATCAACGCCGAGGTGGACGCGGGCGGCTTCCCCGGCTGGCTCACCGCCACCCATGGCACCGCGCGGACCGCCGACTCCACCTATCTGTCGTACACCGACGAGTGGCTCACCGCGGTGAACCAGATCGTGCGGCGGCACCAGTTCACCGACGGCGGCGGCACGGTGCTGCTCTACCAGATCGAGAACGAGTACGACGCCCGGACCGACGGCGCGGACGGGCGCGCGTACATGTCCCACCTGTACCGGAAGGTGCGCGAGGACGGGATCGCCGTACCCCTCTTCCACAACGACAAGGGCAGGAACGGCTACTGGATCCCGGGTTCCTTCGACACCGGTGAGAAGTCGGCGAGTTGGCTGTACGGCTTCGACGGGTATCCGTCGCCCGCCAAGACGCCGCCCGACTGGGGGCACTTCGGGGTCGGCGGGCTCAAGGGCGGCGCCACGGCCAGCCCGAACACGCCCGGTTTCGTACCCGAGTTCGGGGGCGGCTGGTTCGATCCGTGGGGCGGGGCCGAGTTCGACGGCAAGGGGTACGCCGAGTCACGGCGGACCCGGGACGCGGCCTACGAGCGGCGGTTCTATCTGACCAACCTCGCCAACGGCATCACCCTGCACAACGTCTACATGACCTTCGGCGGCACCTCCTGGGGCTGGCTGCCCGCACCGCAGGTCTACACGTCGTACGACTACGGCGCGGCCGTCGACGAGGCCCGCCAGGTCACCGGGAAGATCACCCCGATGCACCAGATCGGGCACCTGCTCCAGCGCGTGCCCGACTTCGCCAGGCTGGACCGGGCGACGGACGTCAGCGCCGACGGGCTCAAGGTGTACCACCTGACCAACCCGGACACCGGCGCGCACGTGTACGTCGCCCGCAACGACGGCTCCGAGGGGGTCACCGCCGCCCTGCCGACCGAGGCGGGCAAGGTCGACGTGACCGTGCCGGCCAGGGACGCCAAGCTGGTCGCCACCAATCTCTCCCTCGGGAAGCGGAAACTCAGGTACACCACCGTGCAGCCCATGATGGTGCTGAGCGTCGGCAGGCAGGACATCGCCGTGTTCACCGGGCCGCACGGCGAGATGGCGCATGTCGTCGTGGAATGCCCGAGCGAGCCCCGCACCACTCGGCTGGACGACGAGGCCGCCTGGTCGTACGACGACCGCGGCGCGCTGCACGTGACCACGCCGCTCGGCGAGAACGGCCTGGCCCGGGTGCTGGTCGAGGGCGGCGGGATCGACACCCCGCTGCTGCTGGTGTTCGCCGACGACGCGGCGTCGGCGCGGCTGTGGCCGTACGACACCCCGTCCGGGACCGTGCTCGTGAACGGCCCGGCGCTGCTGCGGCACGCCGAGGTGGGCGGGTCCACGGTGCGGCTCACCGGCGACACCGTCAAGAAGACCGGGCTGGAGGTGTGGGGGCCGCGCGGGATCGAGCGGGTGGAGTGGAACGGCGCCCCGGTGCCCACCCGGCTCACCGGGTCCCACAGCCTGGTGGCCAAGGACCCCCTGCCGGGCGTGCCCGAGGTGCGGCTGCCCGAGCTGGGCGGCTGGCGTCGGCGTGCGGAGAACCCGGAGGCCGATCCGGGCTTCGACGACTCCGGGTGGCGGGCCGCCGACCGGACCACGTCGTACAGCACCACGGCGGTGCCGGACGGGCAGCCGGTGCTGTTCGCCGACGACTACGGCTTCCATTACGGAGACGTCTGGTACCGGGGCACGTTCACGGACTCCTCCGGTGTCGAGGCCGTCTCGCTCGCGTACAGCACGGGCACGCAGGGCATGCTGATGGCGTGGCTGGACGGCGAACCGCTCGGCACGCACCGGATGCCGGTGCCGGACAAGAGCACGGTGCGCAAGGGAAGTTGGACGGCGACGGCCGGGTTCGCGGTGCGGGAGGCACTGCGCGGGCCCGGCCGGCATGTGCTGTCCGTGCTGGTGCGGCGCATGCAGCACGACATGGACGGCAAGGCGCTGGACACGCACAAGGCGGCACGCGGGCTGACGGAGGTCGGCTTCGAGGGCGCGGCGCCGAAGGTGAGCTGGCGGCTCCAGGGCGAGGCGGCCGCCGATCCCGTGCGCGGGCCGCTCAACAACGGCGGGCTGTACGGGGAGCGGGAGGGCTGGCACCTGCCCGGGTTCACGCAGGACGGCTCCTGGAAGCAGGCCGCGTTCCCGCGCGCGGACCGGGGGCAGGGGGTGACCTGGTACCGGACCGAGTTCAAGCTGTCCGTGCCGGACGGCATCGACGCCTCCGTGGGGCTGGTCCTGGAGGACGACCCGGCACGCGACTACCGCGTCCAACTGTTCCTGAACGGCTGGAACATGGGCCAGTACATCAACGACGTGGGCCCCCAGCACACCTTCGTCCTGCCGGGCGGCATCCTGCGCACCCGGGACACCAACACCCTGGCCCTGGCCGTCCTGTCCGACGGCACCACGGAGTCGGGGCCGGGGCAGGTGCGGCTCAAGCTGCTGGGCAGCGCGGCGGGGGGTGTGCCGGTGGAGGTGGTGGCCTCCCCCGGCCGCTGACCGCCGGGTCCGTCTCGCGTCAGGCGATCCGATGGCAAGGACCCCTAAGTGGTCATTTCCGGTCACCGGATCGCATGACGCGGGCACTTCCGGACGCGTAACCTCGGACGGGCCGCCGGGCGGCGGTGAGAAGAGGTGACGATGGACATCGCGGGCGCGCGGCGGCGGGCCGCCCGGGCGGGTGCGGGGTGGCGGCGCGGCCGGCCGGGGACGGGTCGGCGCGGACTCGCCGCCGAGCTCGCCCGCGCGGTGCGCACCCGACCCCAACCCCCTTCCGACGTGGGCGAGTTGTGCCGGGCACTGTGTGACGTGATGGGTGAGCGGCGGGCCGGGCGGCCGGTCGAGCTGCGGTTCGAGCGGTTTCCGGACGAGATCGAAGTGACCGGCCTGTGGGTGGAGTTCCAGGACTTCGACCTGGTCATCGTCGAGGAACGTGCCGAATCGTTGCAGCAACTGGTGATTCTGGGACACGAGTTGTGGCACATCCACGCGGGGCACCGGCATCACCACGGCGTCGGCGCCGCCCATGTCCACGCGCTCGCCGGGCGGGACGACATCGCCCTGACCGTCGCCGCCCGCAACGGCTCCCGCGAGGCCGACGAGGCCGCCGCCGACGACTTCGGGCACCGGCTCGCCGCCGCCTTCCGGCCGCTGCTGTCCGGGCAGGGGCCCGCCGCCCGGCTCGGCCCGGTGCAGCGGTCGATGGGATACCGGGGAGGTGCGGGGCGGTGACGACGACGTTCGCCGGCCATGACCTGTCCCGTATGTTCAGCGGCCTGTCCATATCATTCTGGCTGCCGACGGTGGTGCTCACCGTCGCCCTGGCCATCAAACTGCCCGGCATCATCAAGACCTGGCGCGATCCGCTGCTGCGGGCCGTCGGCGGGCTGCTGCTGTTCGCCTGCGCGGTGTTCGTGTTCGCGGCACCGAACACCATCGCCTGGGTCAACCGGACCACCGGCGTGCCGAACATCTCGGCACCCTGGGTGTACTCCCTGCTCACCGCGCTGTGCGCGTCCTGGCTGCTGCTGATCATCGCCTGGCGCAACGGCATCTCCGACCGCTCGAGCGTGACCCGCCGGGCGATCCGCTGGGTGGTCTCCGTCTACGCCGCCGTGGTGATCGCCCTGTGGGCGCTGTTCGCGGCCGCCGACGTACCGGTGGAACGGCTGCGGGACCTGGACACCTACTACGCCAACACCCCGTTCATGCGCGAGGAGATCGTCCTCTACCTGCTCGCGCACGCGGTGGCCTGTTCCATCACCGCCCGGCTGATCTGGAACTGGATCCGCACCGACGGCCTGGACGCCTGGCTGCGCTGGGGGCTGCGGTTCCTGGGCATGGGCTACGCGACGAACCTGCTGTTCGACGCGTCCAAGTTCACCGCCGTGATCGCCCGCTGGACCGGGCACGACATGGACTGGCTGAGCACCTACCTCGCCGCGTCGGCCGCCTGTGTCTCCGCCACGCTGGTCGCGGTGGGCTTCATCATCCCGCACGCGGGCCAGTACCTGTCCGAACGCTGGTACGTCCGGGTCAGTCACTGGCGGCTGCGGCCGCTGTACCTGCTGATGCGGACCGTCACCGGCAACCGTGAGCCGTTCGCGCTGCGCTCCACCGGGGAACTGCGGCTGATCCGCCGTGAGACGTTCATCCGGGACGCGCTCCTCCAGCTCTCCCGGCACCTCGACCAGGGCCTGCGCGCGCGGTCGTACGACGCCGCCCTCGCGCTGGGCTTCCGGCCCGGCCGGGCGGAGGCCCTGGCGGCGGCGGTGACCATCCTGGACGCCGTGGAGACCCGTAAGCAGGCCGAGTCGCCCGACATCGACCCGGCCGCCGACTCGTCCGGCCCGGACACCACCCATCTGCTCCAGCGGATCCAGGAGGTGTCCCGGGTGCTGCGCCATCCCGACGACATCGAGGCGGTACGTGCACGAGCGGCCGTCCCGGCAGAGAGTGCCCGCGCATGAATGAAAGCTCGACCCCCGCAGCCAGAACCGCCGTCGTGCTGGGGGGCTCCCATACCGGGATGCTCGCGGCGCGGGCCCTGACGGGTTTCGCCGACCGTGTCGTGGTCGTGGACCGCGACATCCTGCCCGACGGCGCCGAGCCCCGGCGCGGGCTGCCCCAGGCCCGGCACGCCCACCTGCTGTGGTCGGGCGGCGTCCGGGCGATGGAGGAGCTGCTGCCGGGCGTCACCGAGACGTTGCGCGCCGCGGGCGCCCACCGGCTGCCGGTCACCACGGACATGGTCGCGCTGTCCTCGCAGGGCTGGTTCCGCCGCTGGCCGGAGTCCCACCACGTGGTCCTGGCCGGGCGTGACCTGCTCGACGCGACGATCCGCCGGCAGGTTCTCGCCGACGAGCGGATCGAACTGCTCACCGGGACCGAGGCGGTGGGGCTCACGGGGACGGCCTCGGCGATCACCGGAGTACGCGTGCGGTCGGTCGAAGACCGCACGTCACAGGGGCAGGAACGTATCCTCAGTGCGGCCCTGGTGGTGGACGCCACCGGGCGCGGCTCCGGAGCCTCCCGCTGGCTCGCCGCGCTCGGGCTGCCCGCGCCGGAAGTGCGTGAGGTGGACTCCGGGCTGGTCTACGCCAGCCGGCTCTACCTGCGCCCGGAGGAGGCCCGGGACGACTTCCCGATCGTCAACGTGCAGGCCGACCCGCACGCCGGGAGCCCCGGCCGGGCGGGCCTGATCCTGCCCGTGGAGAACGGCCGCTGGATCGCCACCCTGTCCGGCACCCGCGGCGGCGAACCGAGCGCGGACGCCGACGACTTCCTCCGCTTCGCCCGCGAGGGTCTCCCGCACCCGGTGATCGGCGACCTGCTCGCCAACGCCGAGCCCCTCTCCGCCGTCTCACTCACCCGGTCCACCTGCAACCGGCGTCACTACTACGAGCGGATGCCGGTGTGGCCGGAGAACTTCACGGTCGTCGGGGACGCGCTCGCCGCCTTCAACCCGATCTACGGGCAGGGTCTGGCGGCCGCCGCGCAAAGCGTGCGGCTGCTGCGGAACGTGATTCGCCGTCAGGGCTGGGGCACGCCGGGGCTGTCCCGCCGTATCCAGAAGGCGGTCGCCCGCCCGGTGCGCGGCGCCTGGGACATGGCCATCGGCCAGGACGTGTTCTACCCGGGCGCCACCGAGAACGGCCCCACCCTCAGGGACCGGCTGGTCGCCGCCTACGTCGACCGCCTCATGCGCACGGCCACCGGCAACGGCCGGGTCGCCCGCCGGGTCACGGACGTCACCTCCCTGGAGCGCGGCTCGGCGGTGCTGCTCGCCCCGGACGTACTGCTGGCGGCGGCGGTGGGCCCGCTGCGGCCGCCGCTCGACGGGCCGCCGCTGACGGCGCAGGAGCGGAAGGCGGGCGGGCTGTCCTGACCCGGGTCACCATGGATGCCATGCCTCCTCCCTCCCGGCCGCTCCCCTTCCGTCCGCTCGACTTCCAGCTGGTGCTGCTGCGCCGCATGGCCGACCACAATCCGGATCTGGTCGAGGACGCCCGCCGTCGGCTGGACGTCCCGGTGGCGGACATGCGGGAGGCCAACAAGCGCTGGCAGGCGATGCTCCACTCCCGGCACGCCCGCTCGGCGGCGACCCGCTACCGCTCGGTCCTCGGTCCGCCGGAGTCCGAGACCAAACGGGTGATCGGCGACCTGGAGTGCGTGGCGTGGCAGTGGCCGCTGCCGCTCTGGCCGGAGCTGCGCTTCGAGGCGCTGGTCTCCCCCGACGGCGCCGTCTGGAACGAGTGGCTGGTCCGCGCCCCCGGCGCCCCCGCACCACGGCTGCGCACGGTCGAGGACCTCACCCCCTGGTCGTGCACGGTGGACGAGGCGGCCCGCGCCTTCGCCCCCGCCCGGCCCCTGGAGGGCACCGCCCCGACCCGCTGGGGCCTGGCCTTCCAGGCACCCGACGCGTCCGGCGTACGACGTGACGTGGCAGCCGAGTTCACCTGGGGGCTGTTGCAGCGTACGGCGGTCAGCGAGCCGTAGCGGCGGCGAGGATCGCGTCGGCCACCGCGTCCACCGACCGGGGGTGCAGGAAGAGGAACAGGTTGGGCTCGATCAGCTCCAGCTCCATCAGCCGGGGCAGACCGTCGTCTCCATCGGCCAGGTCCACGCGCGCGTACAGCAGCTCGGGCGCGTCCGGTACGGCGGCCAGGGCGCGCTCCGCGACGGAGAGTTCGGCCGGGGTCGGGGTCCACGGCTCCAGGCCGGGGTGCGCCACCTTGTCCGCGTCGTAGGCGGTGCCGGGCGTGAGGACGGCCCGCTTGCGGCTGGCGTGCAGCAGCCGCCCGGCGAGGAACTGGAGGGCGCGCTCCCCGTTGACGTCGATGCCGCCGAGGTACGGCTGCACCATCGCGGTGAGGCCCAACTCGTGCAGCCGCGCGAGGTGCCGCAGCGCCGTGTCCCGCTCGGCGGGCGTGTAGCGCGCGGCGAGGCGGGCGCCCGCGCCGGACGCGGGCTTGACGACGAAGTCGCGGTCGTCGGGCAGGGCGGGGGTGTCCCCCGGGGCCGCGTACAGGGTGGGTACGACGGGCACACCGGCCGCCGCGAGATCGCCGAGGTAGCGTTTGTCGGCGTTCCAGCGCACCACGGCGGCCGGATTGGCGATCCGGGTCAGCTTCCCGACCCGTTCCGTCCACGCCGTGAACTCGGCCGCGCGCTCGCTGTAGTCCCAGGTCGAGCGGATGACGACCAGGTCGAACCCGGCCCAGTCGATGCCCGGGCCGTCCCAGCGCACGGCCTCGGCCGCGGCCCCGGCCGCCGTCAGCGCGGCCACGAGGACCGGCAGGTCACGGTCGTGGTGCGGCTCGTCGCCGGGGTCGTAGGTGGCGAGGGCGATGCGGGGTATGCGCGAGAGGTGTGGCATGCGTCGCAGGCTAACGGACACGGTTGCCGGGGAGCCCTGGTGTAGGAAGGTTCTGTCGTGCCCTGCCGTCCCCCGCAGCCGTCGTCTACAGCCAAGGAGTGCTCCGCGTGTCCTCCCTATTTCCGGCCCTGGCGGATGGTCCGGGCGAGCGTGTCGCCCTGCGGTTCGGCGAGCGGTCGCTGACGTACGCGCGGCTGGGCGCCGCCGCCGGGGCGGTGGCCGCCCGGGTGCGGGACGCCGGCCGGGTCGCCGTATGGGCCACCCCGGAACTGGAGACGGCCGTCGCCGTGACAGGCGCCCTGCTCGCCGGGACGGCCGCCGTGCCGCTCAACCCGAAGTCGGGCGAGAGCGAACTCACGCACATCCTCACCGACAGCGCACCCACCCTGGTGCTGGCCGCCCCGGGCGCCGAACTCCCGCCCCCGCTGGGCGGATTGACGCGCGTCGACGTCGACGCGTCCGGCGCCGGGGCCGCCGTACCGGAGGACCTCGCGTCCGGGGAGGACCCCGCGCTGGTCGTCTACACCTCCGGCACCACCGGGCCGCCCAAGGGCGCGGTCATCCCCCGCCGGGCGCTCGCCGCCACCCTGGACGCGCTGGCCGACGCCTGGCAGTGGACCGGCGACGACGTCCTGGTGCACGGGCTGCCGCTGTTCCATGTGCACGGACTGGTGCTGGGCGTGCTCGGCCCGCTGCGGCGCGGCGGATCCGTGCGCCACCTCGGGCGTTTCACCACCGAGGGCGTGACCCGGGAGCTGACCGGCGGCGCGACCATGATGTTCGGGGTGCCGACGATGTACCACCGCGTCGCCGAGGCACTGCCCGGCGACCCGGAGCTCGCCAAGGCGCTCGGGCTGGCCCGGCTGCTGGTCTCCGGGTCGGCCGCGCTGCCCGTGCACGACCACGAGCGAATCACGGCGGCGACCGGTCAGCGGGTGATCGAGCGGTACGGCATGACGGAGACGCTGATGAACACCAGCGTGCGCGCCGACGGCGAGCGGCGCGCCGGGACGGTCGGCGTGCCGCTGCCGGGCGTGGAACTGCGGCTGGTCGAGGAGGACGGGACGGTTCTCCCGGCACCCGACGGGGAGAGCGTCGGCGAGATCCAGGTGCGTGGCGCGAACCTGTTCACCGAGTACCTCAACCGGCCCGACGCCACCGCCGCCGCCTTCACCGACGACGGCTGGTTCCGCACCGGGGACATGGCGGTGCGGGAGCCGGACGGGTACGTGCGCATCGTGGGACGCAAGGCCACCGACCTGATCAAGAGCGGGGGTTACAAGATCGGGGCCGGGGAGATCGAGAACGCGCTCCTGGAGCATCCGGGGGTGCGGGAGGCGGCCGTCACCGGCGAGCCGGACCCGGACCTGGGCGAGCGGGTCGTGGCGTGGATCGTGCCGACGAACCCTCAGTCACCGCCGACGCACGAGGAGTTGGCCGACCATGTGGCCCGGCGGCTGGCTCCGCACAAGCGCCCGCGCGTCGTCCGCCATCTGAACGTCCTTCCCCGCAACGACATGGGGAAGATCATGAAGCGGGCGCTGGTGGCCGATGCCTGAGCGGCTGAGCGCACGCCAGATCCTCGCCCGGGTCTGCGACACCGGCACCTTCAGCGAACTCCCCTACCCGGCAGGCGAGTCGGCGCCGGACGGCCCGATCTCCTGGGAGGGCTACGGCGCTTCACGCGCCCGCGCCGCCAGACGCACCGGAGAGCGGGAGTCGGTCATCTGCGGCACCGCGGCCGTCGAGGGTACCCGGGCCGTGCTGATCGCCTTCGAGTTCGGCTTCCTCGGCGGCTCCCTGGGCCGGCTGACCGGCGACCGGCTGGAGGCGGCGTACACCCATGCCCGCGCGCACCGGCTGCCGGTGGTCCCGCTGATCGCCACCGGCGGCAGCCGGATGCAGGAGGGCATGCTCGCGCTGATCCAGCTCCAGCGGGTGGCACGGCAGTCCGCGCTGACCCGCGAGGCGGGCCTGCCGCAGATCGCGGTCCTGCGCGACCCGACGACCGGCGGCGGCTGGGCCACCCTCGGCGCTGGAGCCGACGTCACCCTGGCGCTGCCCGGCGCTCAGGTCGGCTTCGCCGGTTCCCGGGTCCGCCCGGCGGACTCCGACCCGGCCGCCTACACGGCGGAGGCGCAGGTGGCCTCCGGCGCGGCGGACGCCGTGGTCAGGCCGGAAGAGCTGAGCGGGACGCTGGGTCACTGGCTGCGGCTGCTGACCAGCCCGGCGGCCGAGGCACCGCCGCCGGGCGCCCTCGGCGCCGCCGCGCTGCCCGCCACCGGCTGGGAGGCCGTCCGCCGTGCCCGCTCCCCGCACCGCCCGCGGGCCGAGACCTACCTGGACGCCTACTTCACCGGCCGACGCGCCCTGACGGGCGACCGCTGCGGGGGCGCGGACCCGGACGGCATGCTGTGCGGCTTCGGCGAGCGTGACGGCCGTACCATCGCGTACGCCGCCCAGACCGGCATCCCGACCCGGCCCGCCGGCTACCGCACCGCCGCCCGGCTGATCCGGCTCGCGGACCGGCTCGACATCCCGGTGCTGACCCTGGTGGACACGCCCGGCGCGGCCAACGACGCCGAGGCGGAGCGGCAGGGTGCGGGCTCGGCGATCGCCGACCTGTTCGGCACCCTGGCCGACGCCCGGATCCCGGTCACCACCCTCGTCATCGGCGAGGGCGGCTCGGGCGGGGCGCTGGCGCTCGCCGCTCCCGGCAACACCTGGGCCACCCCGGACAGCTACTTCTCGGTGATAGCCCCGGAGCTGGCCGCCGCGATCCTGAAGCGGCCGCCCGAGGAGACCGAGGCCACGGCGGACTGGCTCCGCATCCGCCCGCAGGACCTGGTGGAGCTGGGGGTGATCCAGGGCATCGTGGAGGGCACGACGCCGACCGGCTGAGGCCGCCGCCTCCCCCGCCCGGCCCCCTCCAGAAGGCGCGCCGCTCCCTCTCCCCCGCAGGATTACCAGGGAGAGGCCCGCCACACCCGGCGGCACCCGCACGGCCCGCGCACCGGGAGGATCCGCCGTGACCGTCAACCTGGAGCAGTTGCGCCGCTGCCACTTCGCCGTTGACCTGGGGGCCGCCCGTACCAGGGTGTATGTGAAGGGTGCCGGGCTCGTGGTGGACCAGCCGTCCGTCGCCGCCGTGAACACCCGCACCGGTGCGCTCATCGCGGTCGGCGAGTTCGCCGAGCGGATGACGGGGCGTACGCCCAACTACATCCGGGTGGTGCGGCCGGTGTCCGGCGGCACGGTCGTGGACATCGACATGGCCCAGCGCATGCTGCGTCATCTGCTCGGCGACAAGATGCGCCGCAATCTGCGCCGCAAGGCCCGGCTGCGGGCGGCCGCGTGCACCCCGCACGACGCCGATCCGCTGGCCCAGCGGGCGACCACGGAGACCCTGGTCGGTCTGGGCGCCCGGCGGGTCGAGCTGGTGGACACCCTGATCGCCGCGGCCGTGGGCTGCGGGCTGCCGGTGGAACGCCCCGAGGGCACGATGATCATAGTGTGCGGTGCCGCGGCCACCCAGGTCGCCGTCCTCTCGCTCGGCTCGGTCGTCTCGGCGGAGCGGATCCCGGTGGGCGGTGAGGCGGTGGACCGCGCGATCGTGCAGCACCTGCGGCACGAGCACGAACTGATGCTGCCCAGCCAGTCGGTACGACCCCTGCAACTCGCCCTGCACGGCAACGGCCTCAACGCGCAGGGTCCGACGGTCACCGAGATCCACGGCCGGGACGTGGCCACGGGACTCGCCCGGTCGGTGCGGGTCGACACGGCGGCCGTGCGGGACGCCATCCAGACCCCGCTCACGGCCGTCCTGGACGGCATCGGCAAGGTGCTGCGGGCCTGCCCGCCGGACCTGGTGGCCGACCTCGCCGACGTCGGGATGGTGATGGTGGGCGGTTCGGCCCTGCTCCCCGGCTTCGACCAGATGCTCAGGCAGGCCACCGGCATGCCGGTGCAGATCGCCGAGCGCCCCGACGTGTGCGCCGTGCAGGGCATCGGCGCCATGCTGGAGGGCCGGATCGAGCCGCTGACGCTGGACCCGCTGGCCGCCTGACGCGGCTTCGGCACGTCCCGGTACCTCTCAGTACGGCAGGATGCGTCCCGAGGGTGTCCTGCGGTCGATCTCCTGCCCGCGGGGCGCGGCGGGCCGGCGGCTGACACGAACACGGATCCGACGGTCCATGGCTCCTCCTCGGCGGACTTGGGAGATCTTGTACGGTCCGATGCCCCGTACGCGACAGGTCCAAGCCTCTCCCGGGGAGTTGAGGGCATATCAGTTTGGACGGCCGTCGCCCGAGGCCGGGAACCGACGCCCCACCAGGCCCTGAATGTCGCAGATGCGGCATCATGGCCTGCCCGAAGGCGACACAGGGAGAGAGCGCACCCGGACCCATGATCGAACCAGGATTCGATATCAAGGACATGGCGCATGTCCAGCACGGCATATCCCCGGTGATGCACGCCGTCGCGGGCGTCTCGTCGCCGGAACACCACTGCGTCGGCGCCTCCCTCCGCCGTGACCGCTGGTGGCGCCAGGCCCGGCGACATGTGCCGCACCGCTGCTCGTCACCGGGTCGATAGCGCAGCAGCGACATCGCGCGGTTCGTCAGGGAGCTGATCAGGATCTGGGAGTCGTCGTCGACCGACACCGCGAGCCGCTCCTCCTCCACGTGGTAGGTGCCGAGGCTCTGCGGGCACTCCCATGCCACCCTGCCGAACTCCTGGAGCCCGTACTGGTCGTAGTGGGGGCTTCCGAAGACCTGGGTGATCGTCTCTCGGGTACCCGGGTCGAAGCTGTCGCCGTGGGTGAAGACCGCCGACAGCTTGGGAAGGCGCAGCGTCCCCTCCTGCTGCCGCAACGCGGCCAGCAGCACCTCGAGCGGCTGCCCCACGGGATGTCGGGCTTGAAGTCCGCGCACAGGCGCTCCAGATGGCGGGTGTCCCGCGAGGAGATCGCCGACACGTTGATGCGGAGCAGCAGGGCGCTGCCCAGGTAGTGCACCGTCGCGAAGGCCACCGGCGCGTGGGCGGGGTCGGCGGTGGCACGGATGATGCGAAGGCCCGGACTCAGTCCGTAGGCAGCGAGAAAGCGCAGGTTGGTGGCCGCCGACTCGGTGAGCCAGGAGTCGTCGTGGGTGATCCACACCGGGTCGCCGGTGGTGCCCGAGGTGTGTACCCGCAACTCGTCCCAGGCGTCGACCAGCCCGGTCGTGACCGACTCGGGCGCGTGGCGCAGCGTCTCCTTCTCCAGGACCGGCAGCCCGGCCAGGACGGACTCGGCCCGCTCCGGGAGGATCTGCATGGCCGTCAGGTGCGGGGCGAAGCAGGGGGTGCGGGCGGCGCGGTGCAGAGCATCGGCAAGCCGTTCGCGCCGGATCCCGTCCAGCGCCTCCCGGGCAGGTACACCGTCTGGAAGAGCCGCCACCCTTCACCTACCGCCGCCGCGGTGCGCAAGCTGGCGTTGTGCCACCAGTGGTGACCAGTCATCGTCTCTCCGTCATTCTCGACACCGGCCACGGAGGGAGGAGGTTCGTCGAACAGCACTGCTCTGAAAGGCAGTCGGGCGGGCCAGGTGCGGGCCTCCAAGCGAAGGCCCACACCTGCCGCGTCAAGGGCCGACTCAGGCGGCCTCCTTCAGGGTGATGGTCATCGAATTCACCTCCTCCGGCTCATCGGGGGCGCTTGCCCCCCCGACACGCAGAAGCTTCGCCCAGGCCGATCCGCGATCGATCTACGCGCGTTCCGCAGGCGATACATGCCTGGGGCCGAGGATCACGGGGTCCGTCGGCGACGAGCGGGAGGCCGATCCCGCCCAAAGATCGCGGAGCAGCGGAGTGCAGGTGGCCGGTCGACCGACCTTCCCGGTCCGGCGTCGGCATGCATGGTCTGCGGCGACCGGCCCGAGGCTCCGCCCCCGTCTTCGCACGGGCGACAGTCGGCGCAACTGGCGGGCTGCACGGGGCCCGGTCGTCGTCCACTCCGTCGCGGCTCCCGCAGAGCAGCCGGGCGATCAGTCCCGTTCGGCGTCAGCAGCCGGCTTCCGGCGCGTGTGATCTCTTCAGGTGAAACCGGGCGGCCGGGGCGTGGGATGTGGGCGATGAGGTTACGTCTGCTGAGGTGTGCGGCCCATGAGGTCCAGGACCGGCCCCGGACGGAGCCGTCGGCGGGTCGTCGCCCAGACGCGAGGAGCAACCCCATGCCGTTTCGGAGAAAGCCGAAGTCCACGTTGAGAGTGCTGGCGGCGGTATCCGCGGGCGCGGCGTTGTCCATGGCCATCGCCGTACCCGCCCATGCCGTCCCCATCATCATCAACGTCCCCTGTACCGGGGCGGGCGGGGGAACGGCCGGCCTCAACACCGCCGTCACCACCCTCAACGGCAACGCCGGAGGGGGCACCATCATCCTGGCCAGCTACTGCGTCTACCAGTACGCGGCCGACAGCGGCGACGGGCAGAACGCCGTACCCCCGATCACCAACACCATCACCATCACCGGCAACCACGCCACGCTCCAACGCACCGGCGCCGCCTCCTACCGGCTGCTGGCCGTGACGTCCGGCGGTGCCCTCATCGCCGACACGTTCACCGTGATGAACGGCTCGACCGCCTCGGACGGAGGCGGCATCCTCGTCGACACCGGCGGCACCCTCACCGGCACCGGCCTGGCAATGCAGGGCAACACCGCCATCAACGGCGGCGGGCTCGCCGTCGCCGCGGGCGGCACCGCCGACCTCACCGGCGGCCTCATCAACGACAACCGCGCCACCGCGCGCGGCGGGGGCATCCAGACCCGGGGCACCACCACCCTCCACGCCGCCGTCGTGTCCGGCAACCGGTCCGCCAGTTCCGGGGGCGGCATCGACATCACCGCGCCCGGCAGCCTCACCACCGACCTCACCGGAAGCCGCACAGTCATCCGGAACAACACCTCCCCCCAGGGTGGCGGGGTGAAGACCACCAGCGGTACCGGAGCGTGGTCGCTGACCCTGCAGAACGCCAACGTCTTCGACAACACCGCCAACAACGGAGAGGGCGGAGGCATTGCCATGCGCGGGCCGGCCGGAATCGCTCTCATCAAGGACTCCACCATCGCCGGCAACAAGGCCTCGGATCCCACGGGGCAGGCCTTCGGCGGCGGCGTGTCGGTGGACTTCGACAGCACCAGTACCTCGAACACGGCGACCCTGGACAACACGCTGGTCACGAGCAACATGACGCTGGGGGTGGGGAGCCTTGGCGGTGGTATCGGCCACTTCGACGGGGTCCTGAGGCTCCAGAACGGCACCGTCGTCAGCAAGAACCTCGTTTCCGGCCAGTACGGTGTGGGCGGCGGCATCGCCACGAGCACCGGCTCCGCCGGCGAGTCGCTGACGGTCGACGGCTCCTCGATCACCGACAACAAGGTCACCGGCACCGGCTCCGCGGCCGCCGGACTGTACGCCTCGGGATCACCGACGGTGGCCCTCAACAACGCCACCATCACCGGCAACACCGCTCCGCCCGCCCCCGCCCCGGGCGGTGTCTACAGCGACACCAACATCACCCCCACCGGCACCACCACCATCACCGGCAACACCCCCACCAACTGCCTGTACAGCCCCGCCACCATCACCGGCTGCCTGAACTGAACCCGGCCCGGCGGCAGAAGCAGCCGCAAGAGCCGGGCCTGTGGTGAGCCCTCGGCGCCGACGCGCACCATCCGCGTCGGCGCCGAGGCGTGCCGCAAGCCTTCCACGTCCTCCGTCAGACCCTGCGCCAGCGCGCGTTCGCCCAGGAGAAGACGCCGAAGGCCGCGAGGCCGACCGCCACGAGAACCAGCAGCCAGGGGCCGACGGGGGTGTCGGCGAACGAGCGCAGCGTGTCGTCCATGCCCTTGGCCTTGCCGGGTTCGTGCCGCACGGCCGCGGTGACGGCGAACGCACCGGCCGCGGCGAAGACCGCTCCTCGCGCGGTTCCGCCGAGGATGCCGACGAAGTCGACGACCTTGCGCGTCTTCGCGGACATCTCCGACATTTTCATGTGCTTGTGGAACTTGCGCATGATCGCCCTCACCGCGATCCACACGCCGGCACCGGCCACCACAAGACCGGCGACGGCGACGATCCACTGCCCGCCGGGCCACTCCAGCGCCTTCGCGGTGACGTCTCGGGACTTCTTGTCCGAACTTCCGCTCCCGCTGCCGCTGTCACCGGCGGCGAAGGACAGCACGGAGTAGGAGACGAATCCGTAGAAGACGCACCGGCCGGCGGCCATCGCCCTCTTGCTCGCCTTCTGCCCGTCCGCCCCGGCCTGCCCGAACACGGCCTCGGACAGCCGCCACAGCGCCATTCCGGCCAGTGCCACACCGAGAATCCAGAGCAGCACCACGCCGAAGGGCTTGGCAGCGACTTCCCCCAGGGCGCCGCCCCGGTCCGCCTGCTGTCCGCCACCGTCGGCGAACGCGATGCGCAGGGAAATCACGCCGATCAACAGATAGATGACGCCGCGGGCGACGAAACCCGCGCGCGCCGCCGACGTGACGGCCGGGCTCCGCGCCGCGCGTCGAGCCTGACCGATACCTTGTGTCGTTGCCGAGCCGGTAGCCATTGCTCCCGCTTACCCCCGCATCGCCGTCCAACTCACCGTCCGACCTCCGGAAGCACGCTCCGCTCGCCTCTCCAGCAGGGTGTTTGAGGCAATGGCGCATCATGGCGGTGGTCGATGAGCGGCACGTGGAGGCGGGAATGGGTGCTGAGCCCAGTAGTGGCCGGGTTCTGCTGGTGGACGACGATGCCGCGATCCGGCGTTCGCTGGCGCGCGGGCTGCGCTTGAAGGGTTTCGCCGTCGAGGTGGCGGAGGGCGGCCGCAGCGCCCTGGCGAAGACGGCGGCGCAGACGCCCGACGTGATGGTGCTCGACATCTCGATGCCGGATCTCGACGGCATAGCCGTGTGCCGCAGGCTCCGGACGGACGGCAACGACATACCCGTGCTCATGCTGTCCGCCCTGGACGAGGTCCCGGACCGGGTGGCGGGCCTTCAGGCCGGCGCGGACGACTATCTCGTCAAACCCTTCGCCCTTGATGAGCTGGTGTTGCGTCTGCAGGCGCTGCTGCGTCGACGGCCGCCCGCCGGCACCGACGCGGACGTCGTCCGGGTCGGCGGCTTGGTGCTGGATGTCGCCGCGCGCACCGTCAGCCTCCATGGCGGGCCGGTGGAGCTGACCCGCCGGGAGTTCGAGCTGCTGGAAGTGCTCGCCCGCAACACCGGCCTCGTCCTCACCCGCGACCAGCTGCTGGAGCGGGTGTGGGGACACGACTTCGAGGTCCGCACCGACGCGGTGGACACGTTCGTGAGCTATCTGCGCCGCAAGCTGGAGGCGGGCGGGCAGCCCAGGGTCATCCACACGGTGCGCGGTGTCGGCTTCGTCCTGCGCGACGGGGACGGCGGCAGGCGGGAGGGCCGGCTGTGAGGCTGTCCACCAGGGTGGCGATCACGGTGGGGGCGGTGGTGCCGCTGCTGGTGGCGGTGTCGGGCTGGGTACTGGTGGATCTGGTGGCCCGGGATCTGCATGCGCAGGCCGACCAGCGGCTGAAGGAGCGCGCCCACAGTGTCGCCGTGGCGGCCCGGGGTCTGCTCCGCGCCAGTTCCCGGGACCGGCCCCGGGCCGAACAGGCGCATCAGCGCCAGCTGTTCACGTCCGCGCTGGACGTCGGCATCCGCCTGCAAGGTCCCGAAACCAGCGTCCAGGACGGCCCGCAGCCCGATGCCTCGGTTCGTCTGCCGTCGGCGACCGGGAAACCGGTGAGCGTCACTTCGCGCGGGCAGACCTGGCGAGTTCTCGCGCAGCACGTCACCGGCGCCAGACCCAGCGTGCAGGGGACGCTGTGGCTGTTCTCCCCGGATTCCGCCAGCCAGGCCCAGATACAGCTCGTGCGGAGACGGGTGGTCACCGTGGCTCTGCTGGCCGCGCCGGTCTCCGCAGGCCTGGCGTGGGCGCTGGCTGCCCGGGCGGCCCGGCCGCTGCGGCGGTTGCAGCAGCGCACCAGTGGCCTCGACCCCCACACCAGTACCGCACGCCTGGAGCACACCCCGACGCGGATCACCGAGGTCGACGACCTCGCACGCAGCGTGCAGACCTTCCTGACCCGCTACGACGAGCAGGCCACCCGAGCCGCCGAAGCACTCGCGACGGCACGCTCGTTCTCCGCCGCCGCCTCCCACGAGCTGCGGACCCCGTTGACGAGCATGCAGACCAATCTCGACATCCTCGACGCCTTCCAGGACATCGACCCCCGGGACCGTGCGGAGACGGTGGAGGACCTGCGGCGCGGCCATGCCCGGCTGCTGGGGCTGCTGGTGATGCTGAGGACACTGGCGCAGGGAGACCTGGTCGAGGCGGACGCCTTCACCTCCGTCGACCTGGCCGATCTCGCGGAGGCGTCCGTGTCGGAGCTGCGACGCACCCACCCCGACGCCGAGGTGGGACTGGTGAGCGCCGCGGCGCTCACGGTGCACGGATGGCAGCCCGGACTGGGTTCCCTGCTCGACAACCTCCTCTCCAACGCGCTGGCGCACGGCAGGTCCGCCGACGGCCGCACCGTCATCACGGTGACCCTGCGGGCAGCCGGCGACATCGGCGCCCCGACGGCGGTGCTCACCGTGGACGACCAGGGCCCCGGTGTGCCGCCACAGCAACGGGATTCGGTCTTCGAACGTTTCCACCGGCGCTCGGAGAGTCCCGGCTCCGGTCTGGGGCTCACCCTGGTCGCCCAGCAGGCGGACCTGCACCACGCGCACGTGCGCGTGCTGGACGGCCCCGGCGGCCGGGGGGCCCGCTTCGAGATCACCTTCCCCCTCGCCCGCCCGAACCACGGCAACAGGACGGTCCAGCACCGCAACTGGCTGTCGGACACGTCCCGGCGCCGACAGGATTCCCACAAGGAACGTCCCTAATTTCCTCCTTGCGCGGACGGGCGGCGCGCCCACGCCAGGAGGAGGACGCCATGCTCGACACCGGCACCGCAGACCCGCACGACACCGGAGAGCGCACGCACGGCCTCTCCCCCGGGCTACGCCGTGTTCGCACCCGGAGGGCCGACGCACTGATCACCGCCCTCGCCGCGGCCGGCCTCGCGGTGTCGGCTCTCCTGGGCGGCGCCCTGGCCACGGCGGACGGCACAGGTGTGCGCGTCGACGAATGCGTGACGAGTGCCGCGGACGCGCCGGGCGGCTGCTGATCGAGCCACAAAGAAACCACAAAAACGGCTCCTACCTTCGCCCTCGTATCTGTGCAGCACCCGGAGCAGCACTCGGATTGGAGAGATCATGCAGTGTCGTAAGGCGCCCATGACCGCGGCCTTCGCAAGCCTCGTCCTGGCCGGAGTGGTGGCGGCGACCGCCCCCTCGTACGCCGCGGACACCACGGCGGCGGCCTCCGCGGCCTCCACGACCGCGCACGCAAAGGGCACGAAGGGACCCAAGGGCGACGGCGCGGGAGCACTGTGCAAGAAGGTGCCGAAGCTGGAGGAGCGGATCGACAAGCGGATCAAGCGGATGGAGGGCCCCGTCGGCAAGCGCGGCTCCATCAAGTTCCTGGAGCAGCGCATCGCCAACGCCAGGTCGGAGAACCACACGGCCATCGCCGAGTTCCTCGGCGACCGCCTCACCACCCGCAAGACGCTCCTGCCACTGCTGAAGCAGAAGCAGACCGACCTCAAGGATGTCGCCACCTGGTGCGGCGCGAACAACAACGGCAAGCCGGCCGGAACGTCATGACGCGCCGCCGCCTCGCACTCCTGCTGACCGCGGCCGTCACAGCGCCCCTGCTCGCGACAACGGCCTGCTCCCACTCGCCGGGCTCGGACGACACGGCACCGGCCGCCGGCAGCTCGGCCACTCCGGGGGACCAACTCCCCCGGATGGCAAAGAAGGTCGAGGACGCCCAGAAGGCCATGGCCTCGGCGGACGCCAACGGGGACGCCGACAACTCCGGAAACTGACCGGTGCGATACGGCACCTGTGTCCACTGAACGGATGAACGGGGGCCGCCACCCTGGAGTGGCGACCCCCGTTCTCACGTATCCACAGGTAAAAACGATCCTGCGGGACCGCTCTGTGGTGGGGCAGGTGGGACTCGAACCCACGGCCGGCGGATTATGAGTCCTTTGGGAATCTTGTCAGCCCTTGCTGATCAACGCTCAATCTAGCCGTTTCGGCTGGTCAGAGGGGGTGCCACTTGTCGGCACCCCCTCACCTTTGCCCATCTGTTCCTGTCTTTGTGTCCCGACTGCGTCCTGCCACCGTCCTGTCCGGACCGTGCCCCGTGGGTCAGTGAGCCTGTCGTGCCAGCTCAAGGAGGGGACTCGAACCCTCCACCGACGGATTCCCCTTCCAGCGCGCAGAGGCTCTGCCCCTGAATCCGGGGCAGAGCCTCTGTGGCCGTTCTCGCAGGCCAGACGTCTACAGGCAGCCTATCCGGCCTCGCTCCGCCATTCCAGGGTCAGCGGAGGGATCGAAGTGGGCGCGGGGCGGCCCCGCGTCGGTGCGCGTGGGGGCGCGGCGTAGCCGCGCCCCTGGTTGGGGTGTTCGGGTCAGGTGGTGCTGGCCTTGGGGCGGCGTTTGGTGGGGCGTTTGCGGGGGCGGCGCGTTGCGGCCGGTTCGCTGATCTCGCCGGCGCCTTCTTCGGCGGGGGTGGCTTCGGGGGCCGTATCGGGTTGTTGGTGGTCGGACTCGGATGAGGGCTTCCCGGTGGGGGCGGTGCTGTCCGGGCCGTCGTCGCTCGCGGCGCTCTGAGTCTGGGGTTCCGGCTCGGCTGGCGGGTTGGCTTCGGCCTCTGGGTCGAGGTCGGGCTGCATATCGGGCTCGTCTTGGTTCTCTGGTTCGAGGTCTTCGTCGTGGGGGCGGGTGTGGGCCTCGGGGCCGCAGTCGCGTAGGGACGTGCCTGGGGTGGCGGTTGGGTCGTCGTTCAGTGCGTCCATTGCCTTTTCGAAGAGTTCGACCCAGGGGCGGTGGCCGACGTAGTGGGGCTTGTATTCGAAGGCGGGGAGGAGGTGATCCCGGAGGGTGCGCAGGATGATGACGGCGGGGTCTTCGTCTTCTGCGGTGATGAGGCTGGCCGCCTTGTTGTATCGGTGGCCTTCGGGAAGGCGTGCGGCCATGCGGGTGTCGTGTGCCGTGTGCTCGGCGGGGGTGGCGCCGTCAGGGAGGGAGGGGGCTGCATTGCCGGTGATCCACAGTTGGACACTCTTTCCGCCGAAGGTGGGGCGGAAGCTGATGGCTCGTCCGTCGCAGATCAGGTGGGCCGAGTCGTCGGCAGGGGCTTCGGGGTCGATGGTCCAGTCTCCTCCGAGGCTCTGGGCGAGGGTGGCCGCCGTTTCTCGGACTGCGGCGTCGGTGATGAGCATGGGCGTGCGTCTCCAAGAGGTCTGCTGGTGAGAGGTCGGGCCTGCCCCGGCGTGGAGCAGGCCCGACGGGGTCATGCGGGGCGCACTTCGTCGCCGTCGTCCAGGAGTAGCGAGAGCGTGGAGCCGCTGCCCCAGTCGACGGCGAGCTGGGCGAGGTTGGCGTCGTATCGCCGAACGGTCCCCTCGTCCCCTTCGGTGAGGTCGGTGTGCGGGTCGGTGGTGTGGATGAGGGCGACGCGGTCGCCGCGTTTGTAGGTCATCGGAGCCCCTTTCGTTGCTTCTATTCTATATGCATTCAGGGCAGGGTCAAGATCGCATACAGGAGATCGGAGGAGCGTTCGCCCTGGTCAGGCGGCTACCTTCCGGACCAGGGCCTCGACTTTTTGGATTGCCGCGAGGATGGCGGCCTGCGCATGCAGGTCGTCGCGATGTTCGATGACGGCACGCGCCTGCTCGGCGGCCGTCGCGTAAGCGTTGCCGTCGTGCAGGGTGTCGGCGCAGGCGATCAGAACGTGCGGGCCGAGGTCCCAGATGATCGCGTTGACGGCTGCTCCGGCCGCCGCGAGTTCATCAATGTCGGTCAGTGCCCATCCGAACTCGTGGGGATCGATGTCTTTCTCCCGCATGATCTGGACGGCCGCGCGGTACATCTGACCGGTTCCCCCGGTCGGCTCATCGAACTTCATCCCCGGCTTGAGGTGCGTGTCATCGATCACCATCCGGGCCATCAGTTCGGCGACTTCCGGCGGCGTGTGAACCTCCGCGAGAGCGTCGTGGGCGCCCTCCGAACGCATGACGGCCAGCACCGCCCCCATCACGTCGGAGGTCGAACGGTAGTAGGCGTCGTCGCTGCTGGTCAGGTGGAGCAGTCCGCGGGTGAGAGCGGCCTCGACCACTGCCCTGACAGCGCGGGCCCGCGTCGGTTTGGGCTTCTCGTCCTCCATCCACTTGTGCAGCGGCGTGGCGCGGTCGATCAGGTCCGGCCGCATGATCCACCAGCGGGCCCAGCACTCGCGGAACGCCGTGAGGAGCTGAGTGTCGTCGAGGCTGAGCCACCAGTCGGCGGCGAGGTAGGCGTCCGGGCCGCGCAGAGGCCACAGGGCGAGTGTGGCCACCACCCCCATCGGAATCTCGATGGCCGTCCCGCCCTGGGCGTTGTGCCAGGCACGGCTGACGGCTTCGGCTATGTCGAAGGCCGTCCGGTGCGGATTGCTCAGCGAGGGGCGGTAATGCCCCAGCTTGGGCTTGACCGTAGCCAGCTTGGGGCGGGCCGACGCCGAGACGGTGACAGGCGCAGGTGCCGGCGGGAGGTCGGCAAGGTAACTGCGGGTCACGGCGGGGATGGGCGAGGGCGGCGGCTCGTCGGGTACGTCGGCGTCACCGAACAGGTCGAGCTGACTCATGCTGTTCTCCTGGGTCAAGGGGTGTCGGGCGCTCGTCGGCGCGGCGGCCCGCGTGCTGCGCGGGCCGCCGGAAAGCAGGGTCAGCGCGCTCCGCGCTGCATGCGGCGGGCCGCGGCGGCGGCTTCCCTGGCGCGGCTCGCTGCGGAGACGGCGGCGTGCCGGAGGAATTCGGTCAGATCCTCGGTGGTGACCTGGGCGAGGATGTCGGCCAGGCTCAGGTGACGCTGCTCTGGCGCACGGTACGGGTAGCCCTGCGCGAGGGTGAGCACGATGCCGGGGATGAACTGATCGGTCTGCTCGTCACTGAGGCCGAGCCGCTGTCCGACGTGATGGACAGCGTCGAGGTCACCGAGAAGGGCCGTAGGCGGTACGGCCTGGTGGGCGCATTCGGCGGCGGCAATCTCCCGCTGGACGTATGCCTCCCAGCTCAGCCGGGAGTCGACCTCCCGGCCGTCGGCCATGAGGGCGCTGGCGGTGAGGGTGGCTTTGAAGCGAGGCGTTCGCGCGGCGGTCAGCAGGTATTCGTCGGGGGTGAATCCTGCGCGGGCGACGGCGGGGTTATGGGCCTGCGCGCGGAAGTGTTCGAGCGTTGCGAGCAGGGCGCTCTCGGCGGCGTCGGGGCTCACGCCCAGGCGGGCCACCAGACTGGCGCACAGGATGTCCGCGTAGAAGGTGTGCATCTCATTCTCTCCAAAGGGGCTATCGGGCGCGGGCTTTGCGGGTGAGGTAGGCGTTTGCGGCGGCCAGGCGCGCGGGGGTGGCGACCAGTTCCTCGGCCCAGACCCTTCCGGCGATGTCGCCCGCGGTCTCCACGTTGGGCGCGGTGACGATGTAGGCGCGCTGTCCGGATCTGGTGAGTCTCTTGCGCCGCGCGTCGGGGTTGGCGGGGACGGGCTCGACGGCGACGATGTCCATCTGGGCCGGGTTGGGTTCGTGGAAGATGACCCACCAGGTGGGCGCTGTGCTCATCTCGTAGTCCTCTTTCGGTAGTTGCGCGGAAGTGGTTAGTCCTGGGCCTGCGGCGGCCCGTAGTGGATGAGCAGTTCGGCGATCTCACGGCCGATGTGGTCCATGAGGGTGCGGATCTGCGTCCGGTCGCCTCCGAGGTACAGGGCCAGGTCGAGGACTTGTGGGGCGGCGGTGTAGTCGAGGAGCTGGCGGTACTGCTGCTGCGTGAGCGGCGCGAGTTCATCCGGCCGTAGCGCCCAGGCTGCGGTCGCGGCGCTGTCGATGAGGTTGGCGGCGGCGCACAGCGCCGCGTCGTCGGGCTCGCGGGTGGTGATCACCAGGAACATGGCACCGAAGTGGTGTTCCGGTGTGTTGATGACGGGCGGGGTAGGGCGGGCGGGCATGGAGTCTCCAGTTCGAGGGCACACCACCCCGATGCTTCTTTTCTATAGGCATTCGGGGCATGGTGCGCCGGTGGGCACGACGGGAAGTAGGTCGGTTCTAGAGGATGGCGGCTTGGCAACCGAGGGCGTGGGACTGGGCACCGTCGACGTGGAAGCCGATACAGCGCAGTTCGGACCGACGCGAGTCGATGATGATCTCGTCTACGTGGCCGTCCGGCTGGACGAGCAGGGCGCGGGTCGTGGCGATCACTGGAGGGGTCCAATCGTGCGCGGGGCGAGTCCCCGGGGGTTGGAGGGCAGGGGAATGGCGATGTCGCGGGGGTCCGGGAGCGGGTGGACATAGAAGTAGCCGGGCGGATGGGTGCGGAGGTTGGCCAGCCGGGCGAGGAGGGAGACGTCGCCGGTGAGGGCCCTCCATGCGTCCCCCGGCTCCTTGAGCAGGTCGAACTGGAGGAGCAGTCGG
The DNA here is from genome assembly GCF_044745865.1 of Streptomyces sp. NPDC086787. Taxonomy (NCBI): domain Bacteria; kingdom Bacillati; phylum Actinomycetota; class Actinomycetes; order Kitasatosporales; family Streptomycetaceae; genus Streptomyces; species Streptomyces sp. NPDC086787. The sequence goes on along the minus strand of NZ_JBIVBC010000001.1, from coordinate 632,975 downwards.
CCGTCGTCGCCGTGCAGGCGCCACAGGGGCATGCTCGGTGGGGCCGTCTGCTGTGGCGACGATCGTCTTGATGCGCGGCTCGATCCCGGCTGCGGTGACGGACAGGCGTCGCAGCACCGCGCGCGCGAGGTCGCGGGTAGCCAGGCAGACCTGGCGGTCCGCGACGCGACAGGGGTCGACCGGTGTCACGCGTGTCCTCCTTGGCGTAGGTCCGCCCGGTGGCCGGGTTGCATGTCACCGGCCGCCGGGCGGAGTTGGGTGGGGTTCCCCCCTTTATCTTGGTTCTATTCTATATGCATTGGGAGGGTTTGCAAGATTTCTGGCGGATTTTCTTGCCCTGGAGTCGAGCTATTTCCGCAGGTCAGCAACCATTGCGGGGGCGTCCAGTTCCCTGATGTGCAGGACGAGGCGGGACCCGCTGACCACGTGCCCGATCCTCATGTCCGGCCCCGCGACGCGCGTGTGGTCGTCGTCGTCCAAGACGCCCTGGTCCACGAGTCCGTCCACACACGCCTTGAAGCTCGGGTACCAGTTGGCCGGGTCGCGCCGTCGCCGGTCCTCGGGATGCAGCACGCCCACGACGTGTGCCCTCGCCAGGTGGGGGACTTCTCGCGAGGCAGCCCAGGCCGCGCGGCGCAGAACCCTGGTGATCTCCGCACGGCGATGATGGTGGAGCCGCTGGTTGGCGTTGAGAAGCAGCAGCCGCGGGGGCAGCGCCACGCGGAAGCGGCGTCCCGGCATGCCGTCGAACCAGTCCGTCGTCTCGACGGCGGCCTCACGGTGCTGGGTCGGTGCCAGCGGCCGGGGCGCTGCGGCCGTGTCGTCGGGCGCGTACCCGCTCTTGCGCTTGGTCCCGGTTCCGGTGACCGGGCTGGCGTGCAGGCTTGATACGAGGATGAGGCGCTGGCGAAGCCCGGTGGCAGCGTCGGCGACCAGGGCACGCATGTCGCCCTGCTCGTACTGGACGACGCGGATGCGAGCGGTGTCCTGTGGGTGGCAGGCCGCGAAGACGCGGCCCGTTCGTATGTGGGTCACGGGCGGTTCCGGTTCATCAGGGAGTGGGCAACCCTGGCTATGACGGCCGCGGGCCAGAAGGCGATGACGACCGCGAGGTACAGCGCCAAGGCGACCGGCATCGCGCGCGCGGCGAGTCGGAGCAGGGGTTCTTCGGCGAGCATCACGATGGCGACGACGGTGCAGACGATGATCCCGACGAGCCATCCGAGCAGGATGAGCCCGCAAAGCAGTCCGATCATGACCCGCTGCCAAGGTCGGGGTTCACGGGAACGATCATCAGTACGCCAGCTCGGGCGAGACGAAGCGCCAGGGAGGCCGCCCGTCCTCTCGGGTGAGCTGCGAACCCTGCGCAGATCGCGGGGGTTTCCGTGCCGAGTGTCTGGTGGCAGACGATGTGCCCGTTGTCGGCGACAGCCTGCTTGACCATGCCCGCGACCCGTCCAGCCTCCAGGTTCATGAGGTTGCCCGGCCGGAAGATGCACGTCGAGCAGCGGTGGCCGCACGCCCGGACGCTCCAAGTCGCGGGGTCGGCGACGTCATCGCGTAGCCCGTCCGCTGAGTACGTGGCAGCACCGTTCACTGGTCGATCCTCGCCGTGCATCAGCGCACCTCCGCGTTCGTGTCGTCGCGGTCGGCGGCGGATGGGTCCTGTCCGTCGGGCAGCATGGGCGCCGCTTCGTGGGTGCGCCGTAGCTCGATCAGCGGAAGGGGGCGGGCGACGCCCTTGCGCCGCTGCCGGAGGATGGTGACGGGGCCCAACAGCCGGCGCAGGTCCTCCTCCTGCGCCTCGGCGTACGCGTAGCGGTCGGGCATGACCTCCAGGAGGTGTTTCCACTGGCGCATCCCAGCCCTGACGCACGTCCCACCGCAGTTGTTGTGGGAGAAGCCCAGTTCGTACAGGCGCGGTGGGATGACACCCAACGCGCGTGCCTCCCGCAGCATCTCTGCCTTGGTCAGCGGTCGCTCCCACTTCGAGCACAGGGGGAAGCGGGTCCGCCAGGGCTTCCACGCGCGCGCGATGGCGGGTATGCGGGCGCGGTCGCGCGCCGCGGGCTCGATGCCGATGTAGACCAGCGTGTGGGCGGGGTCCGCGTGCTCTTCCATCCATGTGCGGCATGGGATTTGCTTCAACACTCTTGTGCAGGGCGCGAGTCGGTCATTGCCGAGGAACCGCTTGTCGCGGAAGACCTGCCAAGGTGTGCGGCCGTCAGCCACCTTGGTCAACGGCACTCCCAACAGTCGGCTGGTGTCGGCCGCGAACCTCCAAAGGTCGTGGTCTTCAATGCCCGTGTCGGCGATGAGGAGGGTGAGGTCGGTGGTTCCGTGCTTCTCCGCGACGCGGACGGCTGCTGCGAAGCTGCCGATGCCGCCGCTGAACTGCACGACGTGAGCGGTCACTGTTCGCTCCGGTGTCGGGCCGCCCCGGGTTGTGCCGGGGCGGCAACGGCGGGCAGATCAGGTGCGGGAAGTCTTGGGGGCCTTCTTGATGGCGCTGCCCGTCTCGGGGAGCTTCTTGGTGCCGTCGACCAGGCCCTTGAACGAGGCACCGGGGCGGAAGCGAACGGCGCGGGTCGCCTTCACCTGCATGCGCAGTCCGGTCTGTGGGTTGCGTGCGAGTCGTGCCGGACGCTCGACGGGTTCGATCGAGCCGAAGCCGGTCACGTTGACTCTCTTTCCCTCGGTGACCGCGCGGACGATGGAGTCGAAGACTGCCTCGACTGCCTCTGCGGCATCGGCGCGGGAGCCGATCTTGGCGGCGACGTCCTCGATGAGGAGCTGCTTGTTCATGTCTGTCCTTGGGTGAGTTGGGATGGAACGTGGCCGAGGTCAGGCGACGGGTTCACTGAGCGCGAGCGCCCAGTGGTTGACGGCTCGGGGTGCGGCCTGGGGCACGTAGGCGATCGCCTCGACGGGGATGTCCGCGTAGCTGCCGAAGGTGCGGCGGCACAGGCTGCCCTGGGCGGTGGTGGACGGATTGGTGTGCGAGTCTGGGTCGTCGCTGCCGATCAGGTGTGCCCACCGCTCGTACGCGCCCGCGGGCGGCTGGTGCATGTGCAGCCGGACGCCCATGCCGTACTCCACGCCGTCGTGGAAGATGGCGGCGAATTCGATGCCGGGCGCGGGCAGGTCGGGGTTGAGCTGTGCGATGAGCGCCACGGCCGCGACGGGGCCCAGCAGTTCGCGCATCGATCGGTTGTGGGGCATGAGCCCTGCTCCTTCGGGGGATCAGGCGACGTCCGGGAGTTCGAGCTGCTGAGCGTCGAACTCGGACTCGTCGTCGAGTGGGTTGGGGCCGGGGCGGTAGAAGGGTTCGCACTTGGGGCACTGCTGCTCGACGGCGCGACGGTGGGCGCGAGATCCGGCGGGAGTCCCGCAGGACTTGCGGATGACCGCCTTCGGCAGCTCCGACGGGTCGGCGTCGGGCAGGGCGGCGACGATCACGCCGTTGAGCCAGATCCGGCCGCCGCAGACGCCGTCGAAGTCGTTCTTGGCGGGCAGAACCTGCCGGATGCAGGCGGCCCGGTAGGGGCAGCCGCCGCAGACGTAGAGGACGGGTTCGCAGATGGCGACCAGGTCCTTGCCCGTCTTCCACCGGTTGTCGGCTACCGCGAAGTCGGGGTCGCCCCAGCAGGGCGCGTGATCGGTGACCTGGGTGCCGGGCAGGACACTGCGTGATCCGGTCACAGGACGGGCTCCAATCGCTGGCCTATCCACCGCGCGACGTTGACCGAGACCGCGTTGCCCGCCTGCATGGTCTGCTCGGCCTGGTTGCCGTAGACGACGTACTTCGAGGGGAACCGCTGCCCTTCGAGCTGTTCGCGGGGCTTGAGCATCCGGAAAAAGCAGTCGTTGATGTCCGGGGCGGAGCGGACCAGGGCAGCCGAGTCGCGGGTGGAGAGGGTGTGGACGGGTTCGGCGGCCGTCTTCACCGCGGCCTTGCGGTACGGCACGACGAGGGTGTTCCTGGCGCGCTCGGGGACGCGGCCGGCGTGGGTGACCAGGCCGTGGTGGTTGCCCTGCGCGGTGACTCCGCTCAACGGATTGGACGCGGGGCTGGCGGTTGAGTGGTTGCGGAATTCGACGATGAAGGGGTCCACCGTCAGCAGTGCCTCGCTCTCGCGGGTGGTGCGGGTGCGAAGGGGGACGTCGACGGGGACGGCGTCGGTGTTCCACGAGCCGCCGGTCGGCACGAGGAGGGCGTCCCCCTGCTTGGCGGTTCGGGTCGGCAGCGGCCGGTCCTCGACGGCGTACGCCCGGTCGCCGCCCTCCTTGCCGTGGGTGAGCGTGATGGAGCTGGGCCGATAGGGGAACTTGAGGAGGCCCGCGCGGATGCGGTCCATCGTGGTGTCCACGAGGGGCTTCTTGCGGTCGCCGATGCGCGTGCCGAGGTCGTCCCAGTTGATGATGTCGCTGGCTGGGCGGACGTAGGGCTCGACCATCGCGTGACGGCAACGGGAGTTGGGGCAGCGGTAGATGTAGTCGCGCCGGTACTTCCCGATCCGTACGCCCGCGACGTTCCACGACTGGATGGCGTGCACGTCCTCGCCGCAGTCCACGCAGGGTGCGAGGGGCCTCGGCTCCAGGTCCGGCTTTCGCATGGTGTTGAGGGTGAAAACCACGTACATGCGGTCGCGCCACTGCGGGGCGCGCAGGTTGACGTCGTCGCCGACGTGCGCGCTGCTCACGCACACGATCTGGTACTGGTAGCCGAGCAGTTCCATGGCTTCGAGCCACTTCGGGAACAAGATCCAGTCGAGACCGAATTCCACGACGTTCTCCACGACGATGGCCTTGAACCGTTTGGCCTCGGCCGCTCGGACGACGCACCAGCCGGTGACCCGGGTCCGCTCGAAGGCGTCCTTGGTCAGGGCCTCCCAGTCCTCCCCCTCCTCAATGAGGTCGAGCAGGTCCATCTGGTGGGTCTCGCGCCGCCGCCCGCCTGCGGGGCTGATCTCGGTGCAGATGACCGACGCCCACAGGACATCGGCGTTGGGCAGGTAGCGCATGGGGAAGCCTGAGATGTCGATGCAGGCGTGGTCCGCGTTGCGGTGGTTGGCGGCGTGTGTGTCGATGGCAAGCTGCCAGTGGTTGATCCCGAGGATCAGTTCGTACCCGGCTTCCACGAGTCCGGTGCTGCTTCCTCCTGCGCCGCACAGCAGGTCGATGACTTTGGCCATGGTGGTGTTCGTTCTCCAAGAGGTCAGCGTCGCCCGACCCCGCAGGCGCGGGGCCGGGCGACGGTCGGGATCAGTAGGTGCGCAGGCCGCCGCGCTTCTGGGCGCGGCGCAGGAATGTTGTCCACGAGCGCCATGTCGGATCGCCCATGGGCATTTCGGCTACGTCCGCGTGGGGGTGGGCCGCGTAGGCAGCCAGCGCGGCGCTGATCTCGGCGACGGTGACGAGGAATCCGCCGTTGACCTGGAGCTTGTAGGACGGGATGCCGGTCGGCTTCGACTCGCCGTAGTCCAGGGCAGCCTGGTATGCGGCGCGGAACTCGGCGATGCGGTTGGCGGTCGCCTGGTCGGGCGGAGTACCGGGCTGGAAGTCGTCGGTGGCCAATCCGTACGCCGACAGGGGCGGGACGGAGGGAACGGGCAGCTCGGTGAGCATCCCGAAGTTGGCCATCGCGTCGAGCGTCCGGGGCATGGCCGTCCACGCGAAACGGAAGTAGTTCTCGTCCCCTTCGGCCAGCTTGCCGTCAGTGGCCTGGATGTAGATGTCGTATCCCAAGGTGGTGGTTCTCCAAGAGGTCTTCGGCTGTCCGGCCCGGTGCGGCGGGCCGGACAGCGTTCAGCGGTGGGCGGCGTGCTTGTGGTGCTGCTCGCCGCAGGTGGTGCACTTCGGGAGCCGGTTGCGTGCCTCCCAGCGCAGCTCGCCCACGACGAGCACGGTGAGGCCGGCGGCGACGCCGAGGGCGAGCGCGAGCAGCGCCAAGATGACGGTCATCGCCTCGCCTGTCCGTCGCGGGCCGGGCAGGGCTGCATCGCGGTGCCGGGCATCAGGCGCTCACCAAGCCGACGTGGGCGAGGTAGAGGGTGACGATCTCGCCGTTCAGCTCCCAGATGGTCAACGGCCAGTCAGTTCCGCCCTGTTCGTGGATGCACCGCCAGCCGCGTTCCGCCAGGAGGTGGGTGGCGTAGCCGTACTCCTTGACGGCCGCGTGCCGGTCATCGAAGGGGCCCTCTACGAGCTTGCTGATGCGCCTGTGGTCCTTCGTGACGCCGTCGAGCTGGACGGACATCAGGTCGATCAGTTTGGGCGCGAGGCGCCGTTCAGCGACGAAGGAACTGATCGCCTGGATCAGGGGGACGACGTTGTTGCCGTGCTGCGAGTGCTCGCCGTCGACGGTGGAGTTGTAGACCATCTCATCGACGGTCGGGTTGTCCTCGTGGGCTCGCCTGACGTGCCAGCCCTCGACCTGCGAGGGGTCGATGGGCAGTTCCTCGACCGAGGAGATCCACAGGTGCGATCCGTCGGTGAGCTGCACGGTGATACCGAACATGCCGCCGCAGATCTCGATGTCGGCGACGAGCGGGATGCTCCGCAGAGCGGTGATGACCGGCTCGTAGGCGTTCCACAGCTTGCGCCACAGCGGGTCGTCGGTGTTGCCGTGCACGGGCATCGGGGCCATCTGCGCGAGGTGGTTGCTCACGGATTTCTCTCCAAGAGGTCTTATGCCGCCCAACAGTACAGAGTTGGGATCTATTTCGAAACCGATTGAAATGCCTTGATCAGCACACGGGGGGCCTGCGGCGCTCCTCGCGCGCGCCGCGAGCGACAGCGGTCAGGACCGTCAGCTCGTCGGCACGCCGCTGGGCCGCGTCGGCGATGCGCCGCGCCTCGAAGGCGAGGCTGCGCGCCTGCATGAGGGCGTGGTGGTTGTCGCGAGGGTCGAGGTGGATTTCCGCTCCGCCGGTCTCGTCGAGCAGTTCGGTGACGATGTCGTCCCGCACGTGCTCCGCGTGACCGAGACCGTCGAGATCCCGTTCCAGTTCGGCCTGGTCCTTGAGGTCGGCGATCTGGATCAGCATGTCACCGACCCCCTCGGGGTCTTCGCGGTAGAGGTCCGCGAGGGTGCGGATCTGCTCATGGGCGGCGGCGCTGCCGTCGAGCACGATCGCGCCCTTGTGTGCGCGGCGGAGGGTGGGCAGGTAGCTCATGTCATCCTTCCGGTTCGGAGGGGCTTCCCCCCTCTTTCTGGTTCTATTCTATATGCAATTCTCGGCATGTCCATATTCCTGGGGGAATATTCTTTTGGCCGCCTAAGTTCTTTGCTGCCTGCGGACCTTGGAGTCCCGCACGGCTTCGCGCGCTGCGCGCCGAGCCGTCTCCATCGACTCCGGCCGTTCTGCGACCTGCTGTCGGCGGCTGGCCGCGTCCTCGTGCCACTCATCCCAGAAGCGCCCGTGCTCACGGTGCTCATCTGCCTTGGCCTGCGCCCGCTCCCGTTCACGCCCTGCACGCGGATTGGTCCCGCACCCGCGACAAGACGCAGCAGGGCGGCCACTGTGGCGTGCACAGCCGCCTTGCGGGCTTGCGCGGTCCGGTGCCTGGTCGTCTTCCTCGGCGGCCACGGACTCCCCTACGGCGTCAGCCGTGGGGGTAGGGGGGAAAGGAAGGACAGAGGAAGAACCAGGAAAGGAAGGGGTTTCACCACTGGAACCCACTGGGTTCCCCGCGTGAAACTCATCGGGTTCCACCGGTGGAACCCGGCTCTCTGCCTCCTCCGGGTTCCCCTCGTGGAACCCTGCTCCCTCCCCTGGGTTCCCCTCGTGGAACCCTGCCTCCACCTGCGGCTTTCCAGTCTTCTGCTGCCGCTCGGCCTCACGGGCTTCGACGTCTTGGTAGGTCATCGCGGGCTTGGCCGGAGCCGAACGCACCACACCGGAGCGGGCCTTGCGCGGGTTCTTGGGAGCAGCCTTGCGGGCTTCGGCAGCCGCCTTGAGGTCCGGTGTGGTCGGCGTGGGGGGCACGCCGAGCGGGAAGACGCGGTAGACGGCAGATCGGCCCGCTTTGCCGGTCTCAACGCGCTCCACGAGCCCCTTGGCTATCAGCTCCGTGACGATGGTGATGGCGCGCTTGTCGGTCACGCCGACCCAGGCCGCGAGGCGCGTGAGGCCGGGTCTCGCGAGGCGCGTCTCGTCGTCCGCGCTGTCGGCGATCTTCATGAGGGCGAGCTTCTGGCTCTGGCTGAGCACGTCGGGCGGCAGATACGCCGCAGCGATCATCAGTTGGATGGACACGGTTCCCCTTGGGTGGTGCAGGCATGGCGGCAGGACGGTGCGCCCCGCCCGACGTTCACGGGCGGGGCTGAGAAAGTCGGGGGCGGGGTCAGGCCGGCCCGACGTTGATGACCGGCGCTGTCTTCTTCCCGGTCTTCCGCCGTGGGACGGGTAGACCGGCGGCCTTGAGGTTCTTGACCATGCGGTCCGCGTCCGGCTTCATCGGGACCGGGATGCCAGCGATCTCGTGGAGGTCGACCATCGCTTCCACGTCGTCCTTCTCCTCGTCGTTCCCACCGCGCCAGGAGAGCTTGTTCGGGCCGTAGGTCCCGGCTGGGGACTGGTCCAGCTTCTTGCGGGCGAACGTCTTGATGCGGTTGCCCTCGCTGGCGAGTTCGTGTCCCTTCACGTAGTCGACGAGCGCCTGCTCCCGGTCGGCGTCGTTGTGGATGAGCGCCGTCTGCTCCGGGACACCCGGCGCCGTCCCCGGCCAGCACAGGGAGCGGAAGGGGCAGTAGTCGCAGATGGCGTCCAGGCCGGGCCCGTTGAAGTCGCGCGGCATCGCTTCGGGGTCGGCGGTCTCGCGCACGCGCTCCACCCACCACTGGGCCTCTGCGGCCCGCTGGGGATCGAAGTCGATCTCCTGGATGTGCTCCGCGCCGCTGTCGCGGTTGATGAAGCGGAAGCGGATGCGCCCGATGTTGAGCGGGCCCAGGCGGGACAGGTACCGCTGGCCCGGCACGTCTTCGAAGCCGACCTCGTGCAGCGCGCCCGCGTAGAGGTGGACCTGCCGAAGCTCGGCGGCCGTCGCGCCGTAGCGAAGGACACGGTCCCACATATAGGTCGACTTCGTCTTCACGTCCTCCACGGTGAGCACGTCTGCGGGTATCACAGGTCGGTGCCGCGCAGGCAGACGGGCGGCCGTCGCCGAGTCGAGCTGGACGACATCGACGTGGCCCCTGATCAGGTCGTCCTGCACACTGCGCTCCACCAGCCAGCGGTACTCGGTGCGCGCCGACTCCAGCAGGCCGTAGTGGATGAACGTGCCGAGGATCGCCGCGCGCTTGTCGGCGTGATCGGTCGGCGTGACGCCGTGCAGGATGTAGGCGGCGCGACGGCCGCACACGGTATCGGACGCCCCGAGCTGGGTCTGAAGGGATCGCGGGCGGCGGGCGTCGACATCATGGGCTGCGTCCCAGATGGACGGCGCGACGCCGTCGAGGATGGTTGCTACGGACATGGGAGTTCTCCAAGAGGTGCGTGCAGGCCGGTCACTGCTCGGCGTCCGCGTCCTGCTCGGCGGCCTTCCGCTTGGCGGCGGCTCGGAGCTTGTCGGCGTCGGTCAGTGGGCCCTCGCCCATCTCCGAGCGCGGGTTGTCCAGCTCGGCCGCCCTCTGCTCGGCGGCGGCCCGCACGGTGGCGATCTCGTCCCGGCTGAGGCGGTTGGTCGGGTCGGGGACGGAGCGCCACAGCGCACCGAGAGCTTCCTTGTCCTTCAGCTCGGCGATGCGGGTCAGCCACGGCTGCACCAGGTCACCGGCGAGCGCGGGCATCACGCGCGGCTGGGATTCGATGGAGCAGCCGAGCCCGTTGAAGACCAGGTCCTCGATGCTGAAGTCCCGCAGCGTCAGGGGCTTCCTCTGCTCCACGCGCATGCGCAGGGACCGCACCTTGACGATCTGGGGGTCGGCGTCACGCTTCATCCGCACCCAGCAGGTCGAGTCGAAGCCAAGGTCCTTCTGGGCCGAGACCTTCCACTCTGTCTGGTTCTGGATGGGCTGGCCGTTGTCGTCCGTGGCACTGACCTGCTTGCCGCGGGCCAGGACGATGGCAATACCAGGGAGGGTGCGCAGCAGGTAGACGATCCTGTTCCACCGCTCCAGCGCGTCGTTCCACAGGTTCCGGCCGATGTCGTAGGCGGCATCGGGATCCGCCTGGAGCAGCTTGCGGTTCTTCTGCGTCCTGCGGCCCCGCTCGTACGTCCAGTTGGTCAGCATCCGCCACAGGGCCGAGCCCGAGTCGATGGTCAGGACGACCGGCGGCTCCCCGGCCGCTGCGGCACGCCGAGCTTCGGCATGCACGGCCTCAACCTGCTCAAGGATGTCCCTGTAGGTGCCGTCGTGCTCGATGATCAGGTAGTTCGCGCCCTCGATCGCCGCGTACTCATCGGCCGATCCCTCATCGAGGTCGATCCAGTACATCTGGCCGATGCGCTCAGAGGCGGAGAACTGGGCGGCCGAGTAGGTCTTGCCGGCGCCCTCCTCCCCCTCGATGAGGATCAGCGGCCATGGCACGATCCCGGTCGGCTTGCGGGTCTTGAGCTTGATGGCGGGCGGCTTGGCGGCGCCCGCTGGTGCGTTCACGATCTGGCTCCAAGAGGTCGTGGTCAGTCCGCGCGCAGGGCTCGGACTTCGAATAGCGGGGACCACTCCGGGTGTTCGGCCAGCAGGAGGCGGACGTACCGGGAGCGGTAGTCGTTGTTCAGCGCGAACTCGTCGCCTCGGGTGGCCGCGCCGTACTGGTAGCGCAGGAGCTCGAAGAGCATCCCGATGCCAATGCGGCCGAACCCCTTCTCCGCGCAGTCGGCGGTCATCCGGGCCAGCGACCTGAGAACCCAGGGGTTGAGTGCGTGGAACGCCTCGAACCGCTGCTGGATGGTCAGGCCCCCGACGTCGGCAGGGTGGCGAACGGGCTGGATGGTGCCGAACAACGATGGCTGCTCGATCAGCAAGGCTCTCCCCCTCGGAGATGGTACAAACACTATGGAGTGTTGGAATCTATCTCTGGGCAGAACGAATGTCGATCGACAACCCTCACAACCGCCCTTCGGCGGGCCCCTGGAGAACGGCACGACACCCCCAATGAAATAGAAGCGCACCCGACTGGGTACGCTTCTATTCTATATGCAATATGGGGTGAGATCAAGAACAACTGGCTTTAGTGGCAGGCTAGTTGGCGGGCTTCTGTGCGGCCTTGCCTCGCGGCACGATCCTCGCGCCTGGGCCGTCGTACGTGCCGCCGCGCAGCGCGGTCAGAACCGCATCATCGACCGCCCACTCCACACCGCGGGCCCCCGCCTGGAGCGCGGGCACGTCTTCCATTACGGACTCCAGGAGCCAGATCGGCGACCCGGAGAGGGTGTAGTCGGCGGGACGGAAGCGGCCGGTACCGACCGCCTTCCGCAGCAGAGCACCAGAAGGAAGGTTGAACAGGTTCACCACTTCGGCCTGGCCCACCAGCGGCGGGAGCTGGCCGACCTCACGGACCCAGTGGCCCGGGTCCTGTTCCTTGACCAGCCGATCGAGCACGGCCTCGTTGAGGTGCTTCGCACGGGGGGTGGTCTGGCCGAAGCCCTTCACGAAGTGGAGTAGCCAGTAGGGCGAGCCGCTGATGATCTTGGCGTATCGGTAGTCGAGCGTGTGGTCCCGACTGATCCACTGACTGACCTGGAGCCGCTTCACGTCGTACAGCGCGGCGAACTCGGCTCCGCCGGCCAGGTACGGCTTCCGTACCGCTGGCCTCTGATCCCCTGCCACTCCATCGCCTTCCGCTCGCAGTGCGTATGCATATAGATTGTAACCAGTGTGCGAGCGGAGTCCGCACCCTCCGGGAACCCAGGTAGTGTGGGGGCTTCCAAGAGGTCGAAGGCCCCCGTCGCGAGACGGGGGCCTTCTTCCTTGCTTACTCGAGCGCCTTACGGCGTCCCGCCGATCTACTCAGGTCCTCGGCAGCGGGAGCTGCGGACCCTCATACTTCGGAGGCCGCGCGTAGCCGAGCAGCCAGCCGAAGCGTGGCGAGACGTGTTCCTCGGCGACACGGAAGGCCCCGTAGTAAGCGAAGATCACGGCGGGGGTGAGGACGCCGGACACGGCGGTCGCGTCCAGGTCAAGGCCGTGACGGAGGGCCACCGAGACGAGCCAGCCGACCGCGGCTGGCACTCCGGTGCGCAGAAGGGATGCGTACAGATTCATGCGTTCTACTCCTTGATGGGATCGAGGGTCAGCCGAAGAGGCGGGACCAGGTCTGGGGGCCGGGGAGGCCGTCGGCGTCAGCCCCGCTCCACTTCTGCGCGAGCTGGAAGTCACGGACGTTCAGGCGGTCGGCCTCACCCCAGTCACGGGACGGACCCACGCGGTAGTGCTTGCCGAAGCCGCGTCGAACGAGCTGCTGGCCCAGGAGCAAGATCGAGGCGTTCGACTTGCCGGGGCCGAAGGCGCTACGGCCGGGGAACGGGGGCGGCCCCGGCTTGGGCGCCGGGCTCGTGCCAGTGGGCCACCTCGGCATCGGGCCTGGGTCGGTGTGCTGGTTCTCGGGCACCTGACCGTGGCCGTAATGCCCGCCCTCCGTCTCCCAGATGTGCTCGTTGCGCTTCGCGCTCCAGGTAGGCGTGCCCATCGGCCAGACGTCAGGCACTCCCCAACTCCGGGCCCAGGCAAGGATCTTGTCCAGGCCCTTGGCCGGGGTGTCACGGACGGTCGCGTAGGACTTGCCGTTCACCCGGCAGTAGGGGAAGAACAACGTCTCCACCTGGATACACACACGGCCCGTACGGTTGGTGCGGGTCCCGCCGGCCGCGTCGACGACCGACTTCGACCGGCTGTTCGCCGGGTAGAACTGGGCGACCCTTCCCGTGAACGGATCCCACAGGAGGTGCGGTGCCGCGCTGCTGCCGCTGCCGGTGAAGTACCGGACGAGCTGATCGAAGGGGACGAGGTCGGCAGGCTTGGCCGCCGTGCCGTTCTTGTCCCAGGTGATGTGCCAGATCACGCGCGGGTCGTACTGGGTGTCGGTCGGTGCCGTGTCGCTGAGCGGGTGCCGCTCGGCTCCGGGCAGCCAGAGATCGGGCATGAGGCGCGTCCTGCTTCTCCCCCGCGCCATGAGCGATCTTGAGTGACGTTGTCGTTTCTATGGGCTGCCGCGCGCAGCGAGCAGCAGTTGCAGCACGGTCAGGAGCACCGGCGCGATGAACGCAGAGACGATCAGACGGCGGTTGGTGTTCGCCTGCTCGCGGTCCTGGTCCCGCTCGGTCTTGACGGTCTCCAACTCGCGTTCGAGCGAGTCGACACGCAGAGCGAAGCTGCGCTGGTCGGCGCGGTACACGTCCACGGTGACCACCTCGCTGAGGCGGTTCGCCAGAGCAGCGATGTCGCTGCGCAGATCGTCTCGAAGCTGTGCGAGATCGTCACGCTGGTCCTCGCGCAACTGGACAACAGCGCGGTGCAGTTCCCACAGCGTGGGTTCCGCGCCCGGCGGGATGCTCACCGCGTACTCCTTCGGCGATCGGTGGCCCCGCGCCACGCCTTGATCATACGGCCGCGCGGGGTGCCGCCAAATCCGATAGCCGCACTCTCTACTTCGTGTAGGTCACGCGTAGCTGAGGCGGGTAGCTTTGCCCGACGCCCTGAGCGCGCCCGTAGTAGTTCAGGTCGGAGTTGTTCGGGTCCAGCGCGATGCCGCGCCAGCTCGTGCTGTCAAATACAGCGGTAATATCGACCCACTTGCCGACGTTCTTCCCCCAACTGATCGTCTGTGACTCGCTGTCGGAACTGAACGTCGACGGGCGCGATGTGAACTTGTGAGCCTTGATTACTGCCTTACCTCCGCCGTTGTAGTACCAATGATCAAAGTAGAGGTAAACCTCGGCCTTTTGAATAGCGGCACCTGACAGATCAGTTCCGAGCGAGGCGGGGAATCCAATGAGGCTCGCCTGCATTCCATTGGTGGAGCTGAAGTAGCCCTGGAGACACTGGGATCCGTAAAACGAGTTGTAGCTGCCACGATTGGCGTAGCTGCCGGACCAAGAGGCCGCGTACGTCTTGGTGTAGGTCTTCTTGGGCGGGGTGGTTGTGCCGCCGCCGACGTTGTATACGCCGGTTTCCGGTACGTATGGACCCACGTCCTCGACGTACATCAGGCCCGGGTAGTTGGTGCCTCCCAACAGTCGCACGGTCTGACCCGCCGGGCCACTCTGACAGCGGAAAGTAGTCAGCAGCCGGTGCAGCCCCCCGCCCAACACGGAGCCGGGCCGGATGATCTCCATTCGAATGCGCTGGTATCCGGCCGAAGGCATGGGGTAGATCGCGGACTGGATCTGCAAGGAAGAGATCGACGGGGTCTTTGCACCGCCGTCCCGAAGGGCGACGACAAGTTCACCCCCAGCCACAGAGGGGTCCGCGTAGCAGTCCAAGACGACGCGGTACATGCGGCTGGTGTCGGCATCGAAGGACAGCTCTACGAATCCGTAGTCGGTACTCCCAGCCGAGACGGCGCTTGCCTGATAGTCGACAGCTATCAGCCCACGGGCGAATCGCGCCAAGTAGTTCTCGAATGGATCGCCACCGATGGTGAGCTTGCCTGCCACGGCCAGGTCAGCAACGCCTGTGTTGCCGTCTTGGTCGATAGTGGCAACTGCGATGCCGTCATTCGTCAGCGACACGTAGTTCGGCGTGCCGGTGGTCAGCGATACCGCCTCGCCCCCGGACTCGTCATACAGGCGCAGTCCCTCTGGGGAGAGTTCGGCGCGGGCACCGGTTCCCGGCGTGGAAAGCACCGCCCGGCATTCAAGGTTGTCGAAGTACGCGCTGCCGGTGGCGGTCGTGACGTCGGTGCCGTCGACCCCGATCCGCATGTTGGCCTGGGTGGAGTTGGCTGGGACTGTAATGACCTTGGAGATGCGCTGCCACGTGCCGTCGGTAACTGGAGCAGAGACGATGATTCCATCCGAGCCGACGCGCGTACCGGCCTCGTCGTAGAAGCCAAGGAACAACTTCACGCTGGCCCCAGTGAAGTCCGCGGTCGTCTTGTAGTCGGCGGCAATCCAGTAGCGATCTCCCGTCAGCACTGGCGACGCGGCGTGCTGCACCCACCGGTACGCCCCGGCAGCAGAGGCGATGCGCAACCGCTTGGCGGAGTTGTTGCCCCCGTCTTCCACAGCGAAGGCACTAGGGTCCTGGCCCACCAGACCGGCCGCGACAACGCCAGTTTCATAGGAGGGATCTCCGACCAGGTTGCCGTTGGTGCCGATGGCCAGCCGCGACGCCGAGAGCGAGCCCGCGGCGATGTTTCGGGCGGTCAGCGTGTTGGTGGCGATCTCGTCGCCAGTCAGAGACAGCGCCTTGACCTCGCGGGCAGTGAGGGACTTCGCGACGACCTTCTCGCCAGTAACGGACTGGGCGGCCAGCTCCAGGGTGCCAATGGACTCGGCCAAGACCATGCCTGCGCCGATGACGCTCCGAATCTCGGCGTTGTCGAAGTCGGCTGTGCCCGCAGTGGCCTGGAAGCCCTGTAGCCAGACTGTGGCGGTCACGGTGCCGGAGGGTGCCTGCACCTGCGCAGTCACGCGGGTCCAAGCCGTGCCGGGAGTGGGCTTCGCAATGGCGGTGCCGTAGCCGAGAACCCCGCCGTCAGCGTTCTGCCAGCGCAGGTAGAGACGGACCGAGTCCCCCGCCCAGTCGGCGGAGGCACGGGAGTCGAAGGCGAGGAAGAAGCGGTTGCCCGGAGAGACGGGCAGCTCGGTGATGAGGAGACTGGGAGAAGTCGGCGTGGAGCTGGTGCCGTTGACCCGCAGAGCCTTCGAAGAGCCATTGCCGTCGACAAGCGCCCACTGGGTGTTTGCGGCGACGAGCTGGGCGGTGAAAGCTCCGTCGAACGAGGGGTCGGGCAGCAGGTTGCCAGTACCGATGCCGAGCTCATTGTGGCCGACCGCACCAACTTGAAGCTTGGCACGGGACACAGCCCCTTCGGCAAGCGCAGTCTCCCCGACGATGCCGTCCAGGACCTCCTGAGCGACAACAGGCCCCGGAGTAACCGGTCCGCTCTGGACTGACGGGAGTGACGCGACACCCGAAGAGCTGCGCGTGAGCAGGCGGACGTACAGCGGCTGCTCGGCTGGGATGGTCAGCGTGCCGCCTCGCGGGGATTCGAGTGTGCCGCGCAGGGTGGCAGTTCCAGGAGTGAAGTTGTCCAGGCCGGCTGCGTGGACCTCGACGCGGGCAAAGTCCAGCGGGCATGCGGCGGCGTCGGTGAAGTTCCCCTCCCAGGCGGCGGCCACGGCACCCGGGATCGCGGTGACGGTGGGTTGGCTCGGGGTCGGAGGCGTAGGGCCGTTGACGACGTTGACTCCGGTAGTGCCATCGGGCTGCTGGCCTATGACCGCGCGCAGGGATCCGTCGTCGTCGAAGACGCTGATCGCGCCGTCCTCGATGGAGGAGTACGCGAGCTGGGCCGTGCGGCTGGTGCTGTCGAGGCGTCGCTCGACGGCAGCCAAGCGAGCGGCGAGACTGGCGATCTGATTTGTCATGCTCAGGCTCCGTAGGTGTAGCGGTCCGCTCGCGCCAGTTGGACGGTGACCTGCTCCGGTTCGTCGTCGGTCGGCGGCTTAAGGGTCCAGCCGGTGATGCGAGACCAGCCGTCGTACTGCGTCCACTCGTCGTTCAGGCGTACGCGAACGTCGTCGCCGATCTGGAAGGCTCCGATACGGGCCGCCGGATGGTCGCGGAGCACCACCTCGGTGACCTCGCCGATGACCGACCGGTTCACGCGCTCGGTGCGGGTGCGGGCGGCGAGCCGGTCGTTGGCTTTCTCGTTGGGAACTTCGAGGACCTGCTCAAGGCGCAGGCGGCCGTTCCGGGCTGCGTCCACGACACGGCGCCGGGAACGGCCTTCACCCGCTCCGAGACCGATGACGACCTGGGCGTAGCTGTCGGCGTCGTACTCCACGGGAACAGTGGAGGTGACGTTGATGCCCGAGGTGAAGCTGATGTCCTGCCGCCGCGTGCCCAGGCGGGGCCACCCGATCCGGATGCGCTGCATCGGGGCATCACCAGACCAGGCGACGGTCTCGGTCCACTCAGGCCCGCCGGCCACGGCCACCATGTCGTCCACGACCTTGCTGAGCGTGGGTGCTTCCCACCAAGGGGTGGAGTAGGGCTCTGCGGGTGTGCCGACCTTGGCAGCGGAAGTCGTGCTGTCGACCGCGACGCGTATGTTTCCGTCCGGCTGGGACTGGCAGTACGCCCAGGCATCGCGGATCACGCGGCACGGGTCGGCGTTCACCCACGGCCCGCGTCCGTCCAGGTTGCCGTGGAGATCGGTGCGCTTGGTGAGGTACGAGCTGAATCCGCTGGCCTCGATCCGCAGCTTCTGGCCCTCTGGCTCCGCGCGCCAGATGATGCCGCCCCACAGCAGGGTGCGGTCGCGTTCGGCGAAGATCAGGGTCGTGCCCGGGTCGACCTGTGCAGGGGCGAGGTTGGCCAGCCTCGGCTCGATGACGCCGGTGAAGTTGCCCGGCCCGCACAGCTCCGGGCCGAACTCGACGCCGGTCAGTGGAAGGTCCCAGGCCAGGGTGTCGCCGGTGAGGGCATGCGTGGTCAGGTAGCGGTACGACATCGTCAGATGACGCCCTCATTGAACTCCACGTCACAGACGATGGAGGTGGAGCCGTCCACGCCAAGGTTGCCGGTCTCGCTCTTGGACATGTAGGTCTGCACGTACAGCGTCTGGTTGGTACCGCGCATGGCCGCCGTGACGCCGATGTTGTCGGCCAGGACGATGGTGGACCGACGGATGTTCTTGCCCTGGTCGTCGTCGATCACTGTGTTCTGGCCCTGCACGGTGCCGATGACGTGCTGCATCGACGCGAAGACGTCGGCGCTGTCCATGCGGAGCCCGGCGAAAGTCGTGACGACCTTGAGGCTCACTGCCCAGTCGGGCACCGGGACGGTCCAACGTGCGGCTGCTGGCCACACGTGCCACTTGTTGTCCTGGTAGGTGAGGGTGGACAAGCTGCCAGGGAAGGACGTGTACAAGCGCCGTTCCCGTCGCGGGTTGGCGATGCTCCGCAGGTCCTTGATCATCGCGTCTGTGATGGTGGCTGTGTTCGCCGGGATGTCGAGACGAGCCAGCGGGATGGCCGTCATTCCTGCCGGTACCGCCGTAGCGGTCGCCGACACGTTGGGGATCACCTGGAAGTAGCCGATGTCGTCCTTGGCCGGATCACGGTTGCCTTCGTACTCAGGGTCCTCGATGCGCTGTACGAGGAGGTCGGATCGGCCAGAGGCTCCAGTGGGAGCGACGGGCACGATGGTGTCGCCGATGTTGTATTGCGTATACGCGCCCTGGCCCCACGAGGCGCCGCGTATGACGGAGGAACCGTCCCCGACGCGTACGCCGGCCCCCGGTGTTGAGAGCTGGCGCACCTTGAGGTCGTTGGCCTCGGTCACGCCCTGGGAGCCGCGGGCGAGGTCTCTGACCATCATCCTGAACGCGCGGGCGGGATGGGTGCCGCCGTGGGTGAGCATGGGCGGCTGGACGAGCGTCACAGCAGGGTTCTCCTTACAGAGCTGTCCACGCCGACCGCCACGAGACGGTCAGACGGGTGGTGTTGGTGTAGTCGGTGGCCGTCCAGCGGATCTCGCTGCGACCGGGCGGGATCTGGAAGAGGTCCAGACGCGAGGCTCCAGAGAGGGCGTTGGCGGCGTTGCCGCTGCCGTTGCGCAGCACCCAGCGAGTGCCGGGGCGGGTCTCGATGTCGATTCGCTCGCCCACGCCGAGGGTGATGTCGAGATCGAGGGTGCGTCCGGACTCGACGTGCAGGATTCGAGGATTCGAGACAGGGCCGGTGATACGGACCGAAGGCCATGCGCTGGCCTTACCGTCGTTGGCCACCCAACCCGGCCTGGTCTCCGGCTTCGCGATGCCTGTGGTAATCGGTGCCTGGACCGGTGCCGTGAAGCCCTCGTTGTTCTGAGAGACGTCCAAGGGCAGGGTGACGCTGGAGATCTCGTCGTCGTGGAAGCGCGGATCGAGCGCGCTGAACTCCAGGTCCAGCGGTATCCACCCGTGGATAGCGTCAGCAGTGGAGACCGCCTCGGCTCGCCGGATACGCCCGAACAGGACCCTCGTGGGCCGACCAGGCCACCGGATTCGCAGCATCGCGAGCGCGCCCGCGGTACGGCGGATCTTCGCGTCCGATGCCACGGCCTCGATCTCGGCCAGCTTGTCCAGCGCCGCGCCGGGGTCTCCTGGCGTACGAATGCCTGCCTCAATGCGGATGACCCGGGGGGCGTACAGGTCGACGCCCGGGAAAGCGCCGTCGTCGGCAGGGTTCAGGACGTCCTGAGTTCGCAGCTCGGCTGGCCCGAGACCTTCTACGTTGGAGATCGGAACGCTGGTCTTGTGGCCGATCAGCACGCCTCCGAAGTCGATCTGCCATTCGCTGAGGGTGAGCATCAGATCCGCCCTCCGCGCTGGGCGTTCCGCAGGCGGCGCATGATCTCCCCGGACAGCTCCTGCGGCGAGCTGTCGCGGCCGTGCACGGTGATCGGCATGTTCTCCACGAGGGCCTTCGGCTGCTGCTGGACGACGGTGACCTTGATGGCGGTCGGCGGCCGGGCGTCGACCAGGGGCATGGCGGGCGGGGCGGCACCGCTGGACAGGCGCATCCCGAAGCGGGTGGCGACGTCGTTCAGGACGGCCAAGGCGCTGCTGCGCTTCGCAGCGCCGAGCGGGATGAACGCTTCGCCCCCCGTGCTCGGCTCGGCGAACTTGATCAGTCCGCCCGAAGTCGCGTACAGCCCAGGCGTCAGCACGCCGCCGTTGGCGTACGACAGGCCCTTGTTCGCGCGGCTCAGGTCGGAGAAGAACTTGGCGCCTTTCGATCCCAGGGCGCTCTTGAGACGGGAGAAGCCCAGGTTCGCGATCTCGATGATGTGGTCCTCATCGAGCCCGGTGGCGTCGGCTACCGCGTGCAGGCCGGTCGTCTTGCTCTTGACCGCACTAATGATCGCGACCAGGTCCGGCAGGTCGTCGCTGGGGACGGTCTTGTCGGCGCTGCGGGCGGCATCGTTGGCCGCCTTCGCCTTCTTCTTGTCCTTCACCGCCTGCGCGGCGAGGTCGGCGGCGTCCTGGTCCCCCTGCTCGGCCAGGCGCTTGGCCAGATCGCCGAAGCCGCCGGCCGCGAGCTTCGCCAAGTTCTGCTCGAAGCCGGTCTGGTCCTTCACCGCCTGGCGGAGCTGCCCGGTGTACTCGCTGAGGCTCGCCTTGGACACGGCGGCCAGGTCTCGCAGGTCCTTCGCCATCGACCGCACATAGCGCGAGCTGCCGGTCGCCATCTTGCGGGTGAGCGACACCCCTTCCTCGCCCATCTCCGCCAGGGCGTCAGCCACGTCCTGGCCGGCACGGCGAGCCACGGTGTCGAGGTCTCGACGCCACCGCTTGGCGGTGGCCACGGACGAGTGCAGCTTCTTGGCGAACAGGGCCAGGCTGAAGTTCCCCTTCTTGTCCTGCGAGTCGCTGGCGATACCGGACAGCGAGTAGAGCGTCTGCGGCCGGTAGGTGAACCCCGACAGGCCGCCGTCGGCGTGATAGCTGACCTCCCCACCGAAGCGACGGGCCACCTCGTCCAAGATCCGCTTGGACCGGGCGCGCTTGGCTCCGGCGAGCGGGATGTACGCCTCACCCTGGGTCTCCGGCTCGGCCCACACTCGCCACGCACCGGCCGGTGCGATCTGCGCCGTGTGCTCCTCACGGCGGGAGCGCACACCGCCGTCGGCGTAGAAGTCGAGCAGTCCGCCGTTCGCCTGCTTCTTCGGTGCCTGAATCGCATCGGGAACGCCGTTGCCGTCCGTGTCCCACGAGGTGGGTGTCACCTTGGCGATGAACGGGATGGTCACCGCGGCGGGCTTGTTCACCGTCACGGTGATCGTCTTCGTTCCGGGGATACGCCCCACGGACGCGCCGATGGCGTCGAGCTGGGTCTGCACCGCCGCCATGTCACCGGATAGGAGAGCGGTGGTCAGGGCCGATGCCGCTGCCGTGCCCTTCTGCTGGGCCACGGCGACGATGAGGCTGAGCATTCCGGACCACTCGGAGTTCGACTGGACCCCAGCAGCCTTGAATGCGCCGACGACTCCGGTCAGGTCGGGCGCCTTGATCGGGAGGTCGGCTCCGTACAGGGCGTTGAGCTGTGAGCGGATTTCCCCGATGTCCCCCTTGAGGAAGGACTGCGCGAGTGAAGTCGACGCCTCCTTGCCGAACTTGGCCGATACATCCGCCAGGAGTCCCATGCCCTGTTCGAGCTGCGCGGCTGCGGCCTTGGGCAGCTTCTTCGCGGCCGTCTCCATGTCGGCGACGGTCATGTCCCGCATGACCCGGGCGAGCTTGCTGGGGTCGTTGGTGGCTGCTGCGTCCGCCCAGGCTTCGGCGACCTTCTTGCCGTACTTGGCAGAGATCGCGGGCAACTGCTCCAGACCGGCGCGGAATGCGGGGGTCGAGCGGGCGGACGACTCCTGGATGATCGATTCCAGTTCGTCGGCGACCTTGCCCTTGCCCCTCTTGAGCTGCTTGACCAGCTCGTCGAGGATCGGTGCGGAGTCAGGGCCGAGGTCAGAGAAGTGGTCCGCCAGGTCGAGGCGACCTGCGGCGGCCAGCTCGCCCAGGTTCTTCTGGAACTCGCGCTGCGCCTTGAGCTGCTTGCGCAGCTCCGCGACGTAGTCCGAAAGGGATGCCTTCGATGCGTCGGCCGACCGGCCTGCTTTCCGGTTGGCCTCGGCCACCTTGTCCTGCGCGGCCTTCCACGCCTTCGCCGGGTCAACGATCGAGCCGAGAGACTTGGCCATCGCCTCCATCTGATCGGTGAACTGCGGCGACCCGTTCTTGTCCGTCGGCAGGGACTGTGTGAGATCCCACGCGCCGAGCATCTCGCGCCGGTTGTTCTTGATCTTGTTGTTGACGATCGCCATGTTCGCGGCAAGCTGGCTCTCCTGCTTGACCGCGTTGCTCCAGATCTTGTGCTGCTTGTCCAGGACCTTCTTGGCGGCGTCCCACTCCGGCTCTGGCGCGTACGAGCCGATCTTCCAGGTCGACGCCTTCTGCAAGTTCAGCTCGTCCTTGAGCTTCTTGAGCTTCGCGCCGCCTGACGTGATCGCGTCGATGGCGGTCGCCACGTCGATCCCGGCGTCCTTCAGTTTCTTGACGTCGTCGCTGTTGGTGAGCTGTTCCGTCAGGGTCCGCAGCCCAGCGCCTTGCTCGCCCTCTTCCCTCTCATTGCGCAGGGCCTGGACCAGTTCCTCGGTCGCGGCCTTCGCCTGCTGCTTGCTGGCCGAGTAGGCGGCGTATACCCCGATGCCGATCGTCATCAGTGCCGTCAGCCCGGCCACCGCGATGCCCGCACCGCTGAGCACTGCGGGAAGGGCGGAGCCCCCTGCTCGTGCCGCCGCGAGTTCAGTCCGGAACACAGTGAGCTGAGCGCCGAACCTCAAGAAGGCAGCCTTAGCCAGCAGCGCGGCAGCCGAGAGCGCCAGCACAACGCCCATGACCGACTTCACTGGGCCCGGTAGGTCGTTGATGGCCCCGGCCAGGATGTTCAGAGACTCCCCGACCCCTTGGAGGGCGGGCAGCAGAACGCGCGCCATGTCGATGCCGAGGGCCTGGGCTTGGTTCTGAAACAGACTCCACTGGCCCGCAGTGGTGTCCATCTGGATCGCGTACGCCTTCTGCGTCGCGCCCGCGCGCTCGATCTCCTGGCTGATGCCCTGGTAGGTCGCGGCGTAGTTCTCACCGTCGGCGGCCGAGAGCGCCAGAGCGGCACGGACCGCTCGGATGTCGCGCAGCAGGGGAACCAACTGGTCCGCGCTGCCGCCGGTGGCGTTGCGGACTTTCTGCATGACGACGTACAGGCCGTCCTGCTGGAGGGCAGCGGCAGCTGATTCGTACCCGAAGCCCTTGATCATGTTCGACAGCTCTTGGGTGGGCTTCATCATGCGCGTCAGCAGCATGTTGAGCGCCGTGACGCCCTCGGCGGCGGGGATACCCGAGAGGGTGACCGCGGCGAGCGCGGAGCTGATGTCCTCGAATTTCACGCCAGCCGCGGCGGCCATCGGAACGACGTCGCCGAGCTGCTGTGCCAGCTCGTCGAACGACACGACGCCGTAGTTGACGGTCTGGAACATGACGTCCATGACGTCGCTGGCCTGCGAGGCGTCCATCCCGTACGCCTTGAGGACGCCGAGCAGGGCGCGGGCAGACGTCTCGGTCGTCGTGAGGCCGGCGGCGGCACCACGGGCAGCCACCCGCAGGATCGTCATCGCGTCGGCACCATCGAAGCCGGTCGAGACGACCTGGTACAGACCCTCGGCGAGCTGGTCGGCGGACTGCGGGAGCTGAGTGCTCAGCTCCACGATCTGGTCTGTGAAGTGGCTGATGTTGGTGCTGTTGATCTCCTTCGAGATCGTCATGACGTTCGCCATGTGCTTCTCAAGCTCGATGGCGCTGCGCACGCCCATGACGAACGCGCCGCCGAGGGCGACGCCCATCACGGTGAACCCGGTGGCCATGGCTCGGCGGGTCCGGTCCGATCGCGCCGCGAGCGCGTTGAGGTCACCGTCGAGGCGGCGCACCTGTCCACCGAACGCGGTGACTTGGCCCGCCGCAGTGCGCAGACCTCCCACCAGACCGGTGACGCCAGCCTGGACCTGGACGTAGAGGGTGTAGGCCCCAGCCACTGGCTAAGCCTTCTTCCTGGGCCGAAGCCCGACCTTCACCCCACGCCCCTCCGGACCCTCCGGGACCTGTTCCTGCTCCATGGCGACCAGCTCGCAGCCGACGCACCGGTGTGTCTCCGTGACGTACGCGAAGCGGTCGCCACCCGCCTGCTCGTCCCACTCCTCTGGCCTGGTCCCACACGACTCGCACACCGTCCGCGAGAAGCCGAGGTAGGCGATGGCCTTCGCACGGTCGAGCGCCGACCACCGGCCGTCCCCCGCGCCGGTGAACTGGCTGTGCGGGATGCCGTATGTGGCGCAGACCTCCATCTCCGCACGGAAGCCTGGGTCGGAGGTCAGCCTTTTCCCAGGTCCGCCCTCAGCGTCTGGTTGACCAGCAACGCACAGGTGAACAGAGCCTTGGCCTCGGAGTCCGGCCACGCGTCGAGGAGTTCTTGCGCCTCCTGCTCGCTCATCCCGGGAACCTCGGCCCCGGCCTCGTCCCGCTCGATGTGGCACGCGGCGATGAGAGCGGCCGGATAGGTCTCGACGTTGTACTCCATGCCCTGATCGGCCTGTGCCTCCGTCGGCGGATGATCGCGCAGGAGCTGTTCCCAGGCAGGGCGCGGAAGTGCCCGGAAGGTCAGGACGACCGTCGCGTCGTCCAGGGCTTCTTCGGCGGCGTCGAGTCGCAGTTGAGCGGCGACGACTTCCGGTTGGCCGACCGTCCAGCCCTCGCGGTCTGCCTCAGAGACGCCCTGCTCGATGGACTGCGCGCGGGCGGTCGTACGTGCTTTGGCCAGTTCCAGGGCAGCATCGGTGGCGTTCTTCTTCGCCTCGTCGTCGTCGCACAGGCGCAGGCTGCGTTCGGGGAGCTTGCGTGCCTTGAGCCTCGCCATCTTCGCGGACCAATGGGCGTCGCGGGCGACTGCTGCGGCCGGGGGTTCGGATATCACGGTGGTGGTCATGCGGCAGCCCCGGCTCAGACGGTCTTCGCCGGCACGGCGGCGTCGAGGGTGGGCTCGTCGGTGATGCCGAAGGTCACCTTGAACTTCGCCGGTTCCGAGGCGGTGCTGTACGACGGGCTGCGGCTGCCGACGCGGATCGGGAAGGTATCGAGCGACTTGGACAGGGGTACGTCGCCCTTCCGCAGGATGGCGATGAAACCGATGACTCCCTTGGAGAGCAGGGTCTCGATCTCGTCGCTGATCTTGTCCTCGTAGAAGGTCAGCGAACTGTTGTCCGCCTTGTCCTCGCCGGGGATCGTGGTGGCGAACGTCGACCCCATGTCCGGGGTGTCGATCGGGGTGTTCTCCAGCGACCAGCCCTCGACGTCGGAGATGGAATCCGACAGGTTGGTGGCGTTGGTGGGGCCGAGTTCGGCGCGGGTGGGAATGTTGTCGTCGGAGGCGATCTTCTGCAGGAAGTAGAAGAGGGTGGTGCCTCGGCGCATGAAACGCTGCTGCGTGGTTGCCACGCGACTCTCACTCTCCGGGGACGCTGACGGCCCCGGAATACGGCAGGCCCGTCCCCAACAGATCAAGCTGGGAGTCGGCCCGTACCGAGTGGCCGGGCGTCCGCGATGGGCCTCCGCGGTGAGGTGCGGCGGTCAGCCGACGAGGGTGGTGACCTCGATCGCGAACCGCTGAACGTAACTGTATACGCCGCTGGCCACAGTCACGCCTTCTTCTTTGTCCAGCTCACGGGCCATGACCACGTAGCCAGCGGCAGTGATCGGGTAGGTGTAGCCAAGTGCGGTCCGGGCGAGCATGCCCGCGCGGACCTTGTCGGCCATCCACTCGGCCTGTTCCGCTGTCGTGGCAACTGACGTCACCTGGTAGACGATTCGCGCGTCCGCGCTGGCATCTCCGAAGGGTGGTCCGTCACTGGTTGAACCAACCGGGTACAGCACGCTGTAGGGGGTCGCCGCGCCGGTGGGCAGGCTGCTGGACGTGGGTGCCGTCCCGTAACCGCAGGACCGTCCTGTGGAGCTGGCGAGCATCGCTTGGACGGCGAGGCTGAGCACTCGCCCGGAGACGGCCATCAGTCGCCCACCGCCGCTCCGACCGCGGCCAGGAAGGCGGGGCGCACTTGCTCGACGGCCGGTCCCACGTGCGGGAACGGCGGCTGGTTGTAGATCCGCCCGAGGCTGTCGGCCCCGACGAAGCCGTACTCCAAGCGCCTGCCCTGAGGCTTGTTGGTGCCGACGATCGCCTCGACGTTCAAGCCGTTGGTGCTGACCTCGTGGGTCCAGGAGCGGCGGTAGTCACCCGTCGGCGCGTTCGGCCCCGGTCGGCCGCTGGCGTTGGCTTTGATGGCGGTCTCCAGCAGCATGGCGTAGTGCTGTACGACCCCGGCCACCGCGGGGAGGGCGGCTGCCGCGCGGGCATTCAGCAGTGCGGCGATCTGGGGCGCGTTGCTGTATGCCCCGGCTGACGGATGCGCGTTGGGATGGGGGTTCCGCGGGGAGGCCATCAGCCCGTCTCCTGGTCCTGGTCGAAGTCCCCACGCGCCCACTGCTGGAGCTGCGCCAGTATGGCCTTGGTGAAAGCGTGCGGTCCGCTGTCCATGTCCGGCCGCGCGAGCGCCGCCTTCTCCAGCAACCCGGCATCGATGGCCGAGAGGAAGGTGGCGGCTGCCGGTCCCGGCTCGTGCGGAACACCGATGGCAACCCGAGCGTGACCGTCGAAGTCCGGGCTCGAACGGCCCTGCGCGAACTGGAGCACCAAGTCAGCTGCGTGTCCTGCCTGTTGGTGAATCGTGTAGCCCGAGATGACGCGCGAGTAGTCGGTTCCGTCTATCCGTATCGAAGCCCTGCTGCCGTCCGCCGTGACCTTGACCTGCTGGATCTCGGCGGGCGGCGTGTCCGTGATCTCCATGCATCGAGCGTAGGACGATTCGCGGACACCCCGATTCGCCTCAGGACGGCGGCGTGATCTCGTCCAGCCGCGTCACCCGCACCAGCTCTACGGTCGACGCCTCGGCCGGGTCGAGGACCTGCCAGACACGGCCGCCGGTCGCCGCGCTCCCGGAGTGCGCGACGGCCACCTCCACCCGGTCGTACCGCGCTGGTACCGGCGCGTTGAGCGGTGTCAGCAGCCGGTACCAGGAAACGGTGTCGTCAAGCCACTGCTTGCCGACGATCCCTTCGGCGGTCACCTGCCCATGGCCGGACAGCATGGCGCCGGGTCCTTCGTAGACCAGGTCGGCCGGTACCTCTCCGAGGAGGCCGGTGGCGGGGTCGAGCGCCGGCGTCCCTGTGGGCCGTGTGACTCGAACGGTGTCGAGCAGGAGCTTGGCCTCCAGCTCCCGCCGCACCTCCTCTGGGTTGATGGCGGTGGTCACGTCACGGCCCCCGTCTTCTGCGTGTTCTGGTCCACCCATGTGGTGCGGACGATGCTGAGGGTGGAGGTCTCCCCGATGTCGATCACCCGCCACGTCCGGCCGATGGCCGACTCGTCGTCCGCCTGCACGACGGTCACGGTGTCTTCGCGGGAGGCGACCGGCGCTGACAGAGGGGTCAGCAGTCGGTACCGGGAAGGGGTGTCGTCCACGTACGCCTGTCCGGCGAGGTGAAGCACGACGGACGGGCCACCAGTGGGAAAGATCGCCCCCGGCCCCTCGTAGATCGTGATGGGAGGGCCGGGCTCGTACTGTCCCGTGTCCGGGTTGAAGACCGGCTCGCCAGGCCGGTAGATGCGGATCTTGTTGGTAAGGATCTTCTTCTCGACGATCGCGCTGACGGCCCCCAGAGTCAGCCCTTCGGTAGGCGCGCTCATGCGTTCGAGCGTAGCCGTGCTCGCGGACAGCCCGGATCCCGTGACGCCGATTGTCCTCTGACAGGTGAACTTGACCAATTACCAGGTCAATCTGATCGGTCAGACCAGGCAAGCATGCGCGCCCGCCACTCGCCCGTGGCCAGGAGCCGGGCGCGCGGCCCAGCTAACCGATCGTGACGACCCGGTTCGCCTCCGGCCCCCTGGGCCCCTCGATGACGCCGTACTCGACCCTGGCCCCCTCAGCCAGCTCCTTGAAACCGGCGGTCTGGATCGAGGTGTAGTGCACGAACAGGTCCGGGCCCCCGTCGTCCTGCGTGATGAAGCCGTAGCCCTTGTCCGCGTTGAACCGCTTCACAGTGCCTGTCGCCATGCCGTCGCCCCTCGAAGGTTGCCGTACGGGGTGTCCCGTCCTCGCCGCAGCCAACCAGATACCCCAGCGCAACGACGGCATTTCCTCCTAGTCCAAGATCAAGTGGCGAAAACCCACCCACCATCAAGATCGCTTGTCAATCGGTCAAGATCATCTGCCGGAGGACACCGATGCCCCGGATCGGGTGCCGTCAGCTTGTCGAACTCACGCCGCAGCCGCTGACGATCGGGTGATCACTGCTTCGCTGCGGTCCAGAGCCGTCGACAGTTCGCTCGACAGGTCATCGGGAAGGAGTTCCGCTCCCAGTCCACAGACCCGGATCAGGTCGCGGCACGCACGGGCTTCGTTTTCGGTGGCGAGTGCGGCGAACAGCGCGTGCGAGATCAGGTCGCGGGCGGCGTAACCGTTGCGTGATGCCGTGGTGCGCCCCATCAAGTCCTTGACGAGCGAACGGGCTCCGGGATGCTGCGGCCCCACCGCGTCAAGGACCGCGAGGCCAAGCCGGGTGTCGAAGACGGTCAGTCCCGGCTCCGCCTCGCGGTCAAGGAAGGTGTTCACCAGCTCGGCCGCTCCGCTGTCGTCTCCCTGCGGGAGGTCGCGGCGGGCCAGAACAGCCAAGCACGCGGTGACAGCCTGCTCCCACGGATCGCCGGGGGCTGTGTCGGCGAGCAGCGCCGTCGCGCGGTCCCTGTCTCCCCCGGTGAGCGCCGCCACTACGGCGACTTGTCGCCCGTCGAGCATTCGGGTGCCCACGCCCCGGTGCTGCTCGATATGAGCCAGAGCTTCGCGCCAGCGGCCCGTGGTCGTGAGGGTGCGGGTGCCGTCGGCGAGCACCACGCGCCAGAGCCACGCGTGGACTTCTCGACGGTCCTCGGCGGTCGCGGTCAGCGCGGCTGGCACCGTGATGCCCTCGAAGACGGCGGTACTCCCGGTACCGACGGCTTCGTACAGGTCCAGAAGCCGGTGGCGCCCGTCATCGGGCTGGCCGGCGCGGATCTGCAAACGGGCCAGGTTGACCAGCGGTTCCAGCCCGCGAATGGCGCTCATCGCGGTGAGCGGGCAGGCGCGAAGGTACGCGTCGGCGTGCCGGTGGCACATCGACCGGGCCAGCTCGGGAAGGCCCAGGTCGGAAGCGAGCAGCGCGGCCTGGTTGAAGACAGTGGAGGCCAGCCCCTGTCCATCCTCCTCAACCGCCCTGTCGGCGAGTTCCGTCAGCGCCCGCACGCGCGCGGGCAGCGGCGGGCAAGCAGGCCGGAACCGGGCCACGAGCGGGAATCGCGTTGCTATCGGGCCGAGCGGGTCCATGTGTCCCCCTGTGGCGACGGGTACGAGATGCAGCGGGCGAGGGGGTGGCGGTGCCCGCCGATCGCGCGCCGGGCACCGCCACCATCAGGTTCCAGCGGTCATCACCGCCAGTCGACGACGATGCGGTTCAGTGGGGTGTCGAGTGTGAAGACACCGGAGCTCTGCTCGATCGCCGGAGCGTTCAGGTCCTGGATCTCGAACCTGGCCTCGCGGTCCCGGAACTCGCGGTCCCAGGTGCGGATCGCGTCGGCGACCTGCGCGGTCAGCTCCTCGCTGCCGGGGCCATGGCCGATGACGCCGAACTCCCAGAGCTTGCCGCCCTCCGGGGCCTTGCGGTCCGACAGACGCCGGGCGAGGTAGGTCAGGGCGCCCTTGTCCACGGCCGCGGTGGATGACGGGTACGGATCGTCCGTGAGGACCGTTCCCTTGGCGTCCTTCGGGAACAGCATCCGGATCAGCCCGCCGGGGACGGAGCAGGAGACGAACAGCTCCATCCACTCCGGGGACTCCATGGCCCGGACCATCATCCCGGTCCACTCCTCGGTGCGCGGCTGTTCCAGCACGCCAGCCAGGGCCTCGGCCTCGATGGGCTGCCCTGCGGGAGCCTGGAGGCGTACGGTGCCGTCGCTGCTGAGCGGAATGACGCGACGGTCGTCATCGGCGATGCCACGTCGCAGCGGCATGAAGGTGTTCATCTTGCTGCTGACGCTGCTCCAGCGGCCGTCGCGCTTCTCGTAGGCGATGGAGCGGGACACGCTGCCCTTGAGGCGCTGCGGAACGACGATCCGCCCGCCAGGGGCGAGTTGCTGCATCCAGGCGTGCGGGACGCCGTGCGCGCCGACGGTGGCGATGATCCGGTCGTACGGTGCTCCCTCGGCATGCCCGACCGCCCCGTCACGGGTCAGCGCCTTGACGTTGGTGAAGCCAGCTGCGGCCAGGTGCGCGCGGGCTCCATCGACCAGGTCGTCATCGACGTCGATGGTCGTGACGTGGCCGGTCTCGCCGACAATGTGGGCGAGCAGGGCGGCGTTGTAGCCGGTGCCAGCGCCGAGTTCGAGGATGCGTTCGCCGGGCTGGGCCTCCAGTTGGTCCAGCATCAGGGCCACGACCTCGGGCTGTGAGGCGCAGGAGATCGACATGCCGTCAGCGTCGTACTTGATGTTCACCGGGCTGTTGGCGTAGGCGTCTTCGAGTGTGGCATCGGGCACGAACACGTGGCGAGGCACGGTGCGCAGTGCGGTCTCGATCTCGGGTGTGCGGGCGTATCCGGATTCGCGGATCTTGTCGACCAGGGCGTTGCGGAGCCGTGCTGCGTCGGCCTCGGAGGTGGTGATCGTGTCGCTATTCACTGCCCTGACGCTAGTGGTTTCGGGCGTGCCTTCACTGGACGACGCGTGGTTGTCACTCGATCCCATGACTGCCTCTCGTGCGATGTTGAACAGGTTGCTCTGGTCATCCGGTAGGAGACCAGCGCGGTTGGCGTGGAAGATCACGTGGTGAGCGATGACAGCGCGCAGGCCGCGTGAGAGCCCGCCCCCCGTAGCGAGGTAGGCCAGCGTCGTACCGGCTCGCTCGAAGGCGGACACCCACTCGGCGTGCCCGTCCAGCGGGCCGCTCTGGCGGCACAGACTGTGGGCGTCAACTGTCATGAGCGTGTGCATCGCCGGTATCAAGGCTGCGGCTCGCTCCGGGGTGATGGATTCGGTGCCCTGCCTCAGCGCGGCGGCCTTCGCCCAGGCGTCGCCCTGCTCGAACCAGTCCAGGTTGGCGGCACGCATCATGGCGCTGATCAACAGGGCAGCGGTCTCTTTACGACCCAGGCGCCCCGGGCCGGGTTGGTAGGCCAGCAGGTGCCGGCTGTCTTGGTGGAATAGGTCGTGGGCGGCATCCATCGACAGGGTGCCGCCGAAGGCCGTGGACTCCGGCTCGTAGATACCGGGCAGCCAGGACACCGCCGTTGATTCGTCGACGAGTTCGCTCAGGACTGACTCGATCAGAGGGGACGATTGAGGGGCGCGGTACCGCAGCGGCCAGGGCTGTTTGTTCATGAACCACCAGCCGTGGAGCTGTCCGGCTTGCTCGGCCGCGAGCAGGGCGGGGCCGAGGCGTTCGGTGATGGCGCGCTTGCCGCTCTCGCGGTCGGTGAAGGTCACGTTGTGCTGGTGCCAGCGGTCCATGTCCATGGGACGGTCCTTCGATCAGTGGGGTCAGGCGAGCAGCAGGCAGGAGTCCCAGGTGGATATGGGCGGGGTGGCGGTGGTTGGGGCGAGAAGCGCCAGGGCGATACCGGCGGCACCGTCGAGGAAACCGGGCCCTACCTCGTCGTCATGTACCAGTGCCGTGGCCACGGTGACGGGGTCGGCGTCCGGCGGGCATACCGCGGTCAGGAGTGCCGGGATGGCCGCTCGGAGCTGCGCGGCTGTCGAAGGGTGGGCATCGGCTGCCGTGCGGCCGCCGATATGGGCGAGGCCGGCGAACCCGTGGCACAGGCCGCTGTCCGTGGTCGCCTTGAGCTGCGCGGAGTCCGTGAGGGCGGCCACGAGCGCGTTCTCAGCTTCAACTTGGCGGCGGGTGTCGCCGATTGCGAGTGCCGCGAGCTGCTGCGCGCGTGCGAGTCCGGACGTGCCGTAGCACCAAGAGGGGCGGCGTGGTGCCGACGGGGTGAGACGCCCAGCGCGGAGTTCGGCGCGCGTGATCCAGTACGGCCAAGCCGCACGCGGGTCAGGCTCTTCCTGCCAGCGGTCCAGCCACGCCAGGATCGTTTGGATGGCTTCGTGGTGGCCGCCGACGGTGGTCCCGCGCCGGGCGGCGAGGGCCAGGAGGGCGAGGACGCCGCTGATGCCGTGGGCCATGCCGTGATTGGCGTGACCGCCCGGGAAGCGGTCGTCCGGTCGGCCGGATGGTCCGCTGGGGGTCCACCATCCCGGCAGGATGTCGCCGCAGTGGGTCACCGGTTCGGTGAGGCGTACGCAGTAGTCGAGGATGGCGATCAAGTCGGACCCGGTGGGGTCGTGGTGCAGGAAGTAGGCTCCGTAG
This sequence comes from Streptomyces sp. NPDC086787, assembly GCF_044745865.1. Classification (NCBI taxonomy): domain Bacteria; kingdom Bacillati; phylum Actinomycetota; class Actinomycetes; order Kitasatosporales; family Streptomycetaceae; genus Streptomyces; species Streptomyces sp. NPDC086787. The sequence goes on along the minus strand of NZ_JBIVBC010000001.1, from coordinate 600,766 downwards.
CCCGTCAGCCCCCGGATCGTGTCGAACTCGGCGTGCTCCGGCAGGTGCCCCGAGTCGATGCGGCGGTGCGCGGCCTCCAATCGACGCTTGTTGTCGGCGCGCAGCTGCTGATCCAGGGTGGCCCGCGCCCGCTGGTAGGCGTCAGGCAGGTGATCGGCGACGCAGGTCACGGCGTGCGCGAGGGCGGGTGCGCCGTAGAACGGGTGGCTGTCGGGGCCGCTGGTGAACGGCTGCCGAGCGGCGGCGGCGAGCCAGTCGTGGGCGCGCTGCCACGGCCCCAGGCCAGCGGCTGCCCGCTCGATGTGAAGCAGGGCAACGCCAGTCGGCCCGTACGCGAGGTGCTGACGGTGCAGAGACGCATTCGGTCCCATCGGCGCGGTGGCGGGGTCGGCCAGGATGTCAGCGATGGCGTCCACCGTTTTGAGCACGAGGGGGTGTCTCACCGTGCCCTCCGTGACATCCAGGCCAGAGCAGCGGCGCGAGTGAGATAGAGGCAGGTCGCTTCCTCGGGGAAGTCGACCGCGACGTGCCGCACGAAGTGCACGTGCAGGAGTGACAAGAGGACATCGTCCAGGCGGATGCCCTGGGTGTCCGGACCGGGAAGGTGCGGCCGGTAGGCGGCGAGCGCCGCGTTCCGGTCGGACCACGCCTCCACGATGGCGTGGCCGCCCGGCGCACCGCGCAGGGCTGCCCAGTCGCCGGACGGGTCAGCCAGCCGAACCGTCTCGGTAAACTGCGGACGCGGCACCGGGGCGGGAGCGGTAGCCGGAATGTGTTCGGTCAGCCAGCGCATCGCGTCGTCGGTACTGCCGAGGAATGCAGCAGCGATGGCGATGGTGTGTGCGGCTACCAGTGCACGCTGCTGTGGCCGTTGGGACTGGGTGAGCTGGGCGACAACGGCGCGTGAGTCGGCGCGGAACACCTCCTCGGCCGCCGTCCAGGCATCTCCCGAGCCCCAACGGCCCATCTCACGGTAGGAGGTGGGGAAACGCATGTCCGACAAGATTCCGGCGGTGCGCAGTTCATCTGCCCAGGCACCGATGGTGCGCGCCGTCTCGGCGAAAGCACCGGGATCGGGCAGGGCGATGCGCACCCTCAGGTGCTGATCCGGGTCACGGAAGCGGATGAACCACCACGGAGGGCCGCCCAGCCGGTCCAGCAGGAGCGGGAGGTGTTGAGCAAGTAAGGCGTCCTGGCGACGCAGGTCGCCGTACAGGGTGACCAGCAGCAGGGACGAGACTCCCGGGGTTTGAATCTGGTCCGGGGAGAAGGTCCGGGCCGGAACGGGGGTCGGCAGGAGGGGCCACGCCGGCGGTCGCGTCGCCTTGAGAGGCATGACGATCTCATGCGCTCGGCCTTCGGACCAGCCATACGCGTCGGCGGTGGGGGCTTCGACGAGGACGGCCAGACGGACGCGGTTCAAATGCTGGCGCAGCAGGGTGCGGTGTCCGGCGTGGTCAAGGTCGAGGTGCAGACGCCGGTCCTGCTCGGCCAGCGCGACCCGATGTGGCATTCGCCGCCGGGTCTGCCATTCCTCAAGGGCAGTGTCCCACTGGCCCTGGGGATGGTCGCGGCCAGGTAACTCGGCTGCCTCCAGCCGCCATTGTGCGGGGGCGAGCACCGTCCGGCCGTATCGGAGCCGAGGCAGGAAGGGCATCGCGGTGGCGGCACCCCAGTTGAACAGGGTGACCTGCGCGCACTGGGCGCGGGACAGCTCGGTGAGCAACCGGACAAGCGGCGGGGTGTGTGTGACGAGGTTCAGCGCGTGCATCCCCACGGCCTCGACGCGGTGCCCCCGCTCGGGTGCCGCCAGATACATACGGCGACCGTCGCACGCCACCGCCAGATCATCGGGCGTGAGCACATCGCCGCTTGTGGCGCGGTGCTCCTGGACGCTGATCACTGTGGGCAGCACCTTCGGAGCACGCGCTACGTGGGCGCTCGTGGACAGCAGAGGCGGGAACGACACCTGCGCGGCGATGGTGCTGGTGTCCGCGGTCGGCAGGTCCGCCAGTTCCGCTGACAGCCCGTCGCGTTCCTCGGGTGCCAGCACGTCAAGGAAGCGGCCGATGGTGACCCCGACGCCACGGGACACGCTCGCAATCTCCAGCTGGAAACGTCCGCAGTGCAAGTCCTCCACACTGGCCGCGTACACCCGGACGCCTACCTCCAGGTGCGGCGGGACCCTTGGCTGGTCCGGCCCCAGATCCATCGCGGCGATCAGATCGTCGGTGAGCACCACCTCCTCGCGTCCGTCCAGGGCAGCAGCCTGGGCCAGCCGCACCAAGACGTCGTCCCGCACGGAGAGACGGGAGCGGTCCTCAGTGCTCTGAGTGCCCGGATACCCGTCGGGAAAGCCGGTGCCACTGTCAGCGACGACGTCGCCCAGCGGCACCATCGTGCCGATCCCGTAACGCTCGTAGAACCGCTGCTGGTACCGCTTCCACGCCGCAGTCCCGTACGGGTGGGCGCTCACCTGGGTCAAGACGCTGGCGGCACGTTCAATCTCTTGCGCAACCGCGTCGGGCAACTCGGCCTGGACATCCAGACGAAGATCCAGAGCGAGGGGGTGCCGCTTCAGCCCTGGGACCAGAGCCCGCATCCGCGCGGCGGCACGGGCCCGGCCGCTGCGGGATCCACAACTGCCGAGGTCAACGTGCACATTACGCAGATCGCGGACCGTATCGGCGACCGGTGTCACACTGTCGGCGCTCACCGCGTCGAGCTGACCCAACAGATAGAGAAGAACGTCCGTCTCCGTACTCGGTGCACGCAGGGTCGTGATCAGTACCTCGTGCTGAACCAGCTCTCGGATGAGCCGTTGAACCCTCCCGGAGCCTGCTCCGGGGAACTCGGCAGCAAGCTTGTCCGCGAGAACATTCACGAGGATCGGCTGCCGAGCTGCGTCCAGAACCGTCTGCACCGGCCCGGTCAGAGCCACGGATGCCTCGACCGCATTCCGACGGTCGCCCTCAGGAGCGGACTTGTAGGGCACGATGAGCCGACCACCGCGTATCACCGAGGTGTTGTTGACGACTACCCGGAGGCGTTCCAGTAACTCGGGGCATGACTCGAGCCGTTCGACCACGGCAGTCAGCCACTCCGCGCTCGCCCGGCCGACAACCGTGTGGTCCGAGCCCCATGTCGTGCTCGGCCTGGGCCCGATGGTCGCCACGGCCACGCCGGCGAAGAGACCGAACGGAGTCGCCCGGCGCTCGGCCCGTAGCACGTAGCGTGCGACGGAGGCCACGGCACGCCGCACATCACGTGCGGCCGGAGTGTTGGACGAGCACAGGGTGCGCACCTGCGAGGCGAGAGCAGGGCTGGCGTGCTCCAGAGCCTCGGCAACGTCCGCCTCGGACCACACCGCGCGCAGCCACGCAAGCTGGGCAACCGCGCCACGACGGGACGAGTCATCAAGGTCAGGACAAGGGGATACGGGCAGTTCCGGCCGGGCGACAGCACGGAGGAGAGCGAGTTTCCCGGCGCGGTACACGGTGCTCGAAGTCATCGCAACATCCTTGGTCCAGAGGCGACCGGTGCCGTCGCGCGGTGAGTCGCGACGGCACCGGCCCGGGATGACGTCCGCCTCAGGTCAGGCGACGTTGGTGGTGCAGGCGCCGCAGGTCGAGCCACAGCCGTCGTCCGTGAGACTGATCAGACCGGCGGTGTCGCCGACCTCGACCAGGGCGACGTCCAGGTCGAAGCCGTCCGATGTCGTGCCCGAGCCCTGAGGCTTTGCCTGCGTGGTGTGTGTGATCTGCGGACTCATACGAACTCCCGTGTCTCGGAGGGAAATGCTGGTGGTGGTACTGCCGGACACCATGTGCGGAGCGCAATGGTCAACGCGCGGCAGAGGTGCTTCCCGGCGGCCGACCTGAGGTGCCATGCCCTTCACGCAGAACGTGTAGGGCCTCCTGCCTCAGGTCGGAGTCTGATGCCGCCCGGGGTGAAGTCAGGCGACGTTGGTGGTGCAGGAACCGGTTCCGCAGGTGGCTCCGCATCCGCCGTTGGAGCTGTCCAGGATGGTGACCAGCTCCCCGGCCTCAATCAGAACCAGGTCGAGGTCGAACGGGTCCACCACGGCGGGCGGGGGCGATTGCTTGTACGTCACAGCGAGTCCTCCTGATCGGTGTAGCCGGTCGATTCGGGGTATTGCTGTGCTGCCGTCTCCGTGCGGCGGACGGTAGCCCGTGGGACCGTCTGCCGGTCAGGTTTCGGCCACCTCATTCCGCTGCCTGATCTCATCTGCCCGCGACTGCGCATTCCTCTTTCAAGGAGACGACGGTGCAGTCAACGAGACACATGATGAACTGGGCGGCGAGCAGCCAGGGCAGCAGCGGACTGTCGAGCGACAGGTTCTCTGCCGGTTTCGACAGGATCGGAATGCGAGGCGCAGGGTCGGTGAGATCCCTGGTGTAGAGCCGCCCTCGGTATCCATACGGCTGGGGGTCGCGTACCCGAACCGCGGTGACTCCCTTCTCCTCCAACTCCGGGCACTCCGCGATGGCTCGGATGGCGCAGGGCGCGCAGACCGGGGGGTGGACCGTCAACTCCTCCTCTGGCCACCCTTCAGGACACTTCTCTGGCACGTTGTCCAGCAGCCAAAAGACGCCCACGTCGCTGCGATCTGCGGTGCCACCGCAGACGTGGCAGAGGAGCTTTGCCATCGCCCTGCGCTGGCGCCCAAAGTGCACCTCGCCGTACAAAGCTCTGCCACGCCTGTCCGGCGCCGCCCATCCTCGCCCGCGATGGAGTAGGACGCCGTGCCGCCCGCGATCAACCGACAGCTCGTCCAGGTAAGCGATGCCACTGCGGTCGGGCTGAAGGACCAGGGGCGTCTTCAAGAACTGCTCGCCCGTCCACGCGGCCATCCACGGAGCGGCGGGCTTGCGACGGGGCACCACGGTAGTGGTGTCGGTCTTGGCATGCACGGAGGGCGTCCTCTCATTGCTGGAGGGGCAACGACGGGTGGAGTGGCCGGCCGCCGCCCTCCACGGCTTTGGAGCGGCGGCCGGTGGCCCTGCACCTCACGCCACGGGGGGACGCGGCGTGGCCCCAGGCGGCAGGGCCGCTCCCTCCGCCGGATGGCCCAGAGCCAGACCGTGGATGGAGACACAGCGAGGCCCGGGACGCGGAGGGAGCCGATTGGATGGCCCTCCCTGCGTAGGGCGTGGTGTGCTGCGCAGGGAGGGCCGGTCTAGGGGTGATACGTCGCGGCGTACTGGTCAGCGAGCCAGACGAGGACCACGAGGCAGAAGGTGACCAGGGCCGCGAACTGCCCAAGGCCGAAGCCGGTGCGATCAATTGCTTTGCGCTGGTTTCGGCGGAGCGTCCTGAACGGATGCCTGACCGCGAAGCGCAGACGCGGCAGGCGGCATCTCCTGTGCTCGCCTCTCATCACCGACACCCCCGCCGCGAGCCCAGGGACACGCGGAGGCCGGACGAGATGAGGCTGCGTAATCCGATGACCGTCATCGCGCGCCATCCTGTGTGAGGCCGCGGTAGAGGCAAAGCAAGGTGTGCGGCTCGTGCGGCACGTGGAAGAGGTCCGGCGGGCGGTCGGTCAGTTCATGCGCCGCGTCCAGTCTCGTACGCGCCTGCTGCGGCGATCGGACCGGGAGCGGGGCCAGGGTCGCGGTGGCCTCACCCGAGATGATCCGCGGCGGTAAGTCGCGGTGGCCTTCAAACATGGCGTCCTCCAGCGTTGGGAAAGCGTCTCGGTCAGGGCCCCACCTGGAGTCGCTGCACGCGAGGCGTCCCTCCGCCTGGAGAAGGAACGCGCCCTGTGGGGGCCTTGTTAAGCGGGCCGTGGTGCCTGCGGCCATCGACATGCTGAGTCCTCGCAGACCTAGAGCACATGGAGCACGCTTCGTGTCCGGCCGCGAACCATCTGGCCACACACGCAGTGCGGCCCTACAGCCGTGGTGACACGGTGCAACGAACGATCATGACCTGATGTTCAGTCACATCACCGCCGGGCTCTTAGCTTGCTCCTTTTGGCGGTCATGGCGCAACACTGTGGCGAGGATTCGCAAAAAGATGGAACACCTGTTCCATCGTCAAGCAAGTCCTAGACCTGCGAGACTGCGTCCATGACGCAGAAGCGAGCGACGCCGACGGTGATGAGACGCAGGGTTGGCGCGCAACTGCGTCGGTATCGTGAGCCGTTGATGAAGTCGGGCGACGCCGCGAAGCTGATGGGCTGGGACACCACACGGCTCAGCAGGATCGAGCGAGGGCTGTACCGGATTTCCGCCGAAGAGGTGCGCACGCTGTGCGACCACTACGGAGTGGATGACCGCGAGGCCATCACAGAGATCTCCAAGGCTGCCGAGGAACCGCCAGGCGGAGGCTGGTGGGCGCCGTACGCGGGCCGCGTCAGCGACGCCTACTTGGACTTCATCGAGCTGGAGGCCGGTGCGGATGCCATCCGCATCCACCATCCGATCGTGATCCCTGGCCCCCTCCAATCGCCAGGCTACGCACGTGAAATCCTCACACGAGCGGCTACCAACCTGTCGAAGGAACGCGCAGAGATGCTGGTCCGGATTCGCCTCGCACGGCAGGACATCCTGAGCCGAGACGACGGTCCTGTGCAGCTGCATGCATTGGTGCCCGAACCTGCACTTCACGCCCGCTTCGACTCCGGACCGAGGGTGATGCGCGACCAAGTGCGTGCGCTCATCGACGCGTCAGAGATGTCCAACGTCCGACTTCAGGTGGTCCCCCTGACGACGCATCCAGCGTACGCAACCAAGGGACCAATGACGTTGCTGTCGTTCCGACACCCTTGGGTGCCGGTGGGCAGTGTGGACAACTCCATGGGCGGAACGCACACCGAAGACCCGGAACAACTGAACTGGCTGGACGCCGAGTTCGAACTTCTCTCCTCTTGCGCCCTGCCCGAGGACAAGTCGCAGGATCTGCTCAATGAGTATCTGGAAGGACTGTACAAGTGAAGGAAATTCGTAGCCTGACGGCGCCGCAGCTCAACGGGGCCGACTGGCGCAAGTCTTCCTACAGCGGAAGCGGCGAAGGGCAGTGCGTAGAGGTTGCAGCCAACCTCATCGCGTCGCACGGCGGAATTGCAGTCCGCGACTCGAAGAACCCCGGTGGTGCGGTGCTGTTGCTGGAACAGAACGCCTTCGTGAACTTCATCGATGAGGTTCGCGAGGGACGGTTCAACGCCTGACGGTTGCACCCACAGGCGGCCCGGTTCCCCCCACGGCATATGCGGGGGGAACCGGGCCGTCTTTTGTAGCTGTACCCATTGGGTAGATGCAGCGTACTCGGCCCCAATGACTCGCTGACTACCGGCCTATCCAGGCTCTTGCATGTCCGGGCGCGGGCCGAAGGCACGGCGGCACCTCGGGTGGCTGATCGGCCAGCTCGCTGCATCCTCAACCGATCGAAGCGTGCGGACTGCCTTATCCGGGTCCTGGTGAGAGGTCCAACCGCAATCCGTCCCGTCGAATACCTCAACCACGGCGACGCCGGCCTGGCGAGTCCGGTTGAGCGTGCCAGCGTTGAATGCAACCGCGCTCTTGGCGAGAGTTGCGGCTTCGGCCCACGCCCGCACGGGTACCCGGGCTCCGTCGCGGTAGATGACATAGCTCAGCTCGTGATCGGCGGCCAGCCGGTCAGCGAGGTTCTTCGCGGCCTGCTTAGCCGTCATATTGCCCGCAGCCAGCAAGGGGACTTCTCGGCGTGCTGCCTCTCGTGCGGCGCGGTAGAACTGGCCAGCCATGCGCTCGGCTTCCTCAGAACGGCGCAGGAAGTCGGCGTAGGAATCTGCCGCAAGCGACTGAAGAGCGTCCCGGTGGAAAGTGGTCCACGTGAACGTCACGCCCAGGTCTTCGGCTGCCGTGCGCCCGCCTTCTTCGTACAGATGAGGAAGCTGCCGCTGTACGAACTGCCGGGCCTCCTGGTCCACACGCTGACCAAAACCCGCGATGGCCTGTTTGAACTCCTCCAACGTCGCCAAGATATACGGCGCTCGCGGGTTGTCCGCGAACCTAGCGATCACCTCGCGCTGCTTTCCTGCCAGTCGCTCCCAGGCTTCCTCGAGTATGGCCGCGACCCTGCGCGCGATCTCGTCGGGGTCTCCCGGTACCAGCGGCGGCCACTCGTACGGCACGGCGGCTCTACCTCGTGCGCCGAGTCGACAGAAGGGGCGCAGAGACGAGGTCGGCGCTCGCCTCCCCGTCCGCCGGGTCATCCGGTGCGACGAGTTCAGCGAGGCCCGCGATCTGGCGCTCCAGGCCGGCGAGGTTGTTGCTCTGGTCGATGGTGACCACGCCGTCGACTGTCATCCGCAGCGGCTCGGTGAGCAGCTTGGCTCGCCGCTCGGCGAGGACTTCGGCGGCGACAGCGCGCGCCCTGCGGAGCCGCGCGTAGCGGTCCGCCAGGTCTTGTTCGTCCGTCGCGGTGCCGAGCTGCGCGCGCAGCCAGGCGAGGAGAAACGGGTCCATCAGTGCTCCTGGATAGCCGCGCGCCCGTCCCCGGCCCCGGTGAGGGGCGGGGGACGGGCGGGGTGGTCGGGTGCTTACGCATCCGGGTCGGCGGTCTTCCTTCGCCGCCGCGGCGTCGGCTGAGCGGGCTCGGCCTCCGGTGCGGCTTCGGCCTCTGGCTGGGGCGGCGGCCCGGTGAAGCCGAACGGCTGGGCCCCGTCGTCCGGCTCGGTCTCCTCCGGGTCGGGCGACGGCTCGTCGTACTCCCACGCGTCCGGATTGGTGATCTCGGCGGCCAGGTCGTCGTCAGGCTCGTCGCCCGGCGCAAGCACGATCCACTCGCGTGATGTGGGGTGCTGGACGTGCACGGCGGCTGCAAGGCGGCGGCCCATCAGATCACCTTCGCCACGATGTGAGCGTCCGGCGTGTGCAGCACCGGCATGCCGACCGCAGCGCCCTTGCTCCAGATCTGCACGGGGTCGTCCTGTGCACCACGGGTGATGATGATGCCCGGACGGTCCTCCTTGGTGATCTCCGGGTTCGAGCCGCGCGACAGAGCCAGGCCCTCGGCGGTCACGCCGAATATGGTCTGCCCCCACTTCGAGCGGTCCGGCGGCAGCATGATCCACCGGTCCTCCGGGATCACCTTCGTCTGGACGCCGTCGACACGAACCTGCCCCTTGTAGAAAGTGATCGGGGGAAGGCCGTAGTTATCGCGCACGACGTTGATCTGCTGCGGGGTGAGCGTGGCGGTCGGCGTGTTCGAGGGATTGACGGACCCGTAGTAGGCCGCCCTGTAGGCGTTGTTGGCCGCCAGGAACGAGAACGCCTTGCGGCTGGTGACCACCAGCTCCGGGAAGGGAGCACCCCGGTCATCGAGGTACTGAATCCAGCCTAGCTCGTCCTTGATCGGGTCGGAGGTGGGGTCCGACCAGAGCTTCGGGACGGTCGGCAGATTGCCCGCCGGAACGCCCCAGTCGACCTCGGTGGTCAGCCCGTTCTCCGCAACGAGCGAGAACTTGCCGTCGAGCAGGACGTCACCCCAGGCCAGCTCGACTCGGGAGCGGATCGCCTCGACGTGCCGCTCGGTGTCGTCGTACAGAAGCTCGATCAGCCTGTCCTCGTCCGCGCCTCGGGACGCCTCCAGCAGGATCTGCTCCTGCTCACCCACGAGGAGCTTCTGACCCAGCGGCGGCAGCATGCCCTCGCGGGTCGTCTGCCACGCCTCGCGGGAGGCGAACGGCACGCTGGCGTCGAAGGCACGGTACTTCGCGACGTTGACGTACCGGCCGTTGTCCTTGACCCGCCACTTCACCTCGTCCTGCTCAAAGGTCGGGATGATCCCACCGTCCTTGGTGAACAGGTGGTCAGCGGGCGAGGGGATCGCTCGCGCGAAGGTGGTGAGGTCGCGGGCGGCGACGTTCTTGATCAGGTCCTGAATGGTCATCGTCGGCCGCCTCTCACACGTACCGGATCTGCGGGCCAGTCACCGACGGGGTGACCTTGGTGGGGTCGATGCCGCCGGGGACCTTCGCGGCGGCGACGACGCCGTGCCACAGCAGGGCGGCAGGCACCTTCGTGGCGGTCGGCGCGAACAGCGCCTCGGCGAAGACGTGGCCAGCGAGGTTCTGGCGGCCATCGGTCGCCGTCGGGTCGAACGCCCCGTACAGGCCGCTCGCGGTGATCTTGCCGACGGGTACGCCGGACAGGACCCGGCTGTAGGGCTGGGCGGTGTCGGTCGACGCTGCCGTGTGCGTGCCGCCGGTCAGCTTCGACAGGTCGAGCGTGATGGTCTCGGTGGAGTCGGTGCCGTGCAGCGACGCGAGCCAGGCCCGGTCGGCGGTGTACGACGTCGACGTGGTGATGGGCTGGAGTGTCACAGCCGTCCTCCCGTGGACGTGAAGCGAAGTGGATTCGCGCGCTCGCCGGTGGCGGCGCCGTCCACGGGAGGTGTGAAGGGCGTGGTCCCCATATCCGGCTGTCCCGCCGGTGGGGTCATGGTGTGCGCCATGACGTCGCTGGGCCTGTTCAGCCGGTGACGAATCCTCGGCGGCGGGCCATCTCCAGTCCGGCCGCGCCGGGCTTGGGCGGCACACCGCCGCGCGAGGGTGGTCCGCCGGCGGGGGAACCTCCGGGGGCGGGCGGTGTGGCGGCGCTGGTCTGGCCGAACAGCTCGGGCCGTCGTTCCTTCAGCTGCTCGGCAGCGGCGGCGACGGCTTCCTCGTCGGCGTCAGGCTGGTCATCGAGGGCCCGGTCGATGAGGAGGATGGCGTCACTGAGGTCATCTCCAGTTGCGCCGATTCCGGCGAGGGCGGCGCGTCGGATGGCGGCGCGCTCCCTGGCAGTGGCCTGCGCCTCGCGTGCCTCGGCGGCCTTCAGCTTCTCCTCGGCGGCCTGCTCCCTGCGTTCGACCTCCGTCAGCGCGGCCTGCTCGGCGTCGCGCTTGGTGGTGATGAACTCGGTCAGCGCCTCGGAGTTGTCGAAGCCGAGATCGCCGAGCAGCTTTTTGACGGCCGCGCGACCGCCCTGTGTCTTCTCGCGGGCCAGCAGCCGGGACAGGTCTTCCTGCGTGACCGAGCCGCTGGCACCGCCGCCGTCGCCTTCGGGCTTGTTGGAGTCGTCCTCGGGCGAGGCGCCGAGGATCGGGTAGATCGGCCGCCCGTCACGGCGGTGCCCGACTGGTTCGAGCGGGTTGGGGAGCGAGGGGCGCGTCATGCGTGAACCATCCACAGGTCTCCAGCGCCCCCGCGCCGTTGATCAGTGTAGTTCGGTTCCCCACAGTGGCAGTTCGTCACGGTCGCTGCCCACCGTCCTGATCCTCCGGGATCAGCGGGACTTGGACGTCATCCGGTGTGGCTTCAGGCAGACCGAGGTATTTGCGCACTGCGGCGTTGTCGCCGGTGGCGTCCGCGAGACGGGCAGCAGCCTCGAAGGCTCTGGCCTGGATGCGCTCGATCTCGGCCTGCGCGTCATCAATCGGGTATCCGGCCTCGATCAGCATCCGGACACCGGTCTCCACCGACAGCACTCCGGCACCGACGGCCTTGACCACCTCATCGAGAACGGCCGCACGGTCGGTCGGCGTGTGCGGCCCCCACTTCAGGCGTGCGGGCAGCGACTCCCCCGCGGGCCACCCCTCGGCCTGACCGGCTTGGTGGAGACGTTGCACCATGCGCAGCAGGACGGCGTACTTATGGGTCCGCGCCAGGCGCATCGCGGCGACGAGCGAGTCCAGCGGCCCGAGTGCGAGTTGCAGCGCGTAGCCGGACGGCAGGGCGGTCGGGTCGAGGGTGCCCAGTCCGGCGGCGGTGAGGCGGCTGTTGGCGGCGATCCGGTCGAGGATGTGGTCGACGCGGGCGCGCAGCTCGGCGAGTTGTGCTGAGGTGTCGAGGACGTCCATGCGCCCGTTGTCGTTGAGCTGCCACACCGTCCCGGCACGGACCTTGACCGGGAGGGGCTGGCCGGTGGCACGGTCGATGGGCAGCCGCGCTCCGGCAAGACCGATGATCGGTGAGCCGGTGGTGGCGGAGGCTCCGGAGCTGTCGGTGTCGGTGGCGGACAGCTCGTCCAGGGCCTGTAGGACTGTGGCCACCGTCGGCTTGCCCCAGTGTTCGCCGCTGGCCGGGATGGAGTTGGTGACGTGGACGAGGGGGATGAAGTCCACCATCAGGTCGAGCCGGTCAAGGACTTCACCGTCCGACCGTGTCCGGTAGGTGGCCTTGTGCATGGGCAGGTCATAGAGGAAGTCGGCGTACTTGAGGTCGTCCAGCTCCCATTCGGCGTCGGTGAGGTAGCACGTCCACGGGGTCCGTCGACCTGGAGCCCACGGGTAGGTGCGGGTGATCACGCCGGTCTCCGGGTTTAGCGAGTCGCCCGTGTTCAGAACTGGTTCGCCGTCGTCGGCGTAGACGTACTCGCGTACGGCGTCGCCGTTCTTCGCCGCACCGCGCCGGGTGGCAGGGACGATCGGCCCCAGTTCGTACGTGATCCGGCGAAGCCGCGCTTTCAGGCCGCGCCGCTTGTCCTCGGGCAGCTCCCAGGCCAGATGCACGCGCATAGGGAACTCGGCGCCGTCCTGCTCGCCGTCCTCCGGCCACTCGGGGAAGTACAGTCCCGGATCCCAGGTGCGCATCAGGACGCGACCTTTCGCCGGCTCCCAGGCCAGGCTGTAGACCGCGTCGCCCAGCAAGATCGCGGTCCGCTCCGCCTGCTGGATGCGCAGGGGCAGCAGCTCCTTCTCAGCCCACGCCCTCAGCTTGTCCTGAACGGCCAGCGCCATGGCTGCTTCGTCCGTCGGCTCGGCGTCGGCGTGCTCCGCGCCTGCGACCGTGATGGTCTGCTCGGAGCCGAGGAGGTAGCCCAGTGCGGTGTCGATCAACTTCGAGGCGTCGCCCAGTTCCCGCCGCTCGGTTCCGCCTTCGTCGTCCCCGGTGATCGCGGCAACCTGGCCAGCCTGGTTGGAGTCATACGCCGCGAGCAGACGATAGGCGGCCAGACGGCGCAGGTCCTCGTCAGGAACCCAGGACGAGGTCAGCTCCGCCCAAGTGTTCCGGCCCGGCCGACGCGGGTCCGCCATGATCGGCTTGTAGTCCAGCCAGCTCCAGACGTCGGTGATCAGCTCGCGCAGGCCCACAGTGCCCCTCCAGGCAGTCGGCCCCGCGCCGCAAGATCAGGTTACGGCGTCGCCGTGCTCCCGCTGGCCTCTGCCACTGCCTCGTCGTATCCGGGCAGTCCCGGTGCCGGGAACGAGGAGCACGCGGAGAGAAAGCCGCCTCGGTCGCCCGCGCTCTGCTGGCGCTCGCCGAGCTGGTCCCACCGGTCCGCACACTCCTTCTCACTGGGACTGGAGTAGGCGGGTGGGGTGCCCTCAGCGATCTTCTGCCGTTGCATGGCCAGACCTTCACTGCGCCCGAGCCGGTACGTCTCGCGTACTCGGTCGAGGTGGGCGGCGCGCTGGTCCGCTTGGGTCGGCTTCTCAGTTCCGGACGAACAGCCTGTGAGGCACGCGGCAACCATCAGAGCCCCGCACACGCCGATCCTGGCACTCCCCCGGGTCCTCATGATCGGGAGGCTACCAAGGCAGGGTCATCCACAGAAGTCTGCTCAGTAGTAACAGAGTTGGGGAAACACGCCTCGCGGTAGGGAACCAGTGCATAGGGTCGCAATGCCACGGCTGTCGGTTGCCCATCCCGCTCGCCCGCTCACACGTCCGGTGCGATCGGGCACCTCACGGTGAAGGGAGAGTGAGATGGGAGATCACGCTAAGCCGAGGCGACAGCGGCTCACTGGCCGCCGAGTCTGGTTACTCGTCCAGGTCTTGATTTGGTTGAGCAGCCACTTCGGCGACCAGTAGCCCGATGGGTACCGGCCGTTCAGGACGGCAATCTTTGGCGGCCGGTACCCGCACCTTCGATCACAGTGCACACCGAAATGAGAGTGCGCAACGCTCCCGAGCATAGCCACGTGGGAGCCCCGCAGGAGCACGAATGACGCTTAAACCTTGACGCGAGTCTCGCCATGCGGCAAGTCATCTGCGTCGCTACGGCGAGACAGCTCGTTGATCGGGGCAGTTTCCTCATGGGGCCGTTTCCGGCACCTTCGCTCGATGCGGCTCAGCGGCGACCGTCGAAGCGGTCGTCGTCGATGTCCGTTGGCAGTGTGGCGAGTTGATCCGGATCCGCTAGTTCTGTCAGTCCATGCACGGCTGCGTCCATACGGTCCGGGGAGTCCATTCCTTCGACCCAGGTGACCATCTGATCTTCCAGTTCGGTGTACTCGCCGACGTGGTGGACGAGCTGCTGTTCGTAGAGCTGGGCCACCGGTGCCGCGCGCAGGCGCTTGCCGACCTTGGCGGTGACTTCCAGGATCATGGGCATGAGCAGGCCCTTGGTGACGCCCTCGCGGCGTAGTTGCTCCCATGCCTGGGTGACGATCTGCCGCGCCATGTCCCCGCCGTAGTTCTTCTCCACCACGATGGCGTCTGCCTTGAGTTCGAGTGCGAGTCGGCAGGCGGCAAGACCCCAGTCGTTGGCGCCCATGGAGCCGGAGCGGTCGGCGAGGACGTAGAGCTGCCGGTCGAAGTCACGGCCGACGCCGATGACGCCGGTCTCGTCGCCGACGGTGGACTCTCCGCCGGCGGGGTCGACCGCTACGACGATCCGCGCCATGTCGATTCCGGAGAACTGGACGGCGTTGATCCTGGCGGTGTCGATCCACTCGCGCTTCCAGACGCCTCCCTCCGGCGGACGCGGCTTCTGCATGTAGAGGGCGCCCCAGACGCGTTCGCCGACGCGCCTACGGGTTTTGGCGTGGTGAGCAGCGTCGAATCGCTGGGGCCACAGCGGCTCACCGGCTTCCCGGCCGAGCGGGTCATCGGGGCTGTCGGCGAGGGCCGGGAGGTCGATGACGCGCCATGCGTCGCGCTCGGTGGCGAGGATGCGTCCAGCGAGATCATCTTCGTGCCAGCGGGTCTGGATGAGGCAGATGGCTCCGGTGGGTTCAAGTCGGGTCTGGATTACGGAGGTCCACCAGTCCCAGGCTCGCTTGCGCATGGTCGGCGAGTCCGCGTCCGCCATGTCCTTGACCGGGTCGTCCACGATGGCGATGTGGGCGCCGCGTCCAGTGAGGCCGCCTCCGATGCCCGCAGCGAGGAGCCCGCCTTCGCCGCCGACGATGTCGAAGCGGTTGGCGGCCTTGCTGCCGGGCGCGAGCTGTATGCCGAGGTCGTCGCCCCAGGTGTATATGGCGTCCCTGATCCACCGGCCGTGGTCGTCGGCCAGGTCAGCGGAGTAGCTGGCGATCATCATGCGGTGGCCGGGGTTGCGCCGCAGGTACCAGAGCGGTGCCCAGCGCGAGGCGCGTCGACTCTTGCCGTGCCGCGGGGGCATGGTGAGCATGACCCGGTCACACCGGCCCTCGGCCATGTCGATGAACGCGCGGTCGATCAGGTCCAGGTGCGGTGCCTGCATCTCACGCCCGCCGGTGAGCACGGCGGCGAGGGCCCCGGGCGAGCGGTCCATGGCCAACTGCCGTTCGGCGCACGCCAGCTCGGCCCGCAACGATGGGGAGGCGGACCGGGCGATGGCACGGCGTTGGGCGGGCGGGAGTGTCTTGTAGTGGGCGATGACGCTCTCGTTGCCCCGGGGCCTCATTCGACGTCCGGGTCGGTCAGGGCGATCAGCGCGTCGAGTTCGTCGGCGGTGACGTTCTCGATCTGCACCGGCTCACCGTCGGGGCCGGACAGCTCCGTTCGGACGGGCATGTCGAGGCCGAGCAGTCGGGCGCGCCGTTCCATGATCCGCAGGGTTCGGTCGATGGCCGCGAGGTCCTGGTCTCGGACCGCCTTCTTGTACGCCACGAAGAACAGCCGGTCGAGCCGGTCGGCCTCCAGGGCCCGCAGCTCGTCAACGTCGTCGTTCAGCTCGGCACGGCGGTCGGCGAGTGCAGTGCGGACGTCACGGCAAGCGGCGTGGATCAGGGCCTCGTCGGTGGGCGGGTCCTGATCCTTGCGGTACCGCTCGATGCCGTAGCCCTGGGGGTAGGCGATGCCGTCGGAGTTGGCAGTCGGGTCGGCCGCGAGTTTGCGGGCGATCGTGAGCCAGTCCACGCCGGCGAGTCGTAGGTCGATGGCGTCCGAGCGGCGGCGCGCGATGGCCGCACGCGCGGCTTTGTCGGGGCGTCCCACGGCGGGGGTCCTCCACAGCTCGGGTGCGCCCCCGCGCCCGGCTTCATGATCGCACTTTCAGTGGTTCTCGAGGTTCGTCACGAATCGACGTCGTGACGGGCGGAGTTGGCTATGCTGTGCGGCACCTGGGGACAGAGTCCCCAACCATTGCCCTCCGGAGATCTGGTCCCGGCGTACCAGATGAGCTAGGGGTGTCCCCTGCCGTTCTCCTATCGAGTGGATGCTGAAAAGGGAGCGCCCGTCTCGACTCGCGTTAGCAGCGCACCGACTGAGTTCTGAACGTCGGCAGGACCTCAGCCGACCTCACGTATTCGCGTGGTGGTCGAGCTGGGGTCTGCCTGTTGGCCGCCTCGGACGACCGCCCTTCGCAGAAGGACTGAACCGGTGGATTCCGCCAACCTCTGGATTCTCGCCGCCGCGGGCACGGTGACGACCATCCTGTTCGTGCTCAAGGGCCTCCTTGACCAGCTCCCTGATCTCGCGAAGTCGTGGAAGCAGGCCAAGCGCGCCTTCCGCGGTGACGAGCCGTCGGGGAACGACTCCGACGAGGCGTAACGCGGTACGGGCCGCCGGTGTACCGGCGGCCCGTTGCATCACATCAGAGCCATCTGTTCGCCCTCGTCCGGCCGCTTCGGCGGGACGTATTCGGGAGGAGCGTCCGGTGCGTTCCGCTGAGTGCGCAGCCACCAGGCGAACTGATAGTTGCGGCAGGTGCGGTAACGGACTGAATTGCGGCGTGGTTCGTCGGCGGGGATGTTGTGCTCGCCCCACCCGGTGATCGGGCGAGCGTTATCAAGGTGTACGTACAGCCCCGCCACGCTGGCTGGGCCGTCCCACTGTTCTCCCGGGGCGCCCTCGAATGCCAGGTGGGCGTTCTGGCTCCAGTTCCAAGGGTTGGGCAGAGCGCACAGGTACCAGGCAAGCGGCGGGTTCTCCTGCGGGAGTTCGAGGGTTTGGTGCCGTTGGCGGACGTCGACTCGGGGACGATCGGGCTGGCCGAAACTGCGCAGGCAGTGCTGGTCGAGGGCGACGTGCCGCACGCCAGCCAGCCACATGATGTGGTATCGACTTCTTGATTCGATCCGGATCTTTATTCGCTGCGACATGCGCTCCCCAATTGCTTTTCCTAATTGGCGAGAGATTCATTTCTCTCTATTACCAATTTTATCAAATTTCCCACCAATTCGAGATGCCTGTCATGACGGAAGCCGTTCGGATACGGCATGTTGAATTCCTCTTCGAAAGCCTTCTCGTATTCCTCTTTAGGGAGTGCGATAGGGCGGCGGCACGTCGCCTTGAGGTTGGACCCGCTGAGGTCGGTGACTTTCACGTCCTCGAAGTAGCGTCGGAGCATGGGCTCCAGCGTCTCCGGCGTGTGAAAACGGAGCTTCTGCCACTTCCCCTTGACGAAGTTCATCTCCACGTTGTCGTCGTCGAGGAAGCTCATCTTGGTGGTCGCGGTCTGCGAGGTGACTCGCTTGGCCTGCTCGTCACGCAGTTCGCGGGCGAGGCTCCGCGTCCCGAGGCACACGACTCCGTCGGCCGCGCACAGGGCGTTGACGGTGGTCATCACCCAGTGCTGGTAGTCGAGGGAGGTGGTGGCGTTGATGACGGAGTCCAGGACTACGACGTCGTACAGGCCGTTGGTCTGAATGTCCTTGGCGATGTCGCGGATCATGCCGACGACGGCCCGGATGTCGACGGCGTACGAGCCGTCCCGGCACCGGTATGGCTCGTAGTCGTGGATGTTGAAGCCCTTGGCGCGCAGGTGCTTGGCGTAGTCGCCATACCCGGCACCGAAATCAACGACGCGTTGGCCGGGCTTGAGCCAGGGTGTGACGAGCTGGTCCCAGGTCTCGGAACCGTACGCCAACTTCCCGGCCTTGGCCTTGGAGGAGAACTTGCGCAGCCGCTTGGGCTGGACGATGTGCTGGTTCCAGACCGGGGCCTTGTCCTCGATGGCGCTCCAGTCGTAGACGCCGTACTCCCCGGTGAGGTCGGCGTGGAGCTGAGCGGCGTCGGCCGAGGACACGGTCCAGGCGAGGATGTCGAAGCGCGAGAACGAGGCGACGACTGCGTACTCGGCGTTGAGGACGATGCGCCCCTGGTCATCGATGACGACGCTGCCCCACGGGCCGTGGCCGGCGGTCATGTGGCCGATGGCGTTGATGAAGGAGAGGTTCTTGCGCTCGGCCACGCGGATGGACTGCCACGGAATCCAGGACCACGAGCCGATCTCCCCGGGCTCGGCATAGACGACACTGGCCTCGGTCTCCACTCGGTTGTGCAGCAAGTTGAACTGGATCTCGTCCTGGAGACGGACCTTCGTTCCGAGCATGACCGCGGGGGTGTGGGTCAGTCCGATGGCCTTGAGACCCTTGGTCCTCTGGTGGCCTGCGACCAGCGTGCCGTCCGCGTTGAGGATCACCGGCTTGACGACGCCGTGGCGGCGCAGCGAAGCCTGGAGCCGGACGAAGGCCGTCTCGCTGAGGCGGCGCGGGTTGTAGTCGGCGGGGCGCAGTTGATCGAGCGGGTACGACTCGTGGAAGGTCGTGGTGGGTGCCTTGCTCATGCCGCGTCGCCCTCCTGGTGGGCTTCCTGGAGGACGTGCCAGCCGAAGCCGAGATCGCTGTTGGTGTCGTCGACGAACTTCGTGTAGATGGCGTTGAGGGCTTCGACCTCTTCGGAGGTGATCCGCACGCGCTTGGACTCCCACTGGAGGTAGCCCCACTGGAGGTAGTCGACGGTGGCGGCGGCGCCGGTGCCCGCTCCGTCGGAGGTCAGCTCCAGCGTCTCGGGGAGCGAGGTGTCGTCCAGGAGCCGGTCGACGCTCTCGCGGTCGTATCCGGTTCCGGCGAGATCCGGGATCTCGGAGAGGACTTCGGCCAGCAGAGCGGTGTCGTACCCGGCGAGGTCGTTGGTCCGGTTGTCCACGATGACGATGCGAGCTGCTGCGTCGTCATCGACGTCGATCCAGGTGGCCGCGATGTGTTCCCAGCCGAGCTGCTGGGCGGCTGCGACGGTGTGGTTGCCCGCCAAGATCTCGTTGGGCCGCCCGGTGTGGGTGCCCTTGTTGACCACGACGGGCCGGTACTGGCCGTTGACCGTCAGCGATTCGGCGATGGCCGGGAGGTCGCCGGTACGGGGGTTGCGGTGGTACGGGGCCAGGTCGCCGATCGGCACGGCGAGCGGCTGGAGCTGTTCGGGGATGTTGGCGAGCGCGGTCACGGGCGTCCCTTGTGTAGGCCGTTCCCCGCGCCCTACGCACGCCAACACTAGACGATCAGCAGGCGGGTCGGCTCGGTCCAACCAGCTGGCTGGCATCCTCGGGAGCCTGGTCCGTCGTCGGCGGAATGCCGCTGACGGTTGGATGGTTGGCCCTCTCGTCCCTGCTCCGGTAATAGGCGAGTTCGGCGCGGATGGCGTCGAGCTGGTTGTCGGTGATGGTGCTGGCGGTGAGCAGTCCGACGTCGATCCGCTCACCGGTGTACTGGCGCGACGTGGTCATACGCCCGACGCTACCGAGTCGACCGATCCGCGCTCCGGTCGGGGAACGACGAGGGACTGCCCCTTGCCTTCGGCGACCAGGGTCTTCGTGATGGCGCTGGTCACGGCCGTGACGTAAGAGGTGAAGACTCCCGTTACGTTCTGGCGGTTGGAGCGCGAGAGGTCGTTGTTAAGGAAGAACGCCTGCCGCTGGGCGGTGCTGATCTCCAGTTGCACGCCCATGCCGCGTACGCCGCGGTTGCAGATGTTCGTGGCGTCGTTGCCGTTGATCTCCTCGTTGGCGACCTGCACGGCGAACCCTGCCTGCGCCAGGGACTGACCGATGCGGTCGCGCAGGGTGTAGTCGAGGCCGCCGAGGTTCGTCATGGGGGTCGCGCCGGCGGCTCCGTGCCAGGAGATGACGTGGGTGGCGCCCTGGGCCAGCGCCAGCGCCTGGGGGTCATCGAAGCTGGTCGACGTGATGTGCAGGTCGCCGTTGTTGGCCTGCTTGATTCCGTCGAGGGTGTAGAAGTCGTGCACGTCGCCTGCGGCTGCGCTGGCGAGTTCGCTCGTGCCCTGCTCAATCCCGCCACCGTGGATGGCCAGGTGGAGGAGCGTGGAGATCGGGGAGGAGCGCCAGGAGCGTTGGTAGTCGATGCCTTCCATCTGGGCGCTGGCGAGTGCGGCGAAGGAGTTGTACAGGCCGGTGGTCATGGTGGGGTCCTTGAGGTCGGCGTGAGTGTCGGGGCGCTGGCTACGGCCATCGCCCCGACGTCTATCGGTTGTTGCAGCGGCAGATGCCCGGCGGCAGGCACCAGGCGTCGCACGCGTTGCACCACTCCGCGCCCGGCACGGGCGGCTCGCCGTGCCCGGCCTTGTTGGGTGTGTGGTCCTCGGTCATGCCGCTGTTCTCCTGGGTCGTCGTCTGGTTGCGATGGCTTCTTCGAGTTCCGCGCTGCGCCGCGCCCCGTTTCGATCGAGGGCTGTGCGAATCTTTCGCCCCGGATCCCGTTCGTCGGCGGCTTTCTCCGGTGGGCCGTCCCGCTCGGCGAGGAGACGCAGGTACAGCTCGCGGTCTTCCGGGTTGCCTTTGAAGTCGTCTGCGCTCATGTCGCTCCGGAGTGCACAGGACCCGCCCCCGGCGTGGGCGGGGGCGGGTCCGGTCGTGTTCGTGGCTGTGGCCCCGGCGGCCTCGCTTCGGTGCGGAGCCGGTGCCTGGCGGGTAGGGCGCGGGGGATTGGCCACCCGCCAGGCACCGAAGGGGATGCCGCATGCCACGGCATGTTGGAGGGCCGGTTCCTCGGCTGTGGCCGTTCCCTCCAACGAAATAGACCGTATCACTCTTGAGTGTTGGGATCTATCTACTGGCCGAGTGGTCCCTGCCGTCGTGCGGCGTTCCGTACTCGAACCCGTCAAGGGGCCCCGTCTCGTGGGCAGTCGGCCCGTCGGTGAAGAACAGGTCCTGCTGAACGGCGCGGGGCCGAGCCGTGAAGTCCTCCGGCCTGAGCGAGATCTGCCGCATGCCGCGAGGCGGGGCCACGTCGCGGACCGGTATGACCGTGATCACCGTGGCTACCCCTACCGCCGGAAACGCATCGGGGGGCAGCTCCCACATGGTTCCGCGCGCCTCCCAGATCCGCGCGAGGAAGTCCTTGGTCCTGTGGTCGCTCCGATAGGTGAGGCTGCCGTACATGATCGCGACGAGGAGGCCGCCGGGCTGGACGAAGCGCAGCGCCCGTTCTACGTGCCGGATGTCCTGGCGTCCGGCGAACGGCGGGTTCATGACGACCCGCTGGTATCGGCGCTCCACGGGCACGGCGAAGAAGTCGGCGGTCGTGACCTGGCGGGCGTAACCGCCGGTGCGGATGTGCTCGGCGCGAGCTGCGTCGAGTTCCACACAGTCCACGATGGCCCCGCGGGCGGCGACCGCTTCGGCGATCGCGCCGCGCCCTGCGGACGGCTCCAGCACCTCGCACCCCGGTTCGAGTTCGGCGAGGTCCAGTAGGCGTTCGACGGTGGGCTTGGGCGTCGGGAAGTACCCGCGGTCCACGTCGGTGATTACCTCGCCGGTGGAGAGCAGCCCGGCGATGGCGTCGGCGGCGTCGATGGTGAAGATGTGGGCCTTCTTGTAGCGGTGCCAGACGCCGCCGACCGCGTGCAGCGCGAGGTTCACCCGCTCGTACAGCTTGCGGTCGAGCTGACCGTTCAAGCGGAGCGCCGGTCCGTCGACGGTGGCTGCGCGTATGACGTCAAGAACGTCGGGATCTATCTTCATGGTGGAACTCCCGGATCAGGCGTATTCGGTGCAGTTGACGGCGAGCGGGTGACCCTTGTGGTCGGAGCAGACGGCGTCGCCGGTGGCGGGGTCGGTGCCGCCGTCGCACAGCTCGCAGACCCAGTAGCCACAGACGACGCAGATCGCGGAGGCGACCTGGTTGTTGGCGGCGTCCAGGTCGGCGTCGCAGAGGCGGCACAACGCGGGTGGCAGCGTGCCGTCGTCGGGCCACGCCTTGAGCCCGTTGATACGTTCGGGCCGCTTCACGCGTCCGGCCCCTTGACGGCCAGGAGGGCCGCTTCGAGTTCGACAAGCCGGGCTGCGACCATGATGGGGAAGCGGACGTAGACCGAACTGCCGCCCTGACTGGCGAGTATGCCCGCCGCGCGGAACGTCGCGTTGCTGGCCTCGACCAGGGCCTCGGGGTCGTTGTCGCGACGGGCCGTGACGAGATGCTGGGCGGCCTCGCGGACACTCTGCGCCGCGTCGGAGTCGTACTCGTCCAGGGCGTTGGCCGTGGCCGGCACTCCCTCGAAGAGGTTGCGGTTGATGTTCCGCATGGCGTGGATGTCGTTCATCATTGGGGGCTCCCCGGAAGGGGGGCGGCCCGCTGGGGGCCGCCCCGATGGATGATTCAGGCCGCGATGGCGACGGGCTCGACCTCGGGCTCCTCGGAGCTCGGCGCCGCCTGGTGCTCCGCCTCGTCCGTGGCCTCGACCTGCGGAGCTGCGACCGGCTCGGCGTTCGTCCCCCCGTCCGCCTCCGAGCTGTCGTCGGTGACGGACTCCAGCTGGGCCAGCGCCGCGTCGGCCTCCGCGACCAGGTCGGGGGCGGTCGCGGAGGGGTTGACCATGATCTCGCTGGCGTCGGCGTGGGCCTTGGCCTGGCGGAGGTTGAAGCGCGCCCTCTGGACGAAGCCAGCGACCCGGTCCATCTGCTCCAGCCGCTTGCCCACCTGTCCCTCCAGTGCGCGGGCGAGCTCCATCGGGTCGGCCTTGCCGATGCTGTCCAGCAGCTCGCACATGCGCTCGATCTCGTCCAGGTCGCTCTTGGCCTTGGCCTGCGCGCGAGTGCGCTGCGCCTTCTCCTCGGGCGTCATCTCCTCGACGTCGACCATGGAGTCCTGCTGGGCCGCCTTCTCCTGCTTACGCATGGCGTAGGCGATGTGGACGAGCTGGTTGTCGCTCTTGTCGCCCTTCTTCCAGTCCTCGAAGACGGCCTTCTGGTTCCCCGGCGAGAGCGCGGCGATCTGCACGGCGGCCTGGGTGCCGATGTGTCCGAGGTCGACGGCGGTCTGGATCTCCGGACGCAGATTGAGCAGAGCGAGCCGCTGGTTCACGTACTGGGTGCTCTTGGTGAACCTCTTCGCGACCCTCGTTACGGCTTCGGGCGTGACCTCTCCCTCCATCGCGTCGAGGACCTTCTTGAAGCCGCGCGCCTCCTCCAGCGGCAGCATGTCCGCCCGGGTCAGGTTTTCGACCATGGCCTTCTCGAAGGACTCCATGTCGCTGATTTCTTCGCCGTCGGCCAGAAGGATCTTCGTCTCGATGGTGACGTTGCCCGCCATGGCGTTCGCGCGGAAGCGGCGCTCTCCCATGACGAGCTCGTAGCCGCCCTCAGCAACCTTGCGGACGACGACGGGCTGGAGGAGGCCGTGCTCCTTGATCGAGTCGCGCAGCTCCTTGAGTTCTTCCTCGTTGAAGGTCTCGCGCGGCTGGTTCGGGTTGCGGCGGATCTGGCGCATCTTCAGGGTCTGGTACTTGTGCGGCATTTCGGTCTCCAAGAGGTCGATGGGGGCTTCTCCCTTCCCCCTTCCTTCTGGTTCTATTCTATATGCATTCAGCGGAGGGGTCCATGATTTTCGGAGAAGATTTCGCAGGTGGAACGCGTGAGCGCGGACCCCCGTCCAGGGATCCGTGCTCACGCGATCTCGCTATTCGGCCTGCCGCGATCCTTGCTGCCACTCGTCTTCGAAACCGGCCCTCTTCGGTTCGACAAGCGCCAGGGCGCCCAGTACATCCAGCGCCGCCGCCTCATCCAACGCGGCGCACTCCCTACCACCCGACTCTGCCAATCGGGCCAGCACCCGCGCCATCTCGATCCCCACCCGTCCCGTTCCTCCCGTCGTACAGCAGCCCGCACCCGCAACAGGTGACGAACCACTTAGATCCCCCCACAGCAAGTGTTGCGGCACATATCGAAGGGGAAAGGTACGCAGGCTTCGACCACCCCGTGAGCCTCATATGCCTTGTACCGGTATGTACTTGCTGCCCGAACTGATCTTCTTCGCACCCTGTCCTAATGTCAACCAACATAGACATTAGGCTGTCCCGGGTGTCTCCATGACGGTCCTGGTCGCACTCCCGCACCCCCTTGCACCCGAGAGGAGCACCCAACGGATGCCATCCGGCCCCGCCATTCCCCTCGCCATCAAGCTGGCCCTGCTACTGCGCCGCAAGACCGCGACGGAAGGGCAAGTCTCCAGCGTTCGCGTGCTGGCCGACGGGACGGCTCAGGAGCCCGACGGAAAGCCCGCAATGACCTACCAGGTCATGAACGACCTGCTCAACGGGGTCAAGAGCAACCCGCGTGTCTCGCAGTTGCAGGGACTTGCACGCACATTTCAGTGCCCGGCGGCGTTTCTGCTGCCCGGCTACACCGGTTTGACCTCTCTGTCGGTCTACGAGGAGCACCAGGACGCCCGCGAGGCGCTTCGGCTGATCCACGACTTGGGCGCGACCGGAGCCGCTGAACTCCTTGAAGCCGCTCGCGCGATTCGGCTGCGACATGGGCGTTCCGATCTCACCGTTCCAGAGATTCCCGAGCCCATGCCGGAGGTGTCGGCGTCTCCCCGGCCAGGCCGGCGACGGCGGCTGAGTTTAAGCGAGGCGGCAGAACGGGCGGTGTCGGATCTGGAAGGGACGTAAATGAACGGCCTCATCTTCGGCCTGTGCGCGCTGTTCGGCGTGGCAGGCACTGCGCACGCGCTCAGGGAGGTCTGGCGTCAGCGCCGCCGGACGGAGTACCGCATCGCCCGCATCGCCCGCATCGTGGCCGCGAGTGCGAGCACGGTCGGGGCGTCCTTCGCCATACCCGCGGTCGCAGGCATGATCGAGTCCGCGATCGGTATGGACAACGTCGCCAAGCTCGCAGCTCACGTCTGCTTCGTGGTCGCGTGCGGAAGCATTCAACTGATGCTGGTCGACTGGTCATACACTTCCGAGGCGTTGACGGCGAGCCTGTACGCCCGTATCGCGCTTGGCCTTTGTGTCCTCGCTGCAATGATCACCCTGTTCGTCGCGAGCACGGATGAGAGCATCGAATTCACGATGCAATACGCCGCCGTGCCAGACGTCGCCGCCTACTACCTGGCCTACCTGGCCTACGTGGCGATCACCTGCTGCGAGATCACGTACCTCTGCTCCGGCATGGCTGTATCCGCGCAGAGGAGCGGACACGTGTTGTCGGCGCGCGGTCTCGGCATGTCAGCCGCATCAGCCATCCTCGGCATAGCGTTCACAGCCAGCAAGGGCTCCTACTTGGTGACCCGCTACCTTGGTCGCCCCTGGTCACTGCGGGCCGAGGAGATCGTCTCGCCAATGCTGGGAGGTCTCGCCCTCATCACCTTCACAACGGGCCTAATCCTGGCGATGGCTGGTAGGCGCGTGCCGCCCGAGAAGGTCTCTGCCTCAGCCCTTGCCTGACAGACCAGGCAGCTTGCGCCAGTGCAAGACGACCCTGCCGGGCTCGATGGTGCGCACTCCTCGGGCTCGCGCCGGGAACACCTCGACCTTTTCCAAGAGCAGACGCACGATGGCCTTGCGCGACGTAGACGGGGCCGAGTTCCACCACTTCACCAGATTCTTGGCGTCTCCCAGCTCGAAGGCCGCCATCTGCTCGGCGTACCGGAGGCGCGAGCCGATCTCCTTCAGGTTGGCCGTGATCTCACGATCGGCGACCACCCACGCATCGCTGCTGATCTGCCGTTGCCCGTACAAGGTGGCCGCTTCGCCCTTGCGGCTCTCCAGCTCCGAGATCTCCGCTCTCATCTTCTCGGCCTTGGCAGCGACGGCAGCCTGAGCCTTCAGGATCTGGGCCCGAATACCGGGCTTGAGGAGTTCGGCCACGACATACTCGCCGACGTAGTTCTCCAGCAGTTCGGCATCGATGCGGACCTCACCACAACCACCGCGTCCGTCCTTGTCCTTCGGACGGCAACGAAGACCGGGCGTGCCAGCGTTTGTGCGTGCTCCCTGAAGCGGCCAGGTGCACTTGCCGCACGTGCTGGCACCGTCCACCAAGAGGTAGTCGTAGGGCGGGGACGCGTCGGACGTCTTGCGGCTACTCTCTCGTGCCTGGAGCGCGCTGAACTCTTCGGGAGTGATGGCGCCCGGATGGCCAGCTTCGACGAGTTTGCCTTCATCGTCGTACCGCAGTCCGGCAATCGCGGGGTTCCTGAAGAGGCGTCCGACTGACGCGTCCTTCCACTCCCCTCCGAGAGTTCCCCGGTAGCCCTCGCCGTTGGCCCACACGGCGATGTCCGCATTCGACTGATTACCCACGATCGCCCGGCTGACCATCTGGCGAAGCGGGCCCACTTCGTCATCACATAGCCGACGACGCGACGCGTCGTCGAAACCGTAGAGCCGTGGCATGCGGTCGTCCGTCCTTCGCT
The DNA here is from genome assembly GCF_044745865.1 of Streptomyces sp. NPDC086787. NCBI lineage: Bacteria > Bacillati > Actinomycetota > Actinomycetes > Kitasatosporales > Streptomycetaceae > Streptomyces > Streptomyces sp. NPDC086787. The sequence continues at coordinate 574,193 of NZ_JBIVBC010000001.1, read as the reverse complement.
GGTACGCCTCCTCGCCGCCCGATCCTAGGTCACAGCCCTATGACCAGTGCTGTGACCTAGGCAAATCGATACACAAAGCGACGTGATCACTGCATGGGCGGTGTCACTTCGAGCACCCGCCACAGCGCAGCAGTAGGGACCTTCACCGTGCTGCCCATCGAGAGCGTCTGCACGGGAAAAGATCCCTCCTTGATCAACTTGTAAGCCTTGTGCACTCCGATTCCCAGTGCTCGCGCGGCCGTCGTGACGTTCACCGTCGGCGGCAACGCAAGCAGTTCGTCCAGGGTCATGGTGCCGGCCCCGGCGTCCGTAGCTGCAGAAGCGTTCTTCGTGATCATTCCCGTTGTCGCGTTCTCCCCCGCGCCAACGTCTCATAAGGATACGCCAACACTGGAGTGTTGGGGCAAGATGAAGCATCGGTTCGACAAGGACCGGCACAGACACTCCACAACCGAAGGCCACGAAGGGGACATTCGTGTTCAACCCCAGCTACTACCGGCAGTGCGCCTGCCGGGAGCCCGTGATCGGAGACGACGGCACTCCGGTCCTCAACGACGACGGCACCCAGAAGCGACGGAAGATCGGCGCCGCCTGCCCCAAACTCGCGAAGACCGGCCACGGCACCTGGTACTTCTACTTCGAACTCGAAGCAGGCGAAGGCAACACGCGACGGCGCTGCCGCCAGGGGGGCTTTCGGACCAAGGACGACGCCAAGGACAAGGCATCCGAGGTCTACCGCGAGGTGATGAAGGGCACCGACGTGCTCAGCAACGCCACCGTCGGAGAGGACCTGGAAGCCTGGCTGAAGAGGAAGAAGAGCCTGGCGCGAACTACTGCTCATGGGTACGAGGAGCACATCAGGAACTACCTACTTCCCCACCTCGGGCACATCAAAAGACGCGACCTCAAGCTGCGGCACGTCGAGGCGATGTACGACGCGCTCGAACGTGAGAACGCCGAACGCCTGCTCCACCATGCTCGGATAGTCGAGCTGGAGGAAGCCCGCGACGCCGCCCGCACAGTTTGGATTCGCGCAGCCGGGATGGGGGAGGAGCGCCGTAAGACACGTCGCGCCTACTTGGACGCCAACGCAGCACTCCGTGAGGGCCGCAAGGGTAAGCGAAAGATCACCAGCGCCGCCACGATGCATCGCATCAACGCCACCCTCCGCTCCTTCCTGGGAAGCGGGATCAAGCGCGGCGACTACACCACCAACTGGGCCGCCATGGTCGAACTGCCGCCCATCAAGCGAGCCAAGGCCCTCGTCTGGACGCCGGAACGAGTCGAAGTCTGGAAGCTCACTGGCGAGAAGCCCAGCCCAGTCATGGTCTGGACTCCGGAGCAGACCGGGTCATTTTTGGACTTCATCGCCGACGACCGGCTGTGCGCTATGTGGCACGGGTTCATCTTTCGGGGCCCGCGTCGCGGCGAGATGTGCGCACTGCCCTGGTCCGAGGTCAACTTCGCCGGCTCATGGTTTCGCATCTCCGCGCAGACCGTGGAGATCGCCTACCGGACGTACAACGAGGCCCCGAAGCAGGACAGCGTCCGCACCGTCACGCTCGACGTCCAGACGCTCCAACTGTGGGCCGCATGGCGTGAGAGGCAGAAGCAGGAGCGTGAACAGTGGTCCGGTGAGAAGGCATGGGTGGAGAGCAACCGGGTCTGGACTCACGAGAACGGCGAGGAGCTTCACCCCGACTGGATCAGCCGACGGTTCAACCGGCTGGTCGAGCTGTCCGGGCTCCCTCCGATCCGCCTGCACGACACCCGGCACCTGTCGGCAACGCTGGCGCTGCTCGGCAAGGCGGACATCAAGGTCGTCCAGGAGCGCCTGGGACACAGCTCCCGCCAGATCACCTCGGACACGTACACGAGCGTCCTGCCGCAACTTCTGACCGCCGAGGCGGAGTCCACGAGTTCGGTGGTACCCAGGTCGAAGAAGCCCCGTCCGCAGAAGGAGAAGCCACGGAAGGCGCAGGTAGGGGATGACGCTACCGAGACCGGCGTGAATGACGGGGGCAATGAGCCGGACGAGGGACTTCGGCACGCCGCGTGAGCCGCGTCCCGACTTTGTCCCGACACCTGTGGTGTCATGATCGGGATGGGCCGCCAAGAGCCTTTGGCCAACGCCCCGACCAGACATAGTGCCTGGTCGGGACGTTTCTGCGCTGCCACTGTGCGGTGGGGCGGGTGGGACTCGAACCCACGACCGACGGATTATGAGTCCGCTGCTCTAACCGGCTGAGCTACTGCCCCATAGCGGCGTGTCGCGTACATGTGTGCGCGCCGTCTGCCGCAGCATAGCCGCTCATACGATCTCCTGCCTCGGCTGGGCGGCCCCACATGACCTTGAGGACTCCGCCTCGGGCGCTTCGGTTCCCTCGGACATGAAAAAGGACCCCTGAGGGGTCCTCGTTCAAGCGCTCCCCCGACTGGACTCGAACCAGTAACCTGCCGGTTAACAGCCGGCTGCTCTGCCAATTGAGCTACGGAGGACCGAGCTCCCCCGACTGGACTCGAACCAGTAACCTGCCGGTTAACAGCCGGCTGCTCTGCCAATTGAGCTACGGAGGAATGCCTCGTTGCATCGAACGCACCTACCTGGGTATCCGCCAGGGGGCGCGCGCTCGCTGCGACACATACATTAGCGCAAGCAGGGGGGTGCTCCGCCAATCGGTACTTCCCCACGCCGACGCCGCACCAGCAGACCTACACGAGGGATGGGTGACCGCCATGCGCTACCGGCTCACGTTCGTCATCGGACTGGCCCTGGGATACGTGCTCGGCACGCGGGCCGGGCGCGAGCGCTACGAGCAGCTGAAGAAGTCCGCCCGGCAGGTCGCGCAGAACCCGGCGGTGCGCAACACCGCCGAGACCGCGGCCCAGCAGAGCCGGGTCCTCGCGGGCAAGGCCGCCCACGTGGTCGGCGAGAAGATCGGCGAGCACATGCCGGACTCGCTGACCCAGCGGGTCCACGCCCTGCGGGACCGTCACCCGAACGGCGAGGTGAGCGACGACTGGGGCGTCAGCAACACGTGAGAGCACCCGGGCCCCCGGTTCACGGCTGTAGCAGGCGTCGGGATACGGCAGAATTTTCCTCATGGGGATAGTCGCCGGGTTGGACAGCTCGCCCGATTTCACTCGCATCGTCGTCTGTGACACGGAGAGCGGAGCCGTGCTCCGGCAGGGCTACGCACCACACCCGGTGGAGGGCTCCGACTCCGGCCGGCCCGCCGACGTCGATCCACAGGCCTGGCTGCTGTCCCTCGGTGAGGCCGCCGGCGGCGGCCTCCTCGAAGGTGTGCAGGCGATCGGCGTGTCCGCGCAGCAGAACGCGATCGTGCCGCTGGACGCGCAGGGCAACACCGTGCGGCCCGCCATGGTCGGCGGGGACAAGCGGGCGCAGGTCGCGGCCGCCGACCTGATCGACGCGCTCGGCGGGCGCGAGGCCTGGGCACAGGCGGTGGGCAGTGTGCCGCAGACGGCGCAGCCGGTGGCCAAGCTGCGCTGGCTCGCCAAGAACGAGCCCGAGAACGCCCAGCGGACGGCCATTCTGCTCCAGGCGCACGACTGGCTCGTCTGGCAACTGCTCGGACGGCCGGTGCGGCGGACCACCGACCGCGGCGGGGCCTCCGGGACCGGGTACTGGTCGGCCGCCACCGGCGCCTACCGGCCCGATCTGCTCGAGCTGGCACTCGGTCACCAGGCGATGCTGCCGGAGGTGATCGGGCCCGCCGAGGCAGCGGGTACGACGCCGGAGGGGCTGTTGATCTCCGCGGGTACCGGAGAGACCATGGCGGCCGCGTTCGGGCTGGGTCTCGCGCTCGGCGATGTGGTGGTCTCGCTCGGCGCCTCCGGGTCCGTTATGGCCGTGCACCCCGAGGCGCTCGCCGACCAGACCGGGATGATCACCTCCTTGGCCGATGCCACGGGTCTGCATCTGCCGGTCGTCACCACCCTGAACGCCGTACGGACCCTGCGCGGTACCGCCGAACTCCTCGGCCTGCCGGACCTGGAGGGCCTGTCCGACCTGGCGATGAAGTCCACGCCGGGGTCCCACGGGCTGGTCATGCTGCCGTATCTGGAGGGCGAGCGGACGCCGAACCTGCCGCACACGGCCGGCACCCTGGCCGGGCTCCGGCGCGAGTCCATGCGGCCCGAGCACCTCGCGCGGGCCGCTTTCGAGGGCATGCTCTGCGGGCTCGCGGACGCGCTGGACGTGCTGCGCGGGCGCGGGGTCGAGGTGCGGCGGGTCTTCCTGCTGGGCCCGGCCGCCGAGCTGCCTGCCGTGCAGGCGGCGGCGCCCATGCTCTTCGGCGCCCAGGTCGTCGTACCGCAGCCCGCCGACTACGCCGCGATAGGCGCCGCCCGTCAGGCGGCCTGGGCTCTCGGGGTGTCGCAGGGCACGCTGGACCCGCGCACTCCGCCGGCCTGGCGGGGCGCCGTGGCGCAGATCCTGGACCCGGGTGACGAGCTGGCGGTGGGGCAGGCGGTGCGCCAGCAGTTCGTGGCGGTGCGCGAGCAGACTCACCCCGGAGCATTCCGGCCATAAGGGGACACAGGGTGCCGTAAGGGGTGTTCGCGGGAGTCGTTTAATCGGTTGAGGTAACACCAGGGGGGTGCCCGACGATAGGGGCCAGGGGCAACCACCGTGCCCCCCACCGCCGACTCCGAGAGACGTAGCGTGCTCATACGACTTCTGCGGACCTATCTCAGGCCCTACAGGAAACCCATCACACTGCTGGTACTGCTCCAGTTCCTCCAGACCTGCGCCACCCTCTACCTGCCCACACTGAACGCGGACATCATCGACAACGGCGTCGTGAAGGGTGACACCGGTTACATCCTGTCCTTCGGCGCCCTGATGATCGGCATCTCGCTGGTACAGGTCGTGTGCAACATCGGCGCCGTGTACTACGGCGCGAAGACCGCGTCGGCGCTCGGCCGGGACGTGCGCGCCGCCGTCTTCGGACGGGTGCAGTCCTTCTCCGCGCGCGAGGTCACCCACTTCGGCGCACCCTCGCTCATCACCCGTACGACCAACGACGTGCAGCAGGTCCAGATGCTGGCCCTGATGACGTTCACGCTGATGGTGTCGGCGCCCATCATGTGCGTGGGCGGAATCGTGCTGGCCCTCGGTCTGGACGTGCCGCTGTCCGGGGTGCTGGTCGCGGTCGTCCCGGTACTGGGCATCTCCGTGACGCTGATCGTGCGCCGGCTGCGCCCGCTGTTCCGCTCCATGCAGACCCGTCTGGACACGGTGAACCGGGTGCTGCGCGAGCAGATCACCGGCAACCGGGTGATCCGGGCCTTCGTCCGGGACGAGTACGAGCAGCAGCGGTTCGGCAGGGCGAACGGTGACCTCACCGACATGCAGCTGGCCACCGGCCGGATGCTGGCGCTGATGTTCCCGATCGTGATGACGGTGGTGAACCTGTCCTCGATCGCGGTCGTGTGGTTCGGTGCCCACCGCATCGACAGCGGCCAGATGGCGATCGGCGATCTGACGGCGTTCCTCGCCTATCTGATGCAGATCGTGATGTCCGTGATGATGGCCACCTTCATGTTCATGATGGTGCCGCGCGCCGAGGTGTGCGCCGAGCGCATCCAGGAGGTGCTCACCACCGACTCCAGCGTGGTGCCGCCGCTCGCGCCGGTCACCGAGCTGCGCCGGCACGGCCATCTGGAGATCCGCGAGGCGGGCTTCCGCTATCCGGGAGCCGAGGAGCCGGTGCTGCAGTCCGTCGGCCTGGTGGCGCGGCCGGGTGAGACGACCGCCGTGATCGGCTCGACCGGCAGCGGCAAGTCCACCCTGCTCGGCCTCGTCGCCCGGCTGTTCGACGCCACCGAGGGCGAGGTGCTGGTCGACGGCGTGGACGTCGCCGGGCTCGACCCGGTGCTGCTCGCGAAGACCGTCGGGCTCGTCCCGCAGAAGCCGTACCTGTTCGCGGGCACCGTGGCCACCAACCTGCGCTACGGCCGCCCCGACGCCACCGACGAGGAGCTGTGGCACGCGCTGGAGGTCGCGCAGGCCAAGGAGTTCGTGCAGCAGCTGGAGGGCGGTCTGAACGCACCGATCGCCCAGGGCGGCACCAACGTGTCCGGCGGACAGCGTCAGCGGCTGGCCATCGCCCGCACGCTGGTGCAGGGCCCGGAGATCTATCTGTTCGACGACTCGTTCTCCGCGCTCGACTACGCCACCGACGCCGCCCTGCGCGCCGCGCTCGGCCAGGAGACGGCGGAGGCGACCGTGGTGATCGTCGCCCAGCGGGTGGCGACCATCCGGGACGCCGACCGGATCGTGGTCCTGGACGAGGGGCGGGTGGTCGGCACCGGCCGGCACCACGAACTCATGGCAGGCAACGAGACGTATCGGGAGATCGTGCTCTCCCAGCTGACGGAAGCGGAGGCCGCCTGATGGCAGGGCCCATGGGACGCATGATGGCCGGGGGCGGCCCCGACCAGCGCTCGATGGACTTCAAGGGGTCGGGCAAACGGCTCGTCGCCCAGTTCAAGCCCGAGCGGCTGACCATCTACGGCTTGCTGCTGTGCGTGGTCGTGAGCGTGGGGCTGAGCGTGATCGGGCCGAAGATCCTCGGCCAGGCCACCGACCTGGTCTTCGCCGGGATCGTCGGCAGACAGATGCCGGAGGGCGCCACCAAGGAGCAGGTGCTCGACTCCATGCGCGCGCGGGGCGAGGGCACCGTCGCGGACATGCTGAAGAGCACCGACTTCACCCCCGGCGAGGGCATCGACTTCAACGCCGTCGGGCATGTCCTGCTGTTCGCGCTGGGCACCTTCCTGGTCGCCGGTCTGCTGATGGCGGTGGCGACACGCCTGGTGAACCGGGCCGTGAACCGCACGATGTACCGGATGCGCGAGGACGTGCAGACGAAGCTGTCCCGGCTGCCGCTGTCGTACTTCGACAAGAGCCGGCGCGGCGAGGTGCTCTCGCGGGCCACCAACGACATCGACAACATCGGGCAGACGCTCCAGCAGTCGATGGGGCAGCTCATCAACTCGCTGCTCACCATCATCGGTGTGCTGGTGATGATGTTCTGGGTGTCGTGGCTGCTGGCGCTGGTCGCCCTGGTCACCGTGCCGCTGTCGTTCGTCGTCGCGACCCGCGTCGGCAAGCGGTCGCAGCCACACTTCGTGCAGCAGTGGCGTACGACGGGCAAGCTGAACGCGCACGTCGAGGAGATGTACACCGGGCACACCCTGGTGAAGGTGTTCGGCCGCCAGGACGAGTCGGCGAAGCAGTTCGCCGAGCAGAACGAGGCGCTGTACGAGGCCGGGTTCCGGGCGCAGTTCAACAGCGGTGTGATGCAGCCGCTGATGATGTTCGTGTCCAACCTGAACTACGTGCTGGTGGCGGTGGTCGGCGGGCTGCGTGTCGCCTCCGGCGCGCTGTCGATCGGCGACGTGCAGGCCTTCATCCAGTACTCGCGGCAGTTCTCGATGCCGCTGACCCAGGTCGCCTCGATGGCGAACCTGGTGCAGTCCGGTGTCGCCTCGGCCGAGCGGGTCTTCGAACTCCTCGACGCGGAGGAGCAGTCGGCGGACCCGATGCCAGGCGAGCGGCCCGCGGAACTGCGCGGGCGGGTGGCGCTCGAGCACGTGTCGTTCCGGTACGACCCCGAGAAGCCACTGATCGAGGACCTCTCGCTGAAGGTCGAACCGGGCCACACGGTCGCGATCGTCGGCCCGACGGGCGCGGGCAAGACCACGCTGGTCAACCTGCTGATGCGGTTCTACGACGTCTCGGGCGGACGGATCACCCTGGACGGCGTGGACGTCGCGAGGATGTCCCGGGACGAACTGCGGTCCGGGATCGGCATGGTGCTCCAGGACACCTGGCTGTTCGGCGGCACCATCGCGGAGAACATCGCGTACGGCGCCTCGCGCGAGGTGACCCGGGGCGAGATCGAGGAGGCGGCTCGGGCGGCTCACGCCGACCGGTTCGTCCGTACCCTGCCCGACGGTTACGACACCGTGATCGACGACGAGGGCACGGGGGTCAGCGCCGGTGAGAAGCAGCTCATCACCATCGCGCGGGCGTTCCTGTCCGACCCGGTGATCCTGGTGCTGGACGAGGCCACGAGTTCGGTCGACACCCGCACCGAGGTGCTGATCCAGAAGGCGATGGCCAAACTCGCCCACGGGCGGACCTCGTTCGTGATCGCGCACCGGCTGTCCACGATCCGGGACGCCGACACCATCCTGGTGATGGAGAACGGGTCGATCGTGGAACAGGGCGCGCACAGCGAGCTGCTGGCGGCGGACGGCGCGTACGCGCGGTTGTACAAGGCGCAGTTCGCGCAGGCGGTGGCCGAGGTCGACTGAGGTCCCGGGGGCCGCTGACCGGACGGTCGGCGGCCCCTTTCAGTCGAGGTAGCCGCGCAGCTGGTCCGCGAAGGCGTGGTCGCGGAGTTTGTTGAGGGTCTTGGACTCGATCTGCCGGATGCGCTCACGGGTGACGCCGAAGATCCGGCCGATCTCCTCCAGGGTGCGGGGGCGGCCGTCGTCCAGGCCGTAGCGCAGTTGTACGACCTTGCGCTCCCGCTCGCCGAGCGTGGAGAGCACCGCCTCCAGGTGCTCGCGCAGCAGCAGGAAGGCGGCCGACTCGACGGGGCTGGCCGCGTCTCCGTCCTCGATGAGATCGCCGAGGGCGACGTCGTCCTCCTCGCCCACGGGCGCGTGCAGCGACACCGGTTCCTGGGCGAGCCGCAGCACCTCGCTGACCCGCTCGGGCGTCAGGTCGAGGTGGGTGGCGACCTCGTCCGGGGTCGGCTCGTACCCGCGTTCCTGGAGCATGCGGCGCTGGACGCGTACGACGCGGTTGATCAGCTCGACCACGTGCACCGGTACCCGGATCGTGCGGGCCTGGTCGGCGAGGGCGCGGGACATGGCCTGCCGGATCCACCAGGTGGCGTACGTGGAGAACTTGTAGCCGCGGGCGTAGTCGAACTTCTCGACGGCCCGGATCAGCCCGAGGTTGCCCTCCTGGACCAGGTCCAGCATGGTCAGTCCGCGGCCGACGTACCGCTTGGCGACGGAGACCACGAGGCGGAGGTTGGCCTCGATCAGCCGCCGCTTGGCCATGCGGCCCATGACGACCAGCTTGTCGAGGTCCATGGCGAGCTGGCTGTCCGGGTCGGAGGTGCTGCCGAGCTTCTCCTCGGCGAACAGCCCGGCCTCGACCCGGCGGGCGAGTTCGACCTCCTCGGCCGCGGTGAGCAGCGGGATACGGCCTATCTCGCGCAGGTACTGCCGGAACAGGTCCGAGGAGGGGCCGCCGGTCTCGGCGCGGGCCGCGGGCGCCACGACGGGCTCGGGCTCCGTCTCGTCGGGCTCGGCCGGCACATCCGCGGAAGGGCCCCCGGGGTCCTCCGGCTCCGCCTCGGGATGCCGTGCGGCGCGGCTCTGCGGGGGCACGGCCGTGATGACGTCCGGCTCGTCGTCCGCGCCGGCGGCAGACTCGTCCGTCGTACTGGTGTCGGTATGGGTGAGCGTCCGGGTCTGCACGGGGGCGACCTCCAGGATGATCGCTGCGAAGGCGTGCGGCAGCGGTACCGCAACCCAGTGTGGGGGAAGACACACGGCCGCCACGAGGGTCGTGCGGTGACTTTTTGCGTCCGTTCCGTGACCGGGCGGTTACTCAGGCCGCTCTCAGAGCGCCGCCGCGCCCCGCACGCGCAGCGCCTGGCCGTACTGCTGCAGCGTCCACAACTCGTTCTGCACCGACGCCAGATGGGCGGGGTCGCCGCCGGTGGCGAGGCGGGTGAGGGTGCTCTGGACGTCGTGGATGCGGCGGTCCACGGCCCGGCGGCGGACCTGGACGAGCTGTTCGCCCGCGTAGCTCTCGTCGACCGTCCTGCGCATGATCGCCTCGACCGCCAGTTCCGTGACCATCGCGCGGACGGTGTCGTCGGGCGCCGCGTCGCGCACACGGATCAGGTACTCCGGCGGGTCCTGGACGCCGTGTTCGGCGCCGCCCGCTTCCATGATCGCCTGGCGCACCGCCGCATAGGGCGGGGCGGTGAACTCGTCGATGCCGTACGCGTCGAAGGCCGGGGAGACCAGCTCGGGTCTCTGCAGGGCGAGTTTGAGCAGTTCGCGTTCCGTCGCGTACACCGGGTTGCGGAGGGTCAGGGACGGGCCGGCGGCGGTGGACCGGGGAGCCGGGTCGAACTGCGGCGTACGGGACCGGGAGCGCGGCGCGCGCGAGTCCCCCTGTCCCCCGCCCCGGCGGACCAGGTATCCCACCCGGTCGACGACGAACTCCTGGTCCACGATGCCGACGAGTCCCGCGAGCTGGACCGCGACTTCACGCCGGACGCTGCGGTCCTTGATCTTCGCCACGACCGGCGCGGCCTCGTCCAGGGCGGCCGCCCGGCCGGCCGGGGCGTCGAGGTCGTACCGACCGACGATCTGGCGCAGGGCGAACTCGAAGAGCGGGGTGTGGGGTTCGGCCAGCTCGGTGACGGCCTCGTCGCCCTTGGCCAGGCGGAGTTCGCAGGGATCCATGCCGTCGGGGGCGATCGCGATGTAGGTCTCGGCGGCGAACTTCTGGTCGTCCTCGAAGGCGCGCAGCGCCGCCTTCTGGCCGGCCGCGTCACCGTCGAAGGTGAAGATCACCCGGGCGCTGCCGTTGTCCATCAGGAGGCGGCGGAGGATCTTGATGTGCTCGCTGCCGAAGGCCGTGCCGCAGGTCGCGATGGCCGTGGTGACTCCGGCGAGGTGGCAGGCCATGACGTCGGTGTAGCCCTCCACGACGACCGCGCGGCTGGCCTTCGCGATGTCCTTCTTGGCCAGGTCGATGCCGTAGAGGACCTGGGACTTCCGGTAGATCGCGGTATCGGGCGTGTTGAGGTACTTGGGGCCGTTGTCCGCCTCGTACAGCTTGCGGGCGCCGAAGCCGACGACCTCTCCGCCGATGTCGCGGATCGGCCACATCAGGCGGCCGCGGAAGCGGTCGATGGGGCCGCGGCGGCCCTCCTGGGAGAGGCCGGAGAGGATCAGTTCCTTGTCGGTGAAGCCCTTGCCGCGCAGATGGCGGGTGAGGTGGTCCCAGCCCTGGGGGCTGTAGCCGACGCCGAAGTGGACGGCGGCGGCCTGGTCGAATCCGCGCTCGGCGAGGAAGACGCGCCCGGTCTCCGCCTCGGGGCCGGTGGCGAGCTGCTCGGCATACCACTGCGCGGCGGCCTTGTGGGCCTCGACCAGGCGGATGCGCTCGCCGCGCTGGTGGGCGGGGTTGTATCCGCCCTCCTCGTAGCGCAGCGTGATGCCCGCCTGGGCGGCGAGGCGCTCGACCGCCTCGGAGAAGGTGAGGTGGTCGACCTTCATGACGAAGGTGAGGGTGTCGCCGCCCTCCTGGCAGCCGAAGCAGTGGAAGAGTCCCTTGCTGGGGCTGACCTGGAAGGACGGCGACTTCTCGTCATGGAACGGGCACAGGCCCTTGAGGTTGCCGCCGCCCGCGTTGCGCAGCTGGAGGTACTCGGACACCACGGCGTCGATCGGGACCGCGTCCCGTACCGCCTTCACGTCCTCGTCGTTGATCCGTCCAGCCACGGATGAATTCTACGGGGGCGGACCGACACTCCAGGCTCTCAGGAGGCGAGGCTCTCCAGAGGGACCCGCGCATCGGCCAGCGCCTCCGTGTCGACGCGGGCTCGGGAGCGGATCAGCTGCTGGATCGGCTCTGTGACGTCCCACACGTTCACGTTCATACCGGCCAGGACCCTGCCCTCCTTCACCCAGAACGCGATGAACTCGCGCTTGCCCGCGTCGCCCCGGACGACCACCTGGTCGTAGGAGCCCGGGGGTGCCCAGCCGCTGTACTCCATGCCGAGGTCGTACTGGTCGGTGAAGAAGTAGGGCACCCGGTCGTAGACGGCGTCCTTGCCGAGCATGGCGCGGGCGGCGGCCGGGCCGCCGTTCAAAGCGTTGGCCCAGTGCTCGACCCTGAGGCGGGTCCCGAACAGGGTGTGCGGGAAGGAGGCCACATCGCCGGCGGCGTGGATGTGCGGGTCGGAGGTGCGCAGCCGCTCGTCGACGGCGATGCCGCCGCCGTGCGCCCGGTCGGCGATCTCCAGGCCCGCCGCCTCCGCGAGGCCGGTGCGGGGTGCCGCGCCGATGGCCGCGAGGACCGCGTGCGCCGGGTGCTCCTCGCCGTCGTCGGTGCGGACCGCGAGGACCATGCCGTCCTGGCCGACGATCTCGGTGAGCTTGACGCCGAAGCGGAAACGGACGCCGTGCTCGCGGTGCAGCTCGCCGAAGACGCCGCCCAGTTCGGGGCCGAGGACGCCGTGCAGCGGGGTGGGCAGCGGCTCGATGACGGTGACCTCCGCGCCGTATCCGCGCGCGGCCGCCGCGACCTCCAGGCCGATCCAGCCGGCGCCCGCGACCACCAGATGGCCGTTGTCCCGGCCGAGGGCGGTCAGGACGCCTTTGAGCCGCTCGGCGTGGGCGAGGCGGCGCAGGTGGTGGACGCCGACCAGATCGGTGCCCGGGACGTCGAGACGGCGGGGTTCGGCGCCGGTGGCGAGGAGCAGTTTGTCGTAGCGGACGACGGTGCCGTCGTCGCCGAAGCGTACGGTCCGCGCGGTGCGGTCGATCGCGTCGACCGTCTGGCCGAGGTGCAGCTCGACGTCGTTCTGCGCATACCAGGAGGGCTTGTGGACGAAGACGCTGTCGCGGTCCTCCTTGCCGAGCAGGAGGCCCTTGGACAGCGGCGGTCGTTCGTACGGGTGTTCGCGTTCGTCGCAGATCAGTATCACCCGGCCGGTGAAGCCCTCCGCGCGCAGCGTCTCGGCCGCCTTGGCGCCGGCCAGACCCCCTCCGACGATGATGAACGTCTGATCTGCGTCGACCACTTGATGCCTCCTCGTAAGGGTGCCGCCACATGCGAGCCTCCCGCACGTGGCCTGTCGCGGGAAGAGGGAGTGCCGTTCCGGCCATTGATCCGGCCACGGAGGGTCACCTCCCCGTCACGCGTACCGCGCCAGTCTCACGTGTACGTCACACGCGCCCCGTGAGGCGCGCGTGGAGTGAGCGGGCGGACGCGTCGGTCAGCGATGCGATCTGGTCGACGATCACGCGTTTGCGGCCGTGATCGTCGGGTGCCGCGTCGAACAGGGCGCGGAACTGCGGATCCAGCCCGTCGGGCGCGCGGGCGGTCAGCGCCTCGGCGAGTTCCGCGACGACCACCCGCTGGTCGGCGCGGATCCGTTCCTGCTCGGCGCGCTGCATCACATATCGGTCGGCGACCGCCTTGAGGACCGCGCACTCCATACGGGTGGCGCGCGGTACGACGAGTTCGGCGCCGTAGCGGGTGAGGCGGCCGCCGCCGTACGCGGCGCGGGTGGCGGCCTCGGCGGCCAGGCAGAAGTGGCCGATGAGCTGGCTGGTGGCGTCCTTGAGACGGGCCTGGGCGGCGGCCGTGCCGTCGTATCCGTGCGGCCACCACTCCTGGTCCTGGAGCCGGTCGAGGGCCTCGGCGAGCTCGGCCGGGTCGGTGTCCGCCGGGACATACCGGCCGACGGCGACCGCGAAGACCTCCTGCCGCTCGGGCTCCGCGTGCAGGCAGTTGGGGTCGATGTGACCGGCGTGCAGGCCGTCCTCCACGTCGTGCACCGAGTACGCCACGTCGTCGGACCAGTCCATGACCTGGGCCTCGAAGCAGGTGCGGGTGCCCGGGGCCTCCTTGCGGACCCAGTCGAAGACGGGCCGGTCGTCCTCGTACACGCCGAACTTGTGGGACGCCGGGTCCGTGGGGTGGGCCGCGCGCGGCCAGGGGTACTTGGTGGCGGCGTCCAGGGCGGCGCGGGTGAGATTGAGGCCGACCGAACCCTCGGCGGTGAAGCGCTTGGGTTCGATACGAGTGAGGAGCCTCAGCGACTGGGCGTTGCCCTCGAAGCCGCCGCAGTCCTCGGCGAACTCGTTGAGCGCCTGTTCGCCGTTGTGCCCGAAGGGCGGATGGCCGAGGTCGTGGGAGAGACAGGCGGCCTCCACCAGATCGGGGTCGCAGCCGAGCGCGGCGCCCAGCTCCCGGCCCACCTGGGCGCACTCCAGGGAGTGGGTGAGGCGGGTGCGGGGGCTGGCGTCCCAGACCTGACTCCGCGTGCCCGGCGTCACCACCTGGGTCTTGCCCGCCAGTCTGCGGAGCGCGGAGCTGTGCAGGATCCGGGCGCGGTCGCGCTGGAAGGCGGTACGGCCAGGGCGTTTGTCCGGTTCGGGAGCCCAGCGCTCCGCTGCGGTGAGGTCGTAGCCGGCGGGGGATGTGGTGCCTTCCATGCCTCGACAGTAAGCGTCGGCAGTGACAAACGGGGGTCGTTGTGCGTTTCGGGCCACCTGACCGGCCATCCGCCTGGGCCATCTGCCCGGGTGGGGCGCACGGCGAACCGGATCATCGTGGACCGCGTCCTCCTCCGGGGGAGGCAGCGGGGAGCCGAGGGGTTCAGGGGATCAAGGTGGGGACCAGGGGGACCGAAGTGACCAGGGGGACCGAGTGAAGATCCGTCGACCGCGCCTGCCGCGCCTGCCCCGCACGCGTGCCGGGCGCCGGCGGCTGGTGCAGGCCGTGATGGCCGGATGCGTGCTGGCGCTGCTCCCGGCCACCTGGCTGTACGTGTCCACCGCCGACCGGCTGCACACCACGGCGGACGTGCCGCGCACCGAGGTCGCCGTCGTCTTCGGGGCCGGTCTGTGGGACGGCGAGCCGTCGCCGTACCTCGCCCACCGGCTCGACGCGGCGGCGAAGCTGTACCGCGCGGGGCGGATCAAGGTCGTACTGGTCACCGGCGACAACAGCCGCGAGGACTACGACGAGCCGGACGCGATGCGCGCCTACCTCACCAGGCACGGCGTCCCGGACGCCCGCATCGTCAGCGACTACGCGGGCTTCGACACCTGGGACTCCTGCGTCCGCGCGAAGCGGATCTTCGGCGTCGACCGGGCGGTCCTCATCAGCCAGGGGTTCCACATCCGGCGGGCGGTCGCGCTGTGCGAGGCGGCGGGCATCGACTCGTACGGCGTCGGCGTCGAGGCCAAGCACGACATCACCTGGTACTACGGCGGCACCCGCGAGGTCCTCGCGGCGGGAAAGGCAGCGCTGGACGCGGTGTTCCGACCGGACCCACGTTTCCTGGGCCCCAGGGAGCCGGGGATCGAGCGGGCGTTGGGTGGGAGCCGGTAGCGGGCGGGCGGCGGACCGGCCGTTGCCCTGCGGACGGTGGCGGCCGGCCGGTGACGGGCGGGTCGGGACGCGGGAGGCGGGCCGCGGCGGCCGTGGTCGCGCGCCTGTTCAGCGAGGTCGGTTCAGCCAGTCGCCGCTGGTGATCCGGGTGCCCCGGGTGCGGAGCCGTGTGCTCACGCGGGGGGCGGCCAGGTAGACCCAGGCGCGGACGGTGGAGCCGTCGGTGGTCAGCACGTCCCGGTGCACGCGTTCGTACAGGCTGTGCGGGTCGCCGGGCGCGTACTCCTCGAGTCGGTCCAGTTCGGCCAGGAGCCGGGGGTGGGCCCCGGGGAGTGCGGCGACCAGGTCGCCGTGGACGACTCCCCCGGGTTCCTCGACGGCGTACGGATAGCCGGGGCCGTCGTACAGCACGGCGTTCCGGAGGCTGCCGGGGGTCTCGGAACCGGTGCGGCCGCGCAGGAACAGGGCGTGGTTGGGCTCGCCGGGGCGAAGGGTGCCGTAGACGAAGAACGGGAGGGTCACAGAAACGATTCTGCACCCCCGCTCCACCGTCACACACCTCCCGAGGAAAGCCCGATGTCTCCACGGAGGCGCTATGGACATGACATGTCATGGCCCTTTAAATCTGACTGGACATCAGCGCCACCCACCCCACCCCCCACGCCCCCAAAGGCGCCTCCCCAAGGAGACCGATGAGTCGGACACGGCACATCCGAGGATCCCGTCTCGCCACGGCCGGCATCGCCGCCACCACCGCGACCCTGCTCGCCGCGGCGCTCTCCCCCGCCGCCCACGCCGACGCAAGACCGTCCCGCGCCACCGCGATCGAGAACGCGGCCTCGGTGCTCGCGGAGCACGCCGCGAGCCTCGGGCTCACGTCCGCGGAGCACACCACCGTGCGGGACGTACTCGTCGACAAGGACGGCACCCAGCACGTCCGCTACGACCGCACCTACCACCAACTCCCCGTTCTCGGTGGTGACTTCGTGGTCCACCTGACACCCAGCGGCGCGTACCGCAGCGCCGACCGGGCCACCAGGAGCCTGATATCCCTCGCCTCGGTCACCCCGAAGGTGACGGCTCCCAAGGCCGCGGACCTCGCGGTGAACGCGCTGCGCGCCGCGAATCTCGGCGACCGTCTCAAGAGCCTGCACGCCAAGCCGGAACTGGTCGTCGACGCCCTGCACGGCACCCCGAGGCTGGCCTGGCGCACCAACGCGATCGGCCAGGACTCCCTCGGCAACCCGGTGGCCCGTACGGTCCTCACCGACGCCCGCACCGGCGCCCAGATCGACGCCTGGGACAGCATCGAGACCGCGACGGGCGACGGCAAGTCGCTGTACGGCGGCACCGTCGCGCTGGAGACCACCCAGTCCGGGTCGTCGTACCAGCTCAAGGACCCGACCCGCGGCAACACCTACACCGGTGACGCTGCCAACAAGGTCGACATCTGCATCTTCGGCTGGTGCCTCCAGCGCGCCCCCTCGACGGTGTTCACGGACACCGACAACCACTGGGGCACGGGCACGACCGCCGACCGCGCCTCGGCGGCGGTGGACGCGCAGTACGGCACCAACGAGACCTGGGACTACTACAAGAACGTCCACGGCCGCAACGGCATCGCGGGCGACGGCAAGGGCTCGTACAACCGCGTCCACTACGGCAACAACTACAACAACGCCTTCTGGGACGACAGCTGCTTCTGCATGACCTACGGCGACGGTGACGGCAACGTCTTCGGGCCGCTGGTCGCGCTGGACGTCGCCGGGCACGAGATGTCCCACGGCGTCACGTCGAAGACGGCCAAACTGACCTACTCGGGCGAGTCCGGCGGGCTCAACGAGGCCACCTCCGACATCCTCGGCACGATGGTCGAGTGGTACGCCGCCAACCCCTCCGACGCCGGTGACTACCTCATCGGTGAGGAGATCGTCCGTCCCGGCTTCGGCAAGGCCGCCCTGCGCTTCATGGACAAGCCGTCCAGGGACGGCAGTTCGGCGGACTACTGGAGCTCCTCCGTCGGCAACCTCGACGTGCACTACTCCTCCGGTGTCGCCAACCACTTCGCGTACCTCCTCGCGGAGGGCAGCGGCCCGAAGACCATCAACGGCGTCAGCTACGACTCGCCGACGTCCAACGGGTCGACGATCACCGGCATCGGCCGGGACAAGGTCGGCAAGATCTGGTACCGGGCGCTCACGGTCTACATGACGTCCTCGACCAAGTACGCCGGTGCGCGCACGGCCACGCTGAACGCGGCCAAGGACCTGTACGGCGCGGGCAGCACGGAGTACAACGCGGTGGCCGCGGCCTGGAGCGCGGTCAACGTGAACTGACCCTCCGCCGGAAGCCCGGAAACCGGGTGACCGGGGACTGAAGGCCGAAGACCGGAGACCGAGAACCGGAGGCCGGTGCCCGCGGGGGCACCGGCCTCCGTCGCGCGCGATCAGTGGCCGCCCGCTCCCGTCGCCGTACGGGCGGCAGCCGCCTCGCCGGGGCAGCCACGGCGCCGGGGCCGGTCACCCGTTCACACGTGCCGCCGACGCCGTTCGTGTGCCGTTTCGCGCACTACTCGGCCGTGTGCCCATGACCTGCCGGAACACCCGGCCGGCAACCCGTACGGACGCCGTCGGCGCCACCCGTTCAGCCCGCTTCCTGACGCTCTCTCAGGAAGCGGGCGGCGCCGAGTGCCACTTACCTCGGAAGGGCAGGGACGCGACCGACTCGGCGGCACATGGGGGTGCCGCGGGCCGTGACCCCGTGGACGTGAGGGAGCACGATGCGACGCACCGCCCGCATGCTGACCGGTACCGCGCTCGCCGCCGTGGCGGCGGGGCTGGCCGCCGCACCCGCCTCGGCGGCCGGCAGCAGTCTGGAGGTGTACCCGTCCGCCGCGCTGCCGGGCGGTCAGGTCACGGTGAACACGAAGGAATGCGGTGACCGGGGGTCGGCGGCGGGTGACGCCAGCGCGGTGGGCGCCGGCCCGTTCACGCTGGCGCCCAGCACGCACGAGGGCGACGCGATCGGTCAGTTCCGAGTGCCGCCGAGCGCGCAGCCGGGGACGTACGAGATCGTCGCGAAGTGCGCCACGGGCGGCCGACAGGTGACGGGCGACCTCGTGGTGACGCTGAGCACGGCGCACGAGCAGGTGCAGCCGCGCGGCAGTGTGAAGACGGGGGTCGGCGGCGCTCTGGGCCCCGACCCCGTACAGACCGCGGCGGGTGTGGCGGCTCTTGCCGTCGCCGCCGCGGGCGGTACCTGGCTCCTGCATCGCCGGGCGAGAGGCGACGGGATCTGACGGACACCCTCCGCTGTCCGTCAGCCGGTACCGCAAGCCCCGCCTCCTCCGGGTCCGACGCCCCTCGCGACCCGGAGGGGGCAGGGGGCCATGTTCCGGGAGCGTCCGGGAGCCGGGAGAGGGGTTGGCATGCGAAGCATCGGCGACACCGCGATAGCCGCCGTCACCGTCGTAGCCCTGGGCTCCGGGGTGTTCCTGCTGGGCGGCGGGACGGGAACGCACGCGCCGCCCCAGCCCGCGGCCGCGGAGGGCCGCGCGGACCCGGCCGGGGATCGGCTCGCGGCGGCCGCGCTGCCGCCCTCACCGCCGACCCGTATCCACATCCCCTCCATCCGGGTGGACGCCCCGCTGACGGGCCTCGGCCTGACGAAGTCCGGCAGCCTGGACGTGCCGCCCGCCGCCGAGAAGAACCTCGCCGGCTGGTACGAGGCCGGCACCACCCCCGGGGAGACCGGCACCGCGATCGTGGCCGGTCATGTCGACAACACCCAGGGACCCGCGGTCTTCTACGACCTCGGCGCCCTCAAGCGCGGCGCCACCGTCGAGGTGGACCGGCGCGACGGCGGCGTGGCGGTGTTCACGGTCGACGCCATCGAGGTCTACCAGGCCCGCAACTTCCCCGACGAGAAGGTCTACGCCCCCGCGAAGCGCCCCGAGCTACGGGTGATCACCTGCGGCGGCGGCTATTCCAAGTCCACGGGTTACCAGGGGAACGTGGTCGTGTTCGCCCATCTGACGGGAAGCCGCTGAGCATCGGTTCCGATGCCCGGCTCGCTCCGGGGACAGCGTCACCGAAGCGCTGGAAGAGTGAATCAACGCCACCACGCGAAGGGCCGGTGCGCACCCCCGTACGAGGGGTGCGCACCGGCCCATCGGGCGCGTCCCGGGCGTCAGACGACGTCGATCTCCCGGCCGCTCGAATCCCAGACACGTGCCGTGGCGATGACCTCCTGGTGGAGGACGATCCTTCCCGGCCCGTACTCCACGCCCATCGTCAGTTCGCCGTCGGCCGCGAGCGGGAAGTCCACGTCGATGTGGTCACCCGGTGCGAGCTCGTGTTCCTCGCCCCAGGGCTCGAACACCACGGTCGTGGCCGCGTCGGGCCCGGCCTGCACACGGAACTTCATCAGCCGCCCCAGTTCTCGAGTATGTACTGCATGAGCTTCCAGCGCTGGTTGGCGCTGGGATTGGCGGGCTTGACCTCGTCGACCCTCTTGTACGCCGCGTAGATCTTCTGGATCTCCGCCCGGGTGATGCCAAGTCTCTTCAACTTGGCGATGTGGTCCGCCGTCCTCAGCGCGAGGCTGCCGTCCTGCATACCCCACACGATCTTGCCGAAAGCGTTCAGTGTGTACCCGTGCGCCTCGGCGATCGTCCGGACCGCGGCCATCTGCTCGGCGACGATCTGCGAGACCTTGACGCCGCCCGCGACGCCCTCGGCGGCCTTGTCGGCGATGCCCTCGGCCTTGAGCGCCGCGGTGAGCGCGTCCAGCGACTCGTTGGCCGCGACCGCCGCTCTCATGGCCTGCACGGTCTTGCCGATGGTCCCGAGGACCAGCGGAGCCGTCTCCACCACCGCCCACGCGCAGTCGCTGAGATTCGGCGACTGTATGCAGCCTGTGATGTGGCTGAGCATTCCGCTGATGACGCCCTTGAGGATGTCCTCGGTCAGCTTCACGCCGTCCACGTGCACCTTTTCGGTGTGCGTGATGTCGATCGGCGCCTGCGTCAGGTATTCGACGTCGAGGTCACCGACGCAGTCGCCCACCGCGGTGTCCGGCACCAGGCAGATGGCCACGAAGTAGAGCGCCGTGCCGGTGACGTGATGGTTGATGGTGTACTCGCAACCGATCTCGCTGCCGGTGTGCGTTCCCTGGCAGATGCCGTCCGAGCTGATCTCGTCCTTCAGGTTGTACGGCACCCGGAGCACCGACTGCGCTCCCGCGGACCCGTCGGCACTCAGCCGCGCCGACTGCTCCTGGTCGTCCTTGTCCAACTCGACCCGTGTGGCGGCGTCCTGGGCGTCCTTGGCCGCCTGCTGTGCGTTGGCGGCCGCGGCCTCCGCGGCGGTGGCGTCGGCTTCGGCGTGGTCGGCGACGCCGCGTGCGGTGGCCGCGTCCCGTTCCGCGGCCGTGGCGGCCCCGCGTGCACTGGCCGCGTCCTGTTCCGCGGCGTCGGCCGAGTGGCGGGCTTCGGTGGCGTAGCCCGACGCGGTGCTGGAGGCGTCGGCCGCCGCCGCGGCGTCGTCGATGGCCTGCTGGTTGTAGGCGACGGTGTGGTTCTCGGCCGTGACCGCGGCCTTCGCCGCCGCCGAGGCTTCGGCGGCCGAGGCCCGGGCCTTGTTCAGTGAGACCGTGGCCTTGGCGGCGGATGCCGCGGCGTCGGCCGCGGCGGTCGCCGCCGCCTTGGCGTCGGCCTTGGCTGCGGCCGCCAGGGCAGCCGCCTCGGCGGAGGCCTTGGCGGCCTGGTCGGCCTTGGCCTGGCCCACGGCCGCCTGCTGCTCAGAAGCGGTCTTGGCGGCCTGTCCGGTCAGGACGGCCAGGCCCGCGGAGGCGTCCGTCTCGGCATAGGGGGAACCGAGCTCGATGGCGTCGTTGGCCGGTCTGACGACCTGCGCCGCCGCGTCGCGGGCCGCGAGGGCGGCCTGTGCGGTGGCGTACGCGAAGCCGGCGGTCTGAACGGCCGAGGCCGCGGCGGCGTTGGCCTCGACCCGGGAGACGGCGGCGTTGGCCTTGGCCTCGGTGGCCTTGGCGTGGGCGGTGTCGGAAAGTGCCTTGGCGGCGCGGGCGTTCTGGTCGGCCGCCTCCGAGGAGGCGATGGCATCGGCCGCCGCGGCGTGCGCCTTCTTCACGGCCGCGCCGGTGATCGCCACATCCGCCTGGGCCTTGTCGGACGCCGCCTTGGATCGTGCGGCGGCCGCTTCGGCCCTGGTCGCGGCTTCGTCGGCGGCCTCTGCGGCCGCGGTGGCGTCGTTCGCCGCGGCCCGGGCGTTGGCAGCGGCCGTCGTCGCGTCGTCGGCGTCCGCGCGCGCCTGGGTCGCCGCGGCCCGCGACTGGGCAGCGGCAGCGGTTCCGTCGTCCGCGGCCGCCTGCGCCTCCAGGGCAGCGGCCCGGACGTTCAGCGCGTCACGGTCGCGTTCGGCGCCGAGGGCCTTGGCGCGTGCGGTGGTGGCCCTGTGCTCGGCGGCGACCGCGTCGTCCTTCTTGCTCGCGGCGGTGGCGCCCGCGGTCTGCGCGGCGCTGAGTGCTGTGGCGGCGGCCTGCCGCTGGGTCTGGGCGGTCGCCTCGGCGGTGGCCGCCTTGGCGCGCTCGGTGGCGGCGATGTCGCGCTGCGTCTTGGCCTTGTCCCGCTCGGACTCCGCCGTGGCACGCTGTGCCTTGGCGTCGGCCGCCGCTGCCTTGGCGGTCTGCTCGGCGGCTTCGGCCTTGGCCTGGGCGGCCTTGGCCTTGGCCGCGTTCTCCGCCGCCTTGGTGGCCTGTACGGCGGCGCCGTCGGCGGCGGCCTTGGCCTGGTCCGCGGCTTCCTGGGCGGCGGCCCGGCGGAACTCGGCCTGTGAGGCGTGAGCCTGGGTCTGGGCCAGCGCCATCAGCGTCTTGCTGTCCGAGGCGGAGGCGCGGGTCGCGTTGGACGCGGTCTCGGTGGCCTTGCTGACCGCCTGGGTGGCGGCGGCGGACGCCTTGGTGACCTGCGCGGCCTGCTGGCCGTAGAGCAGGCCCCGTCCGCGCGGCTGCCCGGCAGCGTCGGCGATGGCGTAGGCGGCCTGCTGGGCGGCGTCGGCCTTGGTGGCCTGAGCCTTGGCGTCCTGCGCCGCACGTGTCGCGACGAACAGCCGACCCAGCGCCATGGCCTGGGCCTTGACGATGTCCGACTTGACCTTCGCGAAATCCGCGGCACTCGGGTAGCTCAGGCCCGCGCTCTGCGGGGTCTGCTTGAGCCAGTACGCCTGCCAGTCCGCCAGCCGGGACGCGATGGTCGACTGGCCCAAGGACTCACCGAGCGCCTGTGCGGCGACCTGGAGATCGCCCGCAGCGGCGGCCTCGGCACCCAGGATGGTGTCGCGCTGTGTCTTCTGCCCGTCGACCTCGGCCTGCCACTCGATGGAGGCCGTCACCACTTCGGCACCGAGCACCTGGTGCGGGTCCGCGGGGTTCCGTGTACTGCACGAGGCGAAGCGGGACTTCAGCCCTTCGACGTCGATCCGGAACTCCATGCCGGAGGGGTCCGGCGCGGTGGTCGGGAAACCGCCGTTCTGCAGGAAGATGCGCGCGTCGTCGGCGTACATCGGGTGCATGGACGTCAGGCCCTCGAAGGCGCGCAGATCCTCGTAGTCCTCGTGCCTGTCCGCGGAGTACCGGGCCGCCGCGATGGCGTTGACCTTGTCCACCGACTCCTTGCTGGCCAGCGGCGTCTGGTCCTGGTTGAACAGGTCGTACTCGGACTGCCAGTACTGGTCGGAGATCCACCCTGAGAGACCGGTGGTGCTGAAGGGGTTGTCCTTCTGCTCCACCCACTGGAATCCGGTCTGCGTGTATCCGGACGGTGGGTTGACGTCGAGGGACTTCTCCCATTCATGGTGCCGGTTGTACAGCTCGTCCATCTTGGCCGAGGCGTAGTCGCGGTCGGTCTCGAAGGCGACGGCCAGCGGCGGCCTGGGGTCCTTGAAGTACTCGCGGTCCGCCGCGGTGAGCAGTTGCGCGTCCGTACCGCTCAGGCCGGTCCTGGCGACGGACTTGAGCGCCTGGCCGCCCTTGCGCTGCATCGTGGTCATCAGGCACTGCGCGGCGCGCAGTTTGGCGGCGGCGTCCAGGTCGAAGCCGCCGGGGGCGTCGTCGGTGGCCGACACCGGCGCGGTGCGCGGGAGCGCCGGGGCACCGGAGCCCGCCATCAGCACGGCGGTCGCGGTCGCGACGGCGGTCGCCGCGGCCAGTCGCGTCCATCTGGTGCGGCGTCGGGAAGGCGGGCGAGGTGGGGCGTTGGTGTTCATGGGAAGGCTTCAGCCGATCTGCGGAGGTCGGATGGGATTCGGGCGCGCGTCGTCCGCGCGGGGCCCGGCGGTTCCCGGGGCGCGGCGTGCGGCCGGCGGTGTCAGAACAGGGCGTTGAATCCGGCCCAGCCCGAGGTGCCGATCTGCACCCGGGCGGCGAAGGGCGCCGACGTGGAGCCGGTGCCCTTGAACAGCCACAGCGCGCCCGCGGCGTCCGTGGCGATCAGATCGGCTTTGCCGTCACCGCTGTTGTCTCCGGTCGACACCAGCGACTTGTACGCGTTCCAGCCGGTGCCGACGGTGATGCGCGTGCCGAGGCTCGCGTCCGCCGCCGTGCTGCCCGTGCCGGGGTAGATGTACAGCGTTCCGGTGGGAGTGCGGGCCAGCAGGTCGGCCTTGCCGTCACCGGTGTAGTCGCCGTAGCCGGCCAGCGCGTCCATGCCGTTCCAGCCTCCGCTGCCGGCCCGTACCCGGGGCGCGAACGTGCCGTCCGCCTTGCTCTGGTACAGCCACAGCGCGCCCGTCGTGTCCCGGCCGAGCAGGTCCGGCTGCGTCGTCCCGCCCAGATCGCCGGGCGTCATCAGCAGGTTGTAGGTGTCCCAGCCGGTTCCGAGCAGTTTCGTCTCGGTGCCGCGCTCCGCGGTGTAGTACAGCGCGTTGTTCATCCGGATGTAGAGGTCCTGCGCCCCGCCGCTGCCCGATATGGGTATCCGGACCAGGGCCGTCGCCGCGGAGTATCCGGTGCCCAGGTCCACCGCGGACTCAAGGCCGCCGGTGCCCTTCGGCTCGTACGCGCGCAGATGCCCGTCCGTGGTGCGGGCGAACAGCGGCAGCATCGGGGTGTTCGCCGCAGCGGTCTGCACACCCGGGCTCCCCGGTGCCGCGCCCCGCGCCGAGGACGACGTGACCGACCGGCCGGAGCCGGAGTCCCCGGACGGCACGAACCCGACCGCGAGCACGAGGAGAGCGGCAGCCGCCGACCAGCCGGCCGTCCGCAGCACCACCCTGCGCGTTGATCGCCTGACAAGGAATTTCATACGGAGTAAAACCCCCACCCGTCGCATGAGAAGCGCGCATGCGAGGGCATGCCGAAGCGTCGAGCGATCCCCCGCGGATGCACACGCCCGTACCAGAGGCCGGGCCCGGCGACTATAGGTCGGGGGTGGTGATGCCGTGAAGTACTTTTGTGGCCCCTGGGAAGCATGTGGCTTGGATGTGGCTTGGACTCTCCGGCGGCGTCAGCCCTCACCGGCACTCGCCTGTGGCGTTGACCTGCGCCAACAGTCAGCGAGCCCCACCAACAGCCCACGTAGTATGCACAGTTGCCGCCAAATCAAACGGGAGAGGACAACACGGGAAGACGTATACGCGCCGCTGCCATCACAGCCGCAGCGATGGTGGCGTTGATTCCGGTGAGCACCGGCCCAGCGTCCGCGGCACCGGCCGGCACGCACGCCTCCGCCGCTCGCCAGATCGGGACGATGAAGGAGTGGGCCGGCGGCATCCCCAAGTCCGTGCACCGAGGCGGCACCATCCACCTCACCATGTCCTACACGCAGAACTCCCGGGACACGCTGCTTCCGCTCAGCTTCGGGCTGTCCCTTTGGAACTTCTCCGCCCCCGGCGAGAAGCAACTGCGGGGTGTCTCGGCCACGTGGTGGAACCCCGGACACCGCCGCTGGGAGAAAGCCAGTCACCAGGAGTCGAACGGCTTCTTCGGCTTCGACATCCCCGATGACTCCACGGTGAGGCTCGCCCCCGGCAAGGTCGGCCACGTCTACGTGCGAGTCACCTTCGGCAAAACCGCCTACACCGGCAAGTGGCACTTCGAGCCGATGGTCAGCGCCTACCAACTGGTCACCCCTAAGGGGAAGTCCGACAACAACTTCCTGAGCGACAGCAGGCGCCAATACGCCACCACGCTGCGCCGGTAGAGCATCTGCTGTCGGCGCCTCGCAGTGCAAAGGCACGCCTTGAACAGGACGAAGGGGCGGCACCCCCGCACAGGGTGCCGCCCCTTCTTCGTGGTCCGGAGCCGCTGCCGGTCGGTTCTGAGGGTCGGGGACCGGCGGCGGCTCCGGGGTCTCAGCGGTGGTCGCTGCCCGCCGACTGGGTGGCCGCGCGGCCGGCTTCGAGGCGGGCGACCGGGATGCGGAACGGGGAGCAGGAGACGTAGTCCAGGCCCACCTCGTGGAAGAAGTGGACCGACTCCGGGTCGCCGCCGTGCTCGCCGCAGACGCCGAGCTTGAGGTCGGGGCGGGTCTCGCGGCCGGCCTTGGCCGCCAGCTTCACCAGGGAGCCGACGCCGTCCCTGTCGATCGTCTCGAAGGGGCTGACGCCGAAGATGCCCTTCTCCAGGTAGGCCGTGAAGAACGAGGCCTCCACGTCGTCCCGGCTGAAGCCCCAGACCGTCTGCGTCAGGTCGTTCGTGCCGAAGGAGAAGAACTCCGCGGCCTCGGCGATCTGACCGGCGGTCAGCGCGGCGCGCGGCAGTTCGATCATCGTGCCGATCGCCAGCTTCAGGCGGACGCCCGTGGCTGCCTCGACCTCCGCGATGACCTGGTCGGCCTCCTCGCGGACGATCTCCAGCTCCTGGACGGTGCCGACGAGCGGGATCATGATCTCGGCGCGCGGGTCGCCCTTGGCGTTCTTGCGCTCGGCGGCGGCCTCGGCGATGGCTCGTACCTGCATGGTGAACAGGCCGGGGATCACCAGACCGAGGCGTACGCCGCGCAGGCCCAGCATCGGGTTCTGCTCGTGCAGGCGGTGTACCGCCTGGAGCAGCCGCAGCTCGTTCTCGTGCGGCTCCTGGCGGGACTCCGCGAGGGCCACGCGGACCGAGAGTTCGGTGATGTCGGGGAGGAACTCGTGCAGCGGCGGGTCGAGGAGGCGGATGGTGACGGGCAGGCCGTCCATCGCCTCGAACAGCTCCACGAAGTCCTTCTTCTGGAGCGGCAGCAGCTCGGTCAGGGCGGACTCGCGCTCCTGCTCGGTGTCCGCCAGGATCAGCTTCTCGACCATCTCGCGGCGCTCACCGAGGAACATGTGCTCGGTGCGGCACAGGCCGATGCCCTGCGCGCCGAAGCGGCGGGCGCGCAGTGCGTCCTCGGCGTTGTCCGCGTTGGCGCGCACGCGCAGCCGGCGCTTGCGGTCGGCGAAGGCCATCATGCGGTGGACCGCCTCGACCAGTTCGTCGGCGTCGTCGGCGCCGGGGTGCATCCGGCCCTCGAAGTACTCGACCACCGGGGACGGGACGACCGGGACCTCGCCGAGGTACACCTTGCCGGACGAGCCGTCGATGGAGATGACGTCGCCCTCTTCCACGACGTGACCGCCCGGCACCGTCATCCGGCGGCGCTTGGTGTCGACTTCGAGCTCCTCCGCGCCGCAGACACAGGTCTTGCCCATGCCGCGGGCGACGACGGCCGCGTGGGAGGTCTTGCCGCCGCGTGAGGTCAGGATGCCCTCGGCGGCGATCATGCCGTCCAGGTCGTCGGGGTTGGTCTCCCGGCGGACCAGGATGACCTTCTCGCCGGAGCGGGACCACTTGACGGCGGTGTACGAGTCGAAGACCGCCTTGCCGACCGCGGCGCCCGGCGAGGCCGCGATGCCCCGGCCGACCTGCTCGGTCCTGGCGCTCTCGTCGAAGCGGGGGAACATCAGCTGCGCGAGCTGGGCGCCGGTGACGCGCTGGAGCGCCTCGGTCTCGTCGATCAGGCCCTGGTCCACGAGCTGGGTGGCGATACGGAAGGCGGCACCGGCGGTGCGCTTGCCGACGCGGGTCTGGAGCATCCAGAGGTGGCCGCGCTCGATGGTGAACTCGATGTCGCAGAGATCCTTGTAGTGGTTCTCCAGCGTCGCCATGATCTGCATGAGCTGGTCGTACGACTTCTTGTCGATCGACTCCAGATCCGCGAGCGGGACCGTGTTGCGGATGCCGGCGACGACGTCCTCGCCCTGCGCGTTCTGGAGGTAGTCGCCGTAGACGCCCTGGTGGCCGGAGGCGGGGTCGCGGGTGAAGGCGACGCCGGTGCCGGAGTCGGGGCCCAGGTTGCCGAAGACCATCGAGCAGACGTTGACGGCCGTGCCGAGGTCGTGCGGGATGCGCTCCTGACGGCGGTACAGCTTGGCGCGGTCGCCGTTCCAGGAGTCGAAGACCGCCTTGATGGCGAGGTCCATCTGCTCGCGCGGGTCCTGCGGGAAGTCCCGGCCGGCCTCGGTCTTGACGATCTTCTTGAACTTGGTGACGAGCTTCTTGAGGTCGGCCGCCTCCAGGTCCGTGTCGACGGTGACCTTCTTGGCCGCCTTGGCCGCCTCGAGGGCCTCCTCGAAGAGCTCGCCGTCGACACCGAGGACGGTCTTGCCGAACATCTGGATGAGGCGGCGGTACGAGTCCCAGGCGAAGCGGTCGTCGCCGGCCTGCTTGGCCAGGCCCTGCACCGACTTGTCGGAGAGGCCGATGTTCAGGACGGTGTCCATCATGCCGGGCATGGAGAACTTCGCGCCCGAGCGGACCGAGACGAGCAGGGGGTCGTCGGTCTGGCCGAGCTTCTTGCCCATGCGCTGCTCCAGCGCGTCGAGGTGCGCACTCACCTCGTCACGCAGTGCCGCGGGCTCCGTGCCGCTGTCGAGGTAGACCTTGCAGGCCTCGGTGGTGATCGTGAACCCGGGGGGGACGGGAAGGCCCAGGTTGGTCATCTCGGCGAGGTTGGCGCCCTTGCCGCCAAGGAGGTCCTTGAGGTCCTTGTTGCCCTCGGTGAAGTCGTAGACCAACTTCACGCCCTCAACGCTGCCGGTCTGCTCGGCTACCTGGGGTTCTTTGTTTTCCGACACGGGACTCGACTCCTTGAGGCCGCGGTGGCTGCCCTGACGGCCAGGAACATACCCAGATCGAAGGCTCATGGGTACGTCCACTTGTGGGTCATGCGCCCGTAACCAGCCGTCCGCCACCGGATCGAAAGTCAAAGCTTGGCAAGCACTGCGCGGACTTTGCGTTCACTTCTTGAAGGCGAACATTCCCGTAGGCACCTTATTCCGCTCACATGAGCGCACCTACGCCACATTTGAGTTCGATCGATGAACGATCAAACGGTGGCACTGAGTGCCACTCCTTGATGTCGTGCAGTCGCTCATGAATCGCTCATCTGAGCGCAGCCCTTATCAAGGGTGGCGAGAATCACGCTGCCACAGCCGGGCGAATTTCACCATGCGGACCCGCGCGGGAGCTGCGTGAGACACGCGCGGCCCCCTCGTCACACCCCCAGCGCCCGCAGCCGTTCCTCCACCCGCCCGGGTGCGTAGAGGTGCTCCACGACCAGCGCGCCCGCGCCGACCAGCCCGGCCCGCTCGCCGAGCCGTGAGGTGACGACGTTCAGATGAGCGGTGGAGCGCGGCAGCGCCCGCTGGTAGAGCAGCTCCCGCACTCCGGTGAGGAAGGGGGTTCCGGCCAGATCCCCGGCGATCATCAGGACGCCCGGGTTGAGCAGGGTCACGACCGTCGCGAGGACGTCCCCGACCCGGCGCCCCGCCTCGCGGGCCAGCGCGGCTGCCTCCGGGTGCCCGGACGCCAGCAGGTTCCGCACATCCGCGCCCGAGGCCGCCGGGACCCCGGACTCCGCCAGCCGCCGGGCCACGGCACCACCGCTGGCCACGGCGGCGAGACAGCCGTGGGAGCCGCACCGGCACAGCGCCTCCGTGCCGACGCGGATGTGCCCGATGTCCCCGGCGCCGCCGTCGATGCCCCGGTACACCGAGCCGTCGACCACGACCCCGGCGCCGATGCCGGTCGACACCTTGACCAGCACGAAGGAAGGGCAGTCGGGGTGGGCGGTGCGCTGTTCGCCGTACGCCATGAGGTTGGCGTCGTTGTCGACCAGGACCGGCACCGGGGCGGCCCCGGTGTGTTCGGTGAGGGCGTGGGAGAGGCGGCCGCGTATGTCGTAGCCGTCCCAGCCGGGCATGATCGGCGGCTGTACGACCCGGCCGGTCTCGCTGTCGACGGGTCCCGGCACCGCGAGCCCGATCCCGCACGCCTCGTCGGCCCGGCGTCCCGCCTTGTCCAGCAGCTCGGCGAACCAGACCCCGAGCTCGCCCAGTACGGCCTCGGGGCCGTCCTCGATGACGAGTGGGCCGGAGTGCTCGGCGAGGATCTCGCCGGTGAGCGACAGTACGGCGGCGCGGGCGTGCCGGGTGTCGAGGTCGGCGGCGAGGACGGCCGCGTGTGTGTCGTCGAACTCCAGGGTGAGGGAGGGGCGTCCGCCGAGTGGTGAGCCGACCGGACCGCCGGGCCCCTCGCGCAGCCAGCCCGCCCGGAACAGCCGGTCGAGCCGCTGGCCGACGGTGGCCCGGGACAGCCCGGTCGCCTCCTGGAGCGCGCCGCGCGTCACCGCACGCCCAGTGCGCACCAGTTCGAGCAGCTCACCGGCCCCGGCCGGTCCACCGCCCGCCCTGCCTGCCCTTACGGTCGTACCCGTCCTGCCGGTCGTCGCGGAACGTCCCGTCATGCGCGCCCCCTTGTGCTCCACAAGCCTGCATTACATAGTGGGTTTTGCGTGTTAAATAGACGTAACCCTACGGCACTTGGAGCCCAACCAGGCCGGCCGGACGTCTTCGGGGAGCCCCGAGTGAACCGCACTGTCCAGCTCACCGCCCACCCCTCCGCCCACCCCACCGAGTACGCCACCGCGCCCTCCGTCGGGCACTCCACCGAGCGTGCCGTCGAGAGCGAGACGCGCGTCCGGGCCGCGCGGGTGCTGGCGGACAACTGGACCGGCACCTCCACGGTGCCCTCGCGCGGTCTGTATCCGCACCAGTGGTCCTGGGACTCCGCGTTCATCGCGATCGGCCTGCGGCACCTGTCGCCGCTGCGGGCCCAGACGGAGCTGGAGACGCTGCTGGCCGCCCAGTGGGCCGACGGGCGCGTGCCGCACATCGTCTTCAACCCCTCCGTACCGCTCGACGCCTACTTCCCGAGCCCCGACTTCTGGCGCTCCTCGACCGCCGGGCGGGCCGCGGGCGCCCCGCGCACCGTACAGACCTCCGGCATCGTGCAGCCACCGGTGCACGCGCTGGCCGCCTGGCTGGTGCACCGTGCCGATCCGGGGCTCTCCCGGGCCCGCGGATTCCTGGACCGCGCCCATCCACGGCTGGCCGCCTGGCACCGCTATCTGCTGCACCTCCGGGACCTCGGCGGCGGCGGACTGGTGTCCGTCGTGCACCCCTGGGAACAGGGCATGGACAACAGTCCCTGCTGGGACGCCCCGCTGTCCCGCGTCACGCCCGCGCCGGCCCGCTCCTTCCGTCGCGCCGACCTCGGTCACGGGTCCCCCGCGGACCGGCCGACCGACCTGGACTACGGGCGCTACGTGCGGCTGGCCGCGGACTACCGGGACGGCGGGTACGCCGACGGGGGAGGCCGGTTCGCCGTGGAGGATCCCTCCTTCAACGCCCTGCTCATCGCCTCCGAGTACGCGCTCGCCCGGATCGCGCGCGAACTCGGCGCCTCCGGCACGGCACGCCGGACGCGCGCGGACCGGCTGACGGAGGCGCTGGTGGAACGGCTGTGGGACCCGGCGGAGGAGATGTTCTTCTGCCGGGACGTGCACGATGTGCAGGATGTGCGCGGCGGTTCGGGGCGGCTGATCCCCGAGCGTGGCGTCTCCGGTCTGGTCCCGCTGTTGCTGCCGGGCCTGCCGCCGGAGATCGCCGCCGCGCTCGTCCGCACCGCGTACGGCCCGCACTTCGGGCTCGGCGCCGGCACCCGTCTGGCCCCCAGTTACGACCTCCTCGGCGCGGCTTTCGACCCGCACCGCTACTGGCGGGGCCCGGCCTGGTTCAACACGAACTGGCTGCTGGAGCGCGGGCTGCGGACGCACGGCGAGCGTGAGCGGGCGGACGCGCTGCGGGCGGCGATCGTGGCGACGGCCGGGGCGAGCGGGTTCGCGGAGTACGTCGACCCGTACACCGGCGAGGCGTGCGGTGCGACCGGCTTCGGCTGGACGGCCGCCCTCGCGCTCGACCTGCTCAGGGACGCGTCTCCAGCCGGGTCCGCGGTCGGGCCCGCGACCGTGTCCCCGGCGGGCACCAAGGCGTTCGACAGGACGAACCAGGGAGGGGGCCGGCAATGACGGACCGGCATCATCTGCTCGTGCACGGCACGACGTTCGCCGCCGTGGGGGACCGCGGCGACATCACGGGGGTACGGGGCAGCAGTTCCCCGGACGGGCTGTTCGTGCGCGACGCCCGGCACCTCAGCCGTTGGCAGCTCACGGTCGACGGCGCGGTACCCGACGCGCTCACGCCGGTGGCGGACGGGGACGCGGCGCGCTGTGTGCTCGTGCCGCGCGTCAGCCGCCAGGAACCACCCGCGCACACGCTCTTCCGTGAACAGGCCGTCGGCGACGGGACGTTCGTCGAGTCGCTGCGGGTCACCAGCAACAGCCCGGTGCCGACCACGGTCAGTCTCGCGATCACCGCCGACGCCGACTTCACCGACCAGTTCGAGCTGCGCTCGGACCACCGCACCTATGCCAAGACCGGGGCCGTGCGCTCCCGCCAGGTCCTGGACGACGGGCTGGAGTTCAGTTACCGGCGTGGTGAGTGGCGCTCCCGTACCACCATCACGTCCGAGCCCGCCCCGGGCTACATCGAGGAGACCGGCACCGGCGCCCGCCGTCTCGTGTGGACCCTGGACCTCGAACCGCACGGCACCGCCGAGCTGTTGCTCCGGGTCATGGCGCGGCCGCACGGCGAGCGGCGCGTCCTGCCCGTGCCCCACTCCCCCGCCGGTCTGCACGAGCAACTCATGGTGCTGGAAGGCGAGTTCATGGAGGGGGTGGCCTTCCCGACCGGCTGGCCCGAGCTGGCGGCGGCCTGCGCCCGGGGCCTCGCGGACCTCGCCGCCCTCCAGGTACCGGCGACCGGACCCGACGGCGAGGAACTGCGCGTACCGGCCGCCGGCGCCCCCTGGTTCCTGACGCTGCTGGGCCGGGACGCCCTCCTCACCTCGCTGTTCGCCCTCCCGTACCGCCCCCGGCCGGCCGCCGCCACGCTCCTGGCGCTCGCCGCCACCCAGGCGACGGTCGACGGCGGCCCGGACCCGGTGGCCCAGCCGGGCAAGATCGTGCACGAGGTACGGCACGGGGAACTGGCGCACTTCGGGCAGGTGCCGTACGGCCGCTACTACGGCTCGGTCGACGCGACCCCGCTGTTCCTGGTGCTGCTCGGCACGTACACCGAACAGACCGGGGACACCGCGCTCGCCCGTCGGCTCGAACCGCACGCCCGGGCGGCGGTCGGCTGGATGCTTGACCACGGCGGGCTGACCTCGCGCGGTTATCTGGTCTACCGCGCCGACGAGGGCGGCCTCGCCAACCAGAACTGGAAGGACTCCCCCGGCGCCATCTGCTCGGCCGACGGCACCCGCGCGAGCGGCCCGGTGACGGCGGCGGGGGCCCAGGGGTACGCGTACGACGCGCTGCGCCGCACGGCGTGGCTCGCGCGCGGTGTGTGGGCGGACGGCACATACGCCGACCTGCTCGAACAGGCGGCCGCCGATCTGCGCGACCGCTTCCAGCGGGACTTCTGGATGCGGGAGCGCTCCTTCCCGGCGCTCGCGCTGGACGGCGCGGGGCGCCAGGTGGACGCGCTGGCCTCCGACGCGGGACACCTGCTGTGGTCCGGACTGCTGGACAAGGAGTACGGCGCGATGGTCGGCCGGCGTCTGCTGGAACCGGACTTCTTCTCCGGCTGGGGTGTGCGTACGCTCGCGTCCGGCCAGGGTGCGTACCATCCGCTGTCGTACCACCGGGGTTCGGTGTGGCCGCACGACAACGCGCTGATCGCCCTGGGCCTGGCCCGCTACGGCCTGCACGACGAGGCCCGGACGGTCGCCCACGCCCTGGTCGACGCGGCCACCGCGACCGGGCACCGGCTCCCCGAGGTCCTCGCGGGCTACGACCGCGGCACCCACGCGGAGCCGGTACCGTACCCGCACGCCTGCGCACGGGAGTCCCGCTCGGCTGCGGCACCTCTGGCACTGCTCACGGCGGTCGGCGGCGTTTGACGAGCCGTTTGCCGGGTGTTTGCCCGAGGCGCTGAACAGGCACCATGACCGAGCCGTACGGAAGGGCGGCGGGACCGCACCTCCCCAGTGCGCCCGCCCCCCCTACGTTCAGGTCGCGCACGGAAGGACCGCCGGTTTGCCTCAGCACACGAGCACGCGCCAGTCAGGTAGTACGGGCGTGGAACCGAGCGATTCGACCGGGGACAGCGAGAGGTCCGTGAGCGCGGCCCCGGCCTCCGGCACCGAAACCCCGGACACCGCAGACGCCACGGGCCGGGCCGAAGAGCCCGCCGCCGGGACCACGGCCCCCGGCACGGACCCGGACGACTCGGAGTCCGCCGACCGGACCGAAGAGGCCGCCGCAGCGAGCACCGCCGATGTCGTCGACGACGCCGCCGACGCCGAACCGGACGCGGCCCCCAACGACACCCCCGCCGACGCCGACGCCGCTCCCACCCCCGAGCCCGCCCCGGAAAAGCGCTCCCGCCGCACCCCCCGGCGGATCTGGCGTGCGTGGCGGAGTCGGTACCCCCTGGCCGCTCAGGTGGTCTCCGTCGTCGTGACCGTGCTGGCCGCGGTTCTCGTGCAGGTATGTCTTCTGATGCCGAACACGCTCGACAACCTGCGGCTCGTGGAGTTCATGCGGCTGCCGGCCGAGGCGGTGATGGGGGCGGTGGTGCTGCTGGCGCTGCCGCGCAGGCCCCGGCTGGTGGTGTCGGCGGTGGCCGGTGCGGTGCTGGGCGCGGTCGCCGTGCTGAACATGCTCGACATGGGTTTCAACGAATACCTGGGCCGGGACTTCAACGTCGTCCTGGACTGGTCGCTGTTCGCCGACGCCCGCGGCTATCTGCGGGACACCTTGGGCGGCACGGCCGAACTGGGGCTCACGGTGGGCGTCGTGGTCCTCGTCCTCCTCCTGATCGCGGCCGTGGCCCTGTCGACCGTACGGATCGGCAACCTGCTGGCGAGGCACCGCGCGAGCGCGTCGCGGGGGACGCTGGTGGTGGGCACCGTGTGGATCACCTGCACCGCGCTCGGGCTGACCGTCGGCGGATTCCCGGCGGCCTCGAAGCACACCGCGGACGTGCTGAAGAACCAGGCGAGGTCGGTGCGGGACACGCTCCGCGACGAGGCGGAGTTCCAGAAGATCGCCAAGGTGGACCGGTTCGGGAACACCCCGCCCGGCCAGCTCGTCCCCGACCTGCGCGGCAAGGACATGGTCTTCACGTTCATCGAGAGTTACGGGCGCAGCGCGATCGAGGACCCGATCGAGGCGCCCGGCGTGGACAAGACGCTCGACGAGCGGACGGCGGCGCTGGCGAAGGCCGGGTTCCACGCGAAGAGCGGCTGGCTGACCTCGGCGACCTACGGCGGCAGCAGCTGGCTCGGCCACTCCACCACCCTGACGGGGCTGTGGATCAGCAACCAGCAGCGCTACCGGACCGTGATGGCCAGCGACCACCTCAGTCTCACGAAGGTCTTCAAGAAGACCGGCGCCTACGACACGGTCGGTGTCATGCCCGGTATCCAGAAGGGCTGGCCCGAGCAGAAGTACTACGGGCTCGACAAGGTCTACAACGCCTTCCAGCTGGGCTACCAGGGCCCGAAGTTCAGCTGGTCCACCATGCCCGACCAGTACGCCCTCGAACAGTTCCAGCAGCGGGTGCACGGCAAGCGGCGCGCCGACGGCAAGCAGTTGATGTCGGAGATCATCCTGACCTCCAGCCACCAGCCGTGGGCGCCGATCCCGCGGATGGTCGACTGGGACCGGCTGGGCGACGGCTCGGTCTTCAAGGACATCCAGGCGGCGGGCAACAAGGCGTCCGACGTCATCGCGGACACCACGAAGTCCCGCCAGGAGTACGGCAAGTCGATCCAGTACTCGGTGACGGCGCTCACCCAGTGGCTGGAGCGCTACGGCGATGACAACACGGTGCTGGTGTTCCTCGGCGACCACCAGCCCATCGCCCGGGTCAGCGGCACCCACGCCAGCCGCGACGTGCCGATCTCGATCGTCGCCAAGGACCCGAAGGTGCTCGACAAGATCGCCGGGTGGAACTGGACGGACGGGCTGCGGCCGGCGCACAACGCGCCCGTGTGGAAGATGAGCTCGTTCCGCGACCGCTTCCTGACCGCGTACGGCTCCACCCCGCACCCGAAGAAGGGCTGACGCCCCGGGGGCGGTTCAGCCCCCGGAGGTGTCCAGTTCCGCGTCCTCGCTGATCCCCGCGCAGTCGTACGGGTCCTTCAGCCAGCCGTCCGGCAGCACCACCCGGTTGTTGCCGGACGTACGGCCGCGGGGCCCGTCGGCGCCGGACGGCCAGGGCTGGTCCAGGTCCAGTTCGTCCAGACCGGCCCGCAGTTCCTCCAGCGAGGACGTGATCGCGAGCCGCTTGCGCATCTCGGAGCCCACCGAGAAGCCCTTGAGGTACCAGGCGACGTGCTTGCGGAAGTCGATGACCCCGCGCGACTCGTCGCCGATCCACTCCCCGAGCAGGGTGGCGTGCCGGACCATGACGTCGGCCACCTCGCGCAGGGAGGGACGCGCGATGTCCTGCTCGCGGCCCTCGAAGGCGGCGACCAGGTCCGCGAACAGCCACGGGCGCCCGAGGCAGCCGCGCCCGACCACGACTCCGTCGCAGCCGGTCTCCCGCACCATCCGCAGCGCGTCCTCGGCCGACCAGATGTCGCCGTTGCCGAGGACCGGGATCTCCGGCACGCGCTCCTTGAGCCGGGCGATGGCGTCCCAGTCGGCGGTGCCGCCGTAGTGCTGGGCGGCGGTGCGGCCGTGCAGGGCGATGGACGTGACGCCCTCCTCGACCGCGATGCGCCCGGCGTCGAGGTAGGTGATGTGGTCGTCGTCGATGCCCTTGCGCATCTTCATCGTCACCGGGAGGTCCCCGGCGCCACTGACGGCCTCGCGCAGGATGGCCCGCAGCAGGTTGCGCTTGTACGGCAGCGCGGAGCCGCCGCCCTTGCGGGTCACCTTGGGGACCGGGCAGCCGAAGTTCAGGTCGATGTGGTCGGCGAGGTCCTCCTCCGCGATCATGCGGACGGCCTTGCCGACGGTGGCCGGGTCGACGCCGTACAGCTGGATCGAGCGCGGCTTCTCGGTCGCGTCGAAGTGGATCAGCTGCATGGTCTTCTCGTTGCGCTCGACCAGCGCCCGGGTCGTGATCATCTCGCTCACGAACAGGCCCTTGCCGCCACTGAACTCCCTGCACAGGGTGCGGAAGGGCGCGTTGGTGATACCAGCCATGGGGGCCAGCACGACGGGCGGCTGGACGGTGTGCGGGCCGATCTGGAGCGGGGACGCGGGCTTGGGCATTCCCCCATTGTCACGCACGGGACTGGGTGCGTCAGCCATTGGTTAGGCATGCCATTAGTTAGACACACTATTGAAATCGAGCGTAGTCTGGATCGCATGCCAGAGCTGAGCCCCCGACGACGCCGACTGGTCCTCGCGATCTGCTGCATGAGCCTGCTGATCGTGAGCCTCGACGTCACCGCCCTCAACGTCGCCCTGCCGTCGATGCAACGCGAACTCGACGCGAGCACGTCCGGCCTCCAGTGGACGATCGACGCCTACACCCTGGTACTGGCCTCGCTGCTGATGCTCGCAGGCTCGACCGCCGACCGGATCGGCCGCAAGCGGGTGTTCCTGGCGGGCCTGGTGGTCTTCGCCGCCGGGTCGCTGCTCTGCTCCCTCGCGCCGAACCTCGACGCGCTGATCGCCTTCCGCATGATCCAGGCGGTCGGCGGTTCGATGCTCAACCCCGTCGCCATGTCGATCATCACCAACACCTTCACCGACCCGCGCGAGCGCGCCCGCGCCATCGGCGTGTGGGGCGCGGTCGTCGGCATATCCATGGCGGCCGGCCCGCTGGTCGGCGGCCTCCTGGTGGATTCGGTCGGCTGGCGCGCGATCTTCTGGGTCAACCTGCCGGTGGGGCTGACCGCCCTGCTGCTGACCCTGCGCTTCGTCCCCGAGTCCCGCGCGCCCCGGGCCCGCCGCCCCGACCCGGTCGGCCAGCTGCTGGTGATCGCGCTGTTCGCGTCGCTCACCTACGCCATCATCGAGGCGCCGGACGCGGGCCCCGGGACGGTCGCCCCGTTCGCGGCGCTGGCCCTGTTCGCCCTCGTCGGACTGCTGGTCTACGAACCCCGGCGCGCCGAACCCCTCATCGACCTGCGCTTCTTCCGCTCGGCTCCGTTCAGCGGGGCCACGGTGATCGCCATCAGCGCGTTCGCCGCGCTGGGCGGCTTCCTGTTCCTGTCCACGCTGTACCTCCAGAACGTGCGCGGACTCGACGCACTGCACGCCGGGCTGTGGATGCTGCCCATGGCGGTGCCGATGTTCCTGTGCGCGCCACTGTCCGGGCGGCTGGTCGGCAGCCGGGGTCCGCGGCTGCCGCTGGCGATCGCCGGATGCGCGATGACCGTCAGCGCGGTGCTGTTCGCCGCCTTCGGGGCGGAGCGGTCGGACCCCACGCTCTTCGCCGGGTACGTCCTGTTCGGCATCGGCTTCGGCTTCGTGAACGCGCCGATCACCAACACCGCGGTCTCCGGGATGCCCCGGGCGCAGGCCGGGGTGGCCGCGGCGGTCGCCTCCACCAGCAGGCAGCTGGGCCAGACCCTGGGCGTCGCGGTGATCGGCGCCGTACTGGCCGCCGGGGTGGGCTCGTCGCCGTACCGGCACGCGTTCGTGACCGCGTCCCGCCCCGGCTGGTGGATCCTCGCGGCATGCGGCGTCGCGGTGCTGGCCCTCGGGCTGTTCACCAACGGCCGGTGGGCGCGCCGCACCGCCGAGCGCACCGCTCAGCGGCTGGAGTCCCCGGAGGTCAGGGAGGCGGCGGGGGCCGCCGTCTGAGCGTCCTCGGCGAGGATGAGCGCGTGCAGCCGCTCCAGGCGGCGCCGCGTCTCGTCGTCCGTCGGCACGTACGACACCATGCGCGCTCCGGACTCGGGGTTCAGCCACAGGTCCGTGTGGTCCACGGTGAGCAGGCCGACGGCGCGGTTGCGGAACTGCTTGGTCTTGCCGCGGGTGCGGAGGACCTCGTACCGCTCCCAGTTCTCGCGGAACTCCGCCGACTCCGTCATCAGCCGTTTGACCAGCATCTTCCAGGCGGGTTCGGTGAGGTGGCCGGCCATGGAGGCGCGCAGCTTGGCCGCCATGATCCGCATGGTGTCGTCCAGGTGCACGATGGACGACCGCCAGTCGGGGTTGGTGTAGACGAGGAGCATGCAGTTGCGGTCCTCGGCCGGCACGGCGTCGAGGTCGTTGAACAGACGGCCGTAGGTGCGGTTGTAGGCAAGGATGTCGTACCGGCTGTTCTGGACGCAGGCCGGTACCGGTTCGAGCGCGTGCAGCAGCTGGCGCACGGCCGGGCTGACGACGCCGGAGCAGCTCGCGGCGGGCGTCGGGTCGGTGGAGCCGGCCAGCTCGAACAGGTGGGCGCGTTCGCTGGCGTCGAGCTGGAGGCTGCGGGCCAGCGCGTCAAGGACCTGCACGGAGACCGTGATGTCCCGGGCCTGTTCCAGCCAGGTGTACCAGGTGACACCGACCGCGGCGAGCTGCGCGACCTCCTCCCGGCGCAGTCCGGGAGTACGGCGGCGCGCGCCACGCGGCAGCCCCACCTGTTCCGGCGCGATCCGCTCACGGCGGCTGCGCAGGAAGGCCGCCAGCTGGTGCCGTCGGGTGTCGTGCGCCATGGTTGTCATTCCTCCAGCATGCCGTCACGCGGATCCTGTTGCCAGGTAGTGCCACTACCAGGATAAGAAGACTCTGGTACCCGTCTGAGTGGCGGCGCAGGCTCTGTTCCATGACCGATACCGTCACCACCACGACCACGAGTCCGACCGTGCGGTCCCCGTCCGCCGCGCTCGCCGGACCCGCACTGAGCGGACCGGGACTGTTCACCGTCCTGCTGGCCGCGGCCCTCCCCCTCGTCGACTTCTTCATCGTCAACGTCGCCCTGCCCACCATCGGCCGGGACCTCTCCGCGAGCGAGGCCGTCCTCGAACTGGTCGTCGCCGGATACGGCGTCGCGTACGCCGTGCTGCTCGTCCTCGGCGGACGGCTCGGCGACCTGTTCGGGCGGCGTCGGCTCTTCATCGGCGGCATGATCGCCTTCGGCCTGACGTCGCTGGCCTGCGGACTGGCACCGGACGCCTGGACCCTGGTGGCGGCGCGGGTCGCGCAGGGCGCGGCGTCCGCCGCGATGCTGCCGCAGGTGCTCGCCACCATCCAGGCGACCACCACGGGCGCGCGCCGCGCGAAGGCGATGAGCCTCTACGGCGCGACCGCCGGCCTGTCCATGGTGGCGGGCCAGATCCTCGGCGGCGTCCTGGTCGCCGCGGACATCGGCGGCACCGGCTGGCGCTCGGTGTTCCTCGTCAACGTGCCGGTCGTCGTCCTCGGCCTGGTCCTCGCCGCCCGGTTCGTCCCGGAGACCCGCTCCCAGCGCCCCGAGCCGGTCGACGGCCCCGGCACGGTGCTGCTCGCCCTGTCCCTCCTCGCGCTGCTCGTCCCGCTCACCGAGGGCCGGACGGCGGGCTGGCCGCTGTGGACCTGGCTGTCGCTGGCCGCGTTCCCGGGCCTGGCGGCCGCGTTCTACGCCGTGGAGCGCCGGGCGGACCGCGCCGGCCGCACCCCGCTGGTCCCGCCGAGCCTGCTCGCCCTCACGTCACTGCGCCGGGGCCTGGTGCTCATGGTGCCGTTCTCGATGGGCTTCAGCGGCTTCATGTTCGTGATCGCGGTGGCCCTCCAGCAGGGGGCACGGCTCGGCCCGGTGGCCGCGGGCCTGGCGCTGGCCCCGATGGCGACGGCCTTCTTCCTCGTCTCCCTCGCCGGCCCGCGGCTGGTCGCCCGCTTCGGCTCACGCGTGGTCACCGCCGGTTCGCTGCTCCAGGGGGTGGGCGTGGCGCTGATCGTGCTGACCGTCTGGCGCGACTGGTCCGGCCTGGACG
This sequence comes from Streptomyces sp. NPDC086787, assembly GCF_044745865.1. Taxonomy (NCBI): domain Bacteria; kingdom Bacillati; phylum Actinomycetota; class Actinomycetes; order Kitasatosporales; family Streptomycetaceae; genus Streptomyces; species Streptomyces sp. NPDC086787. The sequence continues at coordinate 533,677 of NZ_JBIVBC010000001.1, read as the reverse complement.
TCGTCTCCCTGCTCCCCGGGACGGCGGTCGCCGGTGCCGGTCAGGCACTCCAGCTTCCCGTGGTCCTGCGGCTCGTCATGTCCGAGGTCCCGGCGGCCCGGGCCGGGGTGGGCAGCGGCGTGATGGTCACCACCCAGCAGTCGGCGCTGGCCCTGGGAGTGGCGACGCTGGGCACCCTGTTCCTGTCACTGATCCCGCACTACGGCATCCAGCGCGCACTGCTGGTGGCACTCTTCTGCCAACTGGCCACGGTGGCCGCCACCAGCCTCCTGAGCCTGCGCCTGCCGCGCAGGGTCGGCTGACGCCGGGATTCGTGACGGCCTGTCGGCTGCGCCCCGGGGCCATCCTTACGACGGCTCCGAAGCCCGGGGCAGCCCAACCCTACGATTTTGCAAGGAAGTTGGGTAAAAGGACCTAAGGGCATGGATTCCGGATTCCAGAGCCCCGGCAGACAAAAGGCCGGTCCCGGCGGGGCAACCCGTCGGGACCGGCCTTCCGCGCTCGGTGCGCCTACGCCGTCAACGTGACTACGCGCCGACCAGACGCGAGGCCAGGTAGCCCTCGATCTGGTCCAGCGACACGCGCTCCTGCTTCATCGAGTCGCGCTCGCGGACGGTCACCGCGTTGTCGTCCAGGGTGTCGAAGTCGACCGTGACGCAGTACGGCGTGCCGATCTCGTCCTGGCGGCGGTAGCGGCGGCCGATGGCGCCCGCGTCGTCGAACTCGATGTTCCAGTTCTGGCGCAGCGCCTGGGCGAGGCCCTTGGCCTTCGGGGAGAGCTCGGGGTTGCGGGAGAGCGGGAGCACCGCGACCTTCACCGGGGCCAGGCGGTGGTCCAGGCGCAGCACCGTGCGCTTCTCCAGCTTGCCCTTGGCGTTGGGGGCCTCGTCCTCGATGTAGGCGTCGAGGAGGAAGGCGAGCATGGCGCGGCCGACACCGGCGGCGGGCTCGATGACGTAGGGGGTCCAGCGCTCGCCGGCCTCCTGGTCGAGGTAGGACAGGTTCTGGCCGGAGGCCTTCGCGTGGGCCGACAGGTCGTAGTCGGTGCGGTTGGCGACACCCTCCAGCTCGCCCCACTCGTTGCCGCCGAAGTTGAAGCGGTACTCGATGTCGGCGGTGCGCTTGGAGTAGTGGGAGAGCTTCTCCTTCGGGTGCTCGAACCAGCGCATGTTCTCCTCACGCAGGCCCAGGCCGGTGTACCAGTTCCAGCGCTGCTCCATCCAGTACTCCTGCCACTGCTCGTCCTCGCCCGGCTTGACGAAGAACTCCATCTCCATCTGCTCGAACTCGCGGGTGCGGAAGATGAAGTTGCCGGGCGTGATCTCGTTGCGGAAGGACTTGCCCATCTGCGCGATGCCGAACGGCGGCTTGCGTCGCGAGGTGGTCTGCACCTGGGCGAAGTTGGTGAAGATGCCCTGGGCGGTCTCCGGACGCAGGTAGGCGACGGAGCCGGAGTCCTGGGTCGGACCGAGGTGGGTGGAGAGGAGGCCGGAGAACTGCTTGGGCTCGGTGAACTGGCCCTTGTTGCCGCAGTTGGGGCAGTTCACGTCGGCGAGGCCGTGCTCGGGCAGGCGGTTGTGCTTGGCCTCGTACGCCTCCTCCAGGTGGTCGGCGCGGTACCGCTTGTGGCAGGAGGTGCACTCGGTCAGCGGGTCCGTGAACGTGGCGACATGGCCGGAGGCGACCCAGACCTCGGAGGCCAGGATCACGGACGAGTCGATACCGACCACGTCCTCGCGCGACGTCACCATGTAACGCCACCACTGGCGCTTGAGGTTCTCCTTGAGCTCGACACCCAGCGGTCCGTAGTCCCAGGCGGCCTTCTGACCGCCGTAGATCTCACTGCACGGGAATACGAAGCCACGGCGCTTGCTCAGGCTGACGATGGTGTCGATCTTGTCGGCGGCCACGGTGCTCTCTTCATTACGACGACGGGCGAGGAAGCGAGATGCTTCAGAGCTAATGCTTCAGGTTACCGGCGGGGCATCCCCGACCTCCAAATCGGTATCGCCCCAGGAGCTCTCAGCAGGCTTGTTGACAACCGTTTCCATCTTTGTTGAAAATGACTGTCATGAACGTACGGCGACGCCTCATACCCGCGGCCGCGGTGACCGCGGTCACCACCCTCGGGCTCGGCACCCTCACCGCCTGCGCGACGGACCGCGCCGAGGCACAGACGAGCAAGTTCGACGTCGTCACGTCCTTCTATCCCATGGCCTTCCTCGCCGAGCGGATCGGCGGCAGCCACGTCCACGTCACCAGCCTGACCTCCCCCGGGCAGGAACCGCACGACCTGGAGCTCAGCACCAAGCAGATGGTCCAGCTCCAGCAGTCCGACGCCGTCCTCTATCTCAAGCACCTCCAGCCCGCCGTCGACGACGCGGTGGCCCAGTCCGATCTGAAGACGAAGATCGACGCGGCCTCCCTGACCACGCTGAAGGAGCACGGCGCCGAGGTCGGCGGCCACGCGGCCGCGCACGAGGGCGACGGGCACGAGCACTCCGAGGAGTCCGGCAAGGACCCGCACTTCTGGCTCGACCCCGTGAAGTACGCCGAGGTCGCCAAGGGCGTGGGCGCCGCCTTCGCGAAGGCGGACCCGGAGCACGCCGCCGACTACCGGAAGAACACCACCGCCCTGGTGCGGCGGCTCGGCGGTCTCGACACCCGGTTCCGGCAGGGCCTCGCGGACACCCGCGGCAAGGTCTTCATCACCACGCACGCCGCCTTCGGCTACCTCGCCGAGCGCTACGGCCTCACCGAGGAGGCCGTCAGCGGACTCGACCCCGAGTCCGAGCCCACCGCCGGACGGGTCCGGGACCTGGAGAAAATGGCCCGCGCCGACGGCGTCACCACCGTCTTCTACGAGACCCTCGTCAGCGACCGCACCGCGAAGACCATCGCCGAGGACGCCGACCTGAGGACGGACGTCCTCGACCCGATCGAGGGCATCACGGACAGGTCCCGCGGCAAGGACTACTTCGCCGTCCAGGAGGCCAACCTGAAAGCCCTGCGCACAGCCCTGGGAGCGAAGTGACCAACCGCACGGAGGAACACGAGAACGCCATGGGTGAGCCCGTCATAGCGATGCGCGGTGTGACCGCCGAACTCGGGTCGCGCCCCGTCCTGCGCGGCATCGACCTGACCGTGCGCCGCGGCGAGGTCGTCGCCCTGCTCGGCGCCAACGGCTCGGGCAAGTCGACGGCCATCCGCGGCATCATCGGACAGGTACCGGTCAGCAGCGGCACCATCGAGCTGTTCGGCACCCCCCGCCGTACCTTCCGCGACTGGGCGCGCGTGGGCTACGTACCGCAGCGCACCACGGCCGCGGGCGGCGTCCCCGCCACGGTCACCGAGATCGTCTCCTCGGGGCGCCTGTCCCGCACCCGCTTCGGGCTCTTCCGCAGGACCGACCACGAGGCGGTACGGCGGGCCCTGGAGTCGGTCGGCATGGCCGACCGGGCCGGTGACTCGGTGAACGCGCTCTCCGGCGGCCAGCACCAGCGGGTGCTCATCGCCCGCGCCCTGGTCGCCGAGCCCGAGCTGCTGATCATGGACGAGCCGATGGCCGGCGTCGACCTGGCAAGCCAGGAGATCCTCGCGCACACCCTCGCCGACCAGGTCGCGAAGGGCACGACCGTCCTGCTGGTGCTGCACGAACTGGGCCCGCTGGAGCCGCTGATCGACCGGGCCGTCGTACTGCGCGACGGCTGCGTCCAGCACGACGGCCCGCCGCCGCGCGCCGTCGGCCAGCACGCCCTGCCGGGCCACGACCACGTACACCCGCACGCGCCCGAGGGCGCCGAGCCGATCCGCACGGGACTGCTGAGCTGATGGACTTCCTGAACTACGCCTTCATGCAGCGGGCCCTGCTCGCCGCCGTACTGGTCGGCATCACCGCCCCCGCCGTCGGTATCTACCTGGTCCAGCGCCGCCAGGCCCTGATGGGCGACGGCATCGGCCATGTGGCGATGACCGGCGTCGGCCTCGGCTTCCTGCTGTCCACCTCCCCCGTCTGGATGGCGACGGCGGTCTCCGTGCTCGGCGCGGTGCTGATGGAACTGATCCGCTGGTACGGCCGCACCCGCGGCGACATCGCCCTCGCCATGCTCTTCTACGGCGGCATGGCCGGCGGCGTGATGCTCATCAACGTCGCGGGCGGCTCCAACGCGAACCTCACCTCGTACCTCTTCGGCTCGCTCGCCACGGTGTCCCAGTCCGACGTCACCGCGATCTGCGTGCTCGCCGCCTTCGTCCTGCTCGTCACCATCGGTCTGCGCCGACAGCTGTTCGCGGTCAGCCAGGACGAGGAGTTCGCCCGGGTCACCGGCCTGCCGGTGCGCGCCCTCAACCTGCTGACGGCGGTCACCGCGGCGGTCACGGTGACCGTCGCGATGCGCGTGGTCGGGCTGCTGCTGGTGTCCGCGCTGATGGTCGTGCCGGTGGCGGCCGCACAGCAACTCACCCGCAGCTTCACGGCGACGTTCGCGATCGCCGTCGCCATCGGGGTGACCGTCACCATCGGCGGCACGGTCACGTCGTACTACCAGTACGTGCCGCCCGGCGCGACCATCGTGCTGCTGACCATCGGCGCGTTCCTCGTGATGACCGCGCTGGCCGCTCCGCTGGGCCGCCGCCGCGCCCGTGCGGCCGCGGCCTCGCGGCCCGCCGGGGACCCCGTGGAGTGCTCGATTCCGGCCACCCGGGAGGCGGCCGACGAGGTCGGCGTCTGACCGCGCGCGTCCCGGGCTGGCACAATGGCCCGGCAGACGCAGACGCGAGCCGGAAACAGGAGGCAACCGGTGACGACCGCTGGACCGCCCGTGAAGGGCCGTGCGACCCGCCAGCGGGCTGCCGTGGCGGCGGCCCTGGGCGAGGTCGACGAGTTCCGCAGCGCGCAGGAGCTCCACGACATGCTCAAGCACAAGGGCGACTCGGTCGGGTTGACGACGGTCTACCGGACCCTTCAGTCACTCGCCGACGCGGGTGAGGTCGACGTCCTGCGCACCTCCGACGGCGAGTCCGTCTACCGTCGCTGCTCCAGCGGCGAACACCACCACCACCTCGTCTGCCGTGGCTGCGGCAAGGCCGTCGAGGTGGAGGGGCCCGCGGTGGAACAGTGGGCGGAGACCATCGCGGCCGAGCACGGTTACGTCAACGTGGCGCACACGGTGGAGATCTTCGGCACCTGCGCGGAGTGCGCCGCCGGTTGCGCGTGAGTCGTGCGGGTTGCCTGACGCGGCCGGGACCGGGGGCTGCCGCCCCCGGTCAGGCGTTCAGCCGCGGCCGAAGCAGCGTTCCAGTTCGTTCACGTCGTAGAACCTGCTGCCCTTGGTGATCGGGTGGCAGTCCTGCTTGAAGGCCGTCTCCCGCTCGTTGTAGAGCATGCGCACCAGGTAGCGGTTGCCCTTGCTGAAGACGTCCCACTGGATGTTCGCGCCCAGGGGGGCCACCGACGCACCCCGCCAGGGGTTGGAGACGTAGGTGTAGGGGCGGCCGGGGGCGGCCGGCTCGGTGCTGCCCGGCAGGCCCATCAGGGCCGCCAGCGGGATGATCTCCTCGGCGTGCGTGAAGCGCAGTTCGGCGCCCAGGTCGCTGGTACCGGCCCGCTTGGCCTCGATCTGCTTGAAGAAGTCGTCCAGCAGGACACCGGCCATCTTGTACGTGATGTCGCTGTCCGCGAAGCCCGGGCCCTTCTCGTAGAAGTCCTCGGTGTCGCCGAGGTAGCCGAACCAGGCAGCGTCCCGCCGCGAGATGAAACGGTCCATGGCCCAGCCCCTGCCACCGGGGCTCTCCTCGCTCATCGCCGGGGCGATCGCGTACAGGTTGTAGACGGCCTGGGCCGCGGCGACCCGGTCCTCCTCGGAGATCCCGGCCACGAAGTCGCTCTTGAAGATCTCCCGCAGGACGCTTCGGGCCGCCCGGTGGGTCCGCGGCTGGTCCGTGATCGACTTGAGGGTCGTCGCCAGCCGCTGGTCGTTCTCCACGTAGTCACGGTAGGCCGCGCCACCCGCCGACTTGTGGAAGTACAGCAGGTCCTTGTCGGTGCGGGCCGGGCCGATGAGCGGCTTCAGCGCCGGGTCGGCCTCGGCGAGGGCGCCGGTGAACTCGTTGCCGCTGTCGACGGCACGACCCTGTCCCGAGCTGACCACGTCGATCTTCTCGCCCCGGTCGGCGATCCGCGCGAAGAGTCCGGGCAGCCGCCGCTGCGCGCGAACGGCGGTGTCCCGCATCTCCCGCTCGCCGCGACCGCTGAGGTTGCCGTACCCGACCTTGGCCATGGCGTCCATCAGCGCACGGACGGTCGGACCGAACTCCTTGCCCCGGCGGGTGAGTCCGCCCTCGGTCTCGGCCTTGCCCCACAGGGCGAGGATCAGGTCGCCGTCCTCGCTGTCGGTGGCGGAGCGGGAGCCGTGCCGGGAGACGTTCTCCGTGAAGACGGGGGCGAATCCGGCCGGGGGCCGCTGGTAGGTGCGCGGGTTCTGCTCAGGCGTGTACGTCGCCTTGGTGCCGTAGGCGTCGCGGTGCGCGGGCTGGTGCGCGGCCTCGGCGGGCGAGGCCGCGACCAGCAGGGAGCACAGGGCGAGGGCGGGGGTGAGGCGTCTCATGAGCCGATCGTCGATCACTCGCGTGAACCTCCGGTGGCTGTGAGGTGGCTGGCTGCCCCTCGGCCCGCTCCCCCGTCTACTCGCCCGTCTCCTCCGCGGTGCGTCCCTCCATGGCGGCGAGTTCCTCGTTGGGGATCGCGCCGCCGAACCTCCTGTCGCGGGAGGCGAATTCGAGGCAGGCCCGCCACAGGTCGCGCCGGTCGAAGTCGGGCCACAGGACGTCCTGGAAGACCATCTCGGCGTACGCGCTCTGCCACAGCAGGTAGTTGGAGGTGCGCTGCTCGCCGCTGGGCCGCAGGAACAGGTCCACGTCCGGCATGTCCGGGTAGTACAGGTACTTCTGGATGGTCTTCTCGGAGACCTTCGACGGGTCGAGCCGGCCCGCCTTCACGTCCTCCGCCATCGCCTTGGCCGCGTCGGCGAGTTCGGCGCGACCGCCGTAGTTCATGCAGAAGTAGAGGGTCAGCAGGTCGTTGCCCTTGGTCTGCTCCTGGGCGACCTGGAGCTCCTTGGCGACCGACTTCCACAGCCGGGGCATCCGGCCCACCCAGCGCACCCGGATGCCGAGCTCGTCGAGCTGGTCGCGGGTCTTGCGGATGAAGTCCCGGTTGAAGTTCATCAGGAAGCGCACCTCGTCGGGCGAGCGCTTCCAGTTCTCGGTGGAGAAGGCGTACAGGGAGATGTTCCGGACGCCGATCTCGATCGAGCCCTGGAGCACGTCGAGCACGCGCTCCGCGCCGACCTTGTGGCCCTCGGTGCGGGGCAGCCCGCGCTCCTTGGCCCAGCGGCCGTTGCCGTCCATGACGATCGCCACATGCTCCGGGACGAGCTCACCGGGGAGCTTCGGCGGGCGGGCGCCGGACGGGTGCGGCTCCGGCGTCCTGTGCTCGCGGCGCTGGCGCCCCAGAATCCCGCGTACCACCATGTGCCTCTCGTCTCCCTTGTCCCTCTGCTTGCTTTTCCACTGGTTACTTTTCCACGTACCTGAGCGAGCGCAGTCCGCGCTCCAGGTGCCAGTGCAGGTAGGCGGACACCAGCCCGCTCCCCTCCCGGACATACCGCGGCTCGCACGCGTCCGCCGTCTCCCAGTCTCCCGTAAGCAGCGCGCCGAGCAGGAGGAGGGTCTCCGGCGAGGGTACGACGCTGCCGGGCACCCGGCAGTCGACGCAGACGCTGCCGCCGGAGGCGACCGAGAAGAACCGGTTCGGTCCGGGCATTCCGCACTTCGCGCAGTCGCCGAAGCTGGGGGCGTAGCCGTTGACCGCGAGGGAGCGCAGCAGGAAGGCGTCGAGCACCAGGTGCGGGGCGTGCTCGCCGCGGGCCAGGGTGCGCAGCGCGCCGACCAGCAGCAGATACTGCTGCACGGCGGGCTCGCCCTCGTGGTCGGTGAACCGCTCGGCGGTCTCCAGCATGGCGGTACCGGCCGTGTACCGCGCGTAGTCGGTGACGATGCCGCCGCCGTACGGCGCGATGGTCTCGCTCTGGGTGCACAGCGGCAGCCCGCGGCCGATCAGCTCGCCACCCCGGGCGAAGAACTGCACGTCGACATGGGAGAAGGGTTCGAGCCGGGCACCGAACTTGGACTTCGTGCGCCGCACCCCGCGCGCCACGGCCCGTACCCGGCCGTGACCGCGTGTGAGCAGCGTGATGATGCGGTCCGCCTCTCCCAGCTTCTGGGTGCGCAGCACGATGCCGTCGTCCCGGAAGAGGCTCACCGCGGACCCCCGCACCCGGTGGAGCGCGGGCAGCCGTGGTCGCGGAACGAAGTCATGCCCCCATTCTGCCCTCGCGCGGCCGGTGCCGGACAGCCGCGTCGCCCGCCCGCACCAACTCCCGCCATTTCCCTCTCCCTTGACCACTCCCCCCGGCGCCCAGGGTCTGTCGTTCGGATCAGGCCGCAGACGCGGGGTCCGGCACGCACGGCCGCCGCGTTGTCGTCGGTCGCCGACGCGCCGCGTCGACTCCCTCCTCCGCCTTGCAGCCGCACGCACCGGACCCCGCTCACCCCCGCCGACAACGCACCCTCGGAATCCTGCGACCCGATCCGAACGACAGACCCTGCGCCATTCGTGTGGGCCGCCTTGACCGCTCGCCCCCGCGGGCGCTCCCATGGTCACGCCGACCGAACGGACATAGACCTTCATATCTGGAGGAACCGTGCACGACGACGTGCCCCGCGAGGTGCCGGAGCCGTATCGCCGGTCGCTCCTGAAGCGCACGGCGGCGGCCCTCCTCCCGCTGTCGCCGTTCTCGACGGCCGCCTGTTCCGCCGGGCCGGAGTCCACGAACGCCGTCGGCGGGAAGGACCGCACGCTGACCGCGGTGATCGGGTACGGCAACGACGGCAGCTGGGATCCGACGCAGACGGCGTCCGCGTTCGCCATGGCCGGGAACAACCATGTCTACGAAGGACTGCTCGACACCGACCCGGTCACCCGCGAGCCGTACGCGGCCCTCGCCACCCGGCTGCCCGCCGACCCCCGCGCGACCACCTGGCGGTTCACACTGCGGCCGGGCGCGGTGTTCCACGACGGCAGGCCGGTGACCGCCGACGACGTGGTCTTCGCCTTCGACCGGATCCTCGACCCGGGCACGCAGACCCTGGCCAAGGGGTTCTTCGCGGACTGGCTGACGGAGGTCCGTAAGGTCGACGCGCGCAGCGTCGAGCTGGTGCTCGGGTTCCCGTTCCCGGACGGCCTCCCCCGGCTCACCCTGGCCAAGATCATGCCAAGGCACGTGTTCTCCCGGCCGGGGGCCTGGGACGACGCGGTCAGGGGCAGGGCCGTCGGCTCGGGGCCGTACCGGCAGGTCGCGCACCACCCGAAGTCCAACACCGTCTTCGAGGCGTTCGACGGCTACAACGGGGCGCGCCGGCCCGCCTTCCGGCGGATGAACTGGCTGACCATCGTGGACGCCGCACCCCGCGTGGCGCGGATCTCCGGGGCCCGTGCGGGCGCGCAGCTCGCCGACAACGTCCCGTACGCCAACATCGCGCGGCTGCGCGAGGGCGGGATGTCGGTGGTGGGCGCGGCGGGCATGAACAACCTGTTCCTGATGTTCAACACCGGGCACAGGCCGTTCGACGACGTACGGGTGCGGCAGGCGCTGCACCACGCCATCGACACCCGGACGATGGTCGAGGTCGCGCTCAAGGGGCACGGCAGACCCGCCACGTCCTTCCTCGACGAGGGCAACCCCTCCTACCGGCGGGCGAGGACCGTGTACGGCCACGATCCCGGCAGGGCGCGGGCGCTGCTGAAGGCGGCCGGGGTGAGGGACCTGAAGGTCGACCTCCTCGCGGTGAACGTCAGCTGGGTCACGGACTGCCTGCCCACCATCAAGTCGTCCTGGGACGCGATCGGGGTCGAGACCACCCTGTCCCCGCAGGAGACCACGGCCGTGTTCACCAAGCTGGACCAGAAACGGGATTACCAGGTCGTCGCCGCTGCCTCCAACCCCAACCAGTTCGGCGTCGACGCCGACCTGATCCTGCGCTACAACTACGGCCCCCGGAACCTCTGGACGGGCTACGCCCGCTGGACCGGGCACCCGGTCGCGAAGCGGCTCTTCACGGACATGGACCGGGCCACCCGGGAGCCCGACCCCGAGCGGAAGAGGGCGCTGGTCCAGGACTGCCTGGACGTCGTCGCCGAACAGGCCGTGCTCTACCCGGTCGTGCACAACGAGCTGATGACCGCCTGGAACCCGCGGAGGCTCACCGGGATGCGGGCGCAGCCCTATCCGGGCGTCAACCTGCTCCAGGCGAAGTGGGTCTGACGGCATGACGGTTTTCGTACGGATCCTGCTCCGCCGGATCGCCCTGCTGGTGCCGCTGATGCTGGGCATCGTGCTGTTCGTGTTCCTGGTGATGCGGTTCTCCGACGTCGATCCGGCGTCCGCGTTCTTCCAGGGCGCCAACCCGACCCCCCGGCAGCTGCACGACTTCCGGGAGCGCGGCGGCCTGCTCGACCCGCTCCCGGTGCGCTACGTGCACTTCGTCGGCGACCTGCTCCACGGGAACCTGGGGACCAGCACCCTGACCCGGGCACCGGTCGCCGACCAGATCGTCACCGCCCTGCCGCTCACCCTCCAGCTCACCTTCCTGGGGCTCGGCATCGCGGTGCTGCTGGCGCTGCTCGGCGGGGTGACGGCGGCGGTCCACCGGGACCGGCTGCCCGACCGCATCGTCCGGGTCGTGTCGCTGACCGGGGTGGCCGCGCCGGGATTCTGGCTGGCGCTGCTGATGATCCAGTACCTGGCGGTGGAGCGGGGCTGGTTCCCGGCCGGCGGCTATGTCAACCCGGGCGACTCGGTCACCGGCTGGCTGCGCACGATGGCCCTGCCCGCGCTCGCACTGTCCCTGCCGGTGGCCGCGCAGCTCACCCGGATCGTGCGCACGTCCGTGGTGGAGGAGCTGGACAAGGATTATGTGCGCACCGCGATCGGCGGCGGGCTGCCGCCCCGGGTGGTGGTGGGGCGCAACGTGCTGCGCAACGCCCTCGTCAACCCGCTGACCGTGCTCGGCCTGCGCGTCGGCCATCTGCTGGGCGGTGCCGTCGTCATCGAGACCGTCTTCTCGCTGCCGGGCATGGGGAAACTGATGATCGACGCCGTGCAGAACGGTGACCCGGCGGTCGTCCAGGGTGTCGTACTGACCACGGCGGCCGGTTTCGTCGTCGTCAACCTGGTCGTCGACCTGCTCTGTCTCCTGGTCAACCCGCGGCTGAGGGAGGCGACCTGATGTCCAGGCTGCCCCTGTCGTCCAAGGCCGCCGTGGGCGTGCTGGCCGTCGTCGTGCTGTTCGCCCTGCTCGCGCCGGTGCTCGCCCCCGACGACCCGCTCGACCAGCAGCCGCCCGCGGACGGCACCGGGCATCCGTCCGCCGCCCACTGGCTGGGGCAGGACAGTCTCGGCCGGGACATCCTCAGCAGGCTGATGTACGGCGCCCGCTGGTCCCTCGCCATCGGCCTGGGCGCGACGGCGCTGGCGCTGCTGGCCGGCGCGGTCCTCGGGGCGGTGGCGGCCACCTCCCGCAAGGGCCTGGACGAGACGCTGATGCGCTGTCTGGACGTGGTGATGGCGTTCCCCGGCATCGCGCTGGCCGCCGTGCTCGTCGCCGTCTTCGGCGGCGGCATCACCGTACTGATCTGCGCGATCGCGTTCCTGTTCACCCCGCCGATGGCACGGGTCGTACGGGCGAACGTCCTCGACCAGTACGGCGAGGACTACGTCACCGCGGAACGGGTGATCGGCGCGCGCACACCGCACATCGTGTTCCGGCACGTCGCCGTCAACTGCGCGGCGCCGGTGCTGGTGTTCTGCACCGTGCAGGTCGCCGAGGCGATCGTCTTCGAGGCGTCGCTGTCCTTCATCGGCGCGGGAGTGCGGCCGCCGGACCCGTCCTGGGGCAGTGTCATCGCCGACGGCAAGAACATGGTGCTCACCGGCGGCTGGTGGGCGACCGCGTTCCCCGGGCTGCTGATGCTCGTCACCGTCCTGTCGCTGAACGTCCTGTCCGAGGGTGCCTCGGACGCGTGGGCGGCGCCCGCAGGCCGGGAGACGGCCCTACGTTCCGGCGAGGACGGCCGGGAGCCGCTCCACGAGCCGCAGACACACGGGCCGCAGGCGCACGGCGGCGAAGTGCCGCCGCTGCCGCCCGGTCTGGCCGAAGCGGCCGCCCGGCTGCGCGCGCGGGTCCGGCCGCCGGACGGCACGGGCGGCACGGGCGGTCCGCCGGTGCTCGCGGTGGAGGAGCTCGCGGTCGGCTTCGGCCGTCGGAACGGCGGCGTGGACATCGTCGCCGGGGTCGGCTTCGAGGTGCGGGCCGGGGAGGTCCTTGGCCTGGTCGGCGAGTCCGGCTGCGGCAAGTCGCTGACCGCGCTCGCCGTCATGGGACTCCAGCCCCGGGACGCCCGGGTCGGCGGGCGGATCCGGTTCGGCGGCCGGGACCTGCTCGCCGTACCGGAGCGGACCCGGCGCGCGCTCCTCGGCCACGAGATGGCGATGGTCCACCAGGACGCGCTGTCCGCCCTGAACCCGGCGATGACCGTCCGCGCCCAGCTGGGGCAGCTCGTCCGGCGCGGCGGCCGCCGCACCCCGGCGGAGCTGCTCACCCTGGTCGGCCTCGACCCCGGCCGCACCCTGCGCAGTTGTCCGCACGAGCTGTCCGGCGGGCAGCGGCAGCGCGTGCTCATCGCCATGGCCCTGTCCCGCGACCCCCGACTGATCATCGCCGACGAGCCGACGACCGCACTGGACGTGACCGTGCAGGCGCAGGTCATGCGGCTGCTGCTGAGGCTGCGGGAGGAGCTGGGCTTCGCACTGGTCCTGGTCTCGCACGACCTGGCGCTGGTCGCCGACGTCACCGACCGGGTGGCGGTGATGTACGGCGGGCGGATCGTGGAGACGGGGGTGACCGCCGACCTGCTGGCGGCCCCGGCCCACCCCTACACACGCGGGCTGCTCGGCAGCGTCCTCTCCCTCGAAACGGCGGCCGAACGGCTGACCCGGATCCCGGGCACCGTCCCGGCCCCGTCCGGCTTCCCACCGGGCTGCCGCTTCGCGAACCGCTGCGGCTCGGCGACCGAGGCATGCCGCGCGACCGTCCCGGCCCTGACCGGAACGCCCACCCACACGGTCGCCTGCCATCACCCGGCGGTGGATCCGACGACACCGCGGAGCGAGGCCGTCACGTGAACGCACCCACGGCCGCGGCCACAGCCGCGCTCGCACCCGCACTCGCTGAACTGGCGAACGTCCATGTCGTCCACAAGGCGCGCGGCGGCGGCCTGTTCGGCCGGGAGCGGGTGTACGCGCTCACCGGCGCCGGTCTCGTCGTGCGGGCCGGGGAGACGGTGGGGGTGGTGGGCGAGTCCGGGTGCGGGAAGTCGACGCTGGCGAAGGTGCTGGTGGGGGTGGAGCGGCCGACGGCCGGAACGGTCTCGTTCCGGGGGCGTGACCTGTGGGCCATGTCTGCCGGGGAACGCCGGGCCGCCGTCGGGACGGGGGTCGGGATGGTCTTCCAGGATCCGTCGACGGCGCTGAACCGGCGGCTGCCCGTTCATCGCATCCTGCGCGATCCGCTGGACGTCCACGGGCGCGGGACACGGCCCTGGCGGGACGAACGGGTCGGGGAGCTGCTGTCGCTCGTCGGACTGCCCCGCGCGCTGGGCGACGCCCTGCCCGGACAGCTCTCGGGCGGGCAGCGGCAGCGGGTCGCGATCGCCCGCGCGCTGGCCCTGGAGCCGCAGCTGGTGGTGGCCGACGAGCCGACGAGCGCGCTCGACGTGTCGGTGCGGGCGCAGATCCTGAACCTCCTCCACGATCTGCGGGAACGCCTGGGACTCGCCCTGGTCCTCGTCTCGCACGACATCCGGACCGTACGGCGGATGAGCGACCGGGTGATCACCATGTACCTGGGCCGGATCGTCGAGGAGACCCCGGCCGACCGGGTCACCGACCGGGCGCGGCACCCGTACACCCGCGCCCTGTTCTCGGCCGTGCCCGGCCTGCTCGACCGGGTCGACCCGATCCCGCTGACCGGCCCGGTGCCGTCGGCGACCCGGCCGCCGAGCGGTTGTCCGTTCCGCACCCGCTGCTGGCGGGCCGACGAGGTGTGCGCGGCGGTGATGCCCGGCTTCTCGGCCGCGTCGCACCCGGCACATCGCTACCGCTGTCACCATCCTGTGGAGGAGGACCAGTCGACCCGCGACCTCGTTCCCAGGGAGCCCCGATGACCTTCCCCGCGCCGTTGACCGGTGTCGTACCGCCCGTCTGCACTCCCCTGACGCCGGACCGCGAGGTGGACGTCCCCTCGCTGCTCAGGCTCGTGGACCATCTGGTCGAGGGCGGAGTGCACGGCCTGTTCCTGCTCGGCTCGACCTCGGAGGCCGCGTTTCTGACGGACGCGCAGCGCGCGCTGGTGGTGGAGGCGGTGGTGGCCCATGTGGGCGGCCAGCTGCCGGTGCTGGCCGGGGCGATCGACATGACCACGTCCCGGGTACTGGACCACGTCCGGGCGGTCACCGCGGCGGGCGCGCGGGCGGTCGTCGTCACCGCCCCCTTCTACACCCGCACCCACCGGGCGGAGATCGCCCGCCACTACCGCCGGATCGCGGACGCCGCGCCCGTCCCGGTCATCGCCTACGACATCCCTGGCGCCGTCCACACCAAGCTGCCCGCCGACCTGGTCCTGGAGCTCGCCGACGACGGCGTGCTCGCGGGCCTGAAGGACTCCAGCGGTGACCTCGCGGGCTTCCGTGAGGTCGTCGCCGGCGCCCGGAGCCTCGCGCGCACCACCGGGTTCGCCGTGCTCACCGGCTCGGAACTGGTCGCCGACGCGGCCCTGGCGCTCGGTGCCGACGGAGTGGTGCCCGGTCTGGCCAACGTGGACCCGCACGGCTATGTACGGCTCTACCGGCTGGCCCGCTCGAACGACCCGGTCGGCGCGCGCGCCGAACAGGACCGGCTGTGCGCCCTGTTCGGCATGGTGAACGCCGGTGACCCGGCCCGGATGGGCGGCAGCTCGTCTGCGCTCGGCGCGTTCAAGGCGGCCCTGTATCTGCGGGGCGTCATCGACTGCCCGGCAACGGCCGAGCCGCAGATCCCGCTGTCCGCGGAGGAGACCGAACGGGTGGGGAAGCATCTGGCGGGCGCGGGGCTGCTCCAGGGCGTGTCTGACACGCCCTGGGGCTGGTCGTCGCCCGGTGGGCACTAGAAGTCGGCGGCCCGCATTCGTCGGAACTCGATCGTGTCGTAGGTGCCGGCCGTTCCCGTCTCGTACAGCAGGCCCACCGTGCCGCCGTCCACCTGAACGAGGTCGGAGTAGGCGGCCTTGTGCTCGGACAGGGTCAGCGCCCTGGTGAAGGTACGTCCGGCGTCGGTGCTGTGCCAGACGGTCATCGAGCGGCGGGCGGTGGGCACGGACGGGCCGGAGAAGAGCAGCGGGGCGCGGCGGCCGGGGAGCTGGAGCAGGGACCCGTGGACCACGGGGACCTGGTCCAGGGTGTGCTGGACGGCGCAGGGTCGGTCGAGGGTCCGGGCGCCGTCGCTGGAGTAGGTGTCGAGGCGGTTGCCGGGGGCGGTGCCGTTCTCGTCGCGGGAGGAGAAGTACAGCCTGCCGTCCGGGAGCTGGGCGGCCGTGCTCTCGTTGGCGTTGGTGACGCCGTCGTAGGAGGCGTCCACCAGGCCGAGCCGCCAGGTGCGGCCGCCGTCGTCGCTGTAGACGGCGTGGGCGCCGTAGTAGCGGGCCTCCCGGCCGGTGTCGGAGGAGCCCGCGGGCGGAACGGCCGAGTGGTTGGCGGGGACGACCAGGCGGCCCCGGTGCGGGCCGCGGGTGAGCGCGACGGCGTGCCCGGGGCCGGTCGCGTACCAGCGCCAGCCCTTCGGTTTGACCTGGGCGGTGACGTCCCGCGGTGGTGTGAAGCCACGGCCGTCGTCGGTGCTGCGCTGGACGAACACGCGACGGCTCTGCGCCGGAGTGACCTCGCCGCGCATGATCCGCGCCTCGGTCACGGCACCGCTGTTGTAGGAGGTGACCAGCACGACCGCGCCGGTGCGCGGGTCGATCACCGGCGCCGGGTTGCCCCGGGTGTTCCCGTGCCCGGCGGCGACCACGCGCGGCGGACCCCAGGTGCAGCCGCCGTCGGTGGAGCGTCTGAGGACGACATCGATGTCACCGGTGTCACCGGCGCCGTGGTGCCTGCCCTCGGCGAAGGCCAGCACGGTGCCCCGTGGGGTGACCACCGTGGCGGGGATGCGGTAGGTGTCGTAGCCGCCCGTGCCGGACACGTACGGCACCGAGGAGACGCAGCCCGGCGCCACCTGGGCCGCTTGAGTCGGCTGGGTGAGGGGCAGCGGGGTCAGCAGGGCGGTGGCGGCGGCGAGGAGGGTGCGGCGGAGGAATGTCATCCCTCTCCCTTGGGGTCCCTTGGGGCGGTGTCCCGTACGACGGGACGGTGGCCGGTGTCGGTCACATGCTCCCCGGCACCCGGGCCGCGACCCCCGAACCGGCGCGGAGTGTCCGTGTGGGGTGTGGCGCGGGTGGTGTTCAGGCGACGTCCGCGTTCTCCCGCTCCAGGACCCGTACCGCGGCCTGCACGCACAGTCCCCTGATGCACACCTCCAGCGGGCTGGCGTCGGGGAACAGCCGCTGGCCGTCCCGGGTGCGCCAGGCCGTGACGAACTCCTCCGGATCGGCCCAGGACAGTGCCGAGTAGCTGGCGGTGCTGACCGGGAACACATCGGGGCCGGAGTGGATCCGGGCGACCAGCGCCACCATGAAGGTGGGCTCGACGCTGCCGTCCCGCCCGGTCGGGTCCTCCACGTCACCGCGCAGCACACAGTGCACGAAGCACTCACCCGAGACCAGGCCGGACTCCAGGGCGTCCCCCATGCGCAGCTTCTTGGCCAGCACGGTCTCGACCAGCAGCCCTTCGACCGTGGTGGTCGCCCTCGGCAGCCCGAAGGCCCGGCGGTGGCCCCGGCCGCGGCCGTCGGCGCCGAGCAGGCCGGGAAGTCCCGAGAGGCCGGGCAGACCGGCGGAGGCCAGGCACGCCAGTTGCAGGGCGAGTTCGTGCGGGATCCGGATCGTGGGGACACTGACCACCCCCGGATGCCGGTCGTTGAACTCGGGCCTTCTTATGCCCACGAGTACCTGCGGCCGCGGCTCGGCGCGCAGGAAGACGAAGGCGGCCACTGCTTCATGGTCCATCGGGCACCACCGGGACAGGCTCGTTGAAGACATGGCTCTGCAACCACTCGCGGCCGCGCACGAGCAACCTGTTCAGCTCGCCGTCGTACGTGCCCGAGTAGAGGACGGACTCGCCCACCCGTGTCAGGACGCGGGGGTCGCCCCACTGGTTCGCGAGGCCGAGTTCGTCGGGGTCGCGTCGGTAGAGCACCACTTCGAAGACGCAGAAGAAAAGCTGTTCGTCGGTGTTCTCGCGTTCCATCACCTGGAAGCCGCACAGCCGGAACCGGTTCTCGGGGATGTCGAGGCCGGTGGAGTAGAAGAGTTCGCGCTGTCCGGCGTGGATGAACGCCTCTCTCGACAGGGTCAGTCCCGGGCTGCGGAAGTTGGTCTCCAGCCACATGGCGTCGATCGCGGCGGCGGAGTCGCGGTCCAGGAAGGGCACCACGCCCAGTGCCACCGCCACGTCCTCCTCCAGCACCCGCGCGCTCAGCAGCGACAGCTTGCCGAAGTCGTCGTTGGCCGTCATATGGCTGCGCCGTTTCAGCAGGACGACCGGATGCCCGCCGGCCAGTGAGCGCACCACGCAGATAGTCACCGGCAGACAGGTGCGGCGCCGGGCCGTCGCTCCGTAGGGTTCGAGGGCCCGGATCGGCAGCTGCCACAGCCGCTCGTCGGTGGCCGCGGCGCCCGAGGCCAGCAGGTCGTTGCCCACGGTGGCGGCCGCCGGGTCGACCGGGTTGCAGTCGACCTGCCGGGTCAGGAAGTCGCTGGCACCCGCGGCCCACTCCGTGATGCTCGCGGCGATCTGCTGGAACTCCGGGACGCCCTCCTCGTAGGACACGTACTGCTCGACCCCCGTGCCGGTGGGCGGCCCGATGGCGGCCCACACCCGCTGCCGGCCGGTCTCCCGCTGTTTCACCAGGACCGACATCTGGAGGTAGAGCAGGTCCATGGAGAGCAGGTGGAATCCCTTGTCCGCGGTCTCCGGTTCGGGGCGGGTCCACTGCTGCACCGAGTTGCGCAGCGCTGTGACCGCCGACTGCCACTGCTGCACCACCGGTCCGAGGCGGACGTTCCAGCGGTTGGCGAGGATGAGCGTGGGCGCCGGTGTCACATAGCGGAAGAGGTCCCACGGCAGTTCGGTGGGGGTGCCCTGGACGCTGGACGCCACCGCCTGGATCGCGGTGATGAACTCGCGTGAGGCCACTCCGCACACCGTGACCTCGGAGGCCTCGCGCAGCGCCTGGCCGAGTTCGCTCTGGAGTGACGCGGCGGTCATGCTCACCGCCCCCGCGTTCTGCGCGACGCCCGTGCCGGGGCCCGGTGCGGAACCGTGCCGGATCAGCCCTCGGGCCGCCAGTGCCTGGTCGGCTTGTCTCCCTGATGGCATGTGCCACCACCCCCCGGTGAGTCAGATATCAGGTTGTCGAGCGGTACACCCGGGCCACTTCGTGAATCATCACGCTCCATCGGCTCAGGAGTTCGGCCTCCTGCCAATTCGCGCCGACCGCGTATTCCACGAGATCATTGCAGGCCTGTCTGGCCCGGCCGTCCTGAATACGGGCCGCCCGTAGCAGGAGGCTCCGTCTGACTATGCTGCTCGGCTCGGTCAAAGAGCGTACGACATCGACCCCCTGGAAAAGGGTCAGTATTTCGTCGCACTGCACACGCTGGTGCTCGCCGCGGCGTTTCCGTCCGTCGAGCAGACTGCTGATCATGGGCGCGAGCAGTCCCGCCACCAGTCCGAGAATCGCCGTCCCCGTGGGAAGCAGCGCACTCAGCATGTTCCCCCCTTGTCCCCCGGACTTCCCCCGGATGTTCCCTCCGGCCGACCGTCAGGCCGACTTGAGCAGGCCTCTCTCGATTCCCTTGTCGATGGCGTCGTACGCGACTTTGGCCAGTGCCGGAATGGCACCCTCGACGCCCTCCACCCGGTGCCGTACGGCCGCCGCGGCCACCCCGTGGCGGCGCCAGGAGGACTTCTCCCCGGCCAGCAGGTTCATGAAGATCGGCAGCAGGACGTCCAGGGCCATGACGTACTTGCCCTCGGGGGTCTCGGTGAACTCGTACTCGCGCCAGCCCCGCTCCAGCGCCTCGCGCTCCTGTCCGGGCAGCGGGCTCAGCAGGACGCCGATGGCACGCTCCTCGCGCCGGCGGCGGCCCGAGGCGGCGGGGCCGTAGACGAACGTGTCACCGGCGACCACCTCCACCATGTCGTGCACGACGGCGAGACCCACGCAGCGCATCGGGTCGATCGGCTCGGCGGAATAACGGGTGAAGAGCAGGCAGGCCAGGGCGACGTGCCAGGAATGCTCGGCGGTGTTCTCACGGCGCGAGCCATTGGAAACCGGATTCTGCCGCTGGACGTGTTTCAGCTCGTCCATACGGCCGAGGAAATCAAGAAGTTGTGTGAGGTCCGTATCCGGGTCGCCTCTGCCCAGTTCTGCCAGCTCTTCGACGCGTGAGAAACCGGGAAGGGTTCGCACCGCTTCGGCCCATGTCATGATCTACCTCCCCTTGCGTGATCGAGACACCGAGGCTAGCAGGGCGGCATGGCCGAGTTACGCCCTTTTGAAAGCCATGACGCGCCAGGATCAGCGGATTTGATCGATCACGGCGGGACGGCCTCGGAATTCGATCATGTCAGGTTGAACGCGGACGCAATCATTCCCCTTCCCCCCGCGTCTGCCACGTCGGCAGCTCCCCTCGCCCTATACCCGAAACGACCGGCGACAAAGCGGGGACGAATACCGAAAGTGAGTTCCAGGCGAATATGACTGATTCCCACCGCGGGACGTCGTGGACGCCCCTCAGGACGGCGTACGGGCCGCGGCCAGCAGACGGCCGACGTCCTCCGCCCGGATGGTGAGGGCGGTGCCGATGGTGGTCAGGACGTCGCGTTCGGCGGGGGTGTAGGCGCCGTCGGCCAGGGCGATGCGGGCGGCCTGGAGCAGGAGGGACTCGCGGCCCGCCGGGGCGAGGTGGGGGGCCAGCGGGTCGAGGGACTCGTGGAGTTCTATGGCGAGGCTCGGACCGCACGGCTCGTCGAAGAGGCGGCCGGTGTCGGCGGCCAGGGCCTCGACGAGCGCGCGGAGCTGATCCTCCGCGCAGTCCTCGAAGCCCGCGGCGCGTACCGCGCCCGCGGCCGCCTCCAGGGCGGCCCGGGCACAGGTGCCGTCGGCGGCGAGCACGGCCAGGGCGGTGGTGTGCACGGCGTCGCGGAGCATCGCGGAGAAGCGCGAGGTGGTCGGATGGTCGAGAGCGTCGGTGCCGAAGTGGCGGCGGCAGGCCGCGCACTCCACGACCGGGCCGGCCGTCCCGCGCGGCAGCACGGGCACGCCCAGGAGGGTGAAGCGGCGGCGGCCGGTGAGCCGCTGGTAGTTGCGGTCGCCTCCGCAGCCGGAGCAGAAGAACTCGCCGTCCCCGATGGGCGTCCAGGCGACACGGGTACCGGCGATGCGCACAGGCCTGGTGACACGGCCGTCTCGTCCCCGTACTGGCAGCACGTCGCACCTCCTCGCGCCGCGGCAGCGTCGCCGCGTGGCCGTGATGTTAGCCACATTGCGGAGGCGAAGTCAGTACCCCGGACGAGACCTCTCCGTGACCTCGGGGGCGGTGTGGCCGAGAATCACACACCCTTTCGTCCGCCGGAGCGGCCGCGAGCAGGCCTGACGCCGCCCGGGCCCGGCCGCCGCACGCCGGACTCACGTCCGGGAATAACCGTCACCCCGGAACGCACGGAACCCCGGCCGCCGTACAAGTCGTACAAGCGGCCGGGGTCCTGAACACTCGTTCCGGTGAGGAGGTCAGCGGCTCGCACGGTTGACGGCGGACACGACCGCCTTCAGCGACGCGCGCGTGGTGTTCGCGTCGATGCCGATGCCCCACAGCACCTTGTCGCCGATCGCGCACTCGATGTACGAGGCGGCCTGCGCGGAGGCGCCCTCGCTCATCGTGTGCTCCTGGTAGTCGAGCAGGCGTACGTCCACGCCGACGGACTCCAGCGCGTCGAAGAAGGCCGAGATCGGACCGTTGCCGGTACCGGTCAGCACGGTGTCCTCGCCGTCCACCGTGGCCTCCACCGTGAGGGTGTCCACGCCGTCGGTGTCGGTGTTCGACTGGCCGGTGCGGACCTGGATGCGGCCCCACGGGTTGTCCGGGTTCGGCAGGTACTCGTCCTGGAAGACCGCCCAGATGTCCCTCGGGGTGACCTCGCCGCCCTCGGCATCGGTCTTCGCCTGGATGATCTTCGAGAACTCGATCTGCATCCGGCGGGGCAGTTCCAGCTTGTGGTCGTTCTTCAGGACGTACGCGACACCGCCCTTGCCGGACTGCGAGTTGACGCGGATGACCGCCTCGTAGGAGCGGCCGACGTCCTTCGGGTCGATCGGCAGGTACGGGACCGCCCACTCGATGTCGTCGACGGTGACACCCTTGGCCCGCGCCTCGGCCTCCATGGCGTCGAAGCCCTTCTTGATGGCGTCCTGGTGGGAGCCGGAGAAGGACGTGTAGACCAGGTCGCCCACGTACGGGTGGCGCGGGTGGACCTCCATCTGGTTGCAGTACTCCCACGTACGACGGATCTCGTCGATGTCGGAGAAGTCGATCTGCGGGTCGACGCCCTGGGAGAACAGGTTCATGCCCAGGGTGACCAGGTCGACGTTGCCGGTGCGCTCGCCCTGCCCGAACAGGCAGCCCTCGATGCGGTCGGCGCCGGCCATCAGGGCCAGCTCGGCGGCGGCGACGGCCGTACCGCGGTCGTTGTGCGGGTGCACGGACAGGACGACGTGCTCGCGGCGGGACAGGTTGCGGTGCATCCACTCGAAGCGGTCCGCGTGCGTGGAGGGGGTGGAGCGCTCGACCGTGGCGGGCAGGTTCAGGATGATCTCGCGGCCCGGGCCGGGCTGGTAGACGTCCATCACCGCCTCACAGACCTCCAGCGCGAAGTCCAGCTCGGTGTCGGTGAAGATCTCGGGGCTGTACTGGTAGCCGAACTCGGTCTCCGGGCCCAGCAGCTTCTCGGCGTACTCCACGACCAGCCGGGTGCCGTCCACGGCGATCTGCTTGATCTCGTCCTTGGAGCCGCGGAAGACGACCCGGCGGAAGACCGGGGCGGTGGCGTTGTACAGGTGGACGGTCGCCCGCCTGGCGCCCTTCAGCGACTCCACCGTCCGCTCGATCAGGTCCTCGCGGGCCTGGGTCAGCACGGAGATGGTGACGTCGTCCGGGATCGCGCCCTCTTCCTCGATGATCGAGCGCACGAAGTCGAAGTCGGTCTGGCCGGAGGCGGGGAAGCCGACCTCGATCTCCTTGTAGCCCAGCCTGACCAGCTGGTCGAACATCCGGCGCTTGCGCTCGGGCGACATGGGGTCGATCAGTGACTGGTTGCCGTCACGCAGGTCGGTGGAGAGCCAGCGCGGGGCGGCGGTGATCCGCCGGCCCGGCCAGGTGCGGTCCGGGATGTCGACCTGCTCGTAGCGGCCGTACTTGTGGATCGGCATGGAACTGGGCTGCTGGCGGTTCGCCATGATCGCGTGGGCTCCTCTGGAGGTCCGGAAGTCCGGATGTGCTGCACATCCTGAAGGACTGGGACGGCCGACGACGCAACGTCAAGCTCCGCGGGGAGGGGGTCGGCCTTCTGACTACAGGCCCTCGCCGCGGCAGCTAAGAAGAAGCAGCCCGAAACGCATGATGCTCCGCAGCCTAGCCGAGCCGCGCCGGGTGCGCGGGCCTGTATCAGTATGCGGAACCCAGAGAACGAAGTAACCAAAACGGGACAAAGTGTGTGCCATACCACTCCGTCACGAACCAGGGGTCCCTTGTCCCCGTATTTCACCAATCATGGTTGCGGCTAGTGACAGTTTCATGACTCAGTGCAATGGTGCCGGACATGACCACCAACGGGGGCTTCAAGCCCGTTTTCTGCACGATCGTGCCACCACACGTCCTCGACAAGCTCGCCCGGAACGAGGACCCCGCGCTCGCCCGGTACGCCCGCCGCACCCTGGAGCGCGACGCCCTGGAGCGCACCCGCCGCCGGCTGACCACGGTCGTCGGCGCCCCGGCCGTCGCCCCGCCCGCCACCGCCGAGGCCGGAAAGCCGCACCGCACCATCTACGACGCCCGCCACAACACCGACCTGCCCGGCGACAACGTCCGCGAGGAAGGCGCCGACACGAGCGGGGACGCCACCGTCAACCGCGCCTACGACGGACTCGGCGCCACCTTCGACCTCTATCTGAAGGCCTACGGCCGCGACTCCATCGACGGCGCCGGCCTGCCGCTCGACGCCACGGTCCACTACGACCGGGACTACAACAACGCCTTCTGGAACGGCGAGCAGATGGTGTTCGGCGACGGAGACGGGGAGATCTTCCTCGACTTCACCCTCCCGATCGACGTCATCGGCCACGAGCTGACCCACGGCGTCACCCAGTACACCGCCAACCTGGCCTACTTCGGGCAGTCCGGCGCGCTCAACGAGTCGCTCTCCGACGTCTTCGGCTCGCTGATCAAGCAGTACTCACTGGGCCAGACCGCCGACGAGGCCGACTGGCTGATCGGCGCGGGCCTGCTCGCGCCGTCCGTCACCGGCACCGCGCTGCGCTCCATGAAGGCCCCGGGCACGGCGTACGACGACGACGTCCTCGGCAAGGACCCGCAGCCCGCGACGATGGACGACTACGTGCGCACCGGCCGCGACAACGGCGGCGTGCACATCAACTCCGGCATCCCCAACCACGCGTTCTACCTGGCCGCCACGGCCCTCGGCGGCAACGCCTGGGAGCGGGCGGGGCAGGTCTGGTACGACGTGCTGACCGGCGGCAACCTGAAGGAGGACGCGCTGTTCGAGGACTTCGCCACCCTCACCCACAAGGCCGCACGGGCGCGCTACGGCGACGGCGACGAGCTGGAAGCCGTCACCAAGGCCTGGGAGCAGGTCGGGGTGCGCACGCTCTAGTTCCGTACTAGACATGTCCCATGCGCATTCAGGTGAGTCGCACGGGCGGATTCGCGGGCATCGAGCGGCAGGCCGAGGTGGACACCTCGGGCCGGCCCGACGCACCCGAGTGGGAGACCCTGGCCGAGCGGGTACTGGCCGCCGGCCCGGGCTCCCCGCCCAGCGTCGTCCCGGACGGTTTCAGCTACCGGATCACGGTGGACGGGACGACCGTGTACGCGGCGGATCCCCGGCTGACGGACGAGCAGCGCAGTCTGATCACCCGGGTACTGAAGGAAGGGGCATGAGCCAGCAGGAACCCTTCAACTGCCTTTCTGGTCAAGGTCGTTGACTTGAGCCATGGGCACTGCGGATGATCCGCCCCATGGCGACGAACCCGATACCCCAGTTCCCGGCCGGCTTCCTGTGGGGTGTGTCGACCTCCGCCCACCAGATCGAGGGGGCGGCGGACGAGCGCGAACCGTCGGTGTGGGACGCGTTCACCGCGCGGCCGGGACGGGTGAAGGACGGCTCGACGGCCGCGGTGGCCTGCGACCACTACCACCGCTACCGCGAGGACGTGGCGCTCCTGGCGGACCTGGGTGTGGACGCGTACCGCTTCTCGATCTCCTGGCCCCGGGTGAACTCCCCGGGCGGACTCGACTTCTACGACCGCCTGGTGGACGAGCTGTGCGCGGCGGGTGTACGCCCCGCGCCCACGCTCTTCCACTGGGACCTCCCGGTCGCGCTGGACTGGCTGGACCGGGACACGGCGGCCCGGTTCGCCGACCATGTCGCGGTGGTCGCCGCCCGGCTCGGTGACCGCGTCGGCAAGTGGATCACCCTCAACGAGCCCGCCGAACACACCCTGCTGGGGCACGCCCTCGGCCACCACGCCCCGGGCAGGGAACTCCTCTTCGACGCGCTACCGGTGGCCCACCACCAGCTCCTCGCGCACGGACTGGCGGTACGGGCGCTGCGCGCCGCCGGTGCCGGGGACATCGGGATCGCCAACTCCCACGGCCCGACCTGGCCCGCATCGGGCGAACCGGCCGACGTGGAGGCCGCGGACTTCTACGACCTCCTGCTCAACCGCCTCTTCGCCGACCCGGTCATCCTCGGCGAGTACCCGGACGGCATGGCCGAGTTGATGCCGGGGGACGTCCAGTCGGACCTGAAGGTCATCGCCGAACCGGTCGACTGGTACGGCGTCAACTACTACGCCCCCAACAAGGTGGGCGCCCCCCAGGACACCGGTACCGAGTTCGGCGGCGTCCCCATCCCCGCCGAACTCCCCTTCTCGCTCCGCGAGATCGAGGGCCGTCCGGTGACCGACTTCGGCTGGCCGGTGGTACCCGAGGCCCTGACCGAACTGCTCACCGCCTTCCACGACCGCTACGGCGACCGGCTCCCGCCGGTCGTCATCACCGAGAACGGCTGCTCCTACGAGGGCCTCGACGACCAGGACCGCATCACCTACCTGGACACCCACATCCGCGCCCTGCACCGGGCGTCGGAGGCGGGCGTGGACGTGCGCGGCTACTTCGTCTGGTCGCTGCTCGACAACTTCGAGTGGGCGGAGGGATACGCGCGCCGGTTCGGCCTCGTCCACGTGGACTACGAGACACAGACACGCACCCCGAAGTCCTCCTACCACTGGTTCCGGGAACTGCTGCGCGCGCAGGGGCAGCGGGCGTCGGGACGATGACGGGCGCCCGTCCGGCTCCGGCGGCGCTCGCGGAACCCCTCCAGCCCGTCGGCCGGGGCTGGACGGCAGCGCTCTCGCTCGCCAACGGGGCCATCTGGGTTGGGTGGTTCGGGCCGTTGCAGATCCTGCTCGCCGGTCAGGCGGAGCGGTTCGCGCCCGGGGTCGGCATGTCGAAGGAGGCGGTGCTGGCCTGGGTCACGGGGGCGGGGGCGGCCGTGTCGCTGGTCGCCAATCCGGTCTTCGGGGCGTTGTCCGACCGCACGACCTCGCGCCGTGGGCGCCGTACTCCGTGGATCGTGGCCGGGGCGGCGGGCGGCGCGTTGTCGCTGGTGCTGCTCGCGGGCGCGGGCGGGCTGTGGACGATGGTGGTGGGCTGGTGCCTGGTGCAGCTGACGCTGAACGCGGCGTTCGCCGCGGTCACGGCGGCGGTACCGGACCGTGTGCCGCGACTTCAGCGGGGCGCGGTGGGCGGCTGGCTCGGGGCGGCGCAGATCCTCGGCGTGGTCGGCGGAACGGGCCTCGCCACGGCGGCGGGCGGGACCGGGGCAGGGTATGCCGCGTGCGCGGTGTCCACGGTGCTGGGCGTGCTGCCGTACGTCGTGTGCCACAAGGACCTGCGGCTCGCGGCGGAGGACCGGCCGACCCGGGACCTGCGGGCCTTCCTCGCGGGCTTCTGGCTGAGCCCGCGCCGCTACCCCGACCTCGGCTGGGCATGGCTGACCCGCTTCCTGATCAACCTGAGCAACTCCCTGGTCCTGCTCTACCTCTTCTACTACCTGCGGGACGGCATCGGATACCCCGACCCCGACAAGGGCGTCCTGATCCTCACGGCGGTGAACGCTCTGGCGCTGCTGTGCACGGTCGTGGCCGGCGGCCGCTGGTCGGACCGGTCGGGCCGGCGCAAACCGTTCGTGATCTGGTCCGGGGCGCTGATGGCGATCGCGACGGCACTGCTGTCGGGCTGGCAGACCTGGCCGGGCGCGGTCGTCGCGTCGGCGGTCCTGGGCATCGGCTTCGGGGTGTTCACCTCGGTCGACTTCGCGCTGATGACGGACGTCCTGCCGACCGCCCTGAACCGGGGCAAGGACCTCGGCGTCATCAACGTGGCCAACGCCCTGCCCCAGGTGGCGGCTCCCGCCCTCGCCGCACCGCTCGTGACGTACCTCGGCGGCTACCGGGTGCTGTACCTGACCGCGGCGGCGATCGGGCTGGCGGGGGCGGGACTGGTGGGGCGGATACGGGGGGTCGACCAGGCCCGGCCCGGGGCTGACCCGGGGGCCGCCCGGATGCGGGCCATCCGGGCGAGGCGCCGGGCACGCACGGCATGGTGCCCGGGGCCGCGACGCCCCGGCGGCGGATGCTGGTACCTCCCCCACAGGAGAACCCCGTGAGCGAGCCCAGCCCCCGAGTCCCCCCGAGGCCGGCATCCGTCGCGGCGGGCGAGGCCGCTCCCGCCCCCGGTGTCATCGGCATCGGGCTCGCCGCGGTGCTGACGTTCGCGCTCGCCCAGGGCTCGTGGCAGTGGTTCGCCACGTTCATCGGGGTGACGCTCCTCGCGGTGATGGTCGCCTTCCAGCGGCGGGCGGAGTGGACGCCGGACATCCGCTCGGCGTACCTGCGCGGACTGATCGCGTACGCCCTGGTCGTCGGCCTGTGCGTGGCGATCGCACTCGCACCCCTGCTGCAACGCCAGGCTTGGCTGTTCCCGATGCCGGGCACCCGCCGCCAGTGCGGGCTGATGGGCAGGTACGAGGCGCTCCAGGTGAGGGCCGCTCTCGGGAACCTGGCCGGAGGTGACGGTGCCGCCCTCGCCTTCGCGCAGCGGGGCGAGTCCCGCAAGGCCGTCGCCGAGTGCCTGGCGGCCACGACGACCCTGTGGCTGCCCCTGTACGGACTGGGGGCGGCGGTGCTGGTGGGGGCGGCCGCGTGGTTCCGCGACCGGGCCCGGGCCCTCGGCTCCTGAGGGCCCGCACGCGCGTGGTCGTGGCCTGCCGGTGCACCTGATTTCCCTGCGGCGCGCGACCACATAGATTGTCGGGCATGCCCGAGACCTACACGGATGCGCTGATCGGCCGTCAGGACGAGATACGGCGGCTCGACTCCCTGCTCCGGGCCGCACGCGAGGGACGGGGCGGCGCCCTGGTCCTGCGCGGTGAACCGGGCATCGGCAAGAGCGCGCTGCTGCGGCATCTGGACGCGGCCGCGACCGGATTCCTCGTCATACGGGCGTCCGGCGCGGAGTTCGAGATGGAGCTGCCGTTCGCCGCGCTGCACCAGTTGCTCGCACCCGTCACCGGCCGGCTGACGGCGTTGCCCGCGCCGCACCGCAAGGCGCTGGAGATCGCCTTCGGCCTCGCCACCGGCACCCCCGATCCGTTCCTGGTCGGCGTCGCGTCGCTGGGCCTCCTGGTGGAGAACCTGGGGGAACGCCCGCTCCTGTGCGTCGTCGACGACGCACAGTGGCTGGACCAGGCGTCGGCCAAGGCGCTCGCCTTCCTGGCCCGCCGCATCTCGGCCGAGTCGATCGCCCTCGTGTTCGCGGCGCGCGAGCCGAGCCGCCTGCCCGAGCTGGAGGAACTGCCCAGCCATTCGCTTCAGGGCCTTGGCGAGGCGGATGCCCGGGCTCTGCTGGCCGCGGCGCTCCGCGCCCCGTTGGACGAACGGGTGCGCGACCGCATCCTGGCCGAGGCGCGTGGCAACCCCCTCGCCCTCGTGGAGCTGCCCAGGACCGCCGGACTCGCCGGGATGGCGGGCGGATTCGCGCAGCCCGAGTCGGTACCCGGCGTGATCGAGCAGAGCTTCCGGTCCCGGCTGGAACTCCTGCCACCGGCGGCCCGGATGCTGGTGACCGTCGCCGCCGCCGACCCGATCGGCGACCCCGGCCTGCTGTGGCGGGCGGCCGAACTCCTGGGCATCGACGCGGCCGCCGCCGCGGAGTCCGTCCCGCTGGTCGAGTTCGGCGCCCGGATCCGGTTCAGTCACCCCCTCGCCCGCTCGGCCGCCTACCGCGCCGCGACACCGGAGGAACGGCGCGGGGCGCACGAGGCGCTGGCCGCCGTGACCGACCCGGTCGCCGACCCCGACCGGCGGGCCTGGCACCGCGCCCAGGCCAGTGCCGGGCCCGACGAGCAGGTCGCCGCCGAGCTCGAGGCCTCCGCCACCCGCGCCCAGGAACGTGGCGGTGTCGCGGCGGCGGCGGCCTTCCTCGAACGCTCGGCCGCGCTCACGGTCAGCCCGGTCCAGCGCGCCGAGCGGGTGCTCGCCGCGGTCCAGGCCAAGCTCTCGGTGGGCGCCTTCGAGGCGGCGGCCGACCTGCTCACCACCGTCCGCACCGACGATCCCGGCCAGGCCGCCAGGGCCGACCTGCTCCGCGGCAGGCTGTCGTTCGTCCGCCGCCGGGGGGACGAGGCGCCCACCGCGTACCTCCTGCGGGCCGCCGCCCGGCTGGCGGCCACCGATCCCGCCTGGGCACGGGAGTGCTATCTGGACGCCATCGAGATGGGCCTGCTGCTCGGCGGCCTCGACCACGTGGTGGAGGCGGTCAGGAGCACCCCGCCCGCAGGTGGTCCGGCAACCGGTTCGGCGGCGGTACTGACCGGCCTGATCAGCCTGGTCGGCGACAAGTATCCGGCGGTGGGCGAGATCCTCGGGCCGGTCGTCGGCGACCCCGACGACGAGGTGTGGGCCAGGCGGCCGTCACTGGGCTTCATGGTGGCCACCGAGCTGTGGAACTACGACGCCATGTACGGCATCGCCACCCGTGCCGTGGCGGCCGGCCGCGAGTCGGGCTCCTTCCACGCGCTGCCCATCGGGCTGGCCATGCAGGCCACCGCGACCGTGCACACGGGCGACTTCGGTGCCGCGATGGAGCTGATCTCCGAGGAGGAGGCGATCGCCGACGCCACCGGCGCGGCACCGCTGGTCTACCCACGTCTCCACCTGGCCGCGCTGCGCGGGCGGCGCAAGGACGCCGTCGAGCTGTTCGCGTCGGTGGATCACCGGATGAGCCTCAGCGTGCAGTGGGCGACGGCCGTGCTCAGCAACGGCCTGGCCGACTATCCGGCGGCGCTCAAGGCGGCGAAGCAGGCGGTCGAGTACGGCGCCGTCGGCACGGCGGGCCTGGCCCTGCCCGAGCTGGTCGAGGCGGCCATGCGGTGCGGCGAGACCGAAGTCGCCGCCGCGGCCCTCGCGTCCTTCCAGGAGCGCACCCGGGCGGGCGGCCAGGCGTGGGGCCTGGGCGTCGAGGCCTGTGCGCGGGCGCTGGTGACCGAGGACGAGTCCGCCTACCAGGAGGCGATCAGCCTTCTCGACGACAGCCCACTGGTCGTCCACCGCGCCCGGGCCCATCTGCTGTACGGGGAGTGGCTGCGCCGCCAGGGCCGACGGCGGGACGCCCGCTCGGCGCTCCGCCTGGCGCACGAGCCGCTGTCCGACCTCGGTGTGGAGGCGTTCGCCGAGCGTGCCGCGGGCGAGTTGCGTGCCACGGGCGAGCAGGCCCGCAGTCGCACGTCGAAGGCGTCCGACCAGCTGACGATGCAGGAGGTGCACATCGCCCGCCTGGTCGCCGAAGGCGCCACCTCCAAGGAGGTGGCGGCGAAACTGTTCCTCAGCCCACGAACGGTCGACGCACACCTGCGCAACATCTTCCGCAAACTGGGCCTCACCTCACGCAGACAACTCCGGGACCTCCCCGACATCCGTTAGGGCCTGTCGTTTGGATCAGGCCGCAGCCGCAGGGTGGTCGCCGCGGCCTCGGGCCCGGTCATCGACTCCGCGGGGCCGGGCCAGTGCAGACCGTACTTGGCCCGGTAGGCGGTGGAGACGCGTCGGACGAGTTCGGGGGCGTTCACCGACAGGAGGGTGACGGGCAGCCGAACTCCGGCCGCTTCCACTTCCACCTCCGTGTCCGCGTGCCGCAGGACCCGGCGGTACCAGGCGCTTCGCTGTCCGAAGGCCGAGCGGACATAGGCCTCGCCGTCGAGCACCACCACCCAGACCGTCCTGGCCGACCACCGGCCGTCCGCGCGCCGTACCCGCAGAACGATCTCCGCGCAATCCATGACCGTGTTCGTGACTGTCTTCGTGACCGTGTCCATGGCTGTCTTCACGGACCAACCTTCGCCGCGCGGGCACTACGTACGCGTCGGTGGTCATCGCCTATATAGGCGGGCTTCACCGACGCGAGGGCGGTGCTCCCGCGACGAAGCTGAGGCCATGACGAACACCGGGACGCACACCGAAACCGCCACCTTCACCGCCCTCCTCGAGAAGGCGCCGCACGACAAGGAGCCGAAGAAGAACAAGGCCGACGCGAAGAAGGGCAAGGGCACGAAGAAGGGCAAGGCCCGCCGGCGTACCGCCAAGGCACTGGCGTACTTCGCCCTGGTCTTCACCGGGCTCACGGTCCTGGCCGAGCCGTGGCTGCTGCTCCCGGTCGCCGCCCTGATCCTCGCGATCTCCCTCTGGGACTGACCTGAACGCCGGTGTGTGCTGGTCGCGGTTCTCGGACAACCACGGGAGACCGCGGCCGGCACGCGGTCAGAGCCTGAACATGGCTCCGCGCCACGTCCATCCCGCGCCGAGCACCGCGTCCCGCAGCGGGCCCTTCATGTCCGCGGACCGGAAACTCCGCTGTCCGTGGCGCCACATCTCGTTCACCTGGCCCCGGTTGTACTCGCGCCGACCTCCCCGCCTGCTCCACATCTCGTCGAGCGAACGCACCTCGCGCCTGGCCGAGTCGAGACGCATCTGCGTCTTGAGGGTCAGTCCCAGCTCGGGTATCTCCCACACCGCCACCAGATCCCCGCCTTCCTTGGCGGTGGCGTTGCGCACGTTCCACGGCACGTCCGGACCGCCGAGCGTGAGGAGCGCGGCCCGGACCTCCGTGGCGGGCAGCGAAGTCGCGCCGTCGGCGGGGTACTTGGTGCCGGTGATTCTGTCGAGAAAGCCCATGCGGGCAGCCTAGAGCGTGTCCTAGAACCCCAGCCGCCGCAGCTGCTTCGGGTCCCGCTGCCAGTCCTTGGCCACCTTCACGTGCAGGTCCAGGAAGACCGGCGTGCCGAGGAGGGCCTCGATGTGCTTGCGGGACTTCATGCCGACCTCCTTCAGGCGCTGGCCCTTGGGGCCGATGATGATCCCCTTCTGGCTGGAGCGCTCGATGTAGAGGTTGGCGTGGATGTCGAGCAGGGGGCGGTCCGCGGGACGGTCCTCGCGCGGGATCATCTCCTCCACCACCACGGCGATGGAGTGCGGCAGCTCGTCGCGGACGCCCTCGAGGGCGGCTTCGCGGATCAGCTCGGCCACCATGACCTGCTCGGGCTCGTCCGTCAGGTCACCCTCGGGGTAGAGAGGGGGGCTCTCCGGCAGGAGCGGGATCAGCAGGTCGGCCAGCAGGCTCACCTGCTTGTCGCCGACCGCCGACACCGGGACGATCTCCGTCCACTCGAAGCCCAGCTCCTTGCCCAGCTGGTCGATGGCGATCAGCTGCTCGGCGAGGGCCTTGGAGTCCACGAGGTCCGTCTTCGTGACGATCGCGACCTTGGGGGTCTTTCGGATGCCCGCGAGTTCCTTCGCGATGAACCGGTCGCCCGGGCCGATCTTCTGGTCGGCGGGCAGGCAGAAGCCGATCACGTCGACCTCGGCCCACGTGGTGCGGACCACGTCGTTGAGCC
Source organism: Streptomyces sp. NPDC086787 (assembly GCF_044745865.1). Lineage (NCBI taxonomy): Bacteria > Bacillati > Actinomycetota > Actinomycetes > Kitasatosporales > Streptomycetaceae > Streptomyces > Streptomyces sp. NPDC086787. The sequence continues at coordinate 501,060 of NZ_JBIVBC010000001.1, read as the reverse complement.
GCTCGCCGAGGAGCGTGCGCGGCTTGTGCAGTCCGGGGGTGTCCACCAGGATCAGCTGGGCGTCGGGGCGGTGCACGATGCCACGGACGGTGTGCCGGGTCGTCTGTGGCCGGTTCGAGGTGATCGCCACCTTCTGCCCGACCAGAGCGTTCGTGAGGGTGGACTTGCCCGCGTTGGGCCGGCCCACGAAGCAGGCGAAGCCGGCACGGTGGACGGCCTCGGCCGGCTGCTCGGATGACTGGGTGCGAACGCTCATGCCGCCCATTGTCCCTGATCCCCGGGCATGGATCGCCCGTCCGTGGCCGGGCGGGCGATCGTCGGCACCACGCGGACCGGGCGGACCGGGATCGGGAGGCCGGGGACGCCCGCCGTCACCGTCGCGCGGACGGCAGGAAGCGCGGGCGGGAGGGTGTGGCCGCCGGTCGCCTGGAGCGTCGTACGCGTGCGGTGCGGCGGGGGCGGCGCCCCCGGCGGGCCCGGACCAGCAGCGCGGCCGCGACGGCGCCTGCGGCGAGGACCACGGCCAGGACCAGCCACGGCAGCGCGAGGAACGACGTACTGGCCGTTTCATGGGTGCCGGTGGCGGTCGCCGTCAGGGTGATGTCGCCCCGGTCGAACTGCGGGGCACCCCGCCAGGGCTCGGTGAGGCGGACCCGCTGGCCGGGCAGCAGCTCGGAGGGGATCCGGGTCAGGTCGCGGTCGAGGAGCGTACGGCCGAACAGTCCGTGGGCGCGGAGTTCCACCTTCGGGTCGAGGGTGACGTTGCCGCTGTTGTGCAGGGTGTAGGAGATCGTCGCGGTGCTGTCGCCGAGGCCGGGGACGAGCGGCCGGTGATGGGTGACGTGCATGTTCTCGACGGCGATCGCCGGCAGGGTGGGGCCGCTCACCCGCAGGTAGACACGGGCGGCCACGGCCTGCCGCACTCCGAGGGCGAGGGATCCGGAGCCCTGGGCCACGCGCTCGTCGAGGGCCACGATCGCGCCGGGGTGGTCGCCCGGTTCGGCGCCGTCCGGGACGCTCAGGGTGAAGGGCACGGTGACCGTCCTGTGGCCGGGCACGGTGATCCGGGACTGCGCGAGTCTGGCCCAGGTGCCGACGCCCCGCATCCGTTCGCCGAGGGTGCGTACGGCGAAGCCGCCGTCGCGGGCGGTGTTGTAGGCGTCGGCCGCGTACAGGCGGAAGGTGAGCGGCGCGCCGGTCTTGTTGGCGAGGGCGACCTTGTCGGTGATCGTCTGGCCGGGGTCGGCGGAGAGGTAGAAGTAGGGCCGGGCGGCGATCTCGGAGGCGACGGGGTAGACGGACCAGCTGCCGTTGTCGGCGGCGTACGCGGGCACGGGCGCCAGGCCGCAGAGCAGCCCGCCGAACAGGGTGAGGAGGCTCAGGAGGAGGACGTGCGGCTTGCGCATGGGTGCGGACTCCCCACGGCTGGGACGGTTCGGCGGTCGGGCGGGTGCGGCCCGGATGCGGTCGGGCGCCCGGCCACCGAGGGAGGGCGGATCAGGCGGAGCGTGCGGATCAGCTCAGCGTGAGCGTCAGGATGCCCGAGTACGAGCCCGGCGGGGTGAACGCCGGCACGTCCAGGGACAGCCCGGCGTCGACGGTGAACTCACCGCCGGTGGCGGCGGCGTCCGGGGTCGACGCGAGGGTCGCTCCGGTGAGGCCGACCGCGCCGGCCGAACCGGCCTTGCAGGTGCTCGGGCTGCCCGCCTTGGTGGCGCAGGCGGGGCTCCAGCTCAGCTTCCCGGCATCGACCTTGGCGCCGGGTCCGGTGAAGTCGGTGACCTTGCCGGTCAGGGACCAGCCCGCGGGGCCGCCGCGGTAGTCCTTGACGGTCACCGTCTGGAGGGCGCCGGTGGAGGCCCCGCCCTTGCCGAAGTCGACCGCCGAGAGTGCGACGGCGTCCCCGGCCTGGGACATGGAGAGGGTTCCGGCCTTGACGGTGGTGGTCAGCTTCTGGCTGCCGTCGGGAATCGGCGTGTTGTCGTTCACGACGTAGGCGGCAGGGCCCGCCCCGGTGTCGGCGTTCCACGAACCTCCCTCGTACGCCACGATCCCGCTCGTCGTCTTGTCGCTGACGGTGAGCGCGGCGCTGAAGGAACCCTGGGCGTTCGCGGTGGCGGTGGCCTTGTCGGCGGTCTGGGTGGCCCCGGACCGTCCGGCGAGGGTGACGGTCGCCCCCGGCGTGAAGTTGCTGCCGGTGACGGTGACGCTGTCACCGGGGTTGCCGGATGCCGAACTCAGCGAGATGGCACGGGTGTTGGCGGGTGTGCCGGTGGTCGCGGTGACCGTCTCCGAGGTCGGGGCGGGCCCGTTGGTGACCGTGCACGGGGTGTCCAGCTCGAGGATGTAGCTGGTGTGGATGTTGTAGTCGCCGGGCGAGAGGGTGATCGCGCCGGGCTGGGTGACGGTGAACGATCCGGTCATGGAGAAGGACGGGAAGGGCGCCTTGCCCGCGACCGGGTCGTTCTTCTTGGGGCCGGTGACCGTGACGGCACCGGACTGCGCGCCACCGAGGGCGACCTTGCCGGTCGGCGTCATGATGTCGGCCGGCAGGGCGATGTCGGTGGGGTTGCTGGCGGCGGGCGTGACCACCGTGTAGGTCACGTTGACCGTGTCGCCGACCTTGGGACTGGTGTTGTCCACCGCGATCTTCGCGGTGGTGGTGCCGTCGATCGGGGGGAGCCCCGATATGGCCGGCGGAATGCAGTGCGTGGCGAAGTCCACGTTGATGCCCGCGGCAGTGGCCGGACCGGCCAGCGTGCCGCCCGCGGTGACCGCGAGCGCGGTCGCGCCGAGCAGCGATGCCCAGCGCCACCTTGGGGATCTTCGGGGCGTAGAACTCATGGCCCCCTCCTGAGGGTTGCGGGCGCAGCGGCTCGATCTGCGCCGACAGGGGGCCATTGATGTGCAGGCAAGTTGAGAAGTCAATGGAGATGCCGCAGAAAGCTGACGACCCATCAGTTTCGGTGCATCCGGAACAGATCGCTCAGTTCGCCGGGACCGTCAGCCGCACGGTCCCGTCCGGCCCCGCCACCAGCACCGGCGTCCCCGCACCGCCGAGGTCCCGCACCGCCGCGAGATCCTCCGCGGACGCGCCCTCGCCCTCGGTGACCAGCGCCGCCGCCTCCAGGGACGCCGCCCCGGACGCCACCGCCATCGCCACTGCCGTACGCAGCGCGCTGAGCTTCAGGGAGTCCAGGTCCACGGTCGCGGCGACATACGTACGGCCCGTCTCGTCGCGTACCGCCGCCCCCTCGGGCACGCCGTTGCGGGCCCGCGCGGAACGGGCGAGCGTGACGATCTTGCGGTCCTCGGCGCCAAGCGCGTTGTCGGTCATGTCTCGAGCATACGGCCCGGTCAGGGGCGGTCCAGGCGCAGTCGCTCGGCCCGTGGCAGGCCCGCGACGACCAGGTCGTACGAGTCCTCGACGAGCTCCCGGACCATACGGTCGGGGAGTCCGCCGTCGGCGGTGACGGTGTTCCAGTGGCGCTTGTTCATGTGGTAGCCGGGGATGATCAGGCCCTCGTGCTCGGTGCGCAGCCGGACCGCGTCCTCCGGGTCGCACTTGAGGTTGACCGTCAGCGGGTCGGCGTCGAGCCGGCTCAGCGCGAACAGCTTGCCGCACACCTTGAAGACCGAGGTCTCGGGGCCGAACGGGAACTCCTCGACCACCGCGTTGAAGGACAGACAGAAGGCGCGCAGTTGCCCGGGCGTCACTCGGACACCGCCGCGCCCTGCTCCGCGGGTTCCACCAGCACCGTGACGATCTTGTTCCGGCGTCCGGCGGCCGCCTCCGCCGTCAGCCGCAGCCTGCGCTCGTCGGGCAGCTCGACCTCGGCCGAGGCGCCCGCGATGGGCACCCGGCCGAGCGCCTTCGCGAGCAGTCCGCCGACGGTCTCCACGTCCTCGTCGTCGTACTCCTCCAGGCCGTACAGCTCGCCGAGGTCGGTGATGTCGAGGCGGGCGGTGACCCGGTAGCGGTCGTCGCCGAGCTCCTCCACCGGCGGGAGTTCACGGTCGTACTCGTCGGTGATCTCGCCGACGATCTCCTCGAGGATGTCCTCGATGGTGACGATGCCCGCGGTGCCGCCGTACTCGTCGATGACGACGGCGACGTGGTTGCGTTCCTTCTGCATCTCGCGCAGCAGGTCGCCGGCGTTCTTGGTGTCGGGCACGAAGAACGCGGGCCGCATCGCCGTGGACACCAGGTCGTTCTCGGCGTCGCGGCTGATGTGCGTCTTGCGGACCAGGTCCTTCAGGTACACGATCCCGACGATGTCGTCCTCGCTCTCGCCGGTGACCGGGATGCGCGAGAAGCCCGAGCGGAGCGCCAGGGTGAGGGCCTGCCGGATGGTCTTGTAGCGCTCGATGACGACCAGGTCGGTCCGGGGCACCATGACCTCGCGGACCAGGGTGTCGCCGAGCTCGAAGACCGAGTGCACCATGCGGCGCTCCTCGTCCTCGATCAGCGACTCCTTCTCGGCGAGGTCGACCAGCGCGCGCAGCTCGGCCTCGGAGGCGAACGGCCCCCGGCGGAAGCCCTTGCCGGGGGTCAGGGCGTTGCCGATGAGGATGAGCAGCGAGGGGATCGGGCCCATGATCCTGGCCAGCGGCAGCAGCACGTACGCGGCGGCCGTCGCCGTGTTCAGCGGATGCTGGCGGCCGATGGTGCGCGGTGAGACGCCGACGGCGACATACGACACCAGGACCATCACACCGATGGCGACCAGCAGGGCCTGCCAGGTGGCGTCGAACTCCTGGAGGCAGGCGTAGGTCACCAGGGTCGCGGCGGCCATCTCGCAGACGACGCGGACCAGCAGCGCCACGTTGAGGTAGCGCGTCGGGTCGGCGGCGATCTGGGCGAGCTTGGCGCTGCCGCGCCGCCCGGTGCGTACGGCCTCCTCCGCGCGGAAGCTGGAGACGCGGGCGATGCCGGCCTCCGCGCAGGCGGCGAGCCAGGCGACGACGACCAGGGCGATCGCGCCGACGACGAGCTGTGGACTCATCTCGGCCGCTTACGAGACGGTCGGCGCCGGAGACGGGCCGGTCAGGCCACGCTCCGCCCGCCAGCCGTCCACGATGGCAGCCTGGAGCCCGAACATCTCGGCCTTCTCGTCGGGCTCCTCGTGGTCGTAGCCCAGCAGGTGCAGCACGCCGTGGACGGTGAGCAGCTGGAGCTCCTCGTCCATGGAGTGCTCCGTGGGCGCCTCGGTACCCTGCCTGGCGGCGACCTCGGGGCACAGCACGATGTCACCGAGGAGGCCCTGCGGGGTCTCCTCCTCGTCCTTGGCGGGCGGCCGCAGCTCGTCCATCGGGAAGGACATGACATCCGTGGGGCCGGGCAGGTCCATCCACTGGATGTGCAGCTGCTCCATGGCGTCGGCGTCCACGACGATCACCGAGAGCTCGGAGAGCGGGTGGATGCGCATCCGTGCGAGCGCGTAGCGGGCGATGTCGAGGATCGCCTGCTCGTCGACCTCGGTTCCGGACTCGTTGTTGACGTCGATCGACATGGTGGTGCCGTGTCTCTACTTCCCCTTGTGCCCGGACTGCCTGCCCCGGCCGCCCTTGTGGGTGCCGTTCTCGGTGCCGTGCTCGCTGTCGTACTGCTCGTACGCGTCGACGATACGGCCCACCAGCTTGTGCCGTACGACATCCTGCGACGACAGCCGGGAGAAGTGGACGTCGTCCAGGCCCTCCAGGATGTCCTGGACCTGGCGCAGACCGCTCTTCGTGCCGTTCGGCAGGTCGACCTGGGTGACGTCACCGGTGATGACGATCTTCGAGTCGAAGCCGAGGCGGGTGAGGAACATCTTCATCTGCTCGGGGCTGGTGTTCTGGGCCTCGTCCAGAATGATGAAGGCGTCGTTGAGGGTGCGGCCTCGCATGTAGGCCAGCGGCGCGACCTCGATGGTCCCCGCCGCCATGAGCCGCGGGATCGAGTCCGGGTCGAGCATGTCGTGCAGCGCGTCGTACAGCGGGCGCAGGTACGGGTCGATCTTCTCGTAGAGGGTGCCGGGCAGGAAGCCGAGGCGTTCGCCGGCCTCCACCGCGGGGCGGGTCAGGATGATGCGGTTGACCTGCTTGGACTGGAGGGCCTGCACCGCCTTGGCCATGGCCAGGTAGGTCTTGCCGGTGCCGGCGGGGCCGATGCCGAAGACGATCGTGTGCTTGTCGATCGCGTCGACGTACCGCTTCTGGTTGAGCGTCTTGGGGCGGATGGTGCGGCCGCGCGAGGACAGGATGTTCTGCGTCAGCACCTCGGCCGGGGTCTCCGGGCCGTCACTCGTCCCGTTGTCGCTCGCCTTGAGCATGGCGATCGAGCGTTCCACCGCGTCCTCCGTCATCGGCTGCCCGGTGCGGAGCACCAGCATCATCTCGTCGAACAGTCGCTGGACAAGGGCGACTTCACCGGCGTCGCCGACCGCGCTGATCTCGTTGCCCCGGACGTGGATGTCGGCCGCCGGGAAGGCCCTTTCGATCACGCGCAGGAGGGAGTCGCCGGATCCCAGCACGGTGACCATCGGATGCTGGGCAGGGACCGTGAACTGTGCTCTCGCCTGTCCCTGCGCGGGGGTCTGAGCTGTGGGTGTCTGAGTCATGGGCCGGCGCTTAAGGCCTGCGGATCCTCCTCGTGACGGCCGCCTAGCTGAGGGCGGCCTCGCATTTCCAAGGGTACGACGGGGTGCTGACAACGCCGTAGGGCTTTTCGGCGCCCGGTCGTGCCGCGGTGAGCCCTGCATGCGCTCCGGCGCGGGTGGGCAGAATGCGCCGTGCCACCGCCGCCCCCGAGAAAGCAGGTCGGCCGCCATGCTTCTGCGTCTGCCCACGTCCGTGTCCGAAGCGAGCCGGTGCCTGTCCGAGGGGGCGATACCCGTCGGCGGCGCCACCCTCGTGTGGGCCGCCTGGCAGCGGGACGGCTTCCCCGAACAGGCGGTGTCACTGCGTGACGTGCCCGAGGCCCGGGTGATCGGGGCCGAGGAGGTGGGCGCGGCCGTGGTGCTGAACCAGATCGACGAACGCGTGCCCGAGGTGCTGCGCCGCGCGGCGGCCGGGGTCGGCACCGGTGCCGTGCGCCGCGCCGCCACGGTGGGCGGCAACCTGGTCGGCAGCACCCTGCGCTGCCTGCTGCCCGCGGCGCTGGTGCTGGACGCCCGCGCCGTGGTGCTGGACGCGGACGGCACGTACGAGACCGACCTCGCCGAGGTGGTGGCGAAGCGCCCGCTGCTGCTGAGCCTGCGCTGGAGCGCCCCGCTGGCCTGCGCCTACCGCAAGCTGCCCGCCAAGGCGGGTGGCGAGCCCCCGTCGGTCGCGGCGGCCGCCGTGCACGCGGGCGGAGCGGGGGGCGTCAAGCTGCTGCGCGTCGCCGTGCGTGAGGGCTACGAGGTCCTCACCGAGACCGTGCCCTGCGGCGCGGACGCCGCCGGGGTCCTGGACGCCCTGGCCCGCACCCAGCTCGGCACCCTCTCCGCCGAGGTCCGGGAACTGCTCCGGGAACAGGTGGCCGCGGCGCTGGCGTCGGCCGGGGAACGCTGAGCGGTGTCGGACACGCCCCAGGGCGAGCGGCCCGGCTCGCGGGTCTCACGCGGAGCCGCGGAAGCCGATGGTCGGGACCGCTCTGCGGCGGGGCCAGGGCCTGAGCTGTGCCTCCGGGACGAGGTTGTCCAGGAAGGCGTAGCGGCGCAGCGCGGTCGGGTCCTGGCCGGGTACCGACTGGACCTTCCGCCACCACGCGCCGATCTCCGCCCAGCCGGGGGCGGAGAGGGAGCCGCCGAATTCCTGGACGGACAGGGCCGCGGTCAGACCGGCGAAGGCGAGGCGGTCGGCAAGCGGCCAGCCGGCCAGACCGGCGGTGACGAAGCCCGCGACGAAGACGTCTCCGGCGCCGGTCGGGTCGAGGGCCTCGACCGCGATCGCGGGCACCTCGGCACTCTCCCCGGTGCGCCGGTCCACGGCGTAGGCGCCCTCCGCGCCGAGGGTGACGACCGCCAGCGGCACGTGCTCGGTGAGCGCGTGGGCCGCCGCGCGCGGGCAGGTGGCGCGGGTGTAGCGCATGGCCTCCTCGGCGTTCGGCAGGAAGGCCTCGCAGCGGGCCAGGTCGGGCAGGGCGGCGAGGTCCCACGCACCGGTCTCGTCCCAGCCGACGTCCGCGAAGATCAGGGTGCCCTCACCGGCCGCGCGGGCGATCCAGGGGGCGCTCTGCCCCGGGGTGAGGGAGGCGACCGCGGCACGCGCGCGCGGGAGGCGGTCCGGGGCGCCCTGCCGGTCGAAGACGCCCTCGGGCGGAGGTTCGTGACCGTGCGAGACCATCGTGCGCTCGCCCTCGTACGCCATGGAGACCGTGACCGGTGAGTGCCAGCCGGGCACCGTGCGGGACGCGGACAGGTCGATGCCCTCGCCGTGCGCGAGCTCGTCCCAGCAGTACTCGCCGTAGTGGTCGTCGCCGAAGGCGGCCGCGAGGGACGTGCGCAGGCCGAGGCGGGCCAGGGCGGTCGCCATGTTGGCCACGCCGCCGGGGCTCGACCCCATTCCGCGTGCCCAGGACTCGGTGCCGCGCACGGGGGCCGTGTCGAGGCCGGTGAAGACGATGTCCAGGAAGACGGTGCCCGTGAGGTAGACGTCCCAGGGCGGGTCGCCGGGGGCGCGCAGGGCGGCCAGCGGGTCGACCTGCGCGGGCCAGCTGTGCGGGTCTCCGAGGTGTTCCGGTTCCTCTCCGGTGGTCACGGTGGCTCCCTGCCTGGTACGGGTGTGGCCAGTGTGCACCACTTCGCGTTCGGCACGGCGGTGCGGGCGCGCACTTTTACCCGCCCCAACCAAGATCAAACAGAACGTGTTCCAGATCACACCCGGCGCGCTTTCTCCGCACCCGCCCGCTTGATACAACTTCCCTCGCGCGTTCCTGTCCGTCGACGGTCGTCGCTCCCTCCCCCTGAGAGCTCCTCAGAACCGTCCGCTTTCGCATGCCTTGGGAACGCCCGTGTCCGCCCCCCGTACCACTCCCTGGCCCCTCGTCGCCCTTTTCGCGGCCGGCTATCTCGCGCCCTACCTGCTCCCCACGACCGTCGGCCGGCTCGACTCGGGGCTGCCCCTCTCCACCACCGCGGCGGGCGCCATCGGCAGCGCGCTGCTTTTGAGTTCGGCGGCGGCGGGCCTGCTGCTGGTGTCGCGGGCCGACCGGATCGGGGCGCGCGCCCTGGCCCGCGCCGGCCTCGTGCTCTGCGCCGTCGGCTATGGCGGCGCCGCCCTCACCACGGCCGTACCGGCCGTCGTCGTGGGTGCACTCGTCGGCGGATTCGGCTCGGGCACGGTGACCGCGGTCGCCGCCCGCGGCATGGCCGCCCGGCCCGACGCGCACCGCCTCTCGACCCTCGGTCTGCTCACCGTCTCCGCGCTCGCCGGTGCCGTCTATCTGACGGTCCCGCACCTCGGCGCGGGCCACGGGCAGCCGCTGGCCGCGCTCGCGCTCACCGCGTTGGCCGTCTGGCCGTTCACCGGCCGTCTCCCGCTGGGTACGGCGGCCGCCCGCTCCCGGCGCGACCGCGCGCCGCTGCCCAGCCCGCGCTCCGGTCTTCTCCTGTCCGCCGCCGTACTGGGCTGGTCCCTGGTGCAGAACGCCCTGTGGGGGGTCAGCGGCCGTATCGGCCTGGACCAGGCGCACCTCAGCGAGGCCACCGTAGGGGTGGTCTTCGCGGTCGCGCTCGGTGCCGGACTGGCCGGCACCCTGGGCGCCGGGGCGCTCGGCGGACGGCTGGGGACGGCGGCGCCGATCGGCGGCGGCACGGTGCTGATCGCGGTGTGTGTCGCGCTCAGCGCGGCGGCGGGCGACCTGCGGACCTTCGCGGCGGGCGAGATCGCCTGGAACGTGCTGTACCCGATCGTGCTGTCGTACGTCCTCGGCCTCGGCGCCGCCCTGGACCCGCGCGGCCGCTGGGCGGTGTACGTCGGTTCGGCGTCCGCGCTGGGCACGGCGGCGGGCCCGCTGACCGGCAGCGTCCTGTCGGCCTGGGCCGGCTTCCCCACCATGGGCACCGTCCTGGCCGGCGGTCTGCTGCTGATCGCGGCCCCGCTCACGGCCGTCGCCCTGCGCGCCGGCCGGCGGACGCAGCCGGTCGTGGAGATCCTTGTCGAGACCGTGGCCACGCCCGCCCAGAGCGCCTACGGCACCGCCGCGGAGAACTCGTACGCGTCCACCTCCGCCAGGTAGCGGGCCCGGCGTTCCTCGTCGTCCGCCAGGAAGGAGGCGAGGAACGAGTTGCGGGCCAGCTCGCGCATCTGCTCCTTGGTCAGGCCGAGGGCCGCGCGTACGGCGTGGTAGTTGTCCGCGACGTAGCCGCCGAAGTAGGCGGGGTCGTCGGAGTTGACCGTGCACAGCAGGCCCGCCTCCATCATCCTGCGCAGCGGATGCTCCGTCAGGGCGTCCACCGCACGCAGGCGGACGTTGGACAGCGGGCACAGGGTCAGCGGGATGCGGTCCCGTACCAGGCGTTCCACCAGGGCGGGGTCCTCCAGGCAGCGCAGGCCGTGGTCCACGCGCTCGACGCCGAGGACGTCGAGGGCCTCGGTGATGTAGGCGGGCGGACCCTCCTCGCCCGCGTGGGCCACGCGCCGCAGACCGAGCGCGGCGGCCGCCTCGTACACCTCGCGGAACTTGGCCGGCGGGTGGCCGACCTCGGCCGAGTCGAGGCCGACACCGGTGATGCGGTCGAGGTGGGGGCGGGCGGCCTCCAGGGTCTCCAGGGCCGAGTCGGCGGACTCGTCGCGCAGGAAGCACATGATCAGCCGGGTGGAGACGCCGTGGGCGGCCTCGCTGTTGCCGAGCGCCCGCCACAGGCCCTCCACCACCGTGCTCATCGGCACGCCCCTCGCGATGTGCGCCTGCGGGTCGAAGAAGATCTCCGCGTGCCGCACGCCCTGCGCGGCGGCGCGGGTGAGGTAGGCGTCGGCGAGGTCGGCGAAGTCCTGCTCGGTGCGGAGCACGGCCATGAGTTCGTAGTACAGGTTCAGGAAGGACTGGAGGTCCGCGAACTCGTACGCCTTGCGCAGTTCTTCCGTGTCCGCGTACGGGAGCCGGACACCGTTGCGCTCCGCGAGCCGGAAGGCGAGTTCCGGTTCCAGGGTGCCTTCGACGTGGAGGTGCAGTTCTGCTTTGGGGAGGGGCATCAAAGCATCGTAAACGGCACTTAACGGCGCTTCGGGAGCGGCACTCGCAGAAGGTCGTGCGCCACGGTCAGCTCACCCTCGAAACCGGCCGCCCGCGCCTGCCGTTCGAACTCGTCCGGTTCGGTGTAGCGCTGGCTGAAGTGGGTGAGCACGAGGTGCCGCACCCCCGCCTCGCGGGCGACGCGGGCCGCCTGCCCGGCCGTCAGGTGCCCGTGCTCGACCGCTAGTCCCTCGTCCTCGTCCAGGAAGGTGGACTCGATGACCAGCATGTCGCAGCCCTCGGCGAGCGCGTGCACCCCGTCGCACAGCCGGGTGTCCATGACGAACGCGAACCGCTGTCCGCGCCGCACCTCGCTGACGTCCTCGATACGCACACCGCCGAGAACGCCCTCGCGCTGGATCCGTCCGACGTCCGGCCCCTTGATGCCGTGCGAGGCGAGCCGATCGGGCAGCATGCGCAGCCCGTCGGGCTCGACGAGCCGGTAGCCGTAGGACTCGACCGGGTGGGACAGTCTGCGGGCCTCGAGGGTGTACGACGGGGTCACCGCCAGGATCCCGTCGGCGTCCACCGGCGCCTCGGTGACCCCGACCGTCTCCCGGTAGGCGGTCGCGTACCGCAGCCGGTCGAAGAAGTGCTGCCCGGAGCGCGGGTAGTGGGCGGTGACCGGGTGCGGCACCTGGTCGAGGTTGATCCGCTGGATGACCCCGGCGAGGCCCAGCGAGTGGTCCCCGTGGAAGTGGGTGACGCAGATCCGGTTCAGGTCGTGCGCGGCGACCCCGGCCCGCACCATCTGCCGCTGGGTGCCCTCACCGGGATCGAACAGGATGCCCTCGCCGTCCCAGCGCAGCACATAGCCGTTGTGGTTGCGGTGCCGGGTCGGGACCTGGCTGGCGGTGCCGAGGACGACCAGTTCACGTACGGACACGGCGGCCTATCCGGGGGGCCACTGCATGCCGCGGCCGCCCAGGACGTGCGCGTGGGCGTGCCACACGGTCTGGCCCGCGCCGCTACCGGTGTTGAAGACGACGCGGTAGCTCTCCAGCTTCTCCTCGTCGGCAACCGTCTTGGCCTCGCACAGCACGTCCGCGGCGACGGCCGGTTCGGCGGCGGCGAGTTCGGCGGCGTTGCGGTAGTGCACCTTGGGGATCACCAGGACGTGCGTGGGCGCCTGGGGGTTGATGTCCCGGAAGGCTACGGTCGTCTCCGTCTCCCGCACGACGGTCGCCGGGATGTGCCCCGCGACGATCTTGCAGAACAGACAGTCGTCCTGCGGCTCCCCTGCCATGGCTGCTCCTCCACGCCGGTGATCTCCTCACGGCATGGTATCCGGCGGATCCGGCGGAGTGCTGGCCGGCCGCTGCTCCAGCGACTCCAGCGCCAGCGTGATCGCCTCGTCCAGCTGACGGTCCCGGCCGGCCGCCCAGTCCTGGGGCCGCTGGACGACCTCCACGTCCGGGTCCACCCCGTGGTTCTCCACGTCCCAGCCGTAACCCTCCAGCCAGAACGCGTACTTGGGCTGGGTGACGGACGTGCCGTCGACCAGCCGGTAGCGGTGGTCGATACCGATCACACCGCCCCAGGTGCGGGTGCCGACCACCGGCCCGATACCGAGGGCGCGGATCGCCGCGTTGACGATGTCGCCGTCGGATCCGGAGAACTCGTCGGCGACGGCGACCACGGGCCCCCGGGGCGCGTCCCGCGGATAGCTGTACGGCAGCATGCCGCGCGGCAGGACCCAGCCGACGATCCGCCGGGCCAGCTTCTCCACCACGAGCTGCGAGGTGTGGCCGCCCCGGTTCTCCCGGACATCCACGACGAGCCCCTCTCGGGCCACCTCCACCCGCAGGTCGCGGTGGATCTGGGCCCAGCCGGGGGCCTGCATGTCGGGGACGTGGAGATAGCCGAGGCGGCCGCCGGACCGCTGGTGGACATGGGCGCGCCGGCCGGCCACCCAGTCGTGGTAGCGCAGCGGCTCCTCGTCGGCGAGCGGGACCACCACCGCGTGCCGCGGGTCGCCGCCGCCGGACGGCCAGACGGTCAGCTCGACGGGCTGGCCCGCCGTGCCGACCAGCAGCGGGCCCGGCCCGGTCACCGGGTCGACCGGATGGCCGCCGACGGCGACGATCGCGTCCCCGGCGCGCACGGCGACACCGGGCGCGGCGAGCGGGGAGCGGGCGTCCGGGTCGGAGGTCTCGGCGGGCAGGATCCGGTCGATGCGCCAGTTGCCGTCGCGGTGCCGGGAGATGTCGGCGCCGAGCAGGCCCTGGCGGGGGCCGCCGTATCCGCCGCGCGGGGTCACATAGGCGTGCGAGGTGCCGAGTTCGCCCTGCACCTCCCACAGCAGGTCGACCAGGTCGTCATGGGTGGCGATACGGCCGAGCAGCGGGCGGTAGCGGTCGAGGACACCGTCCCAGTCGACCCCGCCGAGGTCGGGCCGCCAGAACTGGTCGCGCATGATGCGCCCGGCCTCGTCGTACATCTGCCGCCACTCGGCAGCCGGGTCGACGGTCTGCCGCACCCGGGCGAGGTCGACGGTGACGCTGGTGTCGCCGTCGTCGTCGTGGGCGGCGCGCCGGTCGCTGGGTACGACCCGGAGGCGGCCGTCGGTCCACAGCAGGACGCGTTTGCCGTCGCCGCTGACCGCGAAGTGGTCGGCGTCGGCGGCGAGGTGCTCGACGCGCCGCTGGGCGAGGTCGTAGCGCTCCAGCTCGGTCCTGGGGTCGGGGTCGTCGGGCGTGGCCCGGGAGGCGCCGAGGACGCCGCGCACCGGGTGGCGCAGCCACAGCACGCCGTCCTTGGCGGCGCGCAGGTTCGAGTAGCGGGCGGCCTCGACCGGGAAGGGGACCACGCGCTCGGCGAGCCCTTCGAGGTCGACGCGGGTGGCCGGGGTGCCCTCGCTGTCGGGGGTCTCGTCCTTGTCGGGGGTCTCGAAGGGGCGGCCGTGCCGCTGCGGGCCGAACGGGGACGGCGTGGTCGCGGCGAGGGTGATCAGGTGCGGGCGGTCGCCGGTCACGAAGGCCAGGTCGAGGACGTGTTCGTCGTAGACCGGGTCGAAGGAGCGGTTGGACAGGAAGACGAGGTACTTGCCGTCGAGGGTGAACGCGGGCGCGTAGTCCCTGAAGCGCAGCGGGGTCGCCTCGGTCACCGACAGGTCGGTGGTGTGGGCGAGCTTGAGCCGGCGCAGCGGACGCGGGCCGGGGTGGGACCAGGCGAGCCAGGCCGAGTCGGGCGAGAAGGCGAGTCCGGTCACGTCGCCGTGTTCACTGCGGTCGGCCTCGCGGACCTCGCCGGTCTCGCGTTCGACGAGCAGCAGCCGTCCGTCGTGCGCGGCGACGGCGGCCCGGCTGCCGTCGGGCGCCATGGCGAGTGCCATGACCCGGCCGAGCTGTCCCGCGGCGAGGCGCCTGGGGACCGCGCCGGGCACCAGCCCGGTGGCCGGGGCGAACTCCAGGGCGTCGGGACCCTCGGCGTCCGTCACCCACACCACCCACTCCTCGCCGTCGGCGCGGAAGGTGCGGGGCAGCCGGGCCCGTACGCCGGGCCGGGCGGCCAGCGCGCGGGCGGGTCCGGCGCGGTGGGCGACCCAGTGGACGGCGCCCCGCACCAGGACGGCGCTGCCGCGGCCGCCGTGGTCGGGCGAGGCGGCCCCGAACCAGCGTGCCGCGTCCAGCTGGAACGGCTGGAGGTCCACGCGCGGCCCGCCGAGCCGGATGTCGAGCGGTCTGGGTTCGGCGCCCTCCAGGTCGTCCAGGAGCCAGAGTTCACCGGCGCACATGTAGACGATCCGGGTGCCGTCGCCCGAGGCGTGCCGGGCGTAGAAGCCGTCGAGGGGTGTGTGCCCGCGCAGTCCGGAGCCGTCGGGGAGGGACGAGTACAGGGCGCCGGTGCCCTCGTGGTCGGACAGGAAGGCGATGCGGTCCCCCGCCCACACCGGGTGCTCGATGTTCCCGGCCAGTTCCTCGTGCAGCCGTACGAACCCGCCCGTGCCCTCGCGGTCGATCCAGAGTTTGCCCGCCGTGCCGCCCCGGTACCGCTTCCACCAGGCGGCCTCGCGGCCCATCGGCGCGGACAGCAGCACGGTGTGCGGGCCGTGGGCGACTTCGCCGACGGGCCCGTACGGCAGCGGGGTCGGGGGTCCGCCGTCGAGCGGGACGGCGTGCGCCCAGGTGCGGCGCATGGAGGGCTGGCCGTGGGTGGTGAGCGCGAGGACGCGTCCGTCGGGGGTCCAGCCGCGTACCCGGGTGCGCCAACTGCCCCAGTGGGTGAGCCGCTTCGCGGGCCCTCCGGCGACCGGGGCGACATGGACCTCCGGGGCGCCGTCGCGGGTGGAGGTCCAGGCGACGGCCGTACCGTCGGGTGAGATGCGCGGCATGGACACCGGCACGTTGTCGGCGCTGACCCGCCAGGCACGGCCGCCGTCGAGGGGCGCGAGCCAGACGTCGTCCTCGGCCGTGAACGCGACCAGTTCGCCGTGCAGATGGGGGAACCGGAGGTAGGACTCCGTGGGTTGCCGCCCGCTCACTTGCCCTCGACCGGCCAGCAGGTGGGGTCGCCCTGGCACCAGACGGTGCGGGTGACGGTCACGGTGGGACCGGGCCGCTGCCCGCCCGGCGGGCGGTAGGTGACGGGAGGTTTGTACGTCGGACCGGGTTTCGCGTCGCAGTTGCCGAGACCCTGCACGTGGAACACCTCCCTGCCGGCGACCTTGGCGACCAGGTCGCCGCGCACGCACGCGCCGCTGACGGCCCTGGTGACCTTGCCGGTGACGGTGATCTTCCGTCCGTCGTCGGTCTGTCCCTGGCAGTCCACGGAGACGATCGTGGTCTCGCTCGGCGAGGGTGTCCTGCCGTAGGTACGGCCCTTGCTGCCGTAGTTGCCCGTGCAGCTCAGCCAGCGCACCTTCACATGCTGCCGCTCCAGCTGGGCCGTGGCCGTGGTGTCCGTCGTGTACGCCACCGTCGCGGAGCTCATGTCACCGGGCTGGCAGGCCACGACCGCGCCCACGGCCATCACCGCGAGCCCGCCCACGGCCACCACCCGCGTCCCGCGCGGCCGACGCCAAATCCGCCTCAATGCCCCCATGGGGGGCAGCCTGCCACCGACGGGGGCGCGACGGAAGGGCGCGTACGGCCAGTCAAATGTTCGCGCTGGTCACCGGGGAGGGGTATGCGGCGGCCGTCCACTCCGGACGGTCACGTGCGCAGCAGCAGCCACTCCTGGAGTTCCACCAGGTTGCCCTCCGGGTCCTTGAGGTGGGCGACACGCATGCGGTCGGTCATGGAGGCCGGGCCGTGGAGCAGGGTGGCGCCGCGCGCGGTGATCTGCGCGCAGTAGCCGTCCAGGTCGTCGACGCGCAGCACGACCAGGGAACGGTGGCCGGTCGCCGTGTCACCCAGTTCGCCCAGCACCTCGGCCATCATCGCCCGGTCCTGGAGGGCGATCCCGGCGGAACCGGAGTGCGGGCTGAACTTCTCGTACGGGCCGTCGGCCGCGCCCGACTGCGGCTTGAGGCCGAGGACTTCGGCGTAGAAGCGGTAGCAGGCGGCGAAGTCGGTGACGAGCAACCGGACCTGGGCGAGTTCCACGGCGTTCCCCCTGTGTGTGTTCCCGGCGTGTGTCCCGGTGTCAGGACCAGCGGCCGGTGAGGCCCAGCAGGAGGGCCGCCGCCGCGGTCCCCGCGGTCGATGTACGCAGCACGGTACGCCCCAGCACATACGCCTTCGCGCCCGCCTCCGCGAAGGCCGCCAACTCCTCTCGGGAGACGCCTCCCTCGGGGCCGACGACGAGCACGATCTGGCCCTCCGCGGGGAGTTCGGCGGTGGCGAGCGGCTCGCTGCCGTGTTCGAAGTCCGAGTGCAGTACGGCGGCGAAGTCGGCCTTGGCGAGAAGCGCGGCGACCTGTTTGGTCGTCGCCGGGTCCGCGACCTCGGGGAAGCGGACCCGGCGGGACTGCTTGCCGGCCTCGCGGGCGGTGGCCCGCCACTTGCCGAGGGCCTTCAGCCCGCGGTCGCCCTTCCACTGGGTGATGCAGCGGGACGCCTGCCACGGCACGATCGCGTCGACGCCGACCTCGGTCATGGTCTCGACGGCGAGTTCGCCCCGGTCCCCCTTGGGGAGGGCCTGGACGACGGTGATGCGGGGCTGTTCCTCGGGCTCCTCGGTGACGCCGGTCATGTGGACGACCAGCCGGTCCTTGCCCTCGGTGCCGATCACGTCGCACGTCGCGTACCGCCCGGCGCCGTCGGTGAGAACGACCTCCTCGCCGGGTTCGAGCCGCTTCACGGAGACGGCGTGCCGTCCCTCGGGACCGTCGAGGACGTACCGTCCGCCGTCGTCCGCGCGGAAGTGCTCGACGACGAAGACCGGGGCGGTCATCGGGTCTCACCGCCGGGAGCCGCGGGCAGCGCGGTCCTCGCCTCGGCGAGTTCCGCCGCCAGCACCTCCACCAGCTGCCCGGCGGGCAGGGCCCTGGCCATGCGGTGCCCCTGGCCCGCCCACATGGCCATGCCCTGGGTGTCACCGGCCTTGGTCGCCGCCTTGCGCAGCGGCGAGGTCAGATGGTGCACCTCGGGGTAGGCGGCGGGTGCGTACCGGCCGTGCTCGCGCAGGAAACGGTTGACCAGGCCGCGGGCCGGACGGCCGGTGAAGGCGCGGGTCAGCTGGGTGCGGGCGAACAGCGGGTTGGTCAGCGCCTGCTTGTGCAGGGCGTGCGCGCCGGACTCGGGGGTGGGGACGAACGCGGTGCCGAGCTGCGCCGCGCTCGCGCCCGCCGCGAGGACTGCGGCGATCTGTCCGCCGCGCATGATGCCGCCGGCCGCGACGACCGGGATGTCCACGGTCTCGCGGATCTGCGCGACGAGGGTGAGCACTCCGAGGCCGGAGCCGTCGTTCTCCGGGAGGTCCCGGTGGGTGCCCTGGTGGCCGCCCGCCTCGACGCCCTGCGCGATCACCGCGTCGGCGCCCGCGCGCCGTACGGCGAGGGCCTCCTCGGGTGTGGTCGCGGTGGCCAGGGTGAGGGTTCCGGCGCGGCGGAGGGACTCCAGCACCTCGCGGGTGGGGACACCGAAGTGGAAGGAGACCACCGGCACCGGGTTGTCCAGCAGTACGGCGAGCTTGGTCTCGTACCCGTCGTCGCGGCCGCTGTCCGGGTCGCCGAGCTCGGTCCCGTACCAGGCGGCCTCGCCGGCCAGCTGGCTCGCGTAGAGGTCCACGGTGCCGGACTCGGCGTACTCCGGCTGCGGCATGAACAGGTTCACGCCGAAGGGGCGGGAGGTGAGGCTCCGCAGCTGTTTGATCTCCTGGTACATGCCGTCGGCGGTCTTGTACCCGGCGGCGAGAAACCCGAGCCCGCCCGCCTCACAGACGGCGGCGGCGAGCTGCGGCACGGAGACGCCGCCCGCCATGGGGGCCTGCACGATCGGCTGGGGAAAGAGATCGGTCAGCGCGGAGGACATGACCGCATGGTGTCACGTCCTCCGAACAAGTCCGAAACCGGCCGTCCCTTGGCACAGGCCAGGGGCAAGCGGGCTGCGCCCGCCGGACTCACCGACCGTTGAAGGCGTCCTTGAGCCGCGAGAACAGCCCTTGCCGGCCCGGCTGACTGTGTCTGCCCGGGGGGCGACCCCCGGACCCCCGCCCACTAGTCAGCCACCCGCGTCACCGACCGTTGAACGCGTCCTTGAGCCGCGAGAACAGCCCTTGCTGGCCCGGCTGGAACTGTCCCTGTGGGCGTTCCTCGCCGCGGAGCTTGGCGAGTTCGCGCAGGACGCGTTCCTGTTCGGGGTCGAGCTTGCTGGGGGTCTGGACCTCGACGTGGACGATGAGGTCGCCCCGGCCGCCGCCGCGCAGGTGCGTGACGCCACGGCCGTGCAGCGGGATGGACTGGCCGGACTGGGTGCCGGGCCGGATGTCGACCTCTTCGAGGCCGTCGAGGGTCTCCAGCGGCACCTTGGTGCCGAGGGCCGCCGCCGTCATCGGGAGCGTGACCGTGCAGTGCAGGTCGTCACCGCGCCGCTGGAACATGGCGTGCGGCAGTTCGTGGATCTCGACGTACAGGTCACCGGCGGGACCACCGCCCGGGCCGACCTCGCCCTCGCCGGCCAGCTGGATGCGCGTGCCGTTGTCGACACCGGCCGGGATCTTCACCGTCAGGGTGCGGCGGGAGCGGACGCGTCCGTCGCCGGCGCACTCCGGGCACGGTGTCGGGACGACCGTGCCGAAGCCCTGGCACTGCGGGCAGGGCCGCGAGGTCATGACCTGGCCGAGGAACGACCGGGTCACCTGGGACACCTCGCCGCGGCCGCGGCACATGTCACAGGTCTGCGCGGAGGTGCCGGGCGCGGCGCCCTCGCCGCTGCAGGTGTTGCAGACGACGGCCGTGTCGACCTGGATGTCCTTGGTCGTACCGAAGGCCGCCTCGTCCAGCTCGACCTCGATCCGGATCATCGCGTCCTGGCCCCGGCGGGTGCGCGAGCGCGGCCCGCGCTGCGACGCCGTGCCGAAGAACGCGTCCATGATGTCGGAGAAGTTGCCGAAGCCACCGGCCCCGAACCCGCCCGCACCGGCGCCGCCGGACTGCGAGAGCGGATCGCCGCCGAGGTCGTAGACCTGCTTCTTCTGCGGGTCCGACAGCACCTCGTAAGCGGCGTTGATCTCCTTGAACCGCTCCTGGGTCTTCGGGTCCGGGTTGACGTCCGGGTGCAGCTCGCGAGCGAGCCGCCGGAAGGCCTTCTTGATCTCTTCCTGCGACGCGTCGCGACGCACGCCGAGAACGGCGTAGTAGTCCGTGGCCACTTACGACTCCGCCAGGATCTGTCCGACGTAACGTGCCACCGCTCGTACCGCTCCCATCGTTCCCGGGTAATCCATGCGGGTCGGTCCGACCACGCCGAGTTTGGCCACTGCCTCGCCGCCGGAACCGTAACCGACCGACACGACGGATGTGGAGTTGAGTCCCTCATGGGCGTTCTCGTGACCGATCCGCACGGTCACACCCGGATCCTTGGCCTCGCCCAGCAGCTTGAGGAGCACGACCTGCTCCTCCAGTGCCTCCAGGACGGGCCGGATCATGAGAGGAAAGTCATGCCCGAAGCGGGTGAGATTGGCGGTGCCGCCAATGATCAGCCGCTCCTCGTTCTCCTCGACCAGCGTCTCCAGCAAGGTGGAGAGCACCGTCGCGACCGTACCCCGGTCCTCGGCCTCGAAGGCCTCCGGGAGGTCCTCCACCAGCTGGGGCACGTCCGTGAACCGGCGGCCGGCCACCCGGCTGTTCAGCCGGGCCCGCAGATCCGCGAGGGACGACTCCCCGAAGGGCGCCGGGCAGTCGACCATACGCTGCTCGACCCGGCCGGTGTCCGTGATCAGCACGAGCATCAGACGCGCGGGCGCGAGGGACAGCAGTTCCACGTGCCGCACGGTCGAGCGGGTGAGGGAGGGGTACTGCACGACGGCGACCTGCCGGGTGAGCTGGGCGAGCAGCCGCACGGTCCGTGCCACCACGTCGTCCAGGTCGACCGCGCCGTCCAGGAAGTGGTGGATGGCCCGCCGTTCGGGCGCGCTCATCGGCTTGACGCCGGCGAGCTTGTCCACGAACAGCCGGTAGCCCTTGTCGGTGGGGATGCGCCCCGCGCTGGTGTGCGGCTGGGCGATGTAGCCCTCGTCCTCCAGGGCGGACATGTCGTTGCGGACGGTCGCCGGGGACACGCCGAGGTTGTGCCGTTCGGTGAGCGCCTTGGAGCCCACCGGCTCCTCGGTGCCGACGTAGTCCTGGACGATGGCGCGCAGTACCTGGAGCCTTCGTTCACTCAACATGCGCGCACACCTCCAGAAATGTCATGCCCGTGATGCCCTCCCTGGCACTCTGCGTATACGAGTGCCAGCGCTCCCCGGCCAGTGTACGGCGGTGGGGTGCGCACCGGGCAAGGCCGGTCCCCTGCCGTCGGTGACCGTGACCACGGTCACCGATAGCGTCGCCGTATGACGGTGACTTGGGAAGAGCTGGGGTGGGAACGGTTGGCCGCCGGGGTCGGGCGGTACCGGCTGCCGGGCTGGGACTGCACCGCGGGGCTGGTTCTCGGGGAGGGCGCGGCACTGGTGGTGGACGCCGGGTCGGGCCTCGCCGAGGGCGCACGGTTGCGCGCGTGGGCGCGGGAGCTCGCCGGGGGCGGTGTGACCCATCTCGCGCTCACCCATCCGCACTTCGACCATGTCTTCGGCGCGGCGGCCTTCGCGGACGCGGAGGTGTACGGCGCGGTGGGCGTCGACGCCGTCTTCACGTACGAGCGGGCGGAACTGCGTCGGGACGCCGTGCGCCACGGGCTCCCCGCACCGGATGCGGACGAGGCGGCCGACGCCCTGGCCGTCCCCCGCCATCTGGTGTCCGGGGAGTGGACGCTGGACCTCGGCGGCGGCCGCCAGGCGCTGCTGGCCAACGTCGGCCCCGGGCACACCGCCCACGACCTGGCGGTGCTGGTACCGGGCGAGCAGGAGGTGGTGTTCTGCGGCGACCTGGTCGAGGAGTCGGGCGATCCCCAGGCCGGCCCCGACGCCGTACCGTCGCGTTGGCCCGCGGCGCTCGACCGGCTGCTCGCCCTGGGCGGCGAGGACGCCCTGTACGTGCCCGGCCACGGAGCGGTGGTCGATGCGGCGTTCGTACGGCGCCAGCGCGACGAACTGGCGGCGCGCTTCGGCGTGTCGTGAGTGCGGACGGGCGGGTTCTCCTATCGTCATCCGAATGCGCCAGTACTCCGCCGACCTGACCCCGCCCTGGAAGAAGCCGAAGCCGGTGCCCGAGGTACCGGCCGACCCGGGGCTCGTGGTGGAGGAGCCCGGCACCGGTTTCTGCGGCGCGGTGATCCGCTGCGAGGCGGGCACGGTGACCCTGGAGGACCGCTTCGGCAAGCACCGGGTCTTCCCGCTGGAGCCGCGGGGCTTTCTGCTGGAGGGTCAGGTGGTGACGCTGGTCAGACCCGCGTCCGGTCCGGCGCACCCCACCCGCACCGCCTCCGGCTCCGTCGCCGTCCCCGGCGCCCGCGCGCGGGTCGCCCGTGCCGGACGCATCTACGTCGAGGGCCGGCACGACGCCGAACTGGTCGAGCGGGTGTGGGGCGACGACCTGCGCATCGAGGGCGTGGTGGTCGAGTACCTGGAGGGCGTGGACGACCTGCCCGCGGTCGTGGCGGAGTTCGCGCCGGGCCCGGACGCACGGCTGGGGGTGCTCGTCGACCACCTCGTCCCGGGGACGAAGGAGTGGCGGATCGCACAGTCGGTCGGCAGCGAGCACGCCCTGGTGGTCGGTCACCCGTACATCGACATCTGGGAGGCGGTGAAACCGGCCTCCCTGGGCATCCCGGGCTGGCCGAGGGTGCCGCACGGCCAGGACTGGAAGACGGGGGTGTGCCGGGCTCTGGGGTGGCCGGAGAACACCGGGGCGGCCTGGCAGGGGATTCTCGGGCGGGTGCGGTCCTACAAGGATCTCGAACCGGAGTTGCTCGGGAGGGTGGAGGAGCTGATCGACTTCGTCACGGGCAGCGGTGGGGCCTGACCCGTGATCAGTCGACCAGGTCCCTGACCACCGCGTCCGCCAGCAGCCGTCCTCGCAGGGTGAGCACCGCCTGTCCCCGCGCGTAGGCGCCCTCGTCCAGCAGGCCCTCGGCCAGCGCCCGGCGGGAAGCCGCGCGGCCCTGGTCGCGGAGGAGTGACAGGGGTACTCCCTCGCGCAGGCGCAGTTCCAGCAGGATCCGTTCCACCCGGCGGTCCTCGTCCGTCAGGACCTCGCGGCCCGCGCCCGGGGTACGGCCCGACGCCAGGGCGGCCGCGTACGCGCCGGGGTGCTTCACGTTCCACCAGCGGACGCCGCCGACGTGGGAGTGCGCCCCGGGGCCCGCACCCCACCAGTCGGCGCCGCGCCAGTACAGCTCGTTGTGCAGACAGCGGCCGGCGTCCGAGGTGGCCCAGTTGGAGACCTCGTACCAGTCGTAGCCCGCCGCCGCCAGGGTCTCCTCGGCGATCAGGTAGCGGTCCGCGTGGACGTCGTCGTCGGTCATCGGGACCTCGCCCCGGCGGATCCGGCGGGCGAGCTGGGTGCCCTCCTCGACGATCAGGGCGTACGCCGAGACATGGTCGGGCCGGGCGCCGAGCGCCGCGTCGAGCGAGGCCCGCCAGTCGTCGTCCGACTCCCCCGGGGTGCCGTAGATCAGATCCAGGTTGACGTGCTCGAAGCCGGCGGCGCGGGCCTCGGCGACGCAGGCCTCGGGGCGGCCGGGGGTGTGCGTGCGGTCGAGGATCTTCAGCACGTGCGGGCGGGCGCTCTGCATGCCGAAGGAGATCCGGTTGAAGCCGCCCTCCCGGAGGGTGGCCAGATACCGCTCGTCCACCGACTCCGGGTTCGCCTCCGTCGTCACCTCCGCGTCGGCCGCGAGGCCGAACTCGTCGCGGATCGCGCCCAGCATCCGTACGAGGTCCTCGGCGGCCAGCAGGGTCGGGGTGCCGCCGCCCACGAACACCGTACGGACCTCGCGCGGGTCGTCCCCCAGCACCTTGCGGGCGAGGCGGACCTCGTCGGTGAGCGTGTCGGCGTAGTTGTCGCGGGAGGCGAGGACACCGCCGCTGCCGCGCAGCTCGGTGGCGGTGTAGGTGTTGAAGTCGCAGTAGCCGCAGCGGGTCGCGCAGTACGGAACGTGCAGGTAGAAGCCGAGGGGGCGGTCGGCGCCCCCGGCGAGCGCGGACGCGGGCAGTGCGCCGTCGGCGGGGACGGGCTCGCCGTCGGGGAGGGCGGAAGGCATGTCCTCCATTGTCCTGTACCGCCGCCGTTGCTCCGCCACCGCGCCGGAGCAGCTCCGCCCGGAGCGGCTCCGGCCGGAGCTGCTCGGCCCGGATCTACTCGGCCTGGATCTACTCGGCCTGGAGCACCAGCAGCGCCAGGTCGTCCTCGGGCGCCCCGCCGCCGAACTCGTGCACCAGCCGTCTGATCCGTTCCGCGATCAGCTCGGCGCTCAGTCCCGCGCAGCCGGACAGGGCCCGCGCGAGCCCGTCGCCGTCGTCGAACTGGCGGGAGCCGGAACGCCGCTCGGTGACCCCGTCGGTGACGCACAGCAGGCTGTCGCCGGACCGCAGCTCGACGGTCTCGCTGGTGTACGTGGCGTCCTCGATCACACCGAGCAGGGTCTGCGGATGCGCGGCCGTGCTGACGTGGCCGTCCGGTCCGAGGATCAGCGGCAGCGGGTGCCCGGCGGAGGCGAGGGTGCAGCGGACGCCGCCGTCGAAGAGGGACAGCTCGCCGTAGAGGAGGGAGAGGAAGCGGGTCTGCGGTCCGTCCCCGGAGGTCACCGAGCGGCCGCCGGCGGCCACCAGCGCGCGGGCCGCCGCGTCCGCGGCCTCGGTGGCGTCGTCCAGAAGGAGCTGGTTGAGGCGGTCGAGGACGTCGGCGACCCGGTAGCCCTCGCGGGCCAGCAGCCGCAGCCAGGGCCGGGCGAGGCCGATCACGACGGCGGCTTCCGGTCCCTTTCCCTGGACGTCCCCGACGGCGAAGCACCAGCGGCCGTCGCCCGCCGGGAACAGGTCGTAGAAGTCGCCGCTCGGGCCGCCCTTCTCGCACGGCTCGTAGACGAGGGCGCTGCGCAGTCCGGGGATCTCGGCGACCGCGCCGGGCAGCAGTCCGCGTTGCAGTACGGCGCTGATGGTGGCCTGGTGGGCGTAGCGGCGGGCCGCGCCGATGGCGAGTGCCACGCGGCGGCTGAAGTCCTCCACGAGTCCGGTGATCGCGTCCGGGATGCCGAGCAGGCCGCAGCGCCCGATCACCAGGGTGCCGAGCGGGCGGCCGCCGACGATCAGCCGGTAGGCGAGGGCCGTACCGTCGGTGCCCTGCGGGCCGAGGGCACCGCGCGGCCAGGGGTACGGCTCGGGACCGGAGCACAGTCCGGCCCGGGGGCGCGGGGGTTCCTTCTCCAGGGCCCGGCGCAGGTCCTCGACGCGGTTCTCGCTGGTGTGCCAGACCCTGGCGAGGCGTGGCCAGGTCGCGCCGCCGACGTCGTGCCAGGCGCCGGTGGCCTCGGCCGCGCCGGAGCGCGGCGATCCCCAGCGCCCGGCCGACTCGTCCTCCAGCCACACCGCGCACCAGTCGGCGAGCCGGGGCACGATCAGCTGGCCGGTGAGCGCGGCGACCAGGCTCTCGTCCAGCTGACCGGCGAGCAGGTCGGAGGCCTCGGCGAGGAAGGAGAGGGCGCCGCGGTCGAGCCAGTCCCGGTCCTGCTCGGCACGCTGCGGTTCCGGTGCCATGGCCTCGGCGACCCGCAGCCCGCCGTCGTCCAGGGCACGCTGTCCGTCGTACGCCTCGGGGCCGGTGGCGGCGGGGCCGCCCCCGGCGGGCAGGCGGGCCCACACGGTCTTGGCACCGGCCCGGTAGGTGACGCCCCAGGATTCGGCGAGGGTGGCCACGAGGCGCAGTCCGCGGCCGTACTCGGGTGTCTCGCTCGGCGGGTCGGCGCCGTTCTCGCGGGGGCCTCGGGAGGGGTGGTGGTCGGTGACCTCGATGACGAGCGCGCCGGTGTCCTCCAAGTGGCAGCTCAGCTCCACCTCGGTGCCGGCGTGCACGACGGCGTTGGTGACGAGTTCGCTGACCGCGGCCACGGCGTCGTCGGCGAGCCGGCCGGGGTCCACGAGTCCGAGGTCCGACCACCTGGTGAGCGCGGCGCGCAGCAGCGCGCGGGCGGAGCCCGGCCCGAGGGGGCTGCCGGGCAGGACGGCGCGCACCTCCTCCGTGCGTTCCCCCGCGCTCCGGTGCGCGGGGACACCGCGGAGACGGGCAACGGTCTCCCGTTGCGTCGGTATGACCCCCATCGGCCAGCTCCCCGGGCAGTCAGGGCGAATACGCCTCGGTCCTGCCGACAGGGTGACAGACTGGCTGTGCTCATAAGCGGCGAGTTACCGAACTCGGCCGCGTGTGTCCGAAGACGGACAGAAACCGGCACAAGACGACGCCGGGGGTGTCCTGGCGGACTCGCCCCGGCGTCGTGTGGCCCAGCGGTGCGGCCCCGTCGTGAGGTCCGTCCCGGGGCCTCTTCTTGGGGCCTCTTCTTACGGCCCGGGTCAGGCCTCGCGGGTTCCTGCGTACATCTCCTCGATCAGGTGCTTGTACTCGCGTTCCACCACCGGGCGCTTGAGCTTGAGGCTCGGGGTGATCTCACCGTGCTCGACGTCCAGGTCCCGGGGCAGGAGCCGGAACTTCTTGATGGTCTGCCAGCGCTGGAGGCCCTGGTTGAGCTCGCGGACGTAGCCGTCGACCATCTCGACCGTGGCGGGAGCGGCGACGACGTCGGCGTACGACTTGCCCGCCAGGCCGTGCTCCTTCGCCCAGTCGAGGATGGCGATCTCGTCCAGGGCGATGAGCGCGGTGCAGAAGTTCCGGTCGGCGCCGTGCACGAGGATGTTGGAGACGTAGGGGCACACCGCCTTGAACTGACCCTCGACCTCGGCGGGCGCGATGTACTTGCCGCCGGAGGTCTTGATCAGGTCCTTCTTGCGGTCGGTGATGCGCAGATAGCCGTCGGGGGACAGTTCGCCGATGTCGCCGGTGTGGAACCAGCCGTCCGGCTCCAGGACCTCGGCGGTCTTCTCGGGCAGCCCGTGGTAGCCCTGCATGATGCCGGGGCCGCGCAACAGGATCTCGCCGTCGTCGGCGATGCGCACCTCGCAGCCGGGCAGCGGCTTGCCGACGGTGCCGGTGCGGTAGGCGTCACCGGGGTTCACGAAGGAGGCGGCGGAGGACTCGGTGAGCCCGTAGCCCTCCAGGATGTGCACTCCGGCACCGGCGAAGAAGTAGCCGATCTCGGGCGAGAGTGCCGCGGAGCCGGAGACGCAGGCGCGCAGCTTGCCGCCGAAGGCCTCGCGCAGCTTCGAGTAGACGAGGGCGTCGGCGACCTTGTGCTTGGCGGCCAGGCCGAAGGGCGCGGACGCGGTGCCGGTGCGGCGGAAGTTGTCCTGGGTGACCTTGGCGTACTCGCGGGCGACTTCCGAGGCCCACTGGAAGATCTTGAACTTGGCGGCGCCGCCCGCGCGCGCCTTGGCGGCGACGCCGTTGTAGACCTTCTCGAAGATGCGCGGCACGGCCGCCATGTACGTCGGCTGGACCACCGGGAGATTGTCGATGATCTTGTCGACCCGGCCGTCGACGGCGGTGACGTGTCCGACCTCGATCTGGCCGGAGGTGAGCACCTTGCCGAAGACGTGGGCGAGCGGCAGCCACAGGTACTGCACGTCCTCGGTGCCGACCAGCCCGGTCGACGCGATCGCCTTCGCCATGTACGACCAGTTGTCCTGCGGCAGCCGCACGCCCTTGGGGCGGCCGGTGGTGCCGGAGGTGTAGATCAGAGTGGCCAGCTGGTCCTTGGTGATCGCCGCGACCCGCTCCTCGATCAGCTTGGGGTGCTTCTCCAGGTAGGCGGCGCCGCGCTGTTCCAGGTCGGCGAGGGTGAGCACCCAGTCGGCGGTCTCGACGCCGGCCGGGTCGATGACGATCACATGGTTCAGCTCGGGCAGTTCCGCGCGCTTCTCCACGGCCTTGGCGAGCTGGGAGGCGTCCTCCGCGATCAGCACACGGCTGTCGGAGTCGGCGAGGATGAACGCCGACTCCTCGGTGTTGGTCTGCGGGTAGATCGTCGTGGTGGCCGCGCCGGCGCACAGGATGCCGAGGTCGGCGAGGATCCACTCGACGCGGGTGGAGGAGGCGAGCGCGACGCGCTGTTCGGGCAGCACGCCGAGTTCGATGAGGCCCGCCGCGATCGCGTAGACCCGCTCGGCCGCCTGCGCCCAGCTCAGGGACTTCCATTCGTCCTGGCCCTGACCGGCGGGCGAGGGGACGGGGTAGCGATAGGCCTCGGCGTCCGGTGTGGCCGCCACGCGGTCCAGGAAGAGGGCCGCCACGGAGGGCGGACGGTTCTCGATCAGGGTCTGTGTGTCGCTCACGACATCCTCCGGGGCCCGCGGCGATGCGGCTGGCTCAAAGTGCGGCTGGGTTAACTCACGGTGCGGTTCGGGACTCTTGTTTAACTCGCGAGTAACTATCGAGCAGGGTTCAGGGTAGAGCCCGACCGGCCTGTTCGTAAGAGGCAGCGGCTTGTGACTTCCTCCGGTCGGTGACCGAATGTATGCGAGAGGGGCCCGCCGTGCTTTCGCACGACGGACCCCCCTTGCGCCCGGTTTGCCCGGGCACTGCGCGACTGCCGCGAGCGGCGGCCGACTACTTCTTGCCCTTGCCCGATCCCGCGCTGTCATCACTGGAGAGAACGGCGATGAAGGCCTCCTGGGGAACCTCCACGGAACCCACCATCTTCATCCGCTTCTTGCCTTCCTTCTGCTTCTCCAGCAGCTTCCGCTTACGGGAGATGTCGCCGCCGTAGCACTTGGCGAGGACGTCCTTGCGGATGGCGCGGATGGTCTCGCGGGCGATGACCCGGGAGCCGATGGCGGCCTGGATGGGCACCTCGAACGCCTGCCGCGGGATGAGCTCGCGCAGCTTGGCGACGAGCCGCACCCCGTACGCGTACGCGGCGTCCTTGTGGGTGATCGCCGAGAAGGCGTCCACCTTGTCGCCGTGCAGCAGGATGTCGACCTTGACCAGGCTCGACGTCTGCTCGCCGGTGGGCTCGTAGTCCAGCGACGCGTAACCACGCGTCTTCGACTTCAGCTGGTCGAAGAAGTCGAAGACGATCTCGGCGAGCGGCAGGGTGTAGCGGATCTCGACCCGGTCCTCGGAGAGGTAGTCCATGCCGAGGAGGGTGCCGCGCCGGGTCTGGCACAGCTCCATGATCGAGCCGATGAACTCGGTCGGCGCCAGGACGGTGGCGCGCACGACCGGCTCGTACACCTCGGCGATCTTGCCCTCGGGGAACTCGCTCGGGTTGGTGACGATGTGCTCGCTGCGGTCCTCCATGATCACGCGGTAGACCACGTTGGGCGCGGTGGCGATCAGGTCGAGCCCGAACTCGCGCTCCAGGCGCTCCCGGATCACGTCGAGGTGGAGCAGACCGAGGAAGCCGACGCGGAAGCCGAAGCCGAGGGCGGCGGACGTCTCCGGCTCGTAGACCAGGGCGGCGTCGTTGAGCTGGAGCTTGTCGAGCGCCTCGCGCAGCTCCGGGTAGTCGGAGCCGTCCAGCGGATACAGGCCCGAGAACACCATCGGCTTCGGGTCCTTGTAGCCGCCGAGCGCCTCGGTGGCGCCCTTGGCCTGGCTGGTGACGGTGTCACCGACCTTGGACTGGCGGACGTCCTTCACACCGGTGATGAGGTAGCCGACCTCGCCGACGCCGAGGCCGTCGGCCGGGAGCATCTCGGGCGAGTTGGTGCCGATCTCCAGCAGTTCGTGCGTGGCGCCGGTGGACATCATCCTGATGCGCTCGCGCTTGTTGAGCTGGCCGTCGATGACACGGACGTACGTCACCACGCCCCGGTACGAGTCGTACACCGAGTCGAAGATCATCGCGCGGGCGGGCGCGTCGGCCACGCCGACCGGGGCCGGGATCTCCTTGACGACCTTGTTGAGCAGCGCGTCGACGCCGATGCCGGTCTTCGCGGAGACCCGCAGCACGTCGTCCGGCTCGCAGCCGACCAGGTTGGCCAGTTCCTCGGCGAACTTCTCGGGCTGCGCGGCCGGCAGGTCGATCTTGTTCAGCACCGGGATGATCGTGAGGTCGTTCTCCATCGCCAGGTAGAGGTTGGCGAGGGTCTGGGCCTCGATGCCCTGGGCCGCGTCGACGAGGAGGACAGTCCCCTCGCAGGCGGCCAGCGACCGCGAGACCTCGTACGTGAAGTCGACGTGACCCGGGGTGTCGATCATGTTGAGGATGTGGGTCGTGCCCTGGTCGGGGCCCTCGGTCGGGGCCCAGGGCAGACGCACGGCCTGGGACTTGATCGTGATGCCGCGCTCGCGCTCGATGTCCATCCGGTCGAGGTACTGAGCACGCATCTGCCGCTGCTCGACCACTCCGGTCAGCTGAAGCATCCGGTCGGCGAGGGTGGACTTGCCGTGGTCGATGTGCGCGATGATGCAGAAGTTGCGGATCAGAGCCGGGGCGGTACGGCTCGGGTCGGGCACATTGTTAGGGGTCGCGGGCACGCAGGGTCCTGATTCTTGAGGTATCCGCAAGGTCAGCGGTCTCGGGTCGGATCGATACGCAGTCTCGTAGTCTCCATGGTCCCATGGGCGCGGACCGGCCACCGGTTTGGGCCGCCCGGGTGGCCACTGGTAACCTGGGTGGCTGTGCCTCTTGCCCTCTCAGCACGAGGCGCGACTTCAAGAAATCATCGGCACGGGACCCATGCGGCCCCGTGCCAGAACCTGAAAAGGCTCATTCGTGGCGAACATCAAGTCCCAGATCAAGCGGATCAAGACCAACGAGAAGGCCCGGCTGCGCAACAAGGCCGTCAAGTCCTCTCTGAAGACCGCGATCCGCAAGGCCCGCGAGGCTGCTGCCGCGGGTGACGTCGAGAAGGCCACCGAGTACCAGCGCGCTGCGGCGCGTCAGCTCGACAAGGCCGTCTCGAAGGGCGTCATCCACAAGAACCAGGCCGCCAACAAGAAGTCGGCGCTGGCTTCCAAGGTCGCCACCCTCCAGGGCTGAGTCACCCTCGACTTGACCGCCGGAAGGACCCAGAGCGGGCCCTCTCTCATCCGCTCCCGACCGGCATCCCGAGCTCATACGCGGCCTGCGTTCGCCACGCGGGTGTGAGCTCACCAGCCTCACCGAGGCCCCGGTGCTTCCTCCCTCCCCAGGGTGGAGCCCCGGGGCCTTCGGCATGCCCGAGGGCGGGCAGGGGGCGGGCAGGGGTGAGGCAGGGGGCGGGCAGGCGGAGTCCGCCTACGGCCCGGAGCGGAGGTGCCGGACATGGTCCGGACATGGCCGTCGCCTCGGCGGCAGCGGCCGGAATGGGTACCGGCTCGGGTCAGCGGCCGCGGGAGCGGGCCGCTCGAGCGATGGTCACGACCGCCTTCTCCAGGGCGTACCCGGGGTCGTCGCCGCCGCCCTTCACACCCGCGTCGGCCTCGGCCACCGCGCGGAGGGCCGCAGCGACGCCGTCGGGGGTCCAGCCGCGCATCTGCTGCCGCACCCGGTCGATCTTCCACGGCGGCATGCCGAGCTCCCGGGCCAGGTCCGCGGGGCGTCCGCCGCGCGCCGACGACAGCTTCCCGATCGCCCGCACGCCCTGCGCCAGCGCGCTGGTGATCAGCACGGGAGCCACACCGGTCGCCAGCGACCAGCGCAGCGCCTCCAGCGCCTCCGCCGTACGTCCCTCGACCGCGCGGTCCGCGACCGTGAAGCTGGACGCCTCGGCCCGGCCCTTGTAATAGCGCCCGACCACCGCCTCGTCGATGGTCCCCTCGACGTCGGCGACGAGCTGCGTCACCGCGGACGCGAGCTCGCGCAGGTCGCTGCCGATGGCGTCGACCAGTGTCTGGCACGCCTCGGGCGTGGCCGACCGGCCGAGCCCGCGGAACTCGCCGCGCACGAACGCGAGGCGGTCCGCCGGCTTGGTCATCTTCGGGCAGGCCACCTCACGGGCGCCCGCCTTGCGCGCCGCGTCCAGCAGACCCTTGCCCTTGGCCCCGCCCGCGTGCAGCAGCACGAGGGTGATCTCCTCCGCGGGCGACCCGAGATACGCCTTGACGTCCTTGACGGTGTCGGCCGACAGGTCCTGCGCATCGCGTACGACCACGACCTTGCGCTCCGCGAAGAGCGAGGGACTGGTCAGCTCGGCGAGCGTGCCGGGCTGCACCCGGTCCGGAGTCAGGTCCCGCACGTCCGTGTCGGCGTCGGCGGCCCTGGCGGCGGCCACCACCTCCCGCACGGCACGGTCGAGCAGGAGGTCCTCCTGGCCCACGGCGAGTGTCACCGGGGCGAGAGGGTCGTCATTCGCAGTGTTCCTGGCCATCGGGAACAGCATCCCACGCGCCTGTGACAACGAGCCGGGCTACGGCTCCTCGCGCCAGCCCTCCCACTCCCCCGCGAACGCGTCCAGTTCCGCGGGGTCCAGCCGTTCCGCCTCGTCCCGCAGGAGCAGCAGCCACTGCGCGTCCTCGGCGTCGTCCTCACCGGCCAGCGCGTCCCGGACCAGTCGCGGCTCCTCCTGGCTGCCGAACCGCTCCCCGAACGCCTCCGCGGCCTGCTCCGCCGCGTCACGGTCGGGCAGCACCAGCACATGTCTCACGTCACTCACGGAAACATTCTCCGGCACCCCTACCGGCGGCTGTGCAGTGCCGTCGGCACCGCGTCGAGCTCGATACCGAACCGCTCCCGGTACACCGCGAGCACCTCTTCGTCCGTGCCCAGTTCACCTACCTCCTTCGTCCCGTCGGGCGCCGTCACCGTCAGCGCGCGCCCGCTGAGCGTGATCCTTCCTCCGTCCTCAGTGATCCGCGAACACACCAGCGACCGCGTGAAGTTCGACTCCGGCGAGGTGCTGTGCCACCACACCCCGGCCCTGAAGTCACCGAGCACCCGGGGCCTGGTCTCCAGCCGGTACTCCGGCCGCCCGTCCCGCAGCACGTCCAGATCCACCGGACCGCCCGCGCCGCCCGCACCGCCCGCACCGTCGGCGTCGGCTTCCGCAATCCGGAACGTCCCGCCGGGATCCTCCTGGTCCCCCCGCTCCCCGAACGCCAACGGAAAGTGGCTGTGCGCCCCGAACCCCACGTCGGCGAGCCACTCGCTTCCCTCCGCCGTCCGCACCCGCAGCGCCAGATGGTCGTACGGAATCCCGAGCCGCCCCCCGTCGCCGTACACCCGCCCCGCGAGCGGCACCACGTCGAAGCCCAGCGCGGCGAGCAACACCCCGAAGGCACCGTTCAGTTCGTAGCAGAAGCCCCCGCGGCGGGCCCCCACCACCTTGTCGACCAGCCGCTTCTCCTCCAGCACGATCTCCTCTCCGAGGTGAATCGACAGATTCTCGAAGGGGACGGTCAGCAGATGCCGCAGATGCAGCTCACGCAGGGCCTCGACGGTGGGCGCCTGCGGGCGCTCGACGCCCAGCCGGGCGAGATAGGCGTCAGCCTGTTCTGAGTTCATACCCTCAGTCTCGCGCCACCCGCACCTCCCCGTCCGCCCCGCCCTGCCCGGCGACCGCGAGCGCACCGTCCCGGTCCGTGCGCAGCACCAGCGCGCCCTGGGCCCGCAGCGCGGCCACCGTGACCGGGGCGGGATGGCCGTACGGGTTGTCCGCGCCGCAGGAGATGAGTGCCACCCGGGGAGCCGCCAGCCGTATCAGGTCCGGGTCCTGGTGGGCCGAGCCGTGATGGGCGACCTTGAGTACGTCCACACCACGCAGGCCGGTTGCCGCAGGCGATCGCAACAGCTCTTGCTGCGCCGGGGGTTCCAGGTCGCCGAGCAGCAGCAGTCGCAGCCCGGCGGAGCGCACCAGCATCGCCACGCTCGCGTCGTTGGGGTCGTCCGGCTCGGGCACGAACGGGCCCGGTGACGGCGGCCACAGCACCTGCCAGGACAGCGGACCGGTGCGCCGCTCCTCCCCGGCGACGGCGTGGGTGAGCGGAATGTGCCGGCGCGCCGCCTCCGCGAGCACGAACCCGGCCTGCTCCGCGGGCTCCTCGAACCCGGTCGTCTCGATCGCCCCCACCGAACGGCCTCGGAGCACCCCGGGCAGCCCCGTGACGTGATCGGCGTGGAAGTGGGTCAGTACGACGAGCGGGATCCGGGTGATGCCGAGCTCCCGCAGACAGCGGTCCACCGATTCCGGATCCGGACCGGCGTCCACGACCACCCCGCTTGCCTCGCCCGCCGCGAGTACCGTCGCGTCCCCCTGCCCCACGTCGCACATCGCGAACCGCCAGCCCGGCGGCGGCCATCCGGTGATCACGCGGGTCAGCGGGGCGGGCCGCACCACCACGAGGAGCAGCAGCGCAGCACAGACCGCGCACCACCACGGGTGCCGCAGCAGGCGCCGCCCGACGGGCACGAGGAGCAGCGTGACCACGGCGAGCAGCAGCGCGCCCGCCCAGTCACCCGGCCAGGGCACTCCTGCGCCCGGCAGCGCGGCCCCGGTCCTGGCGACCCCGGCGATCCATCCGGCGGGCCAACCCGCGCACCGCGCCAGGACCTTCGCCACCGGCATCGCGGGCAGTGCCGTGGCGAGGGCGCCGAAGCCCAGTACGGTGGCCGGCGCGACCGCCGCCTCGGCGAGCAGGTTGCAGGGCACCGCCACCAGGCTCACCCGCGCCGACAGCACGGCCACCACGGGAGCGCACACGGCTTGCGCCGCAGCTGCGGCCGCCAGTGCCTCGGCCACCCGGCCGGGGACCCCGCGCCGCCGCAGCGCCGTACTCCAGCCCGGCGCCAGGAGCAGCAGCGCGCCGGTGGCCAGTACCGAGAGCAGGAAGCCGTAGCTCCGGGCCAGCCACGGGTCGTACAGCACCAGCAGCAGGACGGCCGTGGCCAGTGCCGGGACCAGTGATCTGCGTCGTCCGGTCGCCAGGGCGAGCAGTGCCACGGCCCCGCAGGCCGCGGCCCGCAGCACGCTCGGGTCCGGGCGGCACACCAGCACGAAGCCGGCCGTCAGCGTGGCCGCGAGCAGCGCCGTGGTCCGCAACGGGATGCCCAGCCGCCGGGCGAGACCCCGGCGCTCGGCGCGCTGGGCCAGTCCGAGTGGTCCGATGAGCAGCGCGAGCAGGACGGTGAGGTTGCTGCCGGAGACCGCGAGCGTGTGGGCCAGGTCCGTCTTCTTGAAGGCCTCGTCCAGATCGGGGGTGATCCGTGAGGTGTCCCCGACCACCAGGCCGGGCAGCAGCGCCCGCGCATCCCCGGGCAGTCCTTCGGTCGCGTCGCGCAGCCCGGCCCGTAACCGTCCCGCGAGCCGCTGCGGTCCGGTCGGCTCTCCCACGATCCGTGGCGCCTGCCGGGCCGAGACCCGCAGCACGGCCGCGGTCCGGTCCCCGCCCGCCGTGACGGGCGCGAGCCGGACGCTCACCCGCAGCCGGGTCGTGGGCAGCAGCCCGAGCCAGGCCGCACGCCCCGGCACAGGGGCGGCGGAGGGTGCCGGTACATCGCTGTCGACGACCATCAGCACCGGGGTCCGCGTCGCCACGACCGTCCCGTCGGTCTCCTCGACGCGGCTCACCCGCGCCCGGATCAGCACGACGGACGGTGCCGTGTGATCGCCGGTGACCCTGGGGCGGCTGAGCCAGGGGTCGGAGACGAGTTCGACCTCGGCCGTCGTGGCCGCGTGCTGCCGGGCCAGCGCGGGCACGGGTCCACGGCGCAGGTCCGCTCCGTGCAGACCGGCCGAGGCGGCGGCCGCGGCGACGCACAGGAGCACGGCGGCCGACGCCACGCACGGCCAGGTGCGCCGCCGTCTGCCCGTGGCCAGCAGGAGGGCCGCCGTGATCAGGCAGACGGTCGCGAGGCCTGCCGTCAGGGCCGGTGGTGCGTCGAGCGTCAGTGCCGCTGTGCCCCAGGCCGCGAGGGCGGGCGGCACCAGGCGCAGGTCGATCGGTCCTTCCTGCCGGGGATGGGGGTCGCCCAGCCGTTTACCGGAGGCGGCGTGCACCGGCGACCGGGCGCGGGTGGGTGCCCGGCTGGTGTGGCTCATGGCTGGACCAGACTCCGCAGGTCGGCGAAGCGGCGGTCTCCGATAGTTAGATGGGTATCTAGCAAACCGCAAAGATGCGGCCCCCGACGGTGCTACCAACACCGGCCGAGGGCCTGACGGACCTACCTGACTAGACCAGGAGACCGCTGATGCAGAAGTCTGCCATCCGCCGCGAACGCCGCGCCACGCGCCGCACGCTTCGCGCCGCCCTCCACCGCCGCTCCGCGGCCAACCGCCTCGCCGCCTCGTGCCACCGCCGCCCCCGCTCCCTGGCCACCGTCGCCATCGCCGCCGGCGTCGCCAAGGACACCGTCACCGGCGTCACCAACGGCCTGCGCACCGTCGCGAAGCGCATCGGCCTCGCCCCCGCCGCCACCGCCCGCACCCGCCGCACCGTCGCCGGTGGCCGCGCCCACCGCACCCACGCGGTCAGCCGCTGGACCCTCGCCCAGGTCGCCCGCCTCGTCGCCGCCTACCGGCCGCGCAAGACCGAGTACATCGCCGCCGTCGCCCTGATCACCGCGTTCGCCGCCGCCTGAGCCCGAGGGATGAACACCATGAACCGCACCCAGCCCCACGTCCCCGCCCTCGACGCCACACCGACCGGCCGCGCCCTCCCCTACATCCCCGAACCGCCGCGGGAACACCCCGAGAACACCCCGGCCAGGATCGCCCTTGCGGACGGTGTCACCCCGGCCGACCTCATCGCCGCACTGCCCGACGTCTGCGACCAGGCCATGAAGGCCGCCATGCCCGAGCGGTACACGCCCGAGCTGGCCGCGCAGTTCGCGGCGGCCATGGCGACCTTCCTCCGCCAGGAGCAGGAGACCAGCAAGCCCCTCAGCGCCGCCGAGCGCGGCACCGAGTGGATGAACCGCTGGGGATGCCCCGGGTTCTGCGTCGAGGAGCACGGCAAGCCCGGCGCCATGGAATGCCACTCCACCGCCCCGGTCGAGTCCAGCATCCTGGCCGCCGACCTCGACTGCTCGGGCTACTCCGAGAACGGCGAGGGCCTGCCCTGGATGACCGCGCAGGTCATCGTCCACAACGACAAGCCGGCCGCCTACGGGCGCAGCACGCAGGTGTGGATCGGGTACGGCGTGCACCTGGCCGAGGTCTCCCCGGCGAAGGCGAGGGAGGCGCTGGACGCGATGCGCGGGTTCGTCTCCCAGCTGGAGACCGTCGTCATGCAGGCCGAGCAGAGCGCCACCGCCGACTTCCCGGGGGACCCGGAGGTCGCCCGGCTCGACCGTGAGGCCGAGCAGCGCCGCGTCCACGGCATCACCGGTGACCAGCCGGGTGGTGCCCGGTGACCTTCGTCGACTCCCAACAGGTGCCCGGCCGTGAGCCGGGCACCCCGCCCCAGAGCAGCACCCTGTCCAGCGCGGTCCATGTCGCCCGGCAGATGCTCGACGCCTACGGCGCAACCGACTACACCGACCACGCCGCGGTCGCCCAGGCGCTGGGCGCCATCCGCGAGTCGCTGCGCATCCTGCTCCGTGCCCTCGACGCCGAGCCGCACGTCCTTCCCTCGTTCACCCGGTGCCCCGGCGGATTCGTTACCGCCTCCCCACTGCCCGACGGCACGTTCATGGTCGAGGGCTGGGCGCTGAACCTCGCTCCGTTCGACACCGACGAACCCCGCCACGAGATCGCCTACCACCACATCGCCGCCACCGAGGCCGACGCCGCAGCAGCCATCACAGAGTGCGCCGGCTGGCTCGACCGGCCGCTCAGCACGGTGCGTGCGGAGGTCGACCTGTGAACGCCGAGCCCCGCACAGTCACGCTGCGCACCCTCGACCACGGCAACGTCACGATGCCCGAACCCGCATGGTGCGCCGGACACGCCGACCACCGGCCCGTCGACCGCGCCGACCTCACCCACAGCGGTACCGAAACCCCGCTCACCTTCCACGGCCACACCCTGTGGACGGCACTGCTGAGCCAGTACCCGTTCGCCACCGACCACGCCACCGGCCTGTACGTGGAACAGGGCGGATTCGCCCTCACCCTCGACCCGGTCAGCCTGTACAGCCTCGCGGCCGCCCTCGACACGCACGCCGACCAGCTGCGCGCCCTCGCCGACCAGCTCGCCGCGATCCGCGGGGCCGACCGGTGAGCCGCCCCTCGTACATCCGCCGCCCGACCGAGCACGCCGCGATCGGCGCGGCCTGCCGGTCGGCCCGGCCGACACCGCCCGTTCCCGCTCTCATGGCCGCGCTGATCGAAGCGAACGACCGCCGCGACCGCGAAGGCGTCACCCTCGCCGCGCACCTCGTAGTGCGCGCCTCCGAACCTGGAGTAGGCGAATGAACTCCCTGACCACGTGGGCGCAGACCCACCCGGCACCGGCATCAGCCGCCGCGGTCCTCCTCCTGGCCGCAGCCCTGCTGCTGGCCCGTGCAGGCCGACGGGCCGCGAGCCGCACGCCGGCCGCCGTCCTGGTCGCCGCGCTCGGCGCCATCGCCTGTACCGCGTACTCCGGTGACACCAGCTGGCGGTTCGCTGCGCACCGGCTCGGCATGACCGATGCCGGCGAACGAGCCTCCCTCTTCCTTGCCGCCGAACTTGCCCTGTTCGCCTGCGCCCTCATGGCCCGGCAGAACCTCCGCACGACCGGCACGCCCGGAGCCCCGGGCGTTCTGGTGTGGCTCATCACCGGCGTGCAGGTGATTCCGGCGTACTCGGAGTCCGGGATCATCGGCGGCACCGTTCGCGCCGTCGTCGGCCCGGTGCTCGCCGCGGTGCTGTGGCACCTCGCCATGGGCATCGAGCTGCGGCACCGTACCGCCGCCGACTCGCAGTCCCTGCCCGCCCTCCTCGTCCGCGAACTGCGGGAGCGGCTGCTGTCCCGGCTCGGACTCGCTGTCCGCGACCGCAGCGCCGAGCAGATCACCCGAGACCGGGCGACGGTGAAGGCCGTCGGCTTGGCCGCCAGGCTCGCCGACATGGCACCCAAGGCGCGCGGCCGTGCCCGGGTCGCCCGTCGCCTGTCCGTCGCGGTGGGCAAGGCACAGGCCGGCGCGAGCGTAGAGCAGCGGGCCAAGCTGCTCGACCTGCTCGCCGCCCGGCGTCACGCCGCAGCGCTGGCCACGAT
This sequence comes from Streptomyces sp. NPDC086787, assembly GCF_044745865.1. Lineage (NCBI taxonomy): Bacteria > Bacillati > Actinomycetota > Actinomycetes > Kitasatosporales > Streptomycetaceae > Streptomyces > Streptomyces sp. NPDC086787. The sequence continues at coordinate 462,212 of NZ_JBIVBC010000001.1, read as the reverse complement.
CGACCTGGCCTCCCCGTGGGGGCAGCCCGAGGCCGAGCCGGTTGTAGACGTAGCCCCGGAGCCCGAGCCGGTTGCCCGACCGCTGCCCGAGGTGGTCCCGGCCGGTGTCCGCCTACTGCCGGTCGTGGCCCGGCCGGAACCTGCCGAGGTGACCACCGAAGTGGCCAAGCGGCAGTACCGGCTCGACCACTTCGCGGAGCGCTACGTGCCCGTCGAGGCGCCTGTCGAGGTGGTCACCCCGACCTACGACTTTCAGGTGCCCGATTGGACGGTAGGCGCCTACTGGGAGAAGGACCATGACCGCGCGGTGCCCGCTGAGACGGCCCGGCAGGTGGTCACCGAGGTCATCACGCTCACCCCGGCCGAGCTGCGGCGAAAGGCCCGCAGCCTCAATCGGGAGTCGGTCAGGTCGACGTCGCGGCCGGTGACCATCAAGACGCTTCAGGACGAGCTCGGGCTGTCGCGCCGGGAGGCGACCGAGCTGCGCCGCGAGGTGGTCGGGCCGTGAGCGACATCGAGAAGGCCGCCCGCGACGCGGTCGAGGCCGCCGACAACACCGAGCTGGTCAAACAGATCGCCGCACTCCTGGCCGCACAGCAGCTCCTGGGCGGCCAGCAGCCGGCCACCTGCCAGCACCACCAGGCGCCGCCCCAGTTCGACGCGAAGAAGTGGTTGGTCATCGGGGGCGTGGTCGTCTCCGTCGGCCTGGCCGCCGCGCTGTTCGCCGTGGCCATCGCCATCGGAGCGACCTGCGCGACCGCCTGCCTGCTGATCCTGCGCTCGATGTGGCGCGACTTCCAGAAGGGCCGCTGACAGTCCCACCGTCCCCCACGGCCCGCCCGTGGGGGTGCGGCGGGACCGGACAGCCCGGCCCCGGGAAAGGCACCCCATGTCCCACAACGACGACCGCACCTTCGCCGAGATCGCCGCACTCCAGGACGCCGAACGCGAACTCGCCGAGGCCCAGGCGCAGATCGAGGTCGAGGAAGCCCAGGCCAGCTTCGACGCCATGATGCGCAACCGCCGCAGCAACTGACTGGAGGACTGATGGCCGCAACCAAGCACGACCCGCACAACCTGCGCGAGCTCGCCCGGGTGGTCGCCCTCGGAGCCCGTATCCAGCACCGCCAGGCGAAGGGCCAGCCGACAGCCGCCCTGGAACGGGAGGTTGAGCGGATCCGCGAGAAGGCCCAGGCCCGCGAGGACAAGCGCGGCAAGAAGAAGTAGCTCACCCGGGGACGGCGACACCACGACCAAGCAGGCGCCGTCCCCGGGCCCCATCCCTCCCGAAGGAGCGAGGAAGACCAGGATGACCGACACCGCCCCCGAGAAGGTAAACGGGCACGTCAACCCGCAGGTGTCCCTACTGAAGTTCACCCCCGAGACGACCACCCCCGCAGCCGTCGAGCCGGTCACGAAACCATCCGCACCGCGGCGCCGTATCCGTATCGACCATCTGCGTCGTGTCGTCGTCGAGACCCGCACGAACTCGGGCTACCGGCTGGCCATCCGGCACGGCTCTTACCTGGTGGGCGGTACCCGGATCCTGGCCCGGCGGGCGTGGGACGGGCGGACCGCGGCCCGCTACGAACGGATGATGCGCATCGCGGAGGCCGGCGGGAACGAGGAACTGGTCCGCGAGTGGGAGCAGCGGATCAGCTCCTATCGGGCGGCTCGGCAGAAGCGGCGTATGGAGCTGCTGCAGATGGCGCTCAACGCGCCGAAGGCCCTGTTCACGGGAACCGTGGCCAGCGCAGGTCTGCTGCTGATCCTGAGCATTCTGATCGCGTGGGCGCATCACGATGTGCACGACGTGCTCGGGCCCCTCGAAGCAGTCGTCGGGTTCGTCGCCATGCTCGCCTGGATCGTCTCCGTGGTCTGGGATCCGCTGCTGTACGCGCTGCCCTGGCTGGCCCTGGCCGGCGTGTGGGCCGTCGGCCGCAACCAGCGCTCCGCGCCCAACTGGGCACTGCCTGCTGTCGAGGGCGAGCACGGCGGCGCGGTGCCCGACGAGGGCGCCATCCTGCGGGCTCTGGGCGGCCTCGGGATCGCTCCGCTGAACAAGGCCGTCAAGGAAGGGTGGCAGCCGCGTTGGGCGCAGCCCACGACCCGTTCCGGCAACGGCTGGCACACCAAGCTGCAGCTGCCGATCGGGGTCACCGTCGAGATGGTCAACGTGAAGAAGAACGTCCTGGCGCACAACCTGCTCCGTAAGCCGGTCGAGGTGTGGCCGACCGAACCTCCGAAAGAGCCGGGCGTTCTCGACCTGTGGGTGGCTGACCAGGGCTCTCTGTCCGGGAAAGTGCCGCCGTGGCCGCTGCTCACCGAGGGCGTCACCGACTACTTCAAGGGCGTGCCCGTTGCCTTGTCGCAGCGCGGCGAGCCCATCATCGGAAAGCTGATGGCCTGCAACTGGATCGTCGGCGGCATCATGGGCTCCGGCAAGACCAGCATCGTCGTGGCACTCCTGCTCGGCGCCATCCTCGACCCGCTCGTCGAGGCCGAGGTGTACGTGATGGCCACGAACGTGGACTACGACCCGCTCAAGCCCCGCCTGCGCACGCTGGTCAAGGGCGACGACAAAGAGCAGTTGAAGGCCGCACTCGACCGGCTGCGGACGCTGACAGCCGAGGTCACCGAGCGCGGCAAGCTGCTGGAAGAGCTCGGCGGCGACTCGCCGAAGCTGACCCGCGACATGGCGCTGAAGGACCCGCGGATGCGGCCCCGGGTCGTCGTCTTCGACGAGTGCCACGAACTGTTCATGGACAAGGACTACGGCAAAGAGGCCGCTGAGCTGGCCATCCGTGTCATGAAGAAGGCCCGCAAGGTGGGCATCACCCTCATCTGGGTGACCGTCTCCCCGACTGCGGACAGCATCCCTCGGGACGTCACCCGCAACACGTCGCACCGGGTGGCGTTCGCGGTCGGCGATCAGGTCGCCAACGATGGCCTGCTCGGCTCGGGCCGGTACAAGGCCGGCATCCGGGCGACCGAGCTCGTGCCCGGCCAGGACATCGGTACCGCCGTGTCCGTGGGCTTCACATCGAAACCGTTCGAGGTCATCCGCGCCTACTACGTGCAGCGGGACGCCGAGAAGGGCATCGACGAGGTGACGCCGGTCGTCGAGCGGTCGATGGGCGTGTACGACGGAACCGGCCCGGCCGCGGAGCCGACGTTCGAGCCGCCGGATCCGCTGGCCGACGTCGCCGCCGTCATCGGCGACGAGACGCGCATCCTGGTCCAAGAGGTGCTGCACCTGCTCGCCGCGAAGAACCACGACGCCTACGGCAGCTGGGGGCCGGCCGATCTGAAGAAGGCGCTGGAGCCCTTCGGTGCGCAGCAGTACAAGTCCGACGGGCGCATGGTCGTGGCCCGGGACCGCGTCCAGGACGCCATCCTGGAACGTCTCGCCGAGGACACCGACGATCAGGGAGACGACGAGATCTGAGGGAGTTCTCCCTACCTGCCTCCCTAGACCGCCTCCCTGTGCATGACCTGCGGAAATGGCCAGTCAGGGAGGGGAGGGAGGCAACCTCGAAGGGGCGGCCGGAGACCCGGAAACGGACTCTGGCTGCCCCATCTTTGCGTCCCTCCCTCAGCAGCCCGGCCCGACAGACACCTGCACGTGCTTCAGGCGCTTCGCGGGTGTGGCGTCGGCGTTGTAGCCGGGGTTGTCGCTCGCATAGGCCGCCTGGGTACACGTGCCGGCCGTCGTAGGCGATGACTTTGGTAGCCACTGGAACGTTGTTTCGCAGGTCGCCAGATAGTAGTTACCGAGCACCTGAGCGCTGTCGGGGACGCCCGGCATCCTGTACCAGACGATGACGTCACGCGTCGGTGAGCACTGCTTCGACCGTGTCGGCTTCGGCTTGGTCGTGTGGGACGCGCTGGGCGTAGATGCCGCCGCGGGCCGGCTACTCTGCGCCGCTCGCGGAGTCGGCGTGTGTGTCGGCTTCGACTCGGTGTCCGCTCCACCGGAGCTGCAAGCGGCAGTCAACAGGACGGCGACGATGGGCAGGACGGTACGGCGCACAGGCCCCCCTTGTTCTCGGCTGCGCGAACTCCAAAAACAGTGGCAGCTGATCAACGGAGTGCGGGCGCGTGTTGCTGGACTGTGACCCGTCCAAGAGCCACCGCGTCACCCGCGGCCCCGCGGAATCGGAGAAGACCAGACACGAGCAGGATCCGACCGCCAAGCTGTGCGCCATGCCCGCACACACGGACTCCTCCGCGAACAACCACTTAACCTACGCGCCCCGACCCCGCATGTTCCACGCCCCATGGCAACGCTGGGCTTGGGCGGCCTTACCTCTTGCCAGCCTGTCCGTCCTCGCATTCGTGCCGTTCGTCGTCGCATGGCGGCGTCGCGTCGTCCCTGTCTGGGTGGCTGGCCTGTACACCCTAGGGAGCGCGATCTGGTGCGCGCTGGCCGCAGTGAAGCCGGACTACAACGACGCCTACACCTCGGCGCTACGGGGGTTCATCGCCGTGGCGACCGTCCACGTCCTGCTCCTCGACCCGATCAAGAAGTCGGCCAAGTAGGTCGGCGGCCCGTCCCCAGCAGTGGGTGGGCGGAGCCGCTTCCATTATGTCCGGGGCAGGGGCTCTCGCATGCCTCGGAGTCAGCCCTGCGTGAACTCCTGGTACGTCGCGGGTATGCGGACCCCGCGGTTTTCGTCCTCCATCCGTCGGAGGACCTGTTGCGCCTCGTCCCACTCCAGGTCCCCACTGACGTGGAGTTCTGCGAGCAATCGTGTGGTGTCCCAGGTCGTGAGGCTGCTGCGGTTGGCCATACGGGCCGCGTCCCGATCGTCGGTCAGTAGCACCGCCCCCGCGAGCTCATCTCGCGTGCGCATCGCATGGATAGACTCGGCCTCTCCCAGGTGGAGAGTCGGCTCGTTGCGGGTACCGCCGAGGGCGGTACGGAGGCGACCGACGTCCTTCTGGTCCTGCGTCCGGTTGAGCTCGATCGGCTCACCTAGCCAGCTCTCATCGAGCAAAGGCCGCAGTCCCGGAAAGTTGTGGGCCCACTTACACAGTTCGGCGTGTACGGCCTGCGTGCAACGAGGCGTGCGGACCAAAAGGCCCGACTTGAGCAATTCCATATCGCCTGACGCAGCAAAGTTGATCACAGAGCAGGCATCGGTCACCAGGATCGTCACGGAGTGAACACCGGTTCCTTGTCCTCAGCCACCTCGCTCGCTGCTCCGTCCAAAGCCTCATGGAGCAAGTCCGCGTCGCAGCCAAGCACGCGCGCCGGCCACTGAGCGCTGATGTCGCCAGCCATGAATGCCCGCAGAGAACGCTCCACGAGCGCCTCTGGCGGCCGCTGCCTGCTCTGGTGCTTGACCAGCTCGAAGTAGCGATCCTCCCAATCGCCCTCTCGCGCCGCCTCGGCTGCGGACATGCGGGAGAACGAGCTCCGCTCGGCGTTATTGACGAGCCCCAGGTTCTTGAGCCGCCAAGCCAGCGCGTCGGAGGAAACGAGGAACACACCGATCAAGGACGCGAACAATTCCGGGGTCACTGTGTCTTTGACGCGTTCCCGGATCTCCTGCTCTGGCATGAGCAGCGCGGCGGCGAATGAGTTGGCACGCATCTCTGGAATGCGTTGGTGCGTCGACATCACATCCTTGTCGACGACGAGACCATCCGCATCGACGTCACCCGCCAGGTGATGCTCGAGCTCGTGAGCCAGCGTGAAGCGTTGCCGGCTCCAGGCAGCATCCGTATTGATCACGATGATCCGGCAGTCCTCGCTCCGCCAGGAGAGGCCGTCGAAACCGGGGCCGAACGGCTGGGCAGCGACGTGGATACCGAAGGCGTCCTCGATCGCGCCGGGCATGTCGTCGCGGAAGCCGTCCGCGAGGAGGGCACGTGCAGCATCCGCCAGCGCAGGACCGACGGTGATCGCAAGTCCGTTGAGCGTGGGACGCTGCCAGTCTTCGAGCGGCGTAAGGATCGTAGGAATGCCAAGATCGTTCAACGCGGCTTCGGTCTCATCAAGAGTCTCGGCACGCTTCACGGCCACCTCCCACCCCGGTGACTTGTCCGAGTCATCGCGAGCAGCGAGAGCGGCCCTCCGCGGCGTTTTCCCGCTGAGTAGGTAGTCCACGGTCGTGTGGAACTGTTCCGCGATGGCCGCCAGCTCATAGGTGGAGAAGCGGCGATCTCCGCCGAGGGACAGCGACAGCTTCGGCTTCGTGATTCCGATAGCTTCGGCCAGTTGGGTCTGGGTCATCCCCGCGCTCTCCATGAGCGACCGGACGCGGTTCTGTAGGGCTCTCTCCTCGTTCGGCATGGATCCAGAATACCCGGATTTTTCGAAAATCGAAACAGGTTGCAGTCCCTGCGAGCTCACACAAATGATCTACATCAGAGAGAAAACTGCTGCTCAAGCGACGTGTGAGAGACCTGGGACGCACTGACAGCGCGCCGGGGCGTTGCCCATATCGTGACTTGCTGCCTTGGCCTGATTTTCGCGTCGTCGGACCCGATTCACCGCTCCCACGTCCGCGGGCCACCGTCCCGCCACTCAACCCACCCGGCACCGGCCACGTCCTCCGGCTCGACGTCCTCAAGGCCTGCGCGCCGCAGGAACTCGACGATGTCCAGCAACGTGTACGCCATGCCGACGAACTGCTCTCCGACACGGACTCGTCGACCGCCGTCCTCGGCGGGCGGATACACGACCACGGGCATCGCAGGATCCATGCCACCAGCCTCGCCCGGCTGGCTTGGAACCGCCTCCACATACCGCCACACAGGTGGCGGGACGCGAACAAACCGCACTCTCAGGCGGAGCAGAATCTGAGGAGGCGGGGAGGAATGCAGGTATGAGTAGCCCAGAGCACATGTCGACCACTGCGTACCTGCCAACCCGGGCCCGGGCGATCGCGGCAGCGGCTGAAGTCCTTGCGGACGCGGTTGCGGAGCAGGCGTCACGGAGCCCTCGTGAGGCAGCGGAGGCGGCCTACTACCCCGGTCATCCGCTGGGCTCGGTTGAGGCGATCGAGGCGGAAGTTATCCGCCTCCGCTGCCTCAATCGGGCCGCAGCATGACACGCGAGGAACGGCTCGCGATCCTCGGTCCGAAGACCGTCGCCGCCATCCACGCTCGCGTCGCCGAGGCCCCCGAGCCTCCCCTCGACGTGGTCGAAGAGCTGCGCCGCATCTTCTCCCGTCCGGCCGGACGGATTCCTTCGCCCACCGGCCGTGCCTCGTACAAGGAGTTCGCAGCGTGAGCCCCAAGCCAATCGTCCGGAAGCGCTGGCAATACGTCCTCACCCTGGCTTGGCCGAAGGGACGGTACTACGAGATGGCAACGTATGAGGGGACTGTCGCTCCGCTGCCGGGACACTCCCGGCAGCAGCTCTTCAACCACCTCTACGACAGTTCCGTGAAGCGGGCGAACGAAGGGCCTGATGCCTTCGTGGTGTTCTTCTCGCTGGAGCCTGACGAACTCGTGCCCGAGGAGTAGCGGGCCTGCGTACTGTTCGTCGGCCGGCGCGGGCACAGTGTGTGGCGGTGTACCCACGGGGCGGGAACTCGCTGACTTGCTTGCGGATCGCCGTGGCATGACGCAGAGTGCGCCGCCATGGACATCACGCGCGTCGTCTTCGAGGGCGGCACGAAGGACGGTACTACCGATACCTACAAGAACCTCGACACGGACTCGAACCTCCTCTTCGATACCCCGTTCGAGCCTGAGGAGCTGTACGAGCGCACCACGGAGACGACCATCCTGGATGGCGTCGAGCACGTGGTGTTCCGCCTCAAGGTCTGACTGGCGGACCAGCAGGAGCTGCCGAAGCACCCCGCTCTCCTCGGAGGACGGGGCCGCTTCGTGTTCCTGGGGTCAACTGCGCTCGCCCATAGCCGCGTGCAGCCAGTCGAGCGGCGCCTGAGCCAGCAGCTGGTCAGCAAGCAGCTGCCCGGACCTGGTGACGATCCGGGCCCGGCTGTTGTCGACCCACCGCTGAGCCGCCTCGTACCCCTGCCCCTTGTACTCAAGGCCCTGCAACATGCACTCCAGCTTGTCCGCGTCGCGGGCACAGATGGCCTCAGGCGTTTCCTTCGCCTCGTACTCGGCGACGACCGCACGGACCGCGGCACGCAGTACCTCGGGCATTCCTGCCGTCTGGTCCGCCGTCACCGCCACAGGATCGCCAGGGGCCGCGTACTTCTTCCCCAAATGGTTCACGTCGCCCGTGCGCGTTTCTTGCGAGTCGTGCCACACCGCCAGGTGCGCAGCCCGCGCTGCGTCGGCGCCCTCCAGAGTGGCGATGACCGAGGCGATGATGGATGTGCGCCATGCGTGCTCGGCGACGCTCTCGGGGTCACGAACGCCCGCCATCCACCAGCCTGTCCGCCGGGCCGACTTCAACGTGCCCGCCTCCCAAAGAAAGTGGGCTACGTCCGCCAGGTCCTGCTCACCCACTGGTGTCCCCTTTCACGCCTCGGCGAGGCGGATTGCGTACCGGATGCCCTCCAGCTCCCGCCGCGCCTGCGGCGAAAGCTCGGAGTCATCCAACATCACCGGCAGGCGTTCACGCAGGGCCCGCCCAGCGTCCGACCGTGCGCGCAGCAGATTCGGGCGGGCGGCGAGCAGCGCCCACAGCGTGTGGACGTTGAGGTCAAAGAATCCGTGCCGCGGCGTGAGGCCGCGGACCAGGTGGGCCATCAGCCGCTCGCCGTACCAGGAGCCGGGCGCCGCCTCGCCGATGAAGTCGTCCGACAGCTGGGCGTGCTGGGACTCACCGACCCAGTACGCCCAGTAGTTCAGGTTCGCCGCCTCGGCGCGGTCGTTGTCGCCCAGGGTGCGGCCAATGAAGTGGGTCATACGGTCCCGGTCGCCCTGGCGTGCGGCCACTGCGGCGACCGAGCGGGAGTTGAGCCACTTCGTCAGCCAGTCGTCCGGCCGCTCGGTTCGCTGCTGATGGGCCAGCCACTCGGAGGTGTCGGCGGCCTGGTCGAACCCAGCTAGGTAGAGGGCCTGCCGGCGCAGCAGGAAGTCCCGGCCACCTCGGGCCTGCTCGGCCGTCTCCCGCATGCGGGTGAAGAACCGGTGGCGGTCGGTCTTGGGCAGTTCCGGTGCCGTCGGTACCGGGCCGCGGCGTGAACGAGGGGGCGTCGGCAGGTCGCGCACAGGGCTGGGCGGGACACTGTTGAGGGGCCAGGTCAGCACCTCTACGAGGTCGCGCTGCATGACCCACGCGCCGAGCGGGTTGGGCCCTGCGGGTGCTTCCTCTTCCAGCGCGCTGGTCAGCAGCATGTCGGCTTCCATGGCGCGTTCGAGGGCGGCGAGCAGGGCGGGCGACGTGCCCATCTGCATGAGCCGGTGGCGATGCATCAGCATCTGTCCCACCGGCAAGGAGGTCATCGGGCGCCGCCCGGTCTCCCAGCCGGCGACCGTGTCGGGCGCTACCCCGAACAGCTCGGCAAGGCTGTCCTGCGTGTGCCCCAGCTGCTCGCGTATGACCCTGAAGACGTAGCCCGAGATGATGCCCCCACGCGCCCGTGAGGGCGTTCCCTGACCACCGGTCGGGGTTCCGTGCGCCTGCTGCCCCATGGCGTCTCCTCGCCCGCCCACGGCGGGCCGATACCCGTACTCGCAGTCACTACAACCGGCGTTCACCGCTACCTACCGTCATGGGTGATAGCCGGACAACTCAGCGTAGTGGGAGTGATGCAGGCATGGCCGCCGTTGTAGAAGACCCGCCGGACCTGGCCACCATGCGTGCCACTGCGCGCCGACTGCTTGCCGGAGACGCGAAGCCGATCGGCGGGAATGAGCTGGAGGCGCTGCGGCTTGCTCTGCGCGGGCACCTCCAGCTGCTGATCCCTGAGGTGGAGAAGCTGGCGTGCGGGCTGCCGAAGGGCGACATCCCCGCGGCGTGCGCGATGGCTGGCGTCCGCGAAGCCGAGACGCGACTGCGCCTCGGGACCGGCGAGAACAGCCCGGTCCGCATGTCCGTCGCGATGAGGCTGGCCCGGTCCGTCAACGCCCTGTGCGACCACTACACGGCCCTCAGCAAGAGCTGAGCACGCCTCGCCACCGTCGCCCCGCACACCAGCCAGGGAGCACTCCCATGACCGCGTATCCCGTCTCACCGAACACGGTGCTGGCCAACGCGCTCAGCGCCGTCACAGACATCCTCGCGCCCCGACTCCAAGCCGACCGCCCCACCTGCGTCGTCTTCTCCGTCGGCACCCAGATCAACGGAGTGCCCCATCTGGGCACCTCACTCGTTCAGTCGCTCACGTTCGCCGCAGCAGCCCGTGTCCGAGACCGGTTCGGTTTACCGGTCGAGGTGGCGTTCGGCGCCCTCGACAACGCCCCGCACGAACTCGTCACCGACCCCGCATCCGGCCACCGGTATCAGCGCGCCTACGCCCAGGCCCTCGGCGAGGAAACCCTCGCCGAACAGGTAGACACCCTCTACCGGCCCCTGTTCGCCGCGCTGTCCGAACGCCTGTCGATCCCGTACTCCATCGAGATGTACTCCCGCCTCCAGGAGAGCGAACGCTTCCGGCAGACCTGGCTACGCGCCCACCGGCGAATCGACGCCGCACGATGGTGGCTCGACCCCTCACACGGCGTCCCCCACGTCCGCGTCCCTTGCCCCACGCCAGGCTGCGGCTGGGCCGAGAAGCACGCCGAGCGCACACGAATCCTGCTCGACACGGACCACGCCGAGATCTCCGCCGTCTGCCTGCACCACGGGCCCTACCAGGTCATCCTCGGCCCGGCCGGTACCGGCTACCTCGACCTGTCGACCCTGTATCGGAACCTGGTCAAGGAACTCAGCGCCGCCATGGACCGTGACCGGCTGACCGTCATGGTCAAGGGCGGCGACTGGGTCTTCGGCTCGCAGCTCATCGACCAGGCCCTGACCGCTATCGGCCTGACCGGCGCGCAGCTACCCACCCGGCTTTTCTGCCCGCAGGTCGTCACGGACAGCGGCGCCAAGCTGTCGAAGAGCCTCATCCGGGAGGGCAAGGCGCCGTTGCCGGAGGGCACGGCCCCGTGGATGCTCGATACGCGGATGTGGCCGGGCTCGTTGTCCGACTACGCCGACCAGCTGCTCGACATGGCCGATGTCCTCTTCGCTGACCCGCGGCACTTCTACCGCTCCTACTCAGCGGGCGAGTTCGGCCGCCTGATGTCCCAACCGACAAGGAGCGTCACGACCCCATGAGCAACACCACGGCCGCCCGCAGGCACGATCTGAACCTCTACCGCAGGTACTTCGAGCTGGTGGCGGCCGGCAGTAAAACGATCGAGGTCCGGGTGAAGTATCCGCACCTGGCTGACATGGCTGCGGATGACACGATCCGCTTCCGGATCAAGGGCACCGCCGAGGTGTGCGACGTGCGGGTGCTGCGGGTGACGGAGTACGAGGACTTCGAGGCGCTGCTCGACGGCGAAGGGCCAGCGACCGTCAACCCGACGTCGCCCCGCGACGAGCAGCTGAAGAACATCCGCGAGATCTATCCGCCAGAGAAGGAAGCCCTCGGCGTTCTCGCGATCGAGATGGAGCTCGTTCCTGCCTCGTAGGGCTACAGCACACCCGACTGGGGCGTGCACGAACAGCAGCTCCTCGGCTGTGTGAAACCACTCCAGAGCCCCGCTGATCGCCCGCCCGTCTCCAGCACCCCAGGCATCAGGAGGCGGGCGGGCTCAGTCCATGACAAGGCACATACTGAAACCGGCGCGGCCGTAGCCCGCAGCCAACTCGAAGACGCCCGCTCCGATGGAGGGTCGGGAATCTCTGGCAGAGCTGGTCCCGTGAACGCTCGCCTCGGCGAGCCGTTGGGAAGCATGCCGATCGAGACGGGCAGACACACCAGAGATCACTGCGGTAGGGGCAACGCTACCGGTGCGACCTGCCCGTCCCACGTCACGTAGATCGATGTTGGCACCGGCAAACCCAGCGCAGTCAAGATGGCGAATGGATGTCCTTCACCAGGGCCGATCGTCACACCGTCCGGTAGATCTCGGCACTGGCCCGGTTGCCCCGCCTGGACGGTTCTCACGTTCACTGCGGGGCCCGTTCCAACGTTCTGCAGGAGATACCGGACTCCGCCTATCCAGTTCACCCGCAACTCGGGCTTGGGGCGCTTGGCCTCGGCCTCGGCGTCACGTCGCTCCTGTGCCTCCCGCCGCATCTCGGACAGGGTGGCCTCGTCGGCAACTGCCGAACGCTCGGCAGCAGCCGCAGACCGGCCTGCCGCGGCCGCAGACCGTTTCGCTGACTGCGCCGATTCCCTGCTGTGCTTCAGGGCGATGCCGCTGATCACTGCGGCCACCGCGGCCACGCCGAAGGCAGCCCAAGTCGGTACGTCTCCCCAGTTCATGCATAGACGATGCCGGATGCCCCCGGCCGCTGACCAGCCGTCGGCAACAGATCAGACGTCGCACCTCTATGAGCGGGCCATCTGCGAGGGAACAGTGTCAGTGCGGCACCGCCCACGCCGTACTCGCCGGCGAACACGTCCCCGCTCACCGGACAGCCGCCCGCGCCATCAACTCGACCTGAGCCGCCCGATCAGGCAGCCCAACCACCTGCCGCCACCGCGCAACCGGATGCCGCGGATCCCGCGCAGCCACCGCCGACCGCGCCACCGACGCCAGCAACGACGGAGCATCCGCCGGCCTCCACACCTCACCACCCAGGTGCACGACACCGCCCGCCGTACCGCCGTCCTCGCCACCCTCACCAGCCGCCAGACCCCGAGCCTTCAACCCGGCCGCCGTCTCCCGCACCACACCCTCGTACGCAGCCACCGCGGCAAGCAGCCGACCTGCCACCCGCTCCGCCTCCACCAGCGCCGCCACAGCCTCGTCACGCGCCTTCTCCAGCCGCCGCGTGACCGCCTTGCGCTCCTTCTCCGGGAAACTGGCTTCGGCCGTCTCACGCGCCCGCCCAGCCGCCTGCTCTCGGGCGAAGCGAGCCGCCAGCGAGCGATACCAGTCCCTCGCCGCATGCGCGTCAGCGCGAGCTGCACGCAGCTCCGTGACGGCCTGCTCGCTGCCCGCACGTGCGTGATGCGCCTCGGCTCTGTCCAGCTTCAACTCCGCCGCCTCCACGGCGGCCTGCGCCTCAGACAACTCTTGTTGGGTCACCACAATTCGTCTCCCTTGCGGTTGCTGCCGCACCTACTGCGACAAGGTCGAATGGCTGCACCCAGTTTACGCCGTTTGACCTGCCAAAAGCGGTAGAGTAGACACTGGTTGCGGTTGATGGCATGCACCAAAAGGCCCGGCTCCGAGTCTCCCGGGGTCGGGCCTTCGCCGTATCGGATTGTTCGATCTCGACAGTCTGCAATCTGGCCGACCCCTGTGCGGCGCTACAGGGCCGACGAAACTGGTTGCGTCCGCCTGGCCTCTCAGAAGCTAGGCATCCGCAGCCGAGGCGGCTCAGGGAAACTCTTCGCCGGTGGTTCCGGAACCGACCGAGCCAACTCCGGCTGATCTGCCTCCACGCTCTTCCCGAGCCATTCCAGCCGCGGCACCAGGTGGTGATACGGCGACAGCCGCGCCTCAGCCGCCCGACGCAAAACCCACGCCGCCACCGCCCCCGGATCCACCGGCAGATACTCCCGTCCCTTCACCTTGAGCCGGTCAACGCCAAGTACGTTGCGGTCGCCACCGCTGGCACCTCCACCGAAGTCCAACCCCGCCGCAGCAAGCGTCTGCACGTGCCCGGCCAGCGCCTCGTTGTACGAAACGCCGGCGTCCGCCAGCGCCACCAGCGCACCCTGCGCCCTCGTCGCTGCCTCCATCAGCGCCTTCGTCGCGCTCTCCAAGTCGCGGCCCGCGGCGCGAATCTCGGCGGCCGCCGCCTGCTCCAGCTGCGGCCTCGACGCCCAGCGCCGCTCCTCCTCCCGCTGCTGCTCGTACGCCTGCCGAACTTCCCTGGCGTTCGCCCGCTGCTGCGCCGCCACCCGCGCCGCCTCACTGTGCTCCAACGCTGCGACGTCCGAGTACGGCGACGCCTCCAACCTCCGCGCCGCAACCGACCGGGCTTCCTCCGCCTCACCGGCCCGCGCCTCTGCCCGCTCGACCTGTTCCACCGTGATCTGCACCGACATGACCATCACTCCTTGATCGCTTGTCCTGACAACCGGCGGCAGACGCCACCGGACCGCTCGTCACCCATCGCACCTCTGGCCATCGCACCTTCTGGCCAACGCAACGCCCCCCTCATGCAGCGCGCCGCCGAAGCGCCTCCCGCTCCCGCCGCGTCGTCCCACCCCACACACCCCACAACTCCGGCCGCTCAAGCGCATACGCCCCGCAGAGCTCCACGTAGCCACAGCCCGTGCACAGCACCCGCGCCTGGCCTGGCCGCAGTCCGTCCGTGAAGTACGCGTCGGGGTCCTCCCGACATTGCAGCGGCGACAGTGCCTCCGTCACGAACTCCGGGATCCCCAGCGCCACCACCGGCGCGCCGAGCAGATGGTGCTGCTGGCTCACCTGCGCCCCTCGGTCATCCGGAAGTTCAGCAGCAGCACCGCCACGCCGGCCGCAGCGAACCCGGCCGTGGCGCACCAGGTGAACGCTGCCGTGGCCAGCAGCCCGAGGCCGGCCGCGTCCATCAGGTCAGACCGTGCGCTGTCCAGCAGCCGCAACAGCTTCTGTCCGCGGCCCATCAGAAGCTGCCCCGACGCTCGCCCTTGGCGCGCTCGACTGCCTCAGCGAGCCGCTGCCGCGGATCCGCGCCGCCAGTCTGGTCGTCCGGCTCCGCCGCCTCTCGTTGCTGCGCCACCCGAACCAACGCCCACAGCAGCGCGACAGCGACCGCTGCCACGGAGGCGACGATCACCGCCGCCAGTCCGTACCCGTTCACCTGTACCAACTCCTTTCGAACCTGACCCGCACGGCTGTCACCGGACACACGCACCCACACCAACCTCCGGCCCGTTGTACGTATAACGGGCGACGTCTCGACGCCCCTTATTCACGCGTGGCGAAGGGTTCTGCCGCTTCCGCGGGCTGGGCGTCCTGGCGTCGCTGCTCGGCCTCTGCGAGGCGTCGCAGTTTGTTCGCGTGCCGTGCTGCGAGGCCGCGCCGACGGGCGGCGCTGAGTTCGTCACGGCGCCGCTGGGCGGCCTGAACCTTGGCTCGGGCCGCGGCGATGCGCTGCTGTATCTGCTGCTCGACGTGGGACGCAGACTCGGTCACGGGGTCTCCATTCAGGCTGCGGTCTTCGGGGCTTGGGGATTGGCGGCGGTCGGCCAGCCGCCGGGGCGCCTGCCGCTGGGAGGCTTCTTGAGGCGGGCGTCGGGCCGGTTGCGTGCGTCGCGGAACCAGCAGGCGACGAGCGCCGCCTGCTCCCACCCGAGACGGCGATAGAGCGGCTCCACGGCCTTGTGCAGGTCGCTGCCGCCGGGCTGGCCGTACACGAACGACCGGAGTGCCGTGGCGACGTCGAGGGCGCCGAGCCAGGTGAGTTGCTGGGCAAGGTCGCGGGCGAAGTCGGCGTAGCAGTAGGGGCCTTCGCCTCGTACGCGGTCGGCTCGTTCGAGCCAGGGCTTGATGTCCATGGCTGACCCTCAGCATCCGACGTGCCGGTCGTTTCCGCGTGCGGCCCAGTCGGCGTCGAGGCGGGTGTGGCAGATAAAGCACTGTGGCCCCTCTTGCACCACCGGTCCTCTCCCTAGGGAGAGGGGAGAGGACCGCCGGTTTTTGGGTGCCGGTCCTACGCGGTCCGCAACCGGTCCGGGACCGGTCTGATCTGCGGTTTCCTCCGGTCCGGTCCCGCCCTCCAGGACCGCTTGAGTTACTTGTGAGTAGGACCGCTCTCCGGACCGGCTCTTTCGAAGTGCCGCCACCTCGTTCAAGCGGTCGTTTCCAGCCCGGAATCCGAGCCTCTGGCACTCCTCAGCCAGCCGACGACGGCCGTACTCGACGGGCACGCCGGCCTGGTCGAGTTGCTGCACGATCCACTCGACGCTGCCCTCCGGAGCTGGAAGAGGGCCGTCCAGCGGCGCGTCCAGCGACACCAGCACCAGGGACGTCACCGGTCGGCCGTCAGGCTTCGCCTCGCCGTCGAGGGAAATCTTCTTCAACCCGAACTGGAAGTCGCCGTCCTGGTCCTCATCCTTCTGCTTGCCAGACTTGATCGTGAGGACCGTGTTCGGGATCTTGTCGCCCTTTCGGGAGACCATCAGTTCGGACTGGAGCGCACCCTTCACCGCAGAGGCGCCACGCCCGTGCTCGCCGACGTGCCCGGTGTGGTGGACCAGCGTGACACAGGCCCGCGTTGAGGACCGCAGCTGATCCATGCGGTCGACGACACGGCCCATCTCCGTGTTGGAGTTCTCCTCGACGCCGAGCGTGACGCGGGCCTGTGTGTCGATGACGATCAGAGCGGGACCGATGCGGCGCATCGCCTCGATCAGTACCTCCCACTCCGGGCTCGCAGCTTGGACGGGACGGGGTAGGAACCGGACGTTGTCCATGCGCATGCCATGGTGTTGCTCCCAAGCGCGGACGCGTTTGCGGATGCCCTGTTCGCCTTCGGCGACGAGGTAGACGACCGTGCCTTGCCGGACGTACTGGCCGTGCCACTTCACGCCTGTCCCGATGTGCCCGGCTATATCCAGCAGTACGAAGCTCTTGAAGGTGCCGGACGGCCCGATGACCCGAGAAAGAGTGTTGAGAGCAAGTAGGTCACCGACGAGGGGTTCGAGGGGCTTGATCTTGTCGAGGCCGTCGGTGTCGAGGAGGTCGCCGAGCAGCCGGTCGACAGACGCCTCGAAGTACTCCTCGGACGACATGGTCTCGGGGTCGAGCAGAGGCTCCTCTTCGATGCCTTCTGGCCTCTGGTCGTCCTCGTGGTCGAGTGGAACAAGGTCATCGAGGCTGTGTCCGGCGGCGAGGTGGTCGGTGAGGTCAGCCTTCTCCCGGTTCACCAGACCGCGGACGACTTGGACGGATGCCGCCTTTCGTCGCAGGTCGGCGTATGCGGCAGCGGCGTGAGCCCGGCCAGCGTCGTCGTTGTCGGCGACGATGACGACGTGGGCGCCCTTGAGCAAGTCTCCGTACTCCGATCGCCACTTGGGCCGCTGGTCTGCCCTCGCGGCGCCCTCGTAATTGCAGGTGGCGGTCGCCCCGGCGCGCTCGGCGGAGTGCACGTCCTTCTCGCCCTCGACAAGGAAGATGGGCTCACCTCCGGCGATGGCTTTCACGACGGCGGGCAGTCGGTAGAGGACGCGGCGGGGCGGCTTCGGACCGCCGAACACGTCCTTGTACTGGCGCCGGCCTCCGGTGAGCGGCCGGTACACGCGGAAGGTCTTCGGCTCGCCGCGCTCCTTCACGAAAAGCACGCCACCGCGTTCGTCGGTGTACTCGTACGACGCGATCCACGCGGTCTTCCGCGGGCCGGGCTTCTCCTCGCGCAGCTTCGGCCAGCTCAGGTCGATGGCGTCGAGGACGTCATCGGTGTGGCAACCGGCCTGGCAGTAGACCAGAGGCTTGCCGTCCTTCTCGTTGACGGAGAGGGAGGCGTTGCGGTCGTCGTGAGCAGGGCATTGCCAGCCCGAGGTGCCGCTCCTGCGGCTCCCGTGGGCGTTGAGGCCCGCAATGATCTGGTCGTACTCGCTCACGCGGTCTTGTCCTTGCGATCAGAGTCGAAGCGGGCGTGGAACTCCCAGGTCTGCCAGCCGTGTTCGGCAAGTCGTCTGAGTTCGGCGCGGGCTTCAGCCAAGGTGAGTCCGTAGCGGGCCGCGATCCGGCTGGCCCAGCGGTCGTGCGTGGGCGCGGGCCGCCCCCGTTCCGCCGAATGGGCTAGACGGAGGTGGCCGACGCGGCGGGACATCAGACGGCCCTCGACAGACGGGCCGCGCGCAGCTCGGCGCGGACACCGTTTCGGGCCGGAGAGTTCAGGGCGCGCAGCTGAGCCCCGGACTTCCGGGAGCCGTGTCGCATGCGGGCGTTGCGGGGCCGGTATCCGTGGTGCGAGCCGCTGCGCTTCTGCCGCGGGGCCCGGTGTGCGAAGCTGTTCACAGGACGTGGTGCCTTTCTGTGATGCGTAGCCTCGGGTCGCTGGCGAGCGATGAGCCCGGGGCTTCGCTGTTGGACGGGGCCTGCGTTTCAGGCCCGGTCGCTGGTGGTGATGACACCGACGACCGGGCCGCCTCGCGTCGTCAGGCCGCCTCGTCGTCGCTGGCCTGCGGCTGGCGAGGAGCAGCGAGGCCGAGAAGGGCGACGAGTCGGCGCGCTTGCGCCGGGCTCAGGTCGCGGTCCTCGTACAGGTCCGCGAGCGTCTTCGGTCGGGAAGCCGTGGTCGCAGTCGCGGCCATCAGGCGGCGCTCCCGACGGAGCGACCAGTGAGCCACTGCTCGACATCCCTACGGCGGTACCGAATCCGGCCGCCGCGCCCGGGCGAGAGCTTGATGTAGCGGGGGCCAGTACCCTTCCATCGCTTGTCCTTGAGCGTGGAGACGCTGAGCTTTGTGACGCGCGCAGCCTCAATCGGAGTAAGGAGCTCTTCCGGATCGAGAGCAGTCGCTGCGCTTCCAGGCATGACTACCTCCAAGAATCGCAGCGTTTGCTGCGACAATTGGAACAGTACGGGACTGGCGTTGACTATGCAAGGATTCGCATGAGACGCTGCGAAAATGACAGCGAAGACGCCACCCCCTGAGTCTCCGAAACCATCCGGATGGGGACCGGTCAGCCGCTACGTCGCGGCCAACGTGCTCCGTTTCCGCACCGATCGCGGTCTTTCGACGACGCGCCTCGCCGCCGCACTGAAGGAGCTGGGGCACTCGATCCCCGCCACCGGAATCACACGGATTGAGAAGGGCGAACGACGGGTCGACACGGACGACCTGGTCGCGCTCGGGCTCGCGCTCAACGTGAGCCCTGCCGCGCTCCTGCTTCCCCCTACAGAAGACAGCGAGACGCCAGTACAGCTGACGGGGCAGGTTGACCTCCCAGCGCGAAAGGCATGGGCCTGGGTCGACGGGGACGAACCCCACGCACCTACGGACCGAGACCGGTACGGGCAAGTCCTGCGCTTCCGCCTCGACTCTCGCCCGGAATGGGATCGTGACCCGATCCGGAAGATGTACAACGCCGTTCTCAAAGAGACGTCCGACCGGAATGCGCTCGCCAGCCAGTCCGGCACCTTTTCCATGGAGAACGGGCAGCTTGTCCTGCGCTCAGATGATGGCCGAGAAGTACAACGCCTTGGCCCGGCGAAGGAGGGCTGAAGGCCAAAAGAGTATGGGCCCCACACCCATTGGTGTGGGGCCTCTTGACGTACCAGTCAGGCGTCGGGCTTCGGCCAGTCCATCGGCACCAGCCTGGCCGGGTTGAACTTGTTGCCGTAGCTCCGATCGTGCGGCAGCACCTCGTACCCCGGCAGCAGAGACAGCACCACCTCGCGCTTGTCGGCCGGCGTCAACCTGCCCCACCCGGCCGCTACATCCCCGGCCAGCAGGCGCCGCAGCACCATCGGCGCCCTCGACGTCAGTAGCGCGCGGGACTCCTTCACCCGCTTCTCGATGATGCTGCGGGCTTCCTTGTACTCGGCGAATGTGACCTCGCGGCGGGCGTACGCGCCGGCGAGCTCCTTCAGCTGCGCCTCGTCTGCGGCCAGCTCGGCACGCGCCTCGTCCGTCGTGTCGGTGTCCGCGACGGTCCGCAGTTGTTCCAGGACTCGTGGCTTGCCGAGCAGTTCGAGCACCTGGCGTTCGACCTCATCCTCGACGAACGACGCCTTCACTGCGATCTTTCCGCAGCCCCCGCCCTTGCGGTCACACCAGTAGCGCGGGCCGCCGTTGCCGTGGCTGCCGGACAGCAGGTGACCGCACTGCGAGCAGCGCAGCACGCCGTTGAGCCACCGCTGCAGCGTGAGGTCCGTATCCCCCGCACGCATGGCCAGCCGCTCGCAGATCCGCTCCCAGCGCTCCGGCGGGATGATGGCGTCCCATACGGCCTTGCCGACGACCTCGCCCTTGTGGGAGCGCAGGCCTGCGACGGAGGCCTTGGAGACGATGGAGCCCACGCTGCGCCCCGACCAGGCGACGCCCATGACAGTGGGAACCTTCCGGCGCTGCAGGTCTGCGGCGATCGAGTTGAGGGACTCGCCCATCTCCGGATCGATCTTCGCCCGCTGTTCGGGGGCCCAGCCTTCCCAGTCGCCGAGGATGCGGTCGCCGATCTCACGGAGGATCTTCGCCTCGTCCTCGACGATCGCATGACCCTCAGTGCTGTAGCCGTAGCCGCGGAACCCTCCCCCGCCCGGCTTGCCCTCGGACGCCAGCTCCTCATGCTTGCGCCCGACTCGGCGCGCAGTATCGCGGCTGGACTTGTTGGCCACGGCGACCATCACCCGGGCCATCGTGACATCTGCGTCGTTGGCCAGCCTGAGCGAGCCGGTCACGGACTCGACGGGAATGCGGGGCCGACGGGACTCCACCACGTCGATCAGGTCTTCGATGTCGCGCGGGTCGCGGGCCACGCGGTCGAGGTCGTCGGCGATCAGTCCGTCGAACTCGCCCGAGGCGAGCCCTTCGAGAGCCGCGCGGAACCCGGGTCGCACGGTCCGCAGCGCCGTGGCCCCGTCGGGCAGCTTGATCTTTCGGCGCTTAAATGCGGACGTGTCGTCCTCCGGGATCACCTTGGCGATGGTCCAGCCAAGGCGCTTGGCGAGGGCCCGGGCGTCCTCTTCCTGCCTGCCGATGCCCTTGGAGAACTCGGCACGGCGGCGCTCGACATCGCTCATCTGGCCTTCGTCTTCGTCCTCCGGCTTGCGGTAGCTGATCCGCAGGAGGAGTACGGCACGCTCTGGAGTCATGTCCATAGATTAGCATTGACATCTCGGATCGCCGATGCCGTTGATCTGGCGGAGTTCGTTCACCGAGCGGAAGCCACCGTGCTGGGTGCGGTAGTCGACGATGTGCCGGGCCAGCACGGGGCCGACTCCGGGCAGGGTGTCGAGTTGGTCCGCGGTCGCGGTGTTGAGGGACACCGGTGCGGCCGGGGCCGGGGCACCCGCCGCGGCCGACATCGAACCGGCCGGGTCGGTTCCCGTGGCCGGCCGGGGGCCGCCGACGACGACCTGCTCTCCGTCCACGAGGAAGCGGGCGCGGTTGAGGCCCTCGGTGCTGGTGCCCGCGCGCACTCCGCCGGCGGCCCGGAGCGCGTCGGCGACCCGGGAGCCGGCGGGCAGGTGCTGGATGCCGGGCTCACGGACCTTGCCGCTGACGTCCACCACGATCTCCGGCCCGGCGGCCCTGGACGGTCCGCCGCCCTGCCGCGGCTGTGGCTGGTTCTCCTCGCCGTGGGGTGCGTTCGCCCGCACCACCTGTGGCGCGCTCACGGACTGGGTGCGACCGGTCCAGAAGTGCTGTGCGGCGAGCACCGCCGCGAGGACGAGAAGCGCCGAGAGCGCCACCACACCGCGCCTCTCCAGCCCGCACCTGGTCTGCAACCACAGCGGAAGCCGCTCCCGCACCGCGAGCCCGGTCCGCTGCCTCCAGTCCGGCGGGGCGGGCTCGCTCCCGGGCTCGGACGGGCACTGCTCCGGTTCGGTGGCCGGTGGTCCGTTGTCCGACTCACGCCGCCGCACGGCCTGTTCACCGAAGAGCAGTTCCGCGCGACGGCGCAGGTCCTCCGCGGGTTCGGTCCCGGGCCGGGCGCGGTGTCGGCTCGGCGGGCGGCGATGTGCGGTGCGGCCGTCGGAGGCGGGAGCCCGGCCGGGGCCGCTGGTCGCGGACGGGACGCGGGAACGCGAGTGTGCTCGTGGGTGTGCTCGAAGTGCCATGCGACGAGCATCGGGCATTCCGCCGATCCACGATGATCTTGGTTAAATCCCGTGGATCGCCGCCTACTTGTGGACAACTGCGACACCCGGACGAGTGAAGCGCGGCTCGGCGGCGGCTCTCACCTCGCCGACACGACAACCCCCAGCAGCCCCGGCCCCGTGTGCGCCCCGATCACCGCTCCGACCTCGCTCACATGAAGGTCGGCCAGTCTCGGCACCCGGGTGCGCAGCCGGTCGGCGAGGGCCGACGCCCGGTCGGGGGCGGCGAGGTGGTGGACGGCGATGTCGACCTCGGCGCCGCCCGCCCGGTCGGCCACGATCTCCTCGAGACGGGCGATCGCCCTGGAGGCCGTACGCACCTTTTCGAGGAGTTCGATGCGGCCGCCGTCGAGTCGCAGCAGGGGTTTCACCGCGAGCGCGGAGCCGAGCAGGGCCTGGGCGGTGCCGATCCGGCCGCCCCGGCGCAGATAGTCGAGCGTGTCGACATAGAAGTACGCGGAGGTGCCCGCGGCCCGCTTCTCCGCGGCGGTGACGGCCTCGTCCACGGTGCCGTCGGCCTCCGCGGCCTCGGCCGCGGCCAGCGCGCAGAAGCCGAGTGCCATCGCGACCATCCCGGTGTCCACCACCCGCACCGGCACGGGCGCCTGGCGGGCGGCGACGACCGCGGCGTCGTAGGTGCCCGACAGTTCGGCGGAGAGGTGGAGCGACACGATGCCGGTGGCGCCGGCCTCGGCGACCTCGCGGTAGGTCTGGGCGAACACCTGCGGGCTGGGGCGGGACGTGGTCACCGAGCGCCGCTTCTGCAAGGCCTGGGCCAGGGAGCGGGTCGAGATCTCGGTGCCCTCTTCGAGAACCTCGTCGCCCAGGACCACGGTCAGGGGCACCGCGGTGATGCCGTGGCGCTCCATCGTCCGGGGCGGCAGGTAGGCCGTTGAATCGGTGACGATCGCGACATGGCGGGACATGAGCTGGAGGTTACCTGCCGTGGCGCACGGACGGCAGTCCGGGCCTCTCACCTGGGCCGGGACCGGCCGGAATCAAGTGGTGCTCTCCGGGCGGGCCTTCTTCTGCCAGGAGTAGGCGGGGCCACGGCCGGGCGGGGTGATCGCGGGCCGGGGCTCGGCCTCCGGGCCCGTCCAGTGCCGCAGCGCGCCCGCCTCGATGTCGATCTGTGCGCTCAGCGTGTCCAGGTCGTCGTCCACGAAGCGTTGGGCGCGGTCGCGCACGGCCCAGCGCAGGGAGTCCGCGGACTGGGTGATGCGCTCGGTGCGCCGGCGCAGGTCGGGGAGCCGGTCGGTGAGCGTCGCCCGGTCGGGTTCGGACTCCAGTCGCTTGAGATCGTCGTCCAGTTCGTGCCCGTATGCGCTGAGTCGCTGGAAGAGGCCGAGGGACTCCTTGAGCGACTGGTCCTCGGTCGCGCCCGCCTGGAGCGCGTCCTGGGTGGCGCGCATCGAGGTGCGCAGGGTGAGCCGCAGCTGGGCGATCTCGCCCGCCGGGCCGGGCTGGGCGAGGGACTTGGCGCGCAGCGTGTGGTCCTCGACCGTGCGGCGGGCCTGGGTGAGGGTGCGGTCGACGCCCCGCTTGGCGGCGCCGATCGCCTTGACCGCGACATACCCGCCGAGGCCGACGAAAATCAGGAACAGCAGGGCGAACACGGTGATGACTGTTTCCACGCCGCTCCTCCTCAGCCCGGTGCGGCATCGGCCGCTCGCTCTCCACGGTAAACGCAACAGGCGGGCCCGGAGTTCCGGAGGAACCCCGAACCCGCCCCGTAACGAACCCTGAGGCCGCCCCTAGGGGACTGCCCCGCGCCTACGCCGGGACGATGTTGACCAGCTTCGGCGCGCGCACGATCACCTTGCGGACGCCCGCTCCGGCCAGCGCCCGCACGACGTTGTCGTCGGCCAGCGCCACCTTCTCCAGCTCCTCGTCGGAGATGGAGGGCGGGACCTCCAGCCGGGCCTTGACCTTGCCCTTGATCTGCACGACGCAGGTCACGGTCTCGTCCACCACGTACCGCGGGTCGGCGACCGGGAAGTCCCGGTGGACGACCGAGTCGGTGTGGCCCAGGCGGCGCCACAGCTCCTCGGCGATGTGCGGGGCCAGCGGCGCGACCATCAGGACCAGCGACTCGGCGACCGGGCGCGGAACCGCGCCGCCCGCCTTGGTCAGGTGGTTGTTCAGCTCGGTGATCTTGGCGATGGCGGTGTTGAAGCGCAGGCTCTCCAGGTCCTGGCGCACGCCGTCGATCGCCTTGTGCAGGGCACGCAGGGTGTCCTCGTCGGGCTCGGCGGCGGAGACGGTGATCTCGCCGGTGGTCTCGTCGACGACGTTGCGCCACAGCCGCTGCAGCAGCCGGAACTGGCCGACGACCGCGCGGGTGTCCCACGGGCGGGAGACGTCCAGCGGACCCATGGCCATCTCGTACAGGCGCAGCGTGTCGGCGCCGTACTCGGCGCAGATCTCGTCCGGGGTGACGGCGTTCTTCAGGGACTTGCCCATCTTGCCCAGCAGACGGGTGACCTGCTCGCCCTGGTACCAGTACGCGCCGTCGCGCTCCTCGACCTCGGCGGCCGGCACCGCGATGCCGCGGCTGTCGCGGTAGACGTAGGCCTGGATCATGCCCTGGTTGAACAGCTTGTGGAAGGGCTCGACCGACGACACGTGCCCCAGGTCGTACAGGACCTTGGACCAGAAGCGGGCGTACAGCAGGTGCAGTACGGCGTGCTCGGCGCCGCCGACGTACAGGTCGACGCCGCCGTGCGGCATGCCCTCGCGCGGGCCCATCCAGTACCGCTCGATCCCGGGGTCGACCAGCCGGGCGCTGTTGTGCGGGTCCAGGTAGCGCAGCTCGTACCAGCAGGAACCGGCCCAGTTGGGCATGGTGTTGGTCTCGCGGCGGTACTTCCTGGGGCCGTCGCCCAGGTCCAGGGTGACGTTGACCCAGTCCTCGTTGCGGGACAGCGGGGTCTCGGGCTGGGTGTCGGCGTCGTCCGGGTCGAAGGTGCGCGGGCTGTAGTCCTCGACCTCGGGCAGCTCCAGCGGCAGCATCGACTCGGGCAGCGCGTGAGCGACGCCGTCCTCGTCGTAGACGATCGGGAAGGGCTCGCCCCAGTAGCGCTGGCGGCTGAACAGCCAGTCGCGCAGGCGGAAGTTGACGGTGCCCTGGCCGATGCCCCTGCGCTCCAGCCACTCCGTGATGCGCGCCTTGGCCTCGGTGACGCCCAGGCCGTCCAGCCGTACGTCCTCACCGGCCGAGTTGACGATCTTCGCGTCGTAGGAGGCGAAGGCGTCGTCCCAGGCGGAGGTGTCCGTGCCCCGGCCGTCGGTCGGCTCGACCACGCACCGGATCGGCAGCTCGAAGGCGCGCGCGAAGGCGAAGTCGCGGGTGTCGTGCGCCGGTACGGCCATGATCGCGCCGGTGCCGTAGCCCATCAGGACGTAGTCGGCGATGAAGACCGGGACCTTCTCGCCGTTGACCGGGTTGACCGCGAACACGCCGGTGAAGACGCCGGTCTTGTCCTTGGCCTCGGCCTGGCGCTCGACGTCGGACTTCGAGGCGGCCTGCGCGCGGTAGGCGGTGACGGCCTCGGCCGGGGTGGCGTGGCCGCCGGTCCACACCTGATGGGTGCCCTCGGGCCAGCTGTCCGGGGTGAACGTGTCGACCAGCGGGTGCTCGGGCGCCAGCACCATGTAGGTCGCGCCGAACAGGGTGTCGGGGCGGGTGGTGAAGACGGTGATGTGCTCGCCGTCCACGGGGAAGTCGACGCGGGCGCCCTCGGAGCGGCCGATCCAGTTGCGCTGCTGGAGCTTGATGGCCTCGGGCCAGTCCAGCGCGTCCAGGTCGTCCAGCAGGCGGTCCGCGTAGGCGGTGATGCGCATGTTCCACTGGCGCAGCTTGGACTTGAAGACCGGGTAGTTGCCGCGCTCGGAGCGGCCGTCGGCGGTGACTTCCTCGTTGGCCAGCACGGTGCCCAGGCCAGGGCACCAGTTGACGGGTGCGTCGGAGGCGTAGGCCAGGCGGAACTCGCTCAGGACGTCGGCGCGCTCGGCGACGGTCAGTTCGTTCCACGCGCGCGTGTGGCCCGGTACACCGCGCTCACCGGACTCGAACTGGGCGATCAGTTCGGAGATCGGGCGGGCCTTCTTCGCCTCGTCGTCGTACCAGGAGTTGAAGATCTGCAGAAAGATCCACTGGGTCCACTTGTAGTAGTCCGGGTCGATCGTGGCGAACGACCGGCGCCTGTCGTGGCCCAGGCCCAGCCTGCGCAGCTGGGCCTTCATGTTCTCGATGTTGGCCTCGGTGGACACGCGCGGGTGCGTGCCGGTCTGCACGGCGTACTGCTCGGCGGGCAGGCCGAAGGCGTCGAAGCCCAGGGTGTGCAGGACGTTGTGGCCGGTCATCCGCTGGAAGCGGGCGAAGACGTCGGTGGCGATGTAGCCCAGGGGGTGGCCGACATGCAGACCCGCACCGGACGGGTACGGGAACATGTCCATGATGAACTTCTTGGGCCTCGCGACCGGCGCGGGGTCACCGGCCAGGTCGCCGCTGGGGTTGGGCGCCGCGTAGGTGCCCTCGGCGTCCCAGAAGTCCTGCCAGCGTGCCTCGACCTCGGCCGCGGTGGCGGCCGTGTAGCGGTGCGGCGCGGCCTCCGCCGGCGTAGCAGCGGCGGCGGGGTTCGTCTCGCTCATGATCCTCAAAGCTCCATCGGTCGTCTCTGCCAGCGACAGTTCTGGAAACGAAAAATCCCCTCACACAGGAGGGGATGCCGCGCCGATGCCGACCATCCGGTTCGCCCGGCGGTCGGGGCTGATCAGCGCGGCTCGCTAAGCAGAAGGCGTACGGCACGCATGGCGTCAGGGTACCGCAGGCGTTGAGCAAGTCGCGACGCGTTTCCGTATGCCTGCTCGACAGAAGATCACATGCCTCTTCGGCGTGGATCACGTGCCCGTTTGACACAGATCACATTGAACCTTGGTCAAAGATTACTCCGCGTAACAGCCACTACTGGGACATCGCAACGGTCTCATTGTCCTTTGATAACAACGCAATAACTCAAAGCTCGTACTGATCGGTATGGCGCCGCTTAGAGTTCGGAAGCGGGACCGCTTTCCCGGACTGCTCGGAGTTGCCCCCATGAACGCTCGTCGTAGTAACAGCTCGCTTCCCAAGCCAGGCCGTTCGGCCTATGGGATGGCGTCCGCTGCCGTCCTGCTCCTCATACCCCTGGTCGTGCTGCTCGGCGGCAGCCAGTTCCGCGAGTTCCTGAACTTCGGCGCGGGCGTGCTGTCCCTCGTCTCACTCAGCTGCTCGGTCATCTGGGGCCTGGTCGCCCAGGACCGGATCATCCTCAACACGCGCCAGCGGATCGTCGGGCAGGCGGTCCACCGGACGACAGCGGTCGCCTCGATCGCGTTCCTGCTGCTCCACATCACCACGAAGATCGCTCTCGACCACACCCAGCTGATCGCCGCGATCATCCCGTTCTCGCTCGGCTTCACCGGCATCGGCGGCCTGATCGGGCTCGGCTCGCTGGCCGGCCTGCTGATGGTCTTCGTGGGTGTCACCGGTGCCCTGCGCAGCAACTTCGCCACCCCGGCCCCGGTCGCGGCCCGCTGGCGGGCCATGCACATGCTGGCCTACCCGGCCTGGTGCGCGGCGCTGGTCCACGGGCTCTACGCGGGTCGCGCGGCCAAGCCGATCTTCGTGATCCTCTACAGCCTTTCCCTGCTGGGTGTCATGGCCGCCCTCGCCCTGCGCTCCGCTCCCGGCCCGTTCAAGCGCAAGGTCGCCGACCGGATCGTCGCGGTCCTGGGCGGCTCCGAGCGGCCGGAACTGGACGAACTGGACGCCAGCCGCTCCCGGGTGGCCGAGTCCGGCTCGCTGCCGGGGACGGCTGGCTACGAGCGGCGGTCGGCCTACGCCGACGGCGTCGTCAGCCCGCGCGGCGAGTCGCGCACCGGCTCCTCACCGCTGTACGACAGCGCGGCGGGGGCCGCCGCGCAGGAACCCGCCTCCGGCTTCGCGGCCGCCTACCGGGCCGTACAGCCGTCCTCGCGGCCCCAGCAGCAGCCCTTCGCCACCGGTCAGACCGCGCGCATGGACGCCTTCCCGGATTCCTCCGGCGCCTCGGGCAGCTGGCCGGTCCCGTCCCCGCCGCCGGTCG
This sequence comes from Streptomyces sp. NPDC086787, assembly GCF_044745865.1. Taxonomy (NCBI): domain Bacteria; kingdom Bacillati; phylum Actinomycetota; class Actinomycetes; order Kitasatosporales; family Streptomycetaceae; genus Streptomyces; species Streptomyces sp. NPDC086787. Next base: position 434,261 of record NZ_JBIVBC010000001.1, on the reverse strand, counting down.
GCGAGGCACCGCCGTCGGCTTACGACCCGCTCCAGGACACCGGATACACCATCCCCGTCTACGGCAATCCGGGCCCCGGCGGATACGCCGGACGTGACATGTACGACACCGGTGAGACGAATGCCTTCTACGGCACGTACAACTCGAATGACACGTACAACAGCGGTCCCGCCAATGAACCATCCCCCGACACGTCCTGGGACGCGCCGGGTTCGGGCGAACCTTGGAACACGCCTTCCGGAGGCTATAGGTGAACGAGGCCCTGCCCGACGTACCGGAAGTCCGCGTGGTCGGGCTTCCCCAGCTCACGTCGGGCTTCGACCTTGTCGAAAGACTCGATCTGCCCATGCACCTCAAGGTGCACGGGCCGCTTGAGCCCCTGGGCGGCGAGCAGCTCGCCCAGCTCGCCGAACGGATCAGCCTCAAGGGCCGCGGCGGCGCGGGCTTCCCGTTCCACAAGAAGCTGCGCTCGGTCGCCGACGCGGCGATCAAGCGCGGCGTACGGCCGGTCGTCGTCGTCAACGGCAGCGAGGACGAGCCGGCCTGCCGCAAGGACACGGTGCTGATCAACCGTGCCCCGCACCTCATCCTGGACGGGGCGCTGCTGTGCGCCGAAGCCCTGGGTGCCCGCACGCTCGTGGTGGCGGTCACCCGGGAGTCCACACAGCGCTCCATGGAGCAGGCGCTCGCCGAACGCGGCCTGAGCAACGGCCGCCGCTCCGCCCTGAAGGCGTTCGTGCAGCGCAACCCGGTCCGCATGGTCACCGGCGCGGCCGCGTCGGTGATCCGCTCGATCGACGGCGGCCCGGCGATCCCGCCCGGCCGCAAGACCAGCGCCTCGCAGAACGGCGTCGGCGGTGCGCCCACCCTGCTGTCGAACGCCGAGACCTTCGCGCAGCTCGCGATCGCCGCCCGCATCGGCCCCGAGCGGTACGGCAACACCGGCCTGTACGACGAGCCGGGCACCGTCATGCTGACGGTCTCCGGCGCCGTCGCCCGTCCGATGGTGATCGAGGCCCCCACCGGTGTGCCGCTGCGCTACATCCTCCAGCTGGCCGGCGCCCCGCCGGTGCCGCAGGGCGTGCTGACCGGCGGCTACCACGGCAAGTGGATCGACGCGGCGACGGTCAACGAGGCGGTCGTCTCCCGCAACTCCCTGGACGCGGTGGGCGGCGCCCTCGGTGCCGGCGCCATTCTGCCGATCTCTCAGGAGACCTGCCCGCTGGGCGAGTCACTGCGGGTGGCCCAGTGGCTGGCCGACGAGAGCGCCGGCCAGTGCGGGCCCTGCTACCTCGGACTGCCCGCCGCCGCGCGCGGCATGGAGGACATCCTCAACGGCGGCGGTCCGGCCGCCCTGGAGGCACTCAAGCAGGTCGCCAAGAACGTGAAGCGGCGCGGCGCGTGCTCGCACCCGGACGGCTCCGCGATGTTCCTGGAGTCCACGATCAAGGCGTTCACGGACGACCTGGCCGCGCACGTCCTCGGAAACGGCTGCGGACGGCCCGTGGAGGGCGTTCTGCCGCTCTTCGAGGGCGGCAAGGGACCCGCGGGCCTCCCGGGCGGGGACGAGCCCGAGGACACCGGCGGCAGCCGTCAGAAGATCTACGTGGACTGGACGCTGTGCCGGGGCCACGGCCTGTGCGCGGACATCCTCCCGGAGGTCTTCCAGCTCGGCGCCGACGGCTTCCCGACCGTCGCGCAGGCGAAGGTGCCGCGGTACGCGGAGGCGAAGGCCCTGCGCGCGGTGCGCCGCTGCCCCGCGCTGGCCCTGCGCATCGAGGAGGACACGCGCGCGCAGGCGCCCTCCCGCAATCTCCCGGTCGTCTCCCAGGGCCGCGGCCGCCGCGCCCTCGGCCGCTGAGTGCGCGAACGGCGGGTCACCCGGCTCGGGTGACCCGCCGTTCGCGCGCTTCGGCAGGGTCCTCAAACGCCGAAGGCGGACCATCCTTTCGGATGGTCCGCCTTCGATCTCTGTGGAGCTAAGGAGAATTGAACTCCTGACCTCCTGCATGCCATGCAGGCGCTCTACCAACTGAGCTATAGCCCCTTGTTGTGTCCTGCCGGTGTCACCCGGCGACGACGCCAACATTACACGGTCCAGTGGGTGCAGCACCAAATCGTTTCCGTTCTGTACGGATTAGGGGGCTAGTGTCGGGCTTCGTGACCGTGATCGCGTCCTGGGCAGCCCGCACTCGTGTACCGGCCGCCGTCGCGGCGTGCCTGTTCTCCTTCACGGCGTTCTGGATCGCCCAGCGGGCCGCGCACGTGTCGACGGTCGACCTGATGGTCTACCGGGCCGAGGGGGCGGCCGTCCGCGCGGGAGACGATCTGTACGACCTGCGCACGACCGCCGCGCGGCTGCCCGCCACGTACCCGCCGTTCGCTGCCCTGCTGTTCACTCCGCTGACCCTCCTCGACACCCCGCACCTGCGCGCGGCGGCGGCCGCCGCGAACCTCGCCCTGCTGGTGGTCTTCGTGCGGCAGTCGCTGAAACTCGTGGGGCACGCGCGCGTGGAGGGCGTCTGGTGGGTCGCGGCGGCGGCCGTGTGGTGCGAGCCGGTGTGGACGACCCTGCGCTACGGACAGGTGAACCTGCTGCTCGGCGTCCTGGTGCTGTGGGACGTGTCACGCCGTCCGCCCGACGGCCGGGCCGGCTGGGCGGGCGTGGGGATCGGGCTCGCCGCGGCGGTCAAACTCACGCCCGCGCTGTTCGCGGTGTTCCTGTTCGCCACCGGCGCGGTGACGCGGCTCGGGGGCGGCGACGGGCGGCCGTGGCTGCGGCACGCGCGCGGAGCGGCCCTGACGTTCGCGGGGGCGACGCTGCTCGCGGCGGCCGTCCTGCCGCACGACTCGTGGCGGTTCTGGACCTCGGCGGTGTTCCGCGCGGACCGGGTGGGGCACGCCGAGGAGACCGCCAACCAGGCCCTGCGAGGCGTTCTGGCGCGTCTGCTGCACACGCCCGACCCGGGAGTCCTCTGGACCGCTCTCGCGGCGCTGGTGGCCGCGACGGGGCTTTCGGTGGCGGTCGCGGCGGAGTTGCGGGGCCACCGGGCGTGGGCGGTGGCCGTCTGTTCGGTGACGGCGCTGCTGATCAGTCCGGTGTCCTGGTCACACCACTGGGTGTGGTGCGTGCCGCTCGTGCTGCTGCTGTGGACGCGCGGGCACCGGGCGGCCGCTCTCGGCACGCTGCTGGTCTTCTGCTCGTACGCGCTGTGGTGGGTGCCGCACGGCCACGGCCGGCCCGAACTGCGCCAGGACGGCGTCGCATTCGCGTTGTCCGGGCTCTACTGCGGGGCCGGGCTGGTCTTTCTGGCGCTGGCCCTTGTGGCGTCGGCCGGACATCGTTGCCGGGGCGTGGCCGGAGTGGCGGCCGGTCAGGCCGTGACGAACGAGTAGAACCGCTTGAGCGTGCAGTGCTCCTCCAGGAGACGGCCGTAGATCGGCTCGCCCTCCAGTTCGCGGTACGTCTCGATCGGGTCGCCCTTTATGATCAGCGCCCGCGCGCATTCCTCGCACCAGTACTGGTAGTCGGGGTTGATCGGCTCCATGTCACGGACGATGGGGGTACCGCTCCCGCACCAGTCGCACTTCCGCCTGTGTGCACCCATGGGTCAGCTCCAGATGTGGCCAGCGGCCGTGCACACGCCGACCTCCTCCAGGATGCTCGCAGGCATCGCTACTCCTCCCGTCGGGTCGCGCCCCCTTCCGGCCGTTTGATTCTGCCACGGCCGGGCCGACACGGTCAGCGACGCCTCAGTACCGCCCGGCACCGACCCGCGCGCCGGAAGCGTCTCCGCAGAGGTATACGCCGCCGGGCGCCCGGTGACTCAACCAACAGTGTGCCGAAGACCGCGGCCCGGAACCGGCCTACTGAGAGAATCCGTACCCGACCGGGTAAAACAGAGAATCCCGCCCCTTGCGGGACGGGATTCTCGTCTGTCGAGCTTCTGTGGAGCTAAGGAGAATTGAACTCCTGACCTCCTGCATGCCATGCAGGCGCTCTACCAACTGAGCTATAGCCCCTCGCTGTGTTCTTCCCGCTCGGCGGGGTGAACAAGAAGAACTTTAGCCTGCGACCTGCCGGAAAGTGAAATCCGGGTCAGTCGTCGTCGCCGAGGACGGGCTCCGGGAGGGTGCCCGCGTTGTGCTCCAGGAGACGCCAGCCGCGGACGCCTTCGCCGAGGACGGACCAGCAGCAGTTCGACAGGCCGCCGAGGCTCTCCCAGTCGCGGGCGTCCAGGCCGAGCAGCCGCCCGATGGTGGTGCGGATGGTGCCGCCGTGGCTGACCACGACGAGGGTGCCGTCCTCGGGCAGCTTCTCGGCGTGCCGCAGCACCACGGGAGCGGCCCGGTCGGCGACCTCGGTCTCCAGTTCGCCGCCGCCGCGGCGGACCGGCTCGCCACGCTTCCACGCGGCGTAGTCCGTGCCGTACCGGGCGACGATCTCCTCGTGGGTCAGGCCCTGCCAGACGCCCGCGTAGGTCTCGCGCAGGGCTTCGTCGAGGGTGACGCCGAGGCCGGTGAGACCGGCCAGCTCGGTGGCCGTGTTCGCGGCCCGCTGGAGGTCCGAGGAGACGATCGCGTCGGGCTTCAGGGAGGCGAGCAGCCGGGCCGCGCGCCGGGCCTGGCCGACGCCGGTCTCGGTGAGCGCGACGTCGGTGGAGCCCTGGAAGCGGCGCTCCACGTTCCACGCGGTCTGGCCGTGCCGCCACAGGATGATCCGGCGGCCCCGGCTCCGGCTGTCGGTCACCTCGCCGGTGGCGCTCATCACCAGTCCCCGTCCGGGCCTGCCGCTTCCTCGGCGGCCTGGAGCCTGGTGTGCTCCGCGGCCTTGCCGCGGGTGGCCTTGGCGTCGGCGGGCAGCTCGATCTCGGGGCAGTCCTTCCACAGTCGCTCGAGGGCGTAGAAGACCCGCTCCTCGCTGTGCTGGACGTGCACGACGATGTCGACGTAGTCGAGCAGGACCCAGCGGGCGTCGCGGTCGCCCTCGCGGCGCACCGGCTTGGCGCCGAGCTCCTTCAGGAGCCGCTCCTCGATCTCGTCGACGATCGACTTGACCTGGCGGTCGTTGGGTGCGGAGGCCAGCAGGAAGGCATCCGTGATCGACAGGACGTCGCTGACGTCGTAGGCGATGACGTCATGGGCGAGCTTGTCGGCGGCCGCCTGGGCGGCGGCGTTGATGAGCTCAATGGAACGGTCGGTGGCGGTCACTACTTGGCTTTCCGTCGGCGGGCACTTGACCTCAAGGATCTCACGGACCGCCGGGGGCACCCCACGTGATGGGCGGATCACGCGGGTGCCCCGGGGCTCAGGAGGAGGCCGGCCGGTAGTCCCGGCCGAGGATCACCGAGACGTCCGCGCCCGAGGACACCGTGCCCTTGGCCACCGAGCTCCCGGGCAGGCCGAGGGTCTTGGCCGTCTCGATGGCGTTCGTCCTGTCGGCGGCGTCCGAGTAGAGGACCTTGGAGGTCCCCGTGGTGGCCGACGCGGTGCCGGCCTCCAGGAAGGTGAATCCGCCGTTGATGAGGACCACCCGGGCCTTCTCGCTGTTGGCCTCGGCTCCGGTGGCGTTCTGCACGGAGACCCGGACGGCGGAGCCCGCCTCGGGGCTCTTCGCGGTGCCGCCGAGGATGTTCCGGACGACGCCGGTGCTGGTCTGGGCGCTGAGCCTGCCGTCGGCCGCGGCGGGCAGCAGTGCTGTGCCGTAGTCGCCGCCCTTGGCGAGTTCGGCGAGCTTGGCGAGGAGGGCGCCGAGGTCGCTGTCGGTCAGGGAGGGGTCGAGGATCTGCGCCAGGGTCTGCACGGTGACCGTGGCGTCCTTGGCGTCGGAGGGCATCTTGCGCAGGACGCCCTGCATGACCTGGCCGAACCGCTCCAGCTGGGCGTTCGGGGACTCGCCGGATGCACGGTAGGTGGCGTAGGCGACGGCCATCCTGCCGCTGAGTGTCTGGTCCGCGCCCTTGCGGACGAGGGGGGCCGTGCCCGGCTTCTTCGCGGCCGGGTCCGGGACGTCGACGTTGGTGTCCAGCTCGATGTTGCCGACCAGCTCGACCAGGTTCTGCAGATAGGGGGTGTCCAGCCGCCAGGTGCCCTGGATGCTGGTGCCGAGGACGGTGTCGAGCTGGTCGCGGGTCCCGGAGGAGCCGTCGTCGTCGACCGACTTGGCGAGGGTCGTGGTGGTGCCGTCGTCGCCGGTCAGGGCGAGGGAGTTGGGCAGCAGGACGGTGGTGCCCCGCTTGGTGGTGGTGTTGTCGACGAGCAGCGCCGTCGAGGTGCCGCCCTTCGCGGTGTTGTGCAGGTGTACGACGATCACGTCCCGCTTCTGGGCGGTGACCGGGACCGAGGCGCCGGTCGTGGCGCCGGAGGACGACAGCCCGGGCAGCTTTCCGGCGTACCAGAGGTAGCCGACGCCGCCGGTCGCGGCCAGCGCCAGGACGACGACGAGCGCCACGAGACGGCTGCGGGCCCTGCGGCGGGCCTCCTCACGGCGCTCGGTGCGGTTCTCGGTGAAGTTCAGCCAGTCGATGACGTCCTCGGAGTCCCCGTCGGGATCGTCGACGAACGCGAACTGCTCCGTGCGGTAGTCCTGTTCCTCCGCCGCGGGCTCCGGGGCGTACGTCTCCTGGTCCTCGGCCGGGCCGGACTGCTGCGGGATGTAGGCCGTCTGCTCCGCGGTGCGGGCCGGACGGGCCGCCGGGGCCGGCTGTCCGTAGGGGTCGTGGGCGTCGTACGACTCGTGCGCGCCGTGCGACGGCGCCCGGCCGCCGGTGTCGGCGCCGGTGGCGTACGGGTCGTCGTAGGGGGCCGTCGCCGGTTGCTGCTGCCCGGTGTCGTAGCCGGTGGCGTACGGGTCGTAGCCGTAGCCCTGCTGGGGATACGAGCCGTACGGCTGCTGTGGTGACTGCTGCGGCGGCTGCTGTGCCGGGATCTGGCGGTACACGGGCTGCCCGTACTCGTCGTAGCCGACCAGCTCGTACTGGTCGCCGCCGTAGCCCGCGTCGTATCGGTCGTTCACCGGTGCCCCTCTCGGCTCACTCGCCGCGGTACAGCTCGCGCTTGTCGATGTAGCGCACGACTCCGTCCGGCACCATGTACCAGATGGGGTCGCCCTTGGCGACTCTCGCACGGCAGTCCGTGGAGGAGATGGCCAGCGCGGGAACCTCGACCAGCGAGACGCCGCCCTCCGGGAGACCGGCGTCGGTCAGGTGGTGTCCGGGTCGGGTGACCCCGATGAAGTGCGCCAGGGAGAACAGCTCCGCGGTGTCGCGCCAGGTCAGCAACTGGGCGAGGGCGTCGGCGCCGGTGATGAAGAAGAGGTCGGTGTCGGGGTTGAGCTCACGCAGGTCCCGCAGGGTGTCCACGGTGTAGGTGGGGCCGCCCCGGTCCAGGTCGATGCGGCTCACCGAGAACTGCGGGTTCTCGGCGGTCGCGATGACCGTCATCAGGTAGCGGTCCTCGGCCGGGGAGACCGCGCGATGGCTCTTCTGCCAGGGCTGGCCGGTCGGGACGAACACGACCTCGTCCAGGTGGTACTGCGCGGCGACCTCGCTGGCCGCCACGAGGTGACCGTGGTGGATCGGGTCGAACGTTCCGCCCATGACGCCGAGACGGCGTTTGCCCGTGTGCGCCGGGCCTCCGCCCGGCCCGTGCCCGGGGGCCTTCACCATGTCGTCCACCACGTCATCCGCCGGACCGGTAGGCATGTCCTGCTCTCCCATGCGTGCAGACCCTACCGGCCCGAGAGGGTGCGTCCCTGCTCAGCGGTCGCGGTTGAAGCGGGTGGTGATCCACAGCAGGAGCAGCAGGATGACGAACGCGCCGCCGCCGGTGAGGAGCGGGTCGAGGCTGTTGTGGTTGCCACCGTGCTCCTCGCCCTCGGCGGCGAGGGTGACCAACTGGGCAGCGGTGCTGTGGAAGCTCATCTTCGTCATGACCTATCGGGTGTGGGCGGGATAAAGATGTCGGCCCATCGTAAGCGGGCGGTCGCGCGCCCCTCTCGCCGACTCCGCCGTTGGGGACGGGGCGGGAACGATCCCGGCCGCTCAGTCGTCCTTCTGCTTGTACCCGCGCAACAGGAACCAGCCGGTGAACGCACAGCCGAGGAACATCACGACCAGTACGATCCGGAGCAGATTCCCCGGCCCGTGCTGTGGGGCGGCGCTCGCGGCCTCGGTCAGCCAGGCGGCTGCGGGGTGGTGCTCCATCACGTGGACTCCTTCGGCTGTACTGCCCGTCCACGGTAGCGCCGCCCGGGCTGGGCCCTGCTCCGGGGGCACATCGGACGACGCAGGCTACACACGGACGCACCGGGACGCACATGGGGGATGACATGTCCGACGACGCGCACAAGAGCGGCCGCGAGCGGGTACCGGGCAGGAGGCGCAGACGCTTCCCGGAGATCTCCTCGCGCGCGTACGAGCACCCGGCCGACCGCTCCGCCCTGGTGGCGCTGCGGAAGCTGAGCGGTTTCGACACGGTTTTCAAGGCGCTCAGCGGGCTGCTTCCGGAGCGCAGTCTGCGGCTGTTGTTCCTGTCCGACTCGGTGCGGGTCTCCGACCGGCAGTTCGCCCATTTGAACGACATGCTGAGGGACGCGTGTTACATCCTGGACCTGGAAAAGGTCCCGCCGATGTACGTGACGCAGGATCCCCGGCCGAACGCGATGTGCATCGGCCTGGACGAGCCGATCATCGTCGTCACCACGGGGCTCGTGGAACTTCTCGACGAGGAGGAGATGCGGGCGGTCGTCGGTCACGAGGTCGGGCACGCACTGTCCGGCCACTCGGTGTACCGGACGATCCTGCTGTTCCTGACGTCCCTCGCGCTCAAGGTCGCCTGGATCCCGCTGGGAAACCTGGCGATCACCGCGATCGTGACGGCGCTGCGGGAGTGGTTCCGCAAGTCGGAGCTGTCCGCCGACCGGGCGGGGCTGCTCGTCGGGCAGGATCTGCAGGCCTCGATGCGGGGGCTGATGAAGATCGCGGGCGGCAATCACCTGCACGAGATGAACGTGGACGCGTTCCTCGACCAGGCCGAGGAGTACGAGGCGGGTGGCGACCTGCGCGACTCGGTGCTGAAGATCCTGAACATGCTGCCCCGCACCCACCCCTTCACCACGGTGCGGGCGGCCGAGCTGAAGAAGTGGTCCGAGACCCGCGACTACCAGCGGATCATCGACGGGCACTACCCGCGGCGCGGCGAGGACAAGGACACCTCGGTCGGTGACTCGTTCCGCGAGTCGGCGGCGAGCTACGCGGGCCATGTGAAGAGTTCCAAGGACCCGCTGATGAAGCTGGTCAGCGATCTCGCGGGCGGTGCGGGCGACCTCGGCGGCAAGGTCCGACGCGGCTTCGCCGGTTTCTCCGGCCACACCCCCAAGGACACCCCGGCGGACGCCCCGGACGCGCCGGACGCCTCCCACGACAGCCACCCGGACGACGAGAAGCCCGAGGGGAAGAACTGACGGTTCCCGCGCGGCGCCGGACGGCTCAGGGCGTGTGAACGCCCGGCGGGGCAGGGCCCGCCGGGCGTTCGGCCATGCGTCGGGACGCGTGCCGGGTCAGGCGGCCGCCTTCGCGGGCGCCGGGATGCGGGCCGGGTCGAAGGTGGTGGCGGAGAGGGTGCCGTCCGCGCTGATCAGGCCGAAGACCGGGTATCCGGTGACCTCGAAGGCCTCGCCCAGCGGCCCGTCGCCCGCCTCGACCACGACATGGGCGACCTCGGACAGCGCGGCCACCTGCTCGCGGGTCTCCTCCTCGGTGCCGTGCACGACGGCGAGCACGCTGCGGCCGGTCTCACGGGTGATGGTGCGGGCCTGGTCCACGAAGAGCGGCAGCCGCTCCTTGCACGCCTGGCAGCCCGGCGTGAAGAAGCCCAGCATGGTCTCGCCGAGGCTCTCACGGCTGATCCGCTCACCGTCCGTGGTGACGGCGGAGAAGGCGGCCACGGTGGATCCGGCCGGGATGATCAGACCGTCGGCCACCCTGTCGGCCTTCTCGGCGGCCTGGGCGCGCAGCTTGCGGATGACGCCGAAGGTGAGCAGCAGGTTCAGCAGGCAGAGCACGGCGAGGAGGACGACGGCGGTGACCAGATAGGGCATGGGTGACTCCGGTGTCATCGTGCGGGATGGGAGGAGGAACTGCGGACCCGTCCCGGGGCTCGGGGGGTGTCGTCCTCGAAGAGGGTGCCGATCTCGTCCGTGAAGATGACGAGCAGGGCGCCGGTCAGCGCGCCGAACGCCGTGATCAGTACGCCCGGCGTCGAGGCGGGTGCCGCCGTGCCCGTCAGCGCGGCGGCCAGGCCGAACAGGGCGAGGGCGAGCAGCACACCGTTGCGGACCACGTGACGGCGGCCGATGGGCACGGTCGTGGCGCCGAAGCAGGCGCAGGACGCCTTGGTTCCGCTGCGGAGCGTACGAACGATCCCCGCGGTGAAGGCGGTGAGCAGGAGCAGCGTCAGGACGAATCCGGGCGCACCGCCCGGCTCCAGGGCGAGGAGCACCACCGCGGCGCACTCCCCGAGGATCACGGCGACCGCGACGGGGCGGTTCAGCCGGGCCGGCACCCCCATGGCGCGGGCGGCCTCCTCGAAGCGGCGGAAGGCCTCGGCGCCGCGCAGCTTTCCGAATGCGGATGCCGCGAACACGATGCCGACGACGAGCCGGACACCCAGCAGGGCATATGCCATGTGCAACCCATCTCCTTGGAACGACCGGGCCGGAGGCAATCTAACTCCGAAGTCGCTGGAGCAACAGGGCTTATTTTTCACCTCAGTTGCCACAGGAATACGGAAGATCAACTTCAACTTCTTTGCTCTTGCGCTTCTTTGACAACACGTCATAACTTCAGCACCGGCCGAACCACACCCACGGTCCGGCGCACCGACAACGGAGGTTCACCATGACCCGCACGATCGGCAAGATGGGCGACAAGCTCCTGAGCGTGCTGCTGAAGGAAGACCGGGCCGGCGCCTGCGTGCCCGAGCACGGCACGTTCTGCAAGTGCTCGGGCCACGTGAAGTACGTCTTCAGCTGCAACGGCCCCTGTGTGAAGACCACCACCCACTGCTGATCCCGCCCGACCCCCACCGTCGCCATCGCATCACGTGACCCGGAGGTGCTCATGAAGCGCATGATCGGCAAGGCGGGCGACAAGATCCTCGGTGCACTCCTCAAGGAGCAGCGGGCCGGTGCCTGCGTGCCCGAGGCGGGCGATTTCTGCATGTGCAAGAAGCACGTCGAGTACATCATCACCTGCTACGGCCCTTGCGTGAAGTTCGGCAAGTGCTGAAGCGGTTCCGTACCACCCTGTCAATCCAGTAACCAGGGGGAACACATGAAGCGCATGATCGGCAAGGCGGGCGACCGTCTGCTGCGGCTCGTGCTCAACGAGCAGTCGGCGGGGGCCTGCGTGCCCGAGGTCAACCAGCTCTGCTACTGCAAGGGCGGCCATCAGTACCGCTACTGGTGCAACGGCGTGTGCACCAAGCGCTCGAACACCTGCTGATGACACCTTCCGACCCACCGGCCGGTTCCCCGGGGGCGGCTGCGCCGCCGGGGAACCGGCTGCGGGCCCGCGCCGCCTGGACGGCGATCGCCCTCCAGTTCCGCGCCACGCCCGCCGGGGCCTCGCTGCTCTTCGGTACGACGGTGGGGGTCGGGGTGGCGCCTGCCGCCGCCGCCTGGCTCACCAAGCTGCTCTTCGACGAGCTCGGCCGGGGCGCGCAGGCCGACACCCACAAGGCGGTCACCCTCGGCATCGCGGCGGCCGCGCTGGCCGCGGTCACCGCGCTCCTGCTGCAACTCGCGGCATATCTCGATGAGTTGGTCCGCCGTCGGCTCGTCGTGGAGGTCGAGCGCACCCTGTTCGCCAAGGTCGACCGGTTCCGTGGACTGAGGCGGTTCGAGGATCCCGCGTTCCACGACCGGCTCCGGCTCGCTCAGCAGGCCTCGGAGGACGCGCCGCACAACGTCACCATGTTCACCCAGGAAGCCGTGCGGTCGGTGGCCGCGATCAGCGGTTTCGCCGGAGCCCTGCTCGCCGTCTGGCCGCCGATGGTGGGCCTGCTCCTCCTCGTCGGCGCCGCCGCGTTGCTGGCCCGGCTGTCGCTGGCCCGCCGCCAGGTGGTGGTCTGGGAGCTGAGCTCGGCCCGGCTGCGCCGGCACCTGTTCTACCGCTCGCTGCTGACCGATCCCCGGGCCGCCAAGGAGATCCGGCTGTTCGGTCTCGGCGGCTTCTTCAACGGCCGCCTGATCCGCGCGTTGAGCGACGCCACCGAGGCCGAGCTCGCGGTGGCCCGGCGCGGTGCCCTGGTGCAGTCCGGTTTCGCCGCGCTCAACGCCGTGGTCGCCGGGCTCGGCATGGTCGTCGTGGTGGTGGGCGCCGCCCACGGCAGGTTCACGGTCGGCGACGTGACGCTGTTCATCGCCGCCGCCGCGGGCGTCCAGGGGGCCTTCACCGGGATCGTGCAGCAGGCCGGCATGGCCGCCGAGGGCGCCCGGCTCTTCGGCCACTATCTCGATCTGCTCGACGAGCCCGACGACCTGCCCGGCGGCGACGCACCCGCACCGGCGCTCACCGGACACATAGAGCTGCGGGACGTCTGGTTCCGCTACGACCCGTCCGGCCCCTGGGTGCTGCGCGGGGTGGACCTGACCGTCCCCGCGGGCACCGCCCTGGGTCTGGTGGGCCGCAACGGGGCCGGCAAGAGCACCCTCATCAAGCTGCTGTGCCGGTTCTACGACCCCGAGCGCGGCGCGATCCTCTGGGACGGCGCGGACATCCGGACCATGGACGTGGCCGAGTTGCGCCGCCGGATCGGAGTCACGTTCCAGGACTACATGACGTACGACCTCACGGCGGCCGAGAACATCGGCATCGGTGATCTGCCGTACCGCGAGGACCTGGACCGGATCCGGGCCGGCGCGGCACAGGCCGGTATCGACGGGACCCTGCGGGCACTCCCCGACGGATACCAGACCCAGCTCAGCCGGGTCCATCTGGACGAGGACGACGGCACGCCCGGCGTCACCCTCTCCGGCGGCCAGTGGCAGCGGGTCGCGCTGGCCCGCTCGTTGATGCGCGGCGACGCCGATCTGCTCATCCTGGACGAGCCCAGCTCGGGCCTGGACCCGGAGGCCGAGCACGAGGTGCACCGCACCCTCGGCCGGCACCGCCGGGGGCGGACCGCGCTGCTGGTCTCGCACCGGCTCGGCGCGCTCCGCGAGGCGGACGCCATCGCCGTGCTGGTGGACGGGCAGATCGCGGAGCGCGGCTCGCACGCCGAGCTGATGAGCCTGGACGGGCACTACGCCCGGCTGTTCGGCCTCCAGGCGGCGGGCTACACGGACCGTGCGGACAGCCTCGGCGACAACGGGTCGGGGTCCATCACGGCCGAGTCGGCGGAAGCGGCCGGATGACGTCCGGAAGAGAAGACCGGAAGAGAAGAGAGGAACGGTCGCCCATGACAGGAGCGGGACGGAAGAGCACGGCGATCGCGGTGGGTGCGGTGGGTGCGGGAGCGCTGCTCCTCTCCGCCCGCGCACTGCGTTCCCGCTTCGCGCTCATCAGGGTCACCGGGTGGAGCATGGCCCCGGCCTTCGCGGACGGCGACCGGCTGCTGGTCCGCCGTACCCGGAGCGTGCGGCGCGGCGACGCCGTGGTGTTCCGCAACCCCTTCGACTACGGCGACGCGGAGGCCCGGCTGGACTGGCTGGTCAAGCGGGTCTCCGCGCTGCCGGGCGACCCCGTGCCGCCCGAGGTGCGCGAGGTGGTCGACGCTCCGGAGGGCGGGCTGGTGCCGGCCGGGTCCCTGGTCGTACGGGGCGACGCCGCCCGGACCCAGGACTCCCGCCACTTCGGCTATGTGCCCGAGGCGTCCCTGCTGGGCGTGGTGCTCACCCGGCCGGGGCCGTGACCTGCGGCTGCGCGCCCGTCGCCAGGGTGCCGCAGAGCGCCGCGACATCGCCCGGGGCGTAGGGGTCGGTGGCGGGCGGTCCGCCCGGCTCGGCCGTCTGGCCCGCGAGCAGGGGGCGCAGGTGGTTCGCGGTGTCCCCGGCGCAGCCGAGCGGGCCGGCCTGGGTGCTGGAGGAGACCAGCCGTACCTGGTGGGTGCGCAGGTCGTCGTGGCCGAAGCGGAAGGTCAGCGCGCGGCGGACGGTGAACAGGGACGCCTGGGCGGTGTCATCGCCGGCGGCCGGCCGGAGCGCGTACACCACGGTGTGCTCCGCGGTGATCTCAAGGGTCGAGGAGTCGGTCTCGGCGACCCGCAGCGTGCCCTGGACACGGATCCTGTCGTCGGCCAGCCGGACCCGGGCGGGGTCGAAGCGGACCAGCCAGCCGGTGGGCGCGTGCCGCCCGTCCGCGGCAGGGTGTTCGAAACTCTGGTCGAACTGCTCGATCTGACCGGGGTCGAGCAGGGCGCGGACGGGCCGGACCTGGCTGCTGTCGAGCACCTCGGGGTAGAGCGCGGAGCGGACGATGTAGTCCTTCGCGGTGCTCAGAGCGGCCACGACGTCACTGTCCGCGAAGTGGGCGGTGCGCCGGGCGGCGGGCAGCGGGACACCCTCCGCTCCCACGGCGAACTGGGCGGCGGGACTGTGCTCGTAGAGGTACTCGGCGTCGGCCGCACCGGGCACCTTGCCCTGCGGGGCGAGGGGTACGACGGTCATCCGCAGCGGTATGGCGGCCTGCTGGAGCTGCGCTGAGCCGTACGGGTGACGCAGGCCCATGTAGACGGCGGTGCCGAAGGCGACGGCGAGCAGCAGGACGAGGACCAGTGCCTGCCGGGACAGTCCGCGGTGCAGGACGGGGCGGCGGCGTACGGCGGGCGCGTGGTCGGCCATGCGCTCGCGCGCGGAGTACTCCTTCAGCCGGGCAGCACGGACGAACGACTCGTCGAAGACGACGGATCGGTATTCGTCCTCACCACCCACGGGGGCGCCCTCGGGTGTCCCCTCCGGTGGGTCTCCAGGCCCGCCCATACCTTCAGGGTAGGTCTCGGGAGCCTCGGGTAAACGCCCTGCTACTCCACAAGTTCTGACAGGTTCTCACCACAAACGGCGACAGGACGTTCAGGGGGAGCGCGGGGTCGCCTGGGCGGTCGGCCGGGCGGACCCGGCGGGGACGGGGGAAGCCACCGCGTCGCCCTGTTCCAGGCCGGTCGAGGCGGGCGGCGGGGCCTGGTCCTGGCTGCCCGAGGAGCCGCCGCGGTAGACGGCCGCGAAGGCCAGCGCGACCATGCCGACGCCCATCACCAGGGCGAGCAGCCAGGCGACCGGGCGGTGCCAGCGGGCCTGCCCGCCGTACATCCTCGAGGTGCCGTCGCGCTCGTGGGCCTCGGAGTCGTACTCCAGGTCTTCGAGGTCCCGGTCCGGGCCGAACGCATGGCTGTCGGGGCCGTAACCGTCGTCGAAGGCCTCGCTGCCCGCGCGGGCCCGGCGGGCCTCGGCCTCGGAGGCCTCGGCTCTCGCCCGGGCGGCGGCAAGGAGGCGTTCGACGGCGGTGGGCTCGTGCACCACGGCCGCCCGTACGAAGGCCTCGTCGAAGACCACGGAGGCGAACTCTTCGTCCGACACCCCGCGGTCGTGGTCGTCGTCGGGCTCCCAGCCGTCCGGGAACGGCGTGCCCCCCACGTCCTCCGGCACGGATCCAGAGTAGACCTGGGGGGTCAATTTGGGCAGACGGTATGGAAATTCATCCACCTGATGAGATACCCCGCGCGCCCCCGCCCGGGGCTCGCGGTCAGCGGCGGATGTGCCCGTCGCCGGTCACGATGTACTTCGTGCTGGTCAGCTCCGGCAGGCCCATCGGCCCGCGGGCGTGCAGCTTCTGGGTGGAGATGCCGATCTCGGCGCCGAACCCGAACTGGCCGCCGTCGGTGAAGCGGGTGGAGGCGTTCACCGCGACGGTGGTGGAGTCCACCAGCTGGGTGAAGCGGCGGGCGGCCTGCTGGGATGTCGTGACGATCGCCTCGGTGTGCCCGGAGCTCCACAGCCGGATGTGCTCGACGGCCTTGTCCAGCGAGTCCACCACCGCGGCGGCGATGTCGTACGACAGGTACTCGGTGTCCCAGTCCTCCGGCGTCGCCTCGACCACGGTCGCCCGGGAGTCCTTCGCGTACGCCAGCACGCGCGGGTCGGCGTGCACGGTCACCCCGGCCTCGGCGAGCGCGTCCAGGGCACGCGGCAGGAACTCGGCGGCGATGTCCTGGTGGACCAGGAGGGTCTCGGCCGCGTTGCAGACGCTGACCCGGTGTGCCTTGGAGTTGACCAGGATCTCGACGGCCATGTCGATGTCGGCCCGGGCGTCGACGTAGACGTGGCAGTTGCCGGTGCCGGTCTCGATGACCGGGACGGTGGACTCGGAGACCACGGTCTGGATGAGCGAGGCGCCGCCGCGCGGGATCAGTACGTCGACCAGACCGCGGGCGCGCATCAGCTCGCGCACCGACTCACGGCTCTCCCCCGGCACGAGCTGCACGGCGTCGGCGGGCAGCCCGGCGCCGCCAACGGCGTCGCGGATGACCCGAACGAGGGCGGTGTTCGACTCGTAGGCGGAGGCCGAGCCGCGCAGCAGCACCGCGTTCCCGGACTTCAGGCAGAGGGCGGCGGCGTCCACGGTCACGTTGGGGCGCGCCTCGTAGATGATGCCGACGACGCCGAGCGGGACGCGGACCTGGCGCAGATCGATGCCGTTGGGCAGCGTGGAGCCGCGGACCACCTCGCCGACGGGGTCGGGCAGCTTCGCCACGTCGCGGACGTCGGCGGCGATGGCGCGGACCCGCTCGGGGGTGAGCGTGAGCCGGTCCACGACGGACTCGCTGGTACCGGCCTCACGGGCCTTGACGATGTCCTTGGCGTTGGCCTCGACGATCTCGCTCGTACGGACCTCCAGGGCGTCCGCGATGGCCAGCAGCGCGTCGTCCTTCACGGACCGCGGCAGCGGCGCGAGGTCGGCGGCGGCGGCCTTGGCGCGGTAGGCGGCCTGGGTGACCGGGGACATGGCGTCGTACGGCGAGAGCGTGGTCATGCTTGAAGGGTAGTGCGCGCACCGGAGCCGTCCGGCCGTCGTCCCACACCGCGAGACGAGGTCGGGACGGGGTCAAAAGGGATGAACCCCCACCGGGGTCGCGGGCGGCGGGCCGTAGCCCTCGGCGACGCGCTGGTGGTAGGTCTCCCGGTCGATGACCTCCAGGCCGACGATCTCCCAGGCGGGCAGTCCCGCGGTCTGGCGGTGCTCGCCCCACAGACGCAGCGCCACGGCGGCGGCGTCGTGCAGGTCGCGGGCCTCTTCCCAGTAGCGGATCTCGGCGTGGGTGCCCGCGTACCGGCTGGTCAGCAGGAAGGGGTGGTCGTGGGCGAGCTGCTCCAGGGCCCGCCGCAGGTCCTTCAGGGGGACCTCCTGCCCGGAGACGCTGAGGGTGACATGCCACAGCCGCGGCAGGTCCCTGGGTTCCTCGTAGGTGTCCCCGGCCGCGACGCTCGTCAGAGCACCACGGGACGCGGCCGCCCCAGGGCGCACTCGTCTCACGACGGCCTCCTTCACGCAGCGCTCGGGAACGTGCTCCTGAGAAGAGTTGAGCAGGCCCCACGGCTCCGCGGGGCGGTTTTACGGAACGTCCCCCACCGGGGGCCGTGGTCGCTCGGTCGTTTACGCGTACTCATGGATGCAGGATCACCAGGTCGTCCCTGTGCACGACCTCGCGTTCGTAGGCGGGACCGAGCTCCCGCGCCAGTTCCCTGGTCGAACGCCCGATCAGCTGGGGGATCTCCTTGGCGTCGAAGTTGACGAGTCCGCGGGCGACCGCGCGCCCGGCGGTGTCTCGCAGCTCCACCGGGTCACCGGCGGTGAACTCGCCCTCGACGGCGGCGATCCCGGCGGGCAGCAGCGACTTGCGGTCCCCGACGACCGCGCGGACCGCGCCGTCGTCCAGGGTCAGCGAGCCCTGCGGGGTGGAGGCGTGCTGGAGCCACAGCAGCCGGTCGGCGGAGCGGCGGTCGGCGGGGTGGAAGTAGGTGCCGGTGTCGCCGCCGACGAGGGCGTCGGCGGCGTGGACGGTGCTGGTGAGGACCACGGGGATGCCCGCGGCCGCGGCGATCCGGGCGGCCTCGACCTTGGTGACCATGCCGCCGGTGCCGACGCCCGCCTTGCCGGCGCTGCCGATGTCGACGTGCGCGAGGTCGTCCGGGCCGCGCACCTCCGCTATCCGCGAGGTGCCCGGCCTGCTGGGGTCGCCGTCGTAGACGCCGTCGACGTCGGACAGGAGTACCAGCAGGTCGGCGTGGACGAGATGGGCGACGAGGGCGGCGAGGCGGTCGTTGTCGCCGAACCGGATCTCGTCGGTGGCGACGGTGTCGTTCTCGTTGACGACCGGGAGCGCGCCCATCGCGAGCAGCTTGTCGAGGGTGCGGGAGGCGTTGCGGTGGTGGGCGCGGCGGCTCATGTCGTCGGAGGTGAGCAGCACCTGGCCGACCCGGACGCCGTAGCGGGCGAAGGAGGCGGTGTAGCGGGCGACGAGCAGGCCCTGGCCGACGCTGGCGGCCGCCTGCTGGCGGGCGAGGTCCTTGGGCCGGCGGCGCAGGCCGAGCGGGGCGAGGCCCGCGGCGATGGCGCCGGAGGAGACCAGGACGATCTCCTTCTCCCCTCCGCTGCGGCTCTTGGCGAGCACGTCCACCAGCGCGTCCACGCGGTCGGCGTCGAGGCCGCCCGACGCGGTGGTCAGCGACGAGGAGCCGACCTTGACGACGATTCTGCGGGCCTCGTTCACGGCCTGCCTTGCGCTTGCCACCTTGCTCGCTGTCCCCTCGTGAACGTCCGCTGCCCTGTCCGGCAATCTACGCGAACGGGACCGGGTACCGCGCACCGGTCCGGGTGCCGGACACCCTCCGCCGCCTCCGGTGCCCCGGTCACGCCGCGGCCACGAAGCCCTTCCTCGGCAGGGATCTGCGGATCTTGCGCAGTGCGCGGCGCAGGAAGGTGTTGGCGGCATCCCGCCGGTAGCCCTCGACGTCGCGGGCCTCGCGCTCCTCGGCGAGGTAGAGGCGGTCGGGGACGCCGGCGGAGCGGGAGCGGAAGTGCGGGTAGCGCAGGTAGAGGCGGGTGCCGCGCTTCTCCAGGACCGCCTCGGCCTGCTTCTTCGCCTTGACGAACTCGATGACGTCCTTGAGCAGCTCGGGGCGCTCCATGGCGACCAGGTGCAGCCGCAGCCGCTCGTGGACACGGAGCAGACGGGCGACCCCAGGGGTCCAGTGGGCGTCCATCAGCGGCTTGGCCAGCTCGAACTTCTGCCGCCTGACCTCCTCGCTGTCGGTGAGGTACCTGGGACCGAACTGCGGCAGCAGGGTGATCAGGAAGGGCCTGACCATGAGCGTGTCGCGCCGGGGGCCAGCGGGGACCATCTCGGCGATCAGGTTCATCAGGGCCCGCGCGGAGTCGAAGCGGAGCGTGTGGCCGCCGCTCTTGGTGACGTGCTTGCCGTCGGTGCGGCCCACCAGGTAGTAGCAGGTGTAGTCGGCGACCACGGAGACGCCGTCGGCCCGCAGATACGCCTCCATGGTGAACAGCGCGTCCTCGCCGGTCCACAGGGACTCGTCGAAACGCATGCCGTGCCGGTCGAGCAGCTCGCGCCGGAACAGCTTCTGGGCGCTCAGGGTGAACTTGATCTTGGAGGAGAAGACGTCGGTACGGTCCAGCGTCCTGCCCCACATGGACCTGGGCGCGGTGCGGTTGACGCCCTCCACCCGGCCGAGGACCACGTCGGTGCCGTTCGTGTCGGCCATGGCGACCATGCGCTCCAGCGCCTCGGGGCCCAGCCGGTCGTCCGCGTCGAGGAAGAACACGTACCGCCCTGCCGCCCTGGCGAGGCCGGTGTTGCGAGGGCCGCTGGGTCCGCCGGAGTTCTTCTGCCGGATCACGGTGACCTGCATGGGGGCGCGGGCCGCGAACTCCTCCAGGTAATCGCCGGTGCCGTCCGTGGAGCCGTCGTCGACCGCGATGACCTCCAGCCGGGCCGGGTCGACGGTCTGCGCCTCGACGGACGCCAGGCACTCGACCAGGTAGGGCATCGCCTCGTACGCCCCGATGACCACAGTCACATCAGGCTGCGTCACGCCTTTCACAGATCCCCCTTGTCGGCGGAAGTCACCCCGTAGTACTTCGAACAGACACCTGGAAGACGGCCACCCCGGCAAAAGGGTTGCCCCACGGCACCCGAAAGTACGGGTGACCGGTGGGAGCTGCTCAGCGACGGCACGAGAAGGGCCGGAGGCAGGACGGTGCGCGGCATGCGGAAGGGCCCGGCCCCCGGGATCGCTCCTCGGGGGCCGGGCCCTGTGCCGCTGTCGGGCGGGTGGTCAGCCGGTGGTCACGCCGTCCGTGTCGCCGGTGGACGACAGCCGCTGACCGGGCAGCAGGTCGGCCAGCTCGCCGTCCTCCGCCGCGGCAGCGGCGGCGGCGGCGCGGATCAGCTGGCCCTGGTTGCGGGCCTCGGACTTGATCGCGAGGTTCGCCAACGCGGCGTTGAACTGCTCGATCGACTTCGGCTCGTCCGGGCCCAGCAGATACCGCTTGAGCTCGGCGCGGTCCCCGGCCAGCGGGTCCGCGGAGGGGTCGCGGACCGCGTCCAGCAGCGGACCCAGTTCGCTCGCCTCGTTGGAGAGGATCACGGCGGCGCGCACGGCCGTGTTCTGCCGCCTGAACTCGTCCACACCGACGCGGGCGGAGTCCGTGACGGCGTAGGGCTTGCCGCTGGCGATGAAGTCGGACACCACGCTGGAGATGTCGGAGACCATCGCGTCGGCGACGTTGAAGCAGTCGTACAGCCGCGGCTGGGCGCCCTCGATGACACGGTGCTGGTGGGTCGGGAACGAACTCCAGTAGGTGGCGTTCCACTCGGCGCGCAGCCGGGCGATCTCCTCGTGCGCCCGCATATCGACCAGGGCGTCACGGGAGGTCTCGGCCTCGTCGCCCTTCTCCGCGCCGGCGCCGGACAGCTCGGCGAGCCGGGCCTCGATCCGGGCCAGCTCGGACTTGGCCCGTGCCTGCCCGGCCGCGTCGGCGGTGAAGCGGGGGTCGGCGGCGCGCTGGGCGGCGGCCTTCTCGACCAGGGCCGCGACGCGCCGGTGCGCGGCGCGGGCCTTGGGGTTGACGGTGCCGGTGAAGGGGTGCGGCTTGTACAGGACACGGACCGGCGGGTCGGCCGCGACCAGCTGCTTCACGATGTTCTCGCCGGCGAGCACGAGCGAGGTGTTGCCGGGGTTGCCGTCCCAGCCTTCCCAGGTCGGCGCGTACAGCACGGTCGGGATGCGGTCCTCGGCCGGGCCCTGCCAGGTCTTGATCGGCGCCAGCTGCGGGCGGCCGACCTCCACGATGTCGTCGTCGCGGACGCCTACGTCGGCGATGGCGTAGCGGTCGCGGCCCGCGCGGCCCGCGGTCCACACCTCGTCGTACACCTTGCTGAACGGGTTGACGCTGGCCAGCTTGTCGCTGTCGCCGTGGCCGATGAAGACGTGCTTCATGGTCGGGACGCGCAGCAGGTGGATGTTCTTGCCGACGTTCGCGGGGTACAGCGCCACGCGCACGTTGGACAGGTCCAGGTTCATCAGGTGCACGCCGCCGGCCACGCAGATGACGGGAACGGTGGTGGGGGCCAGGTTGGACAGCACGATGCGGTCGCGGAGGATGATCAGCGGCCGGGTCTCCAGCTGCTCCATCGTCTCCAGCCACATGTTGACCTGGTAGGCGGAGTCCTTGGAGCCGGAGAAGTAGAGCACCGTCTCCGGCATGTACTCGCCCAGCCACTCGTCCACCGCGGCCAGCACCTGGGCGGCCTTCGGCGGGGTCTGGCCGCCGCGGACGTACGGCGTGAGCGCGATCACGTACAGCAGGCCCAGTACGACGGTGACGCCGATGCCGATGAAGCCGGGAACGTACGAGTCCACGGCCGCCGAGACCAGCAGGCCGGTGACGGCCGCGAGGTCGAGGTGGAGCATCTTCTCCGTGGAGCGGTGCATCAGGCGCCGGGGCGGGGCGTCCGGGATGCGGATACGGGACTTCAGGTCGACGTTGCGGGTGATGACCGGCATCCGGCGGCGGTTGCGGATCAGGGTGGTCAGCGCGCCGTGCGGGGCCTGGAGGCCGTAGAAGCCGATGAAGCAGGCGATCGCACCGTAGAAGATCAGGTCATCCGACAGGGGTGTCCGCGCGATCAGCAGGATCAGCAGGAGCTGCCGGATCAGGAAGCGGATCGGCAGACCGGCCCGCACCTTGCCGAGGCGGTTGAGCAGGTAGCTCCCCTTGCGGTGCAGATAGCGGTCCGCGAGGTACGTCACGGCGGCCGCGGCCGCGAAGGCGTAGACGCTCGGCACGAGCGCCGCCAGCATGAGGCCGGGGTAGCCCAGCAGCAAGAGGGCCGCTGCGGCCAGCTCGGCCGCGCTGCCCACCCGGGCGACACGAATAGCGGTAGATATCACAAAGAACCTTTTGCTGAAAAAAGGCCGGATGGACCTTGCGTACGTATTGCGGATGATCTGTGAAATATGTGAGATCTGTGAGTCTACGGATTCAGGCCCCTGTGAATACCCCGCGAACGCGTGACCACAGAGGCCCGAATATCGGCCGCCTAATTGATGTTGATTATGACACGTCGTCCTGCCGGTCAAGGACGCCGGCGAGCGCCTGCTCGAACCCGGAAGCCTTGCCCGCGGCGGCCGTCGGGTCCTGCTGGCGGACGTCGATGACATGGCCGGTCAGCTCGGAAAGCAGCACGTCGAGCGAGGTACGGGCGACGGCCTCCGAGGACAGCAGGCTGCCCTGGGGCTCCTGGCCGAAGGCCTTGGTGCGCATCGGAGTGGCGGTCCGCTCCGGGTTGACGCAGTTGACCCGGATGCCGTCGCCCGCCCACTCGTCGGACAGCGCCTGGGTGAGGTTCACCATGGCGGCCTTGGTGGAGGAGTAGAGGCTGTACTCGGCACGGCCACGGGTGTAGCTGCTGGAGGTGTAGAGCAGCAACTGCCCCTTGGTCTCGGCCAGGTACTTGTAGGAGGAGCGGGCGATCTGCACCGGGGCCAGGTAGTTGACCTTCAGCGCCTCCTCGATGGTGGCGTTGTCGGTCTCGGCGAGCTTGCCGATGCGCAGCACGCCGGCGGTGTTCACGACGTAGTCGATCCGGCCGGTCTCCGCGTACGCCTTGGACAGCGCGTCGTCGACCTCCTCCGGGTTCTCCACATGGGTGCCGGTGGTGGAGCGGCCCAGCGCGTAGACGGAGGCGCCGTAGGACTCGGCGAGCTCGGCGATGTCCTTGCCGATGCCGTAGGAGCCGCCGAAGATCACGACCGTCCTGCCGGTCAGCAGCTCGCGGTAGGCCTCCTCGCCCTTCTGGTCGGGGGCGGCCGTGGAGCCGAGCTGGAAGAGCTTGTCGGCGATGAACACGTCGACCGGCTGGGTCACCTTCATGTTGTACTCGTCGCCCGCGACGACGTGGATCGGCACGTCGGGCAGGTACTTGAGCACGACGGAACAGTCGTCCGTGGCCTGGAAGTTGGGGTCACCGGCGGCGACCTCGTAGGCGCGGCGGATCGTGGACAGCTTGAAGGCCTGCGGGGTCTGGCCGCGGCGCAGCCGGGAGCGGTCCGGGATCTCGGTGATGAACTCGCCGTCCTCACCGTGCGTGCGCGTGACGATGATGGTGTCGGCGGACGGGATGGCCACGTCGACGGCCTGGTAGCGCTCGAGCGCCGTCACACAGTCGTCGATGACGCGCTGCGACAGCAGGGGGCGCACGGCGTCGTGGAAGAGGACGTTCACGTCCTCCCCCTCGGCCAGGCCCTCGCCGATGGCGCTGATCGCGCGCTCGGTGGTCTCGTTCCGGGTGGAACCGCCCTCGATGATCTTCTTGACCTTGCGGAGACCGGCCTTGGCCACGATCTTCTCGACGTCCGGCACATAGCCCTCGGCCATCAGCACGATGATGTCGTCGATCGAGTCGGCGTTCTCGAAGGTGGTCAGGGTGTGCTCGATGACTGCCTTGCCGGCGATCTTCAGCAGCTGCTTCGGGATCGACAGACCCACCCGCTGGCCGGTGCCACCGGCCAGGATCACTGCGGTGGTTCGGGGCTTGGCTATGTGCTGGGACACAGGTGGACCTACCTCGGGACGTCAGGGAACCCGGAAATGGTCCCACTTCCGGTTACCGCGATGCAAGGCGGGCGCCCTTCATCGCATATGTACGCGCAACCTCCCATTCACCTTGCGCTCCTGGTGATGCCACATGTCCATAAGAAACCGATGAAATTGCTGTGAGTAAGTCCACTCCCCCGGTGTCCGGGTGTGTTCGCCCGGCGACAACGCGTGCACCGTGCGCCCCGGCGGCATCAGATCCAAGATCCGGGGGCCGGAAATAACGCCCGGCGGGGAGAGATCGGAAATTGCCACGGAATCCCGATATTGGAATTCCGTGGCAATGGCCGGGACCGGACCGGGACCGAAAGCAACGAGGCGGCCCGGTGACAGTGCCGCCCCCGAAGGGGGGACGCTGTCACCGGGCCGCCCGTGTGGATTGCGTGCGGGTCGCTCGTGTGCGGGTTACTCGAACGGATCGAAGGTGTCGTACTCGCGCTGTGCGTCGTCGCGCTCCGCCTGGCGGTCGCGGCGGCGCTGGGCCGCGGGGCGCTGCTCCTCCAGCCGGTGGTCCTCGCCACGCCGGCCGAGCATCTCCGCGCCGGCCATGACCGTCGGCTCCCAGTCGAAGACGACCGCGTTCTCCTCGGGGCCGATGGCGACGCCGTCGCCCGTGCGGGCGCCCGCCTTCATCAGCCGCTCCTCGACACCGAGACGGTTGAGCCGGTCGGCGAGGTAGCCGACGGCCTCGTCGTTGTTGAAGTCGGTCTGGCGGACCCAGCGCTCCGGCTTCTCGCCGCGCACCCGGAACAGCAGCTCGCCGTCGACCTCCTCACGGGTCACGGTGAAGCCCGCGTCGTCCACGGCCTTGGGCCGGATGACGATCCGCGTCGCCTCCTCCTTCGGCTTCGCCGCGCGCGCGCTGCCGACCAGGTCACCGAGTGCGAACGACAGCTCACGCAGCCCGATGTGCGCCACCGCCGAAACCTCGAAGACACGGTAGCCACGCGCTTCCAGGTCGGGGCGGACCAGCTCGGCGAGGTCCTTGCCGTCCGGCACGTCGACCTTGTTCAGGACGACGATCCGGGGCCGCTTGTCGAGGCCGCCGTACTGCCGCAGCTCCTCCTCGATGGTGTCGAGGTCGGAGAGCGGGTCGCGGTCGGACTCCAGGGTGGCGGTGTCCAGCACGTGCACCAGCACGCTGCACCGTTCCACGTGCCGCAGGAACTCGAGGCCGAGGCCCTTGCCCTGGCTGGCACCCGGGATCAGGCCGGGCACGTCGGCGATGGTGTAGACGGTCGAGCCGGCCGTCACCACACCCAGGTTGGGGACGAGGGTGGTGAAGGGGTAGTCGGCGATCTTCGGCTTGGCCGCGCTCAGCACGGAGATCAACGACGACTTGCCCGCGCTCGGGTAGCCCACCAGAGCCACGTCGGCGACGGTCTTCAGCTCCAGGACGACGTCCTGGAGGTCACCGGGCTCGCCCAGCAGCGCGAAGCCGGGGGCCTTGCGGCGGGCGGAGGCCAGCGCCGCGTTGCCCAGACCGCCCCGGCCGCCCTGCGCGGCGATGTACGACGTGCCGTGCCCGACCAGGTCGGCGAGCACGTTGCCCGCCTTGTCCAGCACGACCGTGCCGTCCGGCACCGGCAGGACCAGGTC
The DNA here is from genome assembly GCF_044745865.1 of Streptomyces sp. NPDC086787. Classification (NCBI taxonomy): domain Bacteria; kingdom Bacillati; phylum Actinomycetota; class Actinomycetes; order Kitasatosporales; family Streptomycetaceae; genus Streptomyces; species Streptomyces sp. NPDC086787. The sequence continues at coordinate 408,489 of NZ_JBIVBC010000001.1, read as the reverse complement.
CTGGCCGTCCTTGCCGGAGCGGTTGCCGCCTTCGCCGGGCTTGCCGTTGGTGGCCTTGCGGTGCGGGGAGTGGTGGTAGTCCAGCAGCGTGGTGATCGACTGGTCGACGGTCAGGATCACGTCGCCGCCGCGACCGCCGTTGCCGCCGTCGGGTCCGCCGAGCGGCTTGAACTTCTCACGGTGGACGGAGGCACAGCCGTGGCCTCCGTTACCCGCGGCGACATGCAGTTCGACGCGGTCCACGAAGGTGGTCATGGTTCGGTGCCTCCAAAGACGTACAGGGGTGTTGCCTGAGTGCTGCTTCCATTAACAACACGCGAAAGGCGGACCCGCCTTCCCGACTGGGAAGTGAGGTCCGCCTCGCGAGGTGAAGCGTTCGGTCAGCCGACCGAAACGATGTTCACGACCTTGCGGCCACGGTGGGTGCCGAACTGCACCGCACCGGCCTCCAGGGCGAACAGCGTGTCGTCGCCGCCACGGCCGACGCCCGCGCCCGGGTGGAAGTGGGTGCCGCGCTGACGGACCAGGATCTCACCAGCGTTGACGACCTGACCGCCGAAGCGCTTCACGCCGAGCCGCTGGGCATTGGAGTCGCGACCGTTCCGGGTGGACGATGCGCCCTTCTTGTGTGCCATTTCTCCTCAGTCCCTTACTTCGCAGCCGCGGGGATCGCCGTGACCTTGATCGCCGTGTACTGCTGGCGGTGGCCCTGACGGCGACGGTAGCCGGTCTTGTTCTTGTAGCGCAGAATGTCGATCTTCTGGCCCTTGTGGTGGTCCACGACCTCGGCCTGGACCTTGATACCGGCCAGCACCCACGGGTCGCTGGTCACAGCTTCGCCGTCGACAACGAGCAGGGTCGAGAGCTCGACCGTGTCGCCAACCTTGGCAGTGGAAATCTTGTCAACCTCAACGATGTCGCCGACAGCAACCTTGTGCTGGCGACCACCGCTGCGCACGATGGCGTACACGCGGATCTCACTCTCTCGCTCGGGAACGGCACCCTCGCAGTCCAGCTGTCCGGGAACCTGCACGGACAGCCTCTCCCGACCACCGAGGCACTCGGGAGGAAGAAAGGTTTACGAGGATGTGGCGCGCCACTCGACACGCCGACGGTCAAGGTTACGGGGCCCGGCTTGAGGGGTCAAACCGGGCCTCGGGTGCGCTGCCCCGAGCACCGCAGCCTTATGCTCACCGGGCGGAGCCACACAGCGGAGGCAGAAAAGTGAACTACAGGGTCCAGCCCAGCGCCCAGGTCGACGAGAGCGCCGAGATCGGCGACGGGAGCAGCGTCTGGGACCTCGCCCAGATCCGTGACGGCGCGCGCCTCGGCGAGGGCTGTGTGATCGGCCGTGGCGCCTACGTCGGATCCGGCGTGCGCATGGGCGACAACTGCAAGCTCCAGAACTACGCGCTCGTGTACGAGCCCGCCGAACTCGGCGACGGTGTGTTCATCGGCCCCGCCGTGGTCCTGACCAACGACCACAACCCGCGCTCGGTGGATCCCGCGGGCAAGCAGAAGCGGGGCGGCGACTGGGAGGCCGTCGGCGTACGGATCGCCGACGGCGCCTCGATCGGCGCGCGTTCCGTGTGCGTCGCACCGATCACCATCGGCCGCTGGTCGATGATCGCTGCGGGCTCGGTCGTCACCCGGGACGTCCCGGACTTCGCCCTGGTCATGGGCGTACCGGCGCGCCAGGCCGGCTGGGTCGGCCACGCCGGCGTCCGACTCGTCGAGCGGGCCGGTGAGGACGGCGTCTGGGAGTGCCCGCAGACCGGCGCGCTGTACCAGGAGAAGGACGGCGTGCTCACCGAGCACGCAGGCTGACCGACGGGACGGCGGCCGGGCGAGGGCCGGCGGCGGCCGTCAGCCGCTGGAGTCCGCTTTCGCCTCGGTCGCCGTCACCGGGGCTCGGGCCACACGCTGCCGCGGGGGCCGGTCCGGGTCCTCGCCGGGTTCCCCCGGTGTCCTCGGCGGCAGCGGGCGTACTGCTAGGTGCCGGTCGACGGCCAACGGCAGGCCCAGTACGACGGGCATCCACATCAGGACGGCGAGCCGGTCGGCCTCCTGTACCAGCGGATGGGCGCTGACCAGCAGGACGCCGCCGACGCCGGTCGCCAGGGCGAGCCCGCCGAGTCCCTCGCCGTAGCGGGCCAGGGCCCAGACCGCCAGCGCGGTGAGCAGGAGGAAGCCGGGAGCGGCGATCTGCTGCGCGGCCCAGTCCCGCCAGAACCGCGTCGCCAGCTGGAGCAGCGCCGACCACGGGTGGGCGACGTCCGGCGTGGTGAAGTGGTGCGTGAAGGTGTCCTGCAGGGTGACCTGCGAGGACGGCAGGTCCCACACGCGCATCGCCGCCACGACGGCGGCCGCGGCGGCCGTCGACACACCCACCAGCGCCACGGTGCCCGCGTGGCGCAGACGCCGGTCCCGGGAGAAGCAGAACGCGCCCGCGCCGACCGCGGCCAGCAGGGCGGCGAGGACCAGAACGGACGAGTAGCGGGTGAGCACCGCCGCGCCGTAGGAGAGGGCCGTCAACGCCACCGCACCCGGCACGGAACGCCGGCGGAACAGCAGCAGACCGCCCCACAGGATGCCGAGCACGCACACGGTGAAGAGCCCCTCCCCCAGTGCCTGGGCGCTCCACCAGCCGAGCGGGGTGGCCAGGAAGGCCAGCTGGCCGGTGAGGGCGGCCCGCCGGGCCAGCCCCGCGCCGCGCAGGAGTCCGTACACCATCAGCGACGCCGCCGCGGCCGTGACCAGTCCGAGCAGCCGCATGCCGCGCAGTACGCCGAAGGCGCCGACGAACGGCGCCGCGAGCAGCGGATAGCCGGGGCGGGAGGAGAAGATCGCCTGGTAACGCGGGTCACCGGTGGTGATGTCGGGGGCGTCCGCCCACCGGTCGAGGCAGGCGCGCTCCTCGGTCGACCTGATTGCCCGCTCGCCGCGCTTCTCCTCCGGCTGGAGCTTCTCGTCGTGCGCCCGGTGTGCGGCCCGACTGGTGCAGAAGGCGGCCAGAGCCTCGCGGTGTGCCTCCTGCCGGGAGGCCCCGAGGTACTGCTCGGCGGCCCGTGCGTACCGGTAGGAGTCGGGGAAGAGCGTCCACTGCGGGCCGGCGCCGAGCTGGAACACGGCGTACAGCAGGCAGACCAGCAGCGGCAGGGCACCCCTGCGGCGGATCGAGGCGATCGCGGAGCGGGCGTCGGACACGGGCCTGCCTCCCTCCCTCGGCGAACGGCAAGAACGGCGGTACGGCACAAACGGATGCGGCCCCGGTCAATGACCGGAGCCGCATCGTATGACGCCCAGATGTGGGTCAGCCGCCGATGACCACCCGGCGGACGCCCTTCCAGGCCTCCGGGTCGGTCGTGCGGCGCCCGTCGACCAGGACCGTCACGTCCGGCAGGTCGGCGGGGGTCAGCGTGCGGTACTCGGCGTGGTCGGCCTGGAGGATCGCCGCGGTGACCTTCTCGCCGGTGTGCGGCGGGAGGCCGTGCGCCGACAGTTCCTCGGCCGTGTACATCGGGTCGGAGACGTACGGGACGGCGCCGCGCGCCCGGAGCGCCTCCACGGTCGGGAAGACGCCCGAGAAGGCGGTCTCCTTCACGCCGCCGCGGTAGGCGGCGCCCAGCACGAGGACGTTCGTGCCGGTCAGGTCGCCGTAGGCCGCCGCGAGCAGGTCCACCGCGTACTCCGGCATCGCGGCGTTCGCCTCGCGCGCGGAGCGCACGACGGTCGCCGCCGGGTCGTTCCAGAGGTACATGCGCGGGTAGATCGGGATGCAGTGGCCGCCGACCGCGATGCCCGGCTGGTGGATGTGGCTGTACGGCTGCGAGTTGCAGGCCTCGATGACCTTCTTGACGTCGATGCCGTTCTGGTCGGCGAACCGCGCGAACTGGTTGGCCAGGCCGATGTTGACGTCGCGGTAGGTGGTCTCGGCGAGCTTGGCCAGCTCGGAGGCCTCCGCGGTGCCCAGGTCCCAGACCCCGTTGGGCTGGGGCAGGTCGTCGCGGTCGTCGAAGTCGAGGACGGCCTCGTAGAACTCGACACCGCGGGCGCCGGAGGCGTCGTCGATGCCGCCGACGAGCTTCGGGTAGCGGCGCAGGTCGGCGAAGACACGGCCGGTGAGGACCCGCTCCGGCGAGAAGACCAGGTGGAAGTCCTCGCCCGGAGTCAGACCCGAGCCCTCGGCCAGCATCGGCGCCCACCTGGTCCGGGTGGTGCCCACCGGCAGCGTGGTCTCGTACGACACGAGGGTGCCGGGCCGCAGGCCCTGCGCGATCGCCTTCGTGGCGGCGTCCATCCAGCCGAAGTCGGGCACGCCCTCGGCGTCGACGAACAGCGGGACGACCACGACGACGGCGTCGGACTCGGCCACCGCCGCCGCGGTGTCCGTGGTGGCGCTGAGCAGGCCGGCCTCGACCACCTGCTTGAGCTTGATGTCGAGGTCGTGCTCGCCGGGGAACGGCTCGGTCCCGGCGTTGACCAGCTCGACGACCTTCGTGTTGACGTCCGCGCCGATGACCCGGTGGCCCTTGGCGGCGAACTGCACGGCCAGCGGAAGCCCGATCTTGCCGAGCGCTACTACACAGATGTTCATGGGACGGTCGCTACTACTTCCTCTTGAGGCGCTTGAGGCCGCGGACGAGTTTCCTCCTGAGGCCACCGGCGAGTCGGGCACTCACCGGGGAGACCAATGTTCCCACCCGGGAAACCAGTGACGGCTTGGGCGGGTGCATCGGGGCCGTGTCGATCACCACACGGCCCTTGGAGTTCACGAGGGCCGACACCCGGTACGGGTCGGCCTCGGAGCCCCACTTGCGGGCCAGCGGCATGGGCTTGCCCTTGCCGCGTACGGGGATCTCGTAGGTCGAGCCGGCCACGTCCAGGTATACGCGCAGGCCTCGCTTGGCGGTATGCCGGTCCAGCGGGACGCGGGCGTGCAGCACGGTGGCCGCCCCGTCGTCCGCGGGTTCCGTCGTGAGGGTGCCCTCCGGGTCCGGCAGGGTGGTTCCGGCCGGCAGCCTCCTGGCGCCCGCCTTGTCCGCCGACTTGGGCATGGCCTTCTTGGCGAGCCGCAGGGCGGCGCCGGTCACGTCGCCCACGACGGGCACCCGGACGGAGGCCGTGTAGGTGATCTCCTCGCCCTCCTGCTCCCAGGCCGAGGCGAGCAGCTCGGTGCCCTGGAAGAGCCGGCCGGGGACCGATTCGCCGATCAGTTCGAAGCAGCGGTCGGGCAGGCTGATCCGCGGGTCCCGGAAACCGGGGTAGCCGGCGTAGGCGCGCTCGCCCTCGACGACGAACGGCGGTGTCCCGTTCGCCTTCTCCGAGGTGATCGCCTCGCACAGCTCCTCGATCGCGCCGGACCTGGCCAGGCAGATGCGCACCCGGCGCTTGACGTCCATGGCGTCGCGGATGCCGTCCGTGAAGTAGGTGTCCGCGAGCCGGGCGATGCCCGCGCAGATCTCCCGCTGGAGTTCCCCGTCCAGGTCGGGGAAGTCGTCCTGGACGAGCTTGGCCAGTTCCCAGGTGAAGTGCCGGCGCAGGACGGCGTCGCGCTCCGGGCCGGGCTCGATGAGACCGGCGGTGAAGTCCATGATCTCCGCCGTGCACCGCAGCCGTGCCAGGTGGTCGGCGCGGTAGGTGATGTTGCCGGCGTCGCCGCGCTTGACCGCGTAGTAGCAGGTGTAGTCCGCCAGCACCGAGATCTTGCGGGCTCGCACGCAGGCCTCGATGGTGAACGGCTGGTCGCTGCCCACCGGCAGGTGCTCGGGGAAGCGCAGCTTGTGCTGCTCGACCAGTTCCCGCCGGAACAGCTTGGTGTTGGCGAGGGTGAAGGGCAGCGCGGAGTCGATCAGCCGGACGTCCGGGTCGTTCTTCTTGTACAGGGCCTGGTGGACGTAGCGGCCGTTGGTGCCCTCCATCTTGCCGACCACGACGTCGGACCCGTGCTTGTCGGCACAGGCCACCATGCGCTTGAGCGCCTCCTTGCCGAGGTAGTCGTCGGAGCCGATGAAGTAGACGTACCGGCCCGTGGCGACCTCCAGTGCCCGGTTGCTGGGCGCCGCCGGACCTCCGGAGTTGGCCTGGTGGATCACCTTGAGGGTGCCGGGGTACCGCTCGGCGAAGCGGTCGAGTTCCCGGCCGCTGTCGTCGGTGGACCCGTCGTCCACCGCGACGATCTCCAGCCGGTCCAGTCCTATGCTCTGTCCGACGAGTGACTCGAGGCACTGCGTCAGGTACGGCATGGTGTTGTACACCGCGACGACAACGCTGACGTCGGGAGGCGCACTCATGATCTCTCCTTCGGGATCCCCCGGACCAGACGGGTGTAGAGCGCGTCCAGGACTTCGGCCTGCGCTTCCCAGGTCCAGGTGTCGAGCAGCCCCGGCTTGTCGTAGGCGGCCTTGTACTTGTCCGGGTCGGCGAGCACGGCCTTGATGGCGCGTACGAGGTCGTCGACGTCCTCGGCCCGGCAGATCTCGCCCTGACCCGTGGAACGGGTCGTCTCGGACATGGTCTTGACATCGCTCACGACCAGCGGCAGCCGGGCGTGCGAGTACTCGAAGAACTTCGTGATCAGCGCGATCTCGTGGTTCGGCCAGTGGTGGATGGGGATGCAGCCCGCGTCCGCCGCGGCCAGGAAGCGCACGACCTGCCAGTGCTTGACGTAGGGGACGGCGTGCAGCCGGTCCCCGACGCCGAGCTCCTGCGCGCGGCGCAGCAGACCCTGGATGTAGGCCGCCGCCGGGGACGGGACGACGAACGCCATGTGGACGCCGTCCAGCTTCGGCAGTGCTTCCACCATGTCGCCGAGGCCGCGCTGCGGGCCGGGCGAGCCGCTGTAGACGACCAGCGGTACGTCCGGGCCGATCCCGCACAGCTCGCGCAGGTCCGGCTCCGGCTCGGCGTCCTCGTTCGCCGGGTCCCGCTCCACGGGACGGTCGGGCGCGTTGAGCACCGTGACCGGCTGCTCCTTGAGCCCGTGCCGCTCCCGCAGCAGGTCGGCCAGCCCCTCGGAGACGGTGACCACGGCGTCGGCGTACGGGGCGTACTCGCTCTCGTGCGCCGTGTTGCCGGGGATCCAGTGGGCGTTGTCCTCCCACGGCCGTACGCCGGGCAGGAACTCGTGCGCGTCCCAGACCAGCTTGACCGAGCGGCCCGCGGCACGTGCCCGTACGGTCGCGCGGGCGCCCACTCCGAGCATCCGGAAGTCGTTGGCGTGAATGAGATCCGGCTTGAGGGCGTCTATCTCGGCGCCGTACGTCAGCTCGTAGTCCCACAGCACGGGTTCGAGGCGGCGCCAGGCCCGCTTGCCCTTGACGCCCTTCCACACGGCGGTGAAGGCACGGTCGAGCGGACCGCGCAGGGCGCGGCCCGCCTTCTGCGCCTGGCTGGTCTGGCGGGCGCGGAAGCCGACCCACTTCTGAAGGAACTTGGAGACCGGGCCGGCCACCGTCAGACGGAGCTTCTCGCCCTTACGGAACAGCGGGGAGCCGACGGCGGCGGGAGCCACTCTGAGGGCCGCCCGCCGGGTGGCCAGGTCCGCCCGCCACGCCTTGACCCACTGTCGGCGGTAGGCCGACATCGGGCCCGGCGGGTAGGCGAACGGACGGCGCAGCAGCGAGCGGTGCCGCTCGGCATGCCGCTTGGACAGCGGGGTCTTCAGCGGCAGCAGCCGGACCTCGGCGTCCCCGAGCTTCCAGGTGCGCCCGCGACCGGACCGCACGAGACCGAGCAGCACCACGTCCCAGCCGGCCGCCGCGGCGGACTCGGCGGCCTTCTGCACCCGCGAGTCGCCCTCGACCTTGTTGTCGACCAGCATGACGACACGGCCCTTGGTCGGGCGGGACGCGTCGGCGCTCTGCGCTTCCATCAAAAGCCTTTCTGAACCGGTCACTTCAGGAAATCGCTCAGGACCTGGGCGGTCCAGCTTCCGTCGTGGTAGGTGCGGGCGAACTCGACGGACCGCTCGCCGATCCGTGCCGTGCCCTCCCGGTCGGCGACGAGGGACCGGATGACTTCCTGGAGGGTGTCCGGGGTGGCGTTGACGATGGGCAGGGCCCCGTCCGTCGCGGCCTTCACTCCGTCGCTGATGTAGGCGACGACGGGCTTGCCCGCGGCCATCGCCTCCACCGCGAACGTGCCGTAGCTACCGGTCGTGAACTGGTCGAGCACCAGGTCGCAGCTCTGCACCAGCTCCCGCATCCGGGCCCACGGGATGCCCTCGGCGAGCTTGAACTCGATGAGGCCCGCGTCGTGCAGTTCGGTGAGCACCGGCATGATCCGGTCCGTGCCCTTGGTCCACCGCTTCGACGGGGCGTGCAGGACCAGCGGGCGCTCGCGCTCCATGACCGGACGATCGGTGGCCCAGGCCGCGACGTCCACGACCAGCGGCGCCCAGGTGGCGGTCGGCAGGTCTTCGAGGAGGTCCGGCGTGGTGACGAACAGCGGCAGTCCCGCCTCCGTCGCGATCCGCTTGTTCCGCTCGGCCTTCGCCTGGAGCTTCGGGGCGATGCCCTTGGGGGCGTCGTGGAAGAGCGAGAACGCGTGGCGTTCCATGTGACGGGCCGGGTGACGGATCTCGCTGCCGTGGGCGAGCAGCGCGACCTTGATCCCCGCCTGCTTGAGCGCGTCCAGATCACCGGCCACGGACGGGCCGTTGAGAAGACCGAAGACGGGCATGAAGGCGTCGACCAGGAGATGCGTGTAGCGGCCGACGATCCGCTCCACCTGCTGGAGCTGGACACCCAGCTCACCCAGCCGGGTCGCGTCCACGTACACGTCGGCCGGGTAGTCGAAGGACTGCGGCTGCTTGTTCATCACGACTTCGACCGACACGTCCGGGTTGACGCGCGTGATCGCCTGGGCGTACGCGGCTCCCTGACCGGCGTAGTTGGCCGGGCCGAGGCCCAGCCTGATGCGGGTCTCGGCGAGCCTTCGCCACGTCGGCTGACCGTCGGAGCCGACGTTCTCCACGGTCCGCACGGCGTCGGGGGTCTCCTGCACGGTCCAGGAGACCTCCGGCCGGGGGCCGGGCGGGGTCTTCTTCGACAGCTCGCGGTACAGCTGGAGCAGCTTGCCGCTCTGCGCCTCCCAGGAGAGGTCCGTGCGGACGTCCTCCGTGATCGCCGCGGCGAGCTTCTCGCGGTTGTCCATGGCCAGCGCGGCGGCCGCGGCGAAGGTCTTCGGGTCGTCCCAGGTCCACACCTCGCCCAGGCCGTGCTCCTCGACGTAGGCCTTGATGACCTTGACGTCGCTCGTCACCAGCGGCAGCCCCGCCTGGAGGTACTCGGAGACCTTCGTGGGCAGCGACACCTCGCAGTTGGGCACACGCCTGAAGGGGGTGAGGCCGAGGTCGGCGGACGAGAGGTAGTCGGCGACCTCGTGCTGCGGCACGTAGGGCACCAGGTGGATCCGGTCGCGCACCCCGCGGGACTCGGCCCGCGCGAGCAGTTCCTCCAGCAGCGGCGTGGTCCGGCCCACCACCAGCGCGAGATGGAAGCCGGGGAGCTCGGGCAGACCGTCGATGACGGCGTCCACCCCGCGCTCGGGGCCGATCCAGCCCGAGTAGACCATCAGCGGCGTCTCGCTGCTGAGGCCGCACGCCTCACGGACCGACGCGGCGGACCGGCCCGCACCGATCACCTCACGGACCGGCGAGTTGCCCACGACCAGCGGCAGTTCGGCGAGCCTGTGGTCGTCCCGCAGGAACTCCGCCATCTGCGTGGAGACGGTGACGACGGCATCGGCACGGCCGATGAACTCGGCCTCCAGGGCGGGCAGCGCGGAAGCCTGGCGGGCGTTGGGCCACTCGACGCCCTTGACGTACTCGTGCGCGTCGTAGAGCCAGGCGCACTTGCGGCCCTGGGCCCGCATCCGGGCGGCGCTGAGCGCCGCGGTGGCGATCATCGTGACGTCGTTGGCGTGGATGACGTCCGGCTCGATCTCCTCCAGCACGGGACCGAACGCGAGATCGAGATCGACGATCTGCGGCCAGTCGCGGCGCCAGTCGCCGACCGGGGCCGGGTCCTTGGGCCTGCGCCGCTGCTCCCACTTGAACGCCCGGACCCGCAGCCGGTGCGCGGACCGGCGGGCCCGCAGCAGCGCCTTGAGGGACGTACGGCGCGGAGCACCGGCCCAGTTGCTCTCGGCGGACTTCTGACGCACCCAGGCGCGGTAGGCCGCCGTGTAGCTCTTCAGAGCCGCCTGGTCCTGGAGGTGGAACTGGGTCGCGACCGCTCGCAAGGGGTGTGCCTTGCGAGCGTTCACGCCACGCCGGTAATCCGTACGTACCGGTACCCGGATCACGTCGATCGGGCCCATCTTCGACCGCTGGACACGCTTGGTGTCACTGCGGCCGATCAGGGTCACGTCCCAGCCGTCTCGCGCCGCCGCGACCGCGGTCTTCTGGACGCGGGAGTCACCCGTGATGCCGTTGGCGACGATGACCGCGAGCCTCGGCCTGCGGGCAGGGGATTCCATTGTTTGTTTTCCTCCGGATGGAACAGGAATTCCGCCCCCTGCGGGCAAGGGGGCCGGGGACTGCGACGTGCGTCTGGATGGTCAGACGGTTTCGAGGCTGTCCCGGTTCAGCAGGACGGTGCTGCCGTCCTTCGCCGACTCCAGCACCGCCGCCGCCACCTCGACCGTCCGCATGCCCTGGCGCAGGGTGCAGATGTCGGCGGGCTGGCCGAGCACGGCGTCACGGAACAGCTCGTGCTCCACCAGCAGCGGCTCACGCTTCGGTATGGCGTAGCGGATCATGTCGCCCTCGGCGACACCCCGGAAGGCCTGGAGCGCCTCCCACTCCGTCTCCACCGCGGCGTTGGAGTGGAACGTCAGGTCGGCGGTGAGGGTGTCGGCGATGAAGCAGCCGCGCTCGCCGGTGACCGAGGTGAAGCGCTCCTTGAGCGGGCTCAGCCAGTTGACCAGGTGGTTGACCATGGTGCCGTCGTCGAGCGTGCCCACCGCGGAGACCATGTCCTCGTGCGAGCGCCCGCTCTTGGAGACGGTGTGGGCGGCGATGGACGTGTACGTGCGTCCCGTCACCCAGCCGGTGAGGTCGATGTCGTGGGTGGCGAGGTCCTTGACCACGCCGACGTCCGCGATGCGGTGCGGGAAGGGACCCTGGCGGCGGGTGACGACCTGGTAGACGTCGCCGAGCTCGCCGGCCTCCAGACGGGCCCGCAGGGAGCGCAGCGCCGGGTTGCAGCGCTCGATGTGGCCGACGCCGGCCACCAGGCCGCGCGCCTCGAAGGCCTCGACCAGACGGCGGGCGCCCTCCACGGTGTCGGCGACCGGCTTCTCGATCAGCGCGCAGACGTCGGCCTCGGCGAGGCGGAGACCGACCTCCTCGTGCAGACCGGTCGGGCAGGCCACGACCGTGTAGTCGACACCCAGCTCGATGAGCTCGTCGACGGTGTTCAGGACGGGCGCGCCCTGCGCGGCTCCGTACTTGTCGCCCATCGGGTCGACGACGCCGACGAGGTCGACGCCCTCCAGACCGGACAGGACTCGGGCGTGGTGACGCCCCATGGAACCGAGGCCGACCAGGCCGGCCCGCAGCCGCTTCCCGCTCACAGCTGCTCTCCCAGGGTGTTGACAACGGACACGATGCGCTCCAGATCGTTCTGGGACAGGCCCGGGTGGACGGGCAGCGACACCACTTCGGCGGCGGCGCGCTCGGTCTCGGGCAGGTCCCAGGTGCGGCCGGCCTTCTGGTCCGGCTCCCAGTACGGCCGGAGCCGGTGGATCGGGGTGGGGTAGTACACGGCGTTGCCGATGCCGGCCTCGGTCAGGCGGGCCATCGCTGCGTCCCGGTCGCCCTGGATGCGCACGGTGTACTGGTGGAAGACGTGCCGGGCGCCCTCCGCCGTCTTCGGCGTGATCACGTTCGGTGCGGTGATGTGCGCGCTCAGGTACGTGGCGTTGGCGATGCGCTTCTCGGTCCAGCCGTCGAGCTTGCCACGCTGCACCCGGCCGACCGCGGCGGCGACGTCCGTCATGCGCATGTTGGCGCCGACGATCTCGTTGGCGTAGCGCTGCTCCATGCCCTGGTTGCGCAGCAGGCGCAGGGTGCGGGCGAGCTCGGCGTCGGCGGTGCTGACCATGCCGCCCTCAAGGCTGTGCATGTTCTTGGTCGGGTAGAAGCTGAACGTGCCCGCCGCGCCGAAGGCGCCGACCGGGGTGCCGTGCAGCGCGGCCGCGTGCGCCTGGCAGGCGTCCTCCACGACGGCCAGTCCGTGCTGCTCGGCGATCGCCATGATGCGGTCCATGGCGGCGGGGTGGCCGTAGAGGTGGACCGGCATGATCGCCGCGGTGCGGGGCGTGATGGCGGCTTCGACGGCGGCCGGGTCGAGGCAGAAGGTGTCGGGCTCGACGTCGGCGAAGATCACGTCGGCGCCGACGAGCCGCACGGCGTTGGCCGAGGCGGCGAAGGAGAACGACGGCACGATGACCTCGTCGCCCGGACCGAGTCCGAGGCCGAGCAGGGTCAGGTGCAGCGCGGAGGTGCCGGAGTTGACCGCGACACAGTGCCGCTGGTCCACCAGATCGGAGAACTCCGCCTCGAATGCGGCCACCTCGGGCCCCTGGACGACGCGGCCGCTGCGCAGGACGCGTACGGCGGCGTCGATCTCCTCCTGATCGATCACAGGGTGGGCAGCGGGTATCGGCTCGTGGGCGTCGGTCATCGACGTCCCCCCTCTTTCCTTGGTGGCCCGCTCGTGCGTACCACTTACTTGAGTAGGGACGGGACGGGTGCTCGCGCGGTTGTCCGCATCCCCCTGACGCACGCGGACCTCTCCACACAACTAGGTCTCTGCGTGATGGCAGCTGATGTGCGGACCGGGAGGACACGCGCACACGAAGACTGCGGCTCGGCGCACGGATCTCCAGTGGCCGAGCCTTCGCCAGGTTACCAGCGCGGGCAAATGATTTTGCCTCAGGGTTACCACAGTGATACCTCAGCTCGCACCAACTTCGTCACACCAGAAACATGACGTAAGGACTTGGTGAAGCTCCGCGAAACTCAGGGAAAACACAGCGCCAACACAGCTATAACGCAGCTTCGGCGGACTTGAGCCGCGCGGGACACCGTGAGTCACCGGTGTCCCGCGCGGTCCGTGTGCGGCCCGAAGGACGCGGTCGGGTCAGTCCTCCGTGGAGGTGCTCCGCGCCGCGGCCGTCTTCTTCGCCGTCGACTTGGCGGCGGCCGTCTTGGTGGTCTTCGCCACCTTCTTGGCCGTCGTCTTCTTGGCCGCGACCGTCTTCTTGGCCGCGGTCTTCTTGGTGGTGGCGGCCTTCTTCGCCGTGGCCTTCTTGGCGGTCTTGCGAGCCGCCTTCTTGGCCGGAGCGGCTTCCTCGGCGGCCTCGGCCGGCTCGGCCGGCTCGGCCGTGGGTGCCTCGTCCGCCGTGGCCGACGACACGACCACGACGGCCGCCTCCTCGGACGCGGTGGGCGCGGTGGCCTTGCGCACGGCACGGCGGCGCGGGCGGGCCGGGGCGGCACTCTCTGCGGGCGCCTCCTCGGCCGGGGCCACGGCCGCGGCCTGCTCCGCCGGAGCCGTCTCGGCCACCGGGGCCGCGGCCTCGGTGACGGTCACCACAGTCGACTCGGCGCCCTCGGGGGAACCGGCCGGCGCCGACACCTTCCGGGTGGCGCGACGGCGCGTACGGCCCTTGGGAGCGGCCTCCTCCGCCAGGGGCGCGGCGACCACCGCGTCCTCGACGGCGGTGGGCTCGGCGAGCACCTCGGCGGCGGTCTCCTGCCGCACCGGCAGCGCGGCCTCCTCGGCGGCCGTGACGGCCTGTGCGGTGGGCGCCTCGACGGGCTCCGCCGCGGCCTTCCGCCTGGGCGAGCCCGCCGGAGCGGACGCGCGACGGCTCACCCGGCGGCGGCTACGGCCCCGGGAGGCTGCGGCCTCCGCCTCGGCGACGCTGCTGTACAGCTCCTCGTCCGCCGAGAAGTCGGGCGAGGGCAGCGCCACCGGCGCGGCGGCCTCGGCCGTGACCTCGGCCACGGTCTCCTCGTCGCTGTCGGCCTCCTGCTCGGCGGTCTCGACGGGCTCGCCGACGACACCCTCGTGGGCCTCGTGCTCGTGCACGTGCCCGTCGCCGCCGCGTCCGCGCTTCTTGCGCTTGCCGCCGCCGCCCCCGACGGAGACCGGCTGCTCCATGTGCACGATCACACCGCGACCGTTGCAGTGGACGCAGGTCTCCGAGAAGGACTCCAGCAGCCCCTGCCCGACCCGCTTGCGGGTCATCTGCACCAGACCCAGCGAGGTCACCTCGGCGACCTGGTGCTTCGTACGGTCACGGCCCAGGCACTCCAGGAGACGCCGCAGGACGAGGTCCCGGTTGGACTCCAGGACCATGTCGATGAAGTCGATGACGATGATGCCGCCGAGGTCGCGCAGCCGCAGCTGACGGACGATCTCCTCTGCCGCCTCCAGGTTGTTCCTGGTGACGGTCTCCTCGAGGTTGCCGCCCTGGCCGGTGAACTTGCCGGTGTTGACGTCGACGACGACCATCGCCTCGGTCCGGTCGATCACCAGCGAACCGCCGCTGGGCAGCCAGACCTTGCGGTCCAACGCCTTGGCGAGCTGCTCGTCGATCCGGTAGGTGGCGAAGGCGTCGACCTCGGAGGTCCACTTCGACAGCCGGTCGGCCAGATCCGGCGCGACGTGCGAGACATAGCCGTGGACGGTCTCCCATGCCTCGTCACCGCTGACGATGACCTTGGAGAAGTCCTCGTTGAAGATGTCGCGCACGACCCGGACGGTCATGTCCGGCTCGCCGTAGAGCAGCGACGGCGCGTTCGAGCTGCCGCCGTTCTTCGACTTCTTCTGGATGTCCTCCCACTGCGCCTGGAGCCGTTCGACGTCGCGGCGCAGCTCGTCCTCGCTGGCGCCCTCGGCGGCGGTGCGCACGATGACGCCCGCGTCGTCGGGGACGATCTTCTTGAGGATGGTCTTCAGCCGGGCGCGCTCGGTGTCGGGCAGCTTGCGGCTGATGCCGGTCATGGAGCCCTCGGGGACGTACACGAGGTAGCGGCCCGGGAGGGAGACCTGGCTGGTCAGGCGGGCGCCCTTGTGACCGATCGGGTCCTTGGTCACCTGGACGAGCACGGACTGGCCGGACTTCAGGGCGGACTCGATACGGCGCGGGCCGTTCGCCATGCCCAGCGCCTCGAAGTTGACCTCACCGGCGTAGAGGACGGCGTTGCGGCCCTTGCCGATGTCGATGAACGCGGCCTCCATCGACGGCAGCACGTTCTGGACCTTGCCCAGGTAGACGTTGCCGACGTACGAGGTCGACTGCTCCTTGTTGACGTAGTGCTCGACGAGCACGCCGTCCTCCATGACGCCGATCTGCGTGCGGTCGCCGTTCTGGCGGACGACCATCACGCGCTCGACGGCCTCACGGCGGGCGAGGAACTCGGCCTCAGTGATGATCGGCACACGCCGGCGGCCCTGCTCACGGCCCTCGCGGCGGCGCTGCTTCTTGGCCTCCAGACGGGTCGAGCCCTTGATGGACTGCACCTCGTCGGACGGCTCGCTGGGCTTGCGGGGCTCACGGACCTTGACGACCGTGCGCTCCGGGTCGCCGTCACCGGGTTCGGCTTCGCCGGAGGAGTCACCGGCGCGGCGACGACGGCGACGGCGACGGCGGCTGCTGGAGGAACCGCCGGACTCGGCGTGCGCGTCGTCGGCGTCCTCCTCCTCCTGCTCGGCGGTGTCCTCGGCGTCCTGCGCGGCCTGCTCGGCGGCGGCCTCGTCGGAGTCGGCGTCACCGGACTCGCCGTCGGCGGCGTCACCACGGCGGCGACGGCGGCCACCACGGCGGCGGCGACGGCGCGAACCGGAATCCTCCGATTCCTCGGCCTCCTCGGTGTCCTCGCCGTCGGCGAGGTCTTCGGCGGATTCCGGGTCCTCCGGCTCCTCGGCCTGTTCGGTCTCGACCTCGGCGGGGGTCGCGGCGACCTTGGCCTCCGGCTCCTCGCTCTGACCTGCGGCGCGGCGACGACGACGGCGACCCTTGCCGGTCTGCTCCTCCGGGAGCTCCGCGGGCTCGCTGGGCTCCTCGGCGACGGCCGCCTCTGCGGCGGCTTCGGCGGCGGCCCGCTCCGGCGTCTGGAACTTGGGCTCGGCGAACACGGGGGCCTGGAACACGGCCACGGCGGGCCGCGACGGGCGGCGCGACTCGCTCTCCGGGGCCTCGGCGGCGGGCTGCCGCTGCCGGGAGGTCTGGCGTGCGGGCTCGGAGAATCCGGCGGCGGCCTGTCGTACGACCCGACGGCGGCTACGGCGCGGGGCCGCGTCCTCGGCGGTGTCGGCGGCCTCGGTGCTCTCCACGGGGGCCTCGGGGGCCTGCTCCACGGCGGGGGCCGCGGGGGCCTCCTCGGCGGCGGGAGCACCGGCGGGCGCGGAGACCCGGCGGGTCGCCCGTCGGCGCGTACGACGCCCGGCGTCCTCGGCGGCGGCCTCGCTGGTCTCGGGGACCTGGGCGGGGGCGGGCTCCGGGGCCTCGGCGACGGCCTCCACGGCACCGGCGGTCTCGACGACCTCGGCTTCCGCGGCCTTCGGGCCGCCGGTCGGCGCGGAGGCACGGCGGGTCGCGCGACGACGCGGACGAGCGGCGGGCGCGGGCTCCGCCGCTACCTCTACCTCGGTCTCGGCTTCGGTCTCGGCGGTGAGGGCCTCCGCAGCCGGGACAACCGTCTCGGCGGCCTCAGCGGCCGCGGGCGCACCGGCGGGCGCCGAGGCACGGCGCGCCGCACGACGACGCGGACGGGCGGCGGGCGCGGCCTCACTGGTCTGGGCCTCGGCGGCGGGCGCATCCGGGGCATCGGCCGCGGCAACGGTCTCGGTCACCTCGGCGGCGGGCGCGGGCGCACCGGCGGGCGCGGTGGTACGGCGGGTCGCGCGACGACGCGGACGAGCGGCGGGCGCGGCCTCTGCCGCTACCTCGGTCTCGGCCTCAGCAGGAGCCTCGGCAGCGGCCGCGACGACCGTCTCGGTGGCCTCAGCGGCCGCGGGCGCACCGGCGGGCGCCGAGGCGCGACGCGTCGCACGACGACGCGGACGGGCGGCGGGAGCCGCCGTGGCTTCGGTCTGCTCCTCGGTCTCCGACGCGACGTCGGTGACCTCCGCGGCCGGTATGGCCGGCACGGTGACCTCGGTCGAGGCCTCGCCCTCGACAGGCGGACCCGCCGGGCGGGACGCGGCACGGCGCCGCTTACGCGGCGGCAGTGTGTCGCTGGGAGTGTTCAGTTCGGAGTCCGTGACGGACTCTGCGGATTCGGTCGGTTCGAGCATGCGGGCGTTTCTCCCGTCAGGCTCCCGGGCGCCGCGCCTGGTCCGGCGCCGACCGGTTGGGGTCGGCAGCCGTTGACGTCCGCGGCCCGCGCGATGCGCGATGGCCGCCGTCCGGGGCGCGGGCGCCGCACGGGAGCTCTCTGTGTCCTGTCTCGCCGGTTCCGTACGCCTTGTCGCTTACGGCCTGGCGAAAGTCTGCTGGGCGGTGCGCTGCCCGACCCAGGTGGCTCCCGAGTACGAGGGCGACGCTACGACGCCCGCCCCTACGCGGAACCTTCCGGCACCGGCGCCGTCGCGGCGGCAGTCGCGGCGGCCGGTTGCGGCGCGGTCGCTGCTGCCTCGCGGTCGGGCGCGAGCGGGTCGGTCACCGTGCCGGTCTCTTCATCGAACAGCCCCTGCGCCAGCCTGGTCACCGCTGCGGGGACCGGCGGCGCCAGGTCGGCCACGGCGCGGAGACCGGACAGGACGTCGTCGGGTCGTACGGCAGGCGTCACGTGCCGAACAACCAGCCGCAGTATCGCACAGGGCTGGTCGGTCGGCCTATCAGCCTGCGAACTGTGCGTTTCCACGTTCCGCAGGCTCTCGAGGTTCACGACGGCGGAACGGGCGTCGAAAGTACGGACGCCGTTCTTTGTCATGCGCTGCACTTCGACGGTCTCGGCCTTGTCGAAGGCCTCGGCCGCGCGCTCGGCGTCGACCGGGTCGACACCGTCCAGCCGCAGCTCCCACACGGAGGCGGTCAGCCGGTCGGCGAGTCCCGAGGTCCTCGCCTCGACCGCGTCGATGATGTCGAGCCCGGGGGGCATCGACTCGTCGAGGAGGGCGCGCAGCGTCTCCGGGTCGCGGACCGCGGTGAGCGCGATCTCCAGGTACTCCGCCTCGCTGCCGGTGCCGGTGGGTGCGGCATTGGCGTACGACACCTTCGGGTGCGGTGTGAACCCCGCCGAGTAGGCCATCGGCACCTCGGCGCGGCGCAGCGCGCGCTCGAAAGCACGCTGGAAGTCACGGTGGCTGGTGAACCGGAGGCGGCCGCGCTTGGTGTAGCGCAGTCGGATGCGCTGCACCGCCGGTGCGGGCGGCGGGCCTTCGGGCTGTCGCTTGCCCAGTTTCTTCAGTCCTTAGTGAGTGCCGTCGTACTCCTGTCAAGAGTACGTGTCCCACGGCCCACAGGTTCCCGCCGGGCCTCCCCGAACAGCGCCCGCCGGATGTCCGCCCGGGTCTGCCGTACCGTCTCGCGCGCGGCGGCCAGCACCTGCCGGACGGACCGGCCCACGGCACGCGCGACCTCGGCGGCGGGCCGCAGCACGGCGTCCCGGACGAAGTGCCCGACCGGGGTGAGCACGGTCCGGTACACCCACCGCGACGGCTCCACCAGGAACCACCGGAAGGTCCACCGGAAGAGGGTCCCGAGGAACCGTCCGACGACCAGCGCGATCCGTCCGGCCACCCGCCAGGCGTGCCCGAGCGCCGCCCCCACCTCGCGCGCCACGACGGCCACGACCCGGCCGACGGGCACCAGCACCCAGCGGTACAGGGCGAGGGCGGGCAGGACGAGAAGGACGCGCGCGGTCCAGTACAGAACGGCGCCGATCCCGGTGATGACGGCTCCCACGAACCAGGCGAGCGCCCGTCCGGCGGGCGCGAGGACCCATGTGTACAGCCATCGCGCGGGTACGACGACGAGGTACCGCGCCAGCCACGCGCAGACGGTGTACAAGCCGAGACCGACGGCGGCGAGCAGCAGCCCGGCGCCCCTCAGCAGCCATGCGACGCCCCGCCCGGCCGGCGTGAGCACCCGCGCGTACAGCCACCGCAGCCCGGCCCCGACCCGGCGCGCCAGCCACGCGACGCCGTGCCCGGCCGGGGTCAGCACATACCGGTACAGCCGGCCGAGCGGCACGACCGTGAGCATGTACCCGAGCCACCCGAGCGCCTTCGCGAGCGGTACGACGACATGGCGCCACAGCGCCACGAGCGGCCGCACGAGGACCGCTCGGGCGGCCCACAGCAGCGCCCGCCCGAGCGGCGTCAGCACCGTGCCGGTCAGGAACCGGCCCACCGCGACGAGCGCGTCCCATGCCATCCGGACCGGCAGGACCAGGACGAGGGCGACTATCCGGACGGGCAGGCGGATCGCGACGACGAGACACCCATCGGCCTGCCCCACGGACTGCCCGGCGGGCGGCCCGGCGGAGTGCGGCGGCGGGGCTGGCGGCTTGTCGAGGTCCATACCCGCACAGACGCTCCGAACCCCCGTATGGATGCGGTGGACGGCGGTGGGCTGCGGTGGGGGCTGCTGGTACGGCGGCCGCCTATGCCGCCGCACGTGCCTTGTACGACTCTTTGTACGACTCCGGATACCGCTCCGTGAATTTGATCACACCGACCAGCAGGACGACCGGGATGACCCAGTTGAACCAGTCGTCCAGGGAGGGGACACGGATGGCCAGCCAGGTCGAGACGGCCATGAGGGCGAAGACCGCGCCCCATGCCGCGGTCAGTACCTGGTTGATGTGCTTGAAGACGGGCGAGTCCCACAGGTGGCGGGGTGTCCGCTCGCGTGCGTACTGGGCCGTGAAGGGATCGGCGAGCAGTGATCCGAGTGCCACGACGGCGATGACCGCGTTCGAGATGACCTGGGCGTATGTCTCCAGCCACAGCAGCTCGGAGCGGTCCAGGGCGAGCGCGAGGACCGAGATCACGGCGAAGAACACGATGCCGACCATGTCGAGGACGTAGAGCCTGCCGCGGAGGATGTCGCGCCCGGACAGCAGGATCGCGGCGACCAGCGCGGCCAGTGCCGCGTACTTCCAGGTGCTGGGGCTCGCGACGACCCCGAAGATGATCCAGGGCGCGAAGGACAGGAACACCCCTCCCGCTCCGCCGCCGGACTTCCCGGCCGGGGCGTCCGTCACGTCCGTGGGTGTCGGCTGCTGGTCCATGTCCCCAGCGTGCCGGGCTCACGGCCCTCCCGCACTCCGTCTGGGCGCCCTGTAGTCGGCCAGGTCCTGTCGTCACGCCCGGAGGCGGGCCGCCACCGTGCGTACGGCCTGCAGCACGGCCTCGCGGGACTCTTCGCCGGGGTTGTGGATCTCGAAGCCATGGACGCCGTGCGGGACGTCGATGATCTCGACGGGGGCCTTCGCCTCCGCCGCCGCGGTCACGAACTTCTCGACGGTCGCGGCGATCTGCGGTGCCTCCCGGCCCGCCCGGGTGAGCACGACGGGCGGTGGCGTCCGGCCGTCGGCGGGGAACGCGCGGGCCGGGAAGAAGCGGTCTCCGATCGCGCCCCAGCCCGTGAGCGGCTCCAGGAACGGGTAGGTGAGGGCGAGTACCCGCAGCCAGTCGGGGGCGGCGGCGATCCAGTCCGCGGCGAGCAGCCCTCCCCCGGAGAAGAACCACAGGGCGATGCGCTCCGGATCCACCCGGGGGTCGGCCCGCAGCAGTTCGACGCCCTCGGCCACGTCGTCCGCCGCTCGCGCGTAGTCGGTGATGCCGTGCAGCCGGTGTTCCACGACGGCGCCGACCACACCCAGGCTCGCGGCGAGGCGGGCGTACCCGAGGAAGAACGGCGAGTCGCGCGGCCCGGGTTCGCGGTCTCGCGGGACCGGGCCGCCGTGCACGAACAGCACCGCGGGCAGTGGCCCGGCCGCCGCTTCCGGCAGGTGCAGGTCCAGCCGTCCGTTGCGCACCCGGGGCAGCTCCGGGACGTCGAGGAGGAAGGGCGGCGGGACTGCCCGGTCCTCTTCGGGCGGGGTCAGGCGCCGGCCCTCGCCCGCCGCCGCACGGATCAGCACCGCGGCCAGTTCGTCCGGGCAGGAGAGCATCGGCCAGTGCCCGGTGGCCAGTTCGAAGAAGCCCACGCGCGGGTCGGCCAGCCCGCGCAGCTGCGGTGGGCCGTTGCGGACCATCATCTCGACCGTGTCGATGGTCACGCCGCCCGCCGTGCACAGGATCCCGCTGGTCGGCACATGGGCGGCGGCGCCCGTCAGCCGGAGCGGCTGGGTCAGGGTCCGCGGCGGCTGCGGTGCGGCCAGGCTGCTCAGCAGCCGAAGTCGCTCCGCCGACAGCCCTTCCGTGCTGCCCCAGCGCTGCCACTCCTGCGGTCCGGGCGCCGGGACCGGCCCGGGTTCGCCCGCCGTGTCGAGGAGTTGGTGCACGGCGGGGTCGGGCACCAGGGCCAGCGCCGTGTCGCCGTCCTGCGGCAGCCCGGCGTCCAGATACACGACGCGGGCGGTCCGCCCGGGGCGCCGGTCGGCCGCGCCGAGCACCGGGTGGATGGCGTAGTCGTGGCCGACCAGCACCACTTCGGGCATGTCGAGGGAGTCGATCACCGCGACCACGTCGTCCACATGCGTCTGAAGGCCGGCTCCCGCCCGCCCGCTCAGCGTCACGGGATACGCCTGCGCTCCCGCGTCCCGCAGCGGGCCGGTCACCTCGTTCCAGACCCTGGCGTCGGTGAACGGTCCGGAGACCAGGATGAATACGGACATGTGAGCCTCCTGGGGCGAGTTCGTCCCGGGTAACCTAGGAACTCCCCCTGAGGGAGGTTCAACTCTTGTCCGCAGACGGCCCCTTGAGCATCGGCGAGCTCGCCGCGCAGGCGCGGTCCACGGTCAAGACGGTCCGCTTCTACTCCGACCGGGGTCTGCTGCCCGAGGCCGCCCGCAGCGGCGGCGGCCACCGTCTCTACGGCCCCGAGGCACCGGCCCGGCTGCGCACCATCCGTTCGCTGCGCTCCCTGGGCGTGTCCGTCCCGGAGATCGGGCGGCTGCTGGACTCGGCGGACACGGAGGAGCCCGCGGACACGGCGGACTCGCTGGAGGCGGTGCTGGCCCGTCGGCTGGACGAGGTCGGCGGCGAACTCGCCGCACTGCGCTGGCGGGAGGCCGCGCTGCGGGCGCTGCACGAGGGTGCCCCGGAAGGGCTGGTGGAGCGACTGGAGCTGATCGGCGCGGTCAGCGTGCCGCCGAGCACGTCCGCGCTCGCGCACTACTGGCGCCGTCTGCTGCCGGTACGGCTGTCCGCGCGCCTGCGTTCCGCCGTGACCGAGGCGGCCGTACCGCCGCCGCCCACCGATCCGTCCCCGGACCAGGTCCTCGCGTTCGCCCGGCTGCACGCGCTGGTGGCGGACGCCACCGACGGCTGCCTGGCATCCCACCGGCCCGCCACCGCCGCCCACCCGGACCTGCTCTACGACGGCCTGCACGAGGCCTATCAGCTGGTGGCGGCGGCCTTGCGGACGGGCGGCGCACCCGGTCCCGGGGAGGCGCTCGACTGTTATGTGGCCGCGCACGCCCGCGCCCTGGACGGCCGGGACGACCCGGCGTTCCGCCGCGCCCTCGCCGCCCGCACGGCCGAGGCGGACCACCCGGTCATGGCCCGCTACTGGCAGCTGGCCGGGCAGTTGACGCCCGAGCCCACGCTGGGCGCGGCGGACCGCTGGCTGCGCGAGGCGCTCGCCGCGAGTACGGCGACCGCCTGAGCGCTCAGTGCTCCGGGCCCCGTGACGAGTGCGCGGCATGCCGGGGCCGGGACCGGGAAGAAACCTGGCCGACGAGTTCCCAGAAACACACCAGCGCGGTGATCGGCGGGAGTCCGACCATCACATAGGCCAGGGGGGAATGCGAGGCATGGCTGACGGACAGCGCCACCGCCATGGCCGAGGCGGTCAGCATGACGCACCACGACCGCCAGGTCCTGCGCCGTTGCACGGTGGCCCGCACGATGGACAGCGCCGCCACGAACCACGGGCCGTACACCATCAGCGGCCACCAGCGCGCCAGTTCCGGGGGGAGCACGGACGAGGCGATGCCGTGCAACTGGCCGTAGGAATAGGCGATGGACCAGCCCAGCATGCAGGCCGCGCACACCAGGATCGCCGCGATCAGGAGCGTGACGTGCAGGGCCCGCCCGCCGCCGTCGAGGAGTTGGGACTCCGCCCGCAGCCGTCGCCGCCCGCTGCGGTGGTCCGGCCGGGGGGCCGGTTCGTGCACAGGCTCCGGGACGGGCGCGGTGGCGAGCATCTGCGCCAGTTCCTCGTCCAGGTCCCAGTTCCTGGGTGTTTCGTCCTGCCAGACCTGCCCGTTCCAGGGCTGCTGCGTCGCGAAGCCGAGTGTGTCGTAGGACGACTGGCGCACCGTGTCCTGATCGGTCCTCAGGGCATACTGAAGGTCATAGAAAACTTCGTCGTCGTAGTTCCTGTCCATTCCGGAAAGCCTCCGCCCCGTCGCTCAGGATGTTCCGTCCAGGGCATGGGACACAGGCGTGTTCGGGACCCCGCCGGCGCTGCCGTACCGCTCCCGCATCACACTCATGTACTCGCTCTCCAGCTTCCGGATGCTGTCCAGGAAGTCACCGAGGACATCCGAGTAGTACCCGCGGCCAGCGCCTCCGCCGGCCGACGCGTGCTCCTCGGCATACGGCATCTGGTCCATGGATCCGCACCCCTCTCTCCCCGCACGTGTGCCTGTCACGGTCACTTAACGAGCGCCATCGGGGGCCCGGTGTCCGGCATTCGGGGAATCACGTCACCCGGAAGAGTTGTCCCGGCCTCCGATGACAACATTTAATGGGCGCAGGTATGAAATAAAGCGTGCCTGAACCATGCCGGAATCACAGGGGCGTTCGGAAGAATCGCGCACCGGCAGTCCCGTCACCCAGAGGATGAATCACGCATGATCACGCTCACGAAGGAAGACGGCCCGGCCGACCTGGACGGGGTCACCCACCTGTCCATCGGGGTGTCGTGGGACCCCACCTCCGGCTCCAGTGGCGGGGTGATGGGCATGCTCCGCCGCAAGCAGGGCACCGACCTGGACCTGATCGCCGTCGCGATGCACGGCGCGGAGCCGGTGCGCCTCGCCGGGCTCGACTCCCTCGATCCGATGGGCAACAGCTCGCTTGTGCACAGTGGTGACAACCAGACCGGGCACGGTGAGGGCGACGACGAGACCATCACCGTCGAGTTCGCGCGGATACCGAGCCAGGTCACGTCGATCGTGTTCATCGCCGCCGCCTACAAGAAGGGAAGCTCCTTCCAGGCCGCCCGGAACATCAGCTTCAAGGTGTACGACGCGACCGGCGGCAGCACCCAGCAGGTCGCCGACATCTGGCCGAGCCTGCTCAGCAACGACAACGGCTGCGCCGTGGCCAAGGCCATGCGGGTCGGCAACAGCTGGAAGCTCGAAGTGATCAACACGACCGGGAAGATCAAGCAGGGTGACGAGCACGCCCTGATGCGCTTCGCCATCAGCAAGTAACCGACTCCGCGGGGCCCCGTGCGCTGGTACTCACGCGCACGGGGCCCTGCGCGTGTCGGACAACACCGTCATGATCGTCTTGCTACTGTGCGCCTCGCCGAAACCTCAACAAAAGAGGACATACAGCATGCACGACTTCTCTCGTCGCGGCCTCTTCAAGGCGACGGCGGCGGCCGGCGCGGGCGCGGTCGTCGTCCCGGGTGTGACAGTCGCGGAGGCCCCGGGCGCAAGCGCCACGAGCCTCGGTGGAGGCGGAGGCGGTGGCGGCGGTGGAGGCGGTGGGAAGTGCCCGCCGGCCCAGCTGACCGGCCGCATCGTCCGCCCCGACAGCGCCGACTACACGGACGCGCGGCTCGGCTGGGACCAGCTCTTCAGCCACTACCCGCTGGTCATCGTCTTCGCCCAGAACGCCCAGGACGTCGTCAACGCCCTGACGTGGGCGCGGCAGAACGATGTCGCGGTGCGGGTGCGGAGCGGCCGCCACAGCCTTGAGGGCTGGTCGAACATCGACAACGGCATCGTGATCGACATCAGCGAACTGAAGTCGGTCCACATCGACGCCGACTCGCGTCTGGTGACGGTCGGTGCCGGCCTCAGCCAGCTGGAAGCGGTGACCACCCTCGCGGAACACGACCTCGCGGTGACCACCGGGACGGAAGGCACCGTGGGCCTCGCCGGAGCGACGCTGGGCGGCGGCTTCGGCTTCCTCACCCGCTGGCTCGGCATGGCCTGCGACAGTCTGGTGGGAGCCGAGGTCGTCGTCGCGTCGGGTGACGAGTGCGCCAAGGTCATCAAGGTCGACTCCCGGAACAACTCGGAGCTGCTCTGGGCGCTTCGCGGGGCCGGAAACGGCAACTTCGGCATCGTCACCTCGTTCACCTTCAAGGCCGCGCCGCTGAAGAGCGTCACCTATCTGCAGGCGACCTGGGACGGCCTCGGCGACCTGCACGGGGTGTTCGACGCCTGGCAGCGCACGGCGCCGGTCTCCGAGGACCGCCTGGGAACCCAGCTGGAGATCCACCGGACCCAGATTCTGCTGTTCGCGGTGCTCGCGGAGGGCACACCCGCGGAGATCGAGGAACTGCTGGCCCCGATCCTGTCGATCGGCAGTCCTCAGGTCTCGGTACAGGTGGGCAACTGGGGCGAGGTGTACGCGGGATTCCAGATTCCCACCGAGGAAGAACCCGCGAACTGGAAATTCTTCTCGCAGTTCACCAGAAAGCCTTTCCCGAGCGCGGCGATCGACGTCATCGCGTCCTTCATGCAGAACGCGCCGACCGACGACAGCAACTTCTTCACCCAGGCATTCGGCGGGGCGGTCAGGCGAGCCCCGCGCGGCGGCACCGCGTTCCCGCACCGCGACGCGCTCTTCTACTCCGAGCCCGGTGCCGGCTGGGGAACACGCAGCACACAGCCCGGCGTCTGCGACCCGCTCACCCCGCAGGCCCAGGCCTGGATCGCCGAGTTCAGCCAGGCCCTGCGGCCCTATGTGCACGGTGCCTATGTCAACGTGCCCAACATCGGCATGCAGGACTGGGAAACCGCCTACTGGGGAGACAACTTCGACCGCCTCCGCAAGATCAAGGCGAAGTACGACCCCCAGAACGTCTTCCAGTACGAGCAGAGCATCCCGCCGGCGTTCTGCTGACCGGCCGGCCGTTCCCCCACTCCTCCGCCGCGCGTCACTGGACCTTCGTGACGGGCGGCGGAGACCATCCGGCGCCCGTCAGTGCGCGTGACCGCCCGAAGCGGGCGCCGGGGCCGCGTTCTTGACCGTCAGCGGCAGCAACTTCTTGCCGGTCGGGCCGATCTGGATGGACGTGTCCATCTGCGGGCACACCCCGCAGTCGAAGCAGGGGGTCCAGCGGCAGTCGTCGACCTCGGTCTCGTCGAGGGCGTCCTGCCAGTCCTCCCAGAGCCAGTCCTTGTCGAGGCCGGAGTCGAGGTGGTCCCAGGGGAGGACCTCCTCGTAGGTGCGTTCGCGGGTGGTGTACCAGTCGACGTCCACACCGAAGGGGGCGAGGGCCTTGTCCGCGCAGGAGATCCAGCGGTCGTAGGAGAAGTGCTCGCGCCAGCCGTCGAAACGGCCGCCGTCGTCGTAGACGGCGCGGATGACGGCACCGATGCGGCGGTCGCCCCGGGAGAGGAGGCCCTCGATGATGCCGGGCTTGCCGTCGTGGTAGCGGAAGCCGATCGAGCGGCCGTACTTCTTGTCGCCCCGGATCTTGTCCCGCAGCTTTTCGAGACGGGCGTCCGTCTCCTCCGCGGAGAGCTGCGGGGCCCACTGGAAGGGGGTGTGGGGCTTCGGGACGAAGCCGCCGATCGAGACCGTGCAGCGGATGTCGTTGGCCTTCGACACCTCGCGGCCCTTCTGGATCACGTGCATCGCCATGTCGGCGATCTGGAGGACGTCCTCGTCTGTCTCGGTCGGCAGGCCGCACATGAAGTACAGCTTCACCTGGCGCCAGCCGTTGCCGTAGGCCGTCGCCACCGTCCGGATGAGGTCCTCTTCCGAGACCATCTTGTTGATGACCTTGCGCATGCGCTCCGAGCCGCCCTCGGGGGCGAAGGTGAGGCCGGAGCGGCGGCCGTTTCGGGTCAGCTCGTTCGCCAGGTCGACGTTGAAGGCGTCCACGCGGGTGGAGGGGAGGGACAGGCCGATCTTGTCCTCCTCGTAACGGTCCGCGAGACCCTTGGCGATGTCGCCGATCTCGGTGTGGTCCGCGGAGGAGAGGGACAGCAGGCCGACCTCTTCGAAGCCCGTCGCCTTCAGGCCCTTCTCGACCATCTCACCGATGCCGGTGATCGAGCGCTCACGCACCGGGCGGGTGATCATGCCCGCCTGGCAGAAGCGGCAGCCACGGGTGCAGCCGCGGAAGATCTCCACCGACATGCGCTCGTGGACCGTCTCCGCCAGGGGGACGAGGGGCTGCTTCGGGTACGGCCACTCGTCCAGGTCCATCACCGTGTGCTTGGAGACGCGCCACGGGACACCGGACCTGTTGGGGACGACACGGGCGATACGGCCGTCGGGCAGGTACTCGACGTCGTAGAACGCGGGGATGTAGACCCCGCCCGTCCTCGCCAGGCGGAAGAGGACCTCCTCGCGGCCGCCGGGGCGGCCCTCCGCCTTCCACTCGCGGATGATCCGGGTCATGTCGAGCACGGCCTGCTCACCGTCGCCGATGACCGCCGCGTCGATGAAGTCGGCGATCGGCTCGGGGTTGAAGGCCGCGTGGCCGCCCGCGAGGACGATCGGGTCGTCGACCGTGCGGTCCTTGGACTCCAGCGGGATGCCCGCCAGGTCCAGGGCCGTGAGCATGTTGGTGTAGCCCAGCTCTGTGGAGAAGGACAGACCGAACACGTCGAAGGCCTTCACCGGGCGGTGGCTGTCCACCGTGAACTGCGGGACGTCGTGCTCCCGCATCAGCGCCTCCAGGTCCGGCCAGACGCTGTAGGTGCGCTCGGCGAGGACGCCCTCCTGCTCGTTCAGTACCTCGTAGAGGATCATGACGCCCTGGTTGGGCAGACCGACCTCGTAGGCGTCCGGGTACATGAGCGCCCAGCGGACGTCACAGGACTCCCAGGACTTGACGGTGGAGTTGAGTTCCCCGCCGACGTACTGGATCGGCTTCTGCACATGCGGGAGCAGAGCTTCGAGCCGCGGAAACACAGACTCAGCGGACTCGACGGCCTCGGCGGATTCGGCAGGCATCTCAACGAACCTTCGTGAGCTGACAGGGGTGACCATCAAGCGTAACCCGCTCGTGGGACTCCCCCGTACGCTCAGACGGTCGCCCTCGTGCTGATCTTCTTCCAGTCGGCGGGCAGTTCCGCCTCCACCTCCGCCGCCCGGCGCTCCTCGCGTGCGTACAGCAGTCCGTAGGTGAAGGCGCTCTCGCCCGCCGCGTGTGCCACGGCGGACAGCTCGCGCAGGGTCTGCCGGGCCATGACGCTGTCCTGATGCTCGCCGAGCAGCCCCTGGAGGGACTTCATGTCCTTGGTGAGGGCGGCGGCCGGGCCGCCGAGCGCGGGGGTGGCCGCCTCGCCGGCGTACCGGGTCCGCTTGGCCTTCTTGCGGGCCTCGTGCATGGCCAGGTCGCGGTCGTGGCCGGGGTCCAGGTCCAGCGCGTGCGTGATCAGACGGGAGACCTTGGCGAAGTCCTTGCGCACGGCCTTGGCGAGGGCCTTGTCCGGCGCTCCGGCGGCCGCCTCGAGGAGCGGCGGTTCGGTGATCACGCCGTCCAGGGCGTCGAGGAGCGTCAGGTAGCGGTGGGAGTCCAGGACGCCGATCAGCCGGCCGCTCGTCCCGCCGTGGCCGGGTCCCGCCCAGTGGCCCAGCCGCTCGGGCACCGGGCCGGAGACCAGGGCGTCCGGTACCGCGTCGAGGGCTGCGGTCAGGCGCCCGGCGAGGACCTCGTGGTCGCGGTCGACGCCCAGCTCGCCCGCCAGCCACTTCAGCTCGTCGGCGATCGGGTCGGTGACGGTCCGGTCGAGGATCTTGCGGAAGGAGCGGAAGGTGCTGCGCATCCGGCGGGTGGCGACCCGCATCCTGTGCACGGAGTCCTCCACGTCCCGTCGGACGGCCGGGTCGAGCTCGACGATCGCGTCCCGCTGCGCCCGGACGTACGCGAGGACGTGGTCACCGGCGGTGACCGGCTCGGGGCGCCGCTTCGGCCGACCCGCGCCCTTGTGCCTGCGCTTGCCGGGAGTGGTCTCGGCAAGGGCTCTGGCCAGCTTGGACGAGGCCTTCGACGGTCTTACGCCCGCCTTGCGCAGCCGTTTCTCCACCTTGTCCAGGACGGCCGGGTCGGCGTCCTGCGCGAGCTCGACCTCGATCTCCGTCCACTGGGCGGCGCCCCCGCCCTCGGTGAGCCGCTCGGCGCGGACCGCGTCCACGCTCGCCTCGGCCAGCAGCTTGCCCTCGGTGTCCATGAGGTGGCGAAGGTCACGGGCGGATCGCAGCCGGACGACGGGGATCAGCTCGGCGTCGCGGACCCGGGAGCGCACCAGCCCGGCGAGTTCCTCGGGCACGGTGTCGGACAGCGGTGCCTGGATCTCGTCGCGGACACCGGGAGACACCGGGAGTTTCAGGTGCCAGCCGGCGTCGCTGCCTCCGGTGCGGCGGCGCAGGGTGATGGAGTCGGCGGCGAGGCGCTCACCGGCCGTGTCGTAGTAGGTGGCGTCCAGCTCGACGACGCCCTTGTCGAGTACGGCCGCCACCGGCCCGGCATCGGTCAGGTCCGGCAGCCCACTGTCGTCGGATTCGTACTTGCGCTCGATCTCGCGTTTCGCATCCGCCATGCATCGAATCTAGTGCCACGTGCGCCGGGATGGCAGAGCGCGCCGAGGTGAATCAGAGCCAAACTCCAGGGGCCCGGGAGGCGGCTTCGCCGTCTCCCGGACGCTCCCTCACGCCGACATCGGCCGCTGGACGCGGATCGACTGGAGGAGGCCCACCGCCACCCACACCGCGAACATCGACGAGCCTCCGTAGGAGACGAACGGCAGTGGCAGACCGGTGACCGGCATGATGCCGAGGGTCATACCGATGTTCTCGAAGGCCTGGAAGGCGAACCAGGCGACGATCCCGGCGGCGACGACCGTGCCGTACAGCTCGGTCGTCTCGCGGGCGATGCGGCAGGCACGCCACAGCACGACACCGAGGAGGACGATTATCAGGCCGGCGCCGACGAAGCCCAGCTCCTCCCCCGCGACCGTGAAGACGAAGTCCGTCTGCTGTTCCGGGACGAACTGGCCGGTGGTCTGCGAGCCGTGGAACAGGCCCGATCCGGTCAGGCCGCCCGAGCCGATCGCGATGCGCGCCTGGTTGGTGTTGTAGCCGACGCCCGCCGGGTCGAGGTCCGGGTTGGCGAAGGCCGCGAACCGGTTGATCTGGTAGTCGTCCAGGATGTGCAGCTGCCAGACGGCGATGGCGCCGAGCGCGCCCGTGCCGAGCAGGCCGAAGACCCAGCGGTTGGAGGCGCCGGAGGCGAGCAGCACACCGAGCACGATGATGACCATGACCATGACCGACCCGAGGTCGGGCATGAGCAGCACGATCATGATCGGTACGGCGGCCAGGCCCAGGGCCTGCAGGACCGTGCGGTGGTCCGGGTACTTCTTGTCGCCGGCGTCGACCCTGGCCGCCAGTATCATCGCCATCCCCAGAATGATCGTGATCTTCACGAACTCCGAGGGCTGGAGTGAGAAGCCGCCGCCGAGCACGATCCACGAGTGGGCGCCGTTGACCGTCGAGCCGAGCGGCGTGAGCACCAGCAGGATGCCGAAGACCGAGACGCCGTACAGGATCGGCACGGCCGTGCGCAGGGTGCGGTGGCCGAGCCAGACCGTGCCGACCATCAGGGCGAGCCCGATGCCGGTGTTCATCAGGTGGCGGAGCAGGAAGAAGTAGGGGTCGCCCTGGTTGATCTCGGTGCGGTTGCGCGTCGCGGAGTACACCAGCAGCGAGCCGACCAGGGACAGGGCCAGGGCCGCCAGCAGCATCGGCCAGTCCATGCGGCGGGCCAGCGAGTCACGGGCGAAGACCCGGGTCCAGCCCGCGCGCTCGGGGCCGTACCCGGAGACGGAGAAGCTGTTCGCGCCGGTCATGTGAGCTTCCTCCGGCTCCCCCTGCGGCGGGACCTTCTGCGGGTGTCGCGGTTGCGGCTCTCGGGCGAGGCGGTGGTCGCCGCCGGCTGCGACGCGTCCGGGGACGGCGAGCCCGACGGGGTGACCAGGTCCTTGGCCGGGTCGCGGGAGATCTTCGGGGACTTGATCGTGCCGTCCGGACGGACCTTCGGCAGGCTCTTCTGCGGGGTCGGCAGCAGCGCCTTCTTGTTGTCGATCGAACCGTCCGCCTGGACGCCGTACAGCGCGCTGTAGATGTTGCGCACGGCCTCACCCGAGGCGCCGGAACCCGTACCGGCCTGGGCGATGGTCATGATGACCGTGTAGTCCTTGGAGTAGGTGGCCAGCCAGGACGTGGTCTGCTTGCCGTAGACCTCGGCGGTGCCGGTCTTGGCGTGCAGCGCGATCTTGTCCTGCGGCCAGCCGCCGAACTTCCAGGCGGCGGTACCGCGCGTGATGACGCCGGAGAACGCGTCGTTCATGCCCTTGAGAGTGGCCTTGCTGACCGGCAGACGGCCGTTCTTCTTCGGCTTGATCTCCTGGACGGACCTGCCGTCGGGGCTGACGACCGCCTTGCCGATGGTCGGCTGGTACATCGTGCCGCCGTTGGCGACGGCGCCGTAGATCACGGCCTCCTGGATCGGCGTGACGAGGGTGTCGCCCTGGCCGATGGAGTAGTTGATCTCGTCACCCTCGCGCATCTTGTTGCCTTCGAGGCAGTTCTCGTACGCGATCTTCTCCACGTACGAGCCGTCCTTCTTGCCGCTCTTGCACCAGGCGTCCTTGTTGGCCTTCCAGTAGTCGAGCTTCCACTGGCGGTCGGGGACACGGCCGGTGACCTCGTTGGGCAGGTCGACACCGGTCTCCTTGCCGAGGCCGAACTGGTGGGCGGTCTTGAAGAAGTAGTCCTTGGGCTGGCCCTTCTTCGGGTTGATGCCGCCGTCCCGCTTCCATTCGCGGTCCGCGAGGCCGTAGAAGACGGTGTCGCAGGAGACCTCGAGCGCGCGGCCCAGCGAGATCGGGCCGAAGCTCTCCCCCTCGAAGTTCTTGAAGACCTGGCCGCCGACCGAGTACGAGCTCGTGCACGGGTAGCCGCCGTCCCACTCGTAACCGGCCTGGACCGCGGCGGCCGTGGAGACCACCTTGAAGGTCGAGCCGGGTGCGGCCTGACCCTGTATGGCCCGGTTGAGCAGCGGGTAGTCGGAGTTCTTCCCGGTCAGCGCGTTGTAGTCCTTGGCCGAGATGCCGCCGACCCAGACGTTCGGGTCGTAGGTCGGCGCGGACGCCATCGCGACCACCCGGCCGGTCCTGGCCTCCATCACCACGACGGCACCGGAGTCGGCCTTGTAGTTCTCACCGGTGATCTTGTCGAACTGGCCGCGGGCGATCTTCATCGCCTTGTTCAGCTCGTACTCGGAGACCCGCTGGACGCGGGAGTCGATGCTGGTGACCAGGTTCGACCCGGGCTCGGCTGCATCGGACTTGGCCTTGCCGATGACCCGGCCGAGGTTGTCGACCTCGTAGCGCGTGACGCCGGCCTTGCCGCGCAGCTCCTTGTCGTAGTGCCGCTCCAGGCCGCTGCGGCCGACCATGTCGGAGCGCAGATAGGGCGAGTCGGTGTCCTTGGCCTTCTGGATCTCGTCGTCGGTGACCGGCGAGAGATAGCCGAGTACCTGCGAGGTGTTGGACTTGCCGGGGCCCGGGTAGCGGCGCACGGCCTCCGGTTCGGCGGTGATGCCGGGGAAGGCCTCGGAGCGCTCGCGGATCTGCAGGGCCTGCTTGGCGGTGGCCTCGTCGGTGATCGGGATCGGCTGGTACGGCGAGCCGTTCCAGCAGGGCTGCGGGGTTTTGGAGTCGCACAGCCGGACCTTCTGCATGACCTCCTGCGGCTCCATGCCGAGGACACCGGCGAGCTTGGTCAGCACGCCCTTGCCGTCGTCCTTCTGCTTCAGCAGGTCGGTGCGGGAGGCGGAGACGACCAGCCGGGTCTCGTTGTCGGCGAGCGGCACTCCGCGGGCGTCCAGGATCGAGCCGCGCACGGCCGGCTGGACGACCTGCTGGACGTGGTTGCCGGAGGCCTGCTTCTGATACTCCTCGCCCTCGCGGATCTGGAGATACCACAGGCGGCCGCCGAGGGTGCCGAGCAGGGAGAGGACAAGAATCTGGATCACGACGAGCCGGATCTGGACCCGTGGGGTCCGTCCGGTCTCGGGAATGTTGGTCACTGTGGCTGCCTCCCCCTCTCAGAGCGTGGATGTGTGTACGGGCGTCCGTACGAAATACGTCCGTGCGAATGGTGAACGCCCGGCGGGTGCCCCTCCGTTCCGCCGGAATCTACCCGTTCGGGTGAACTCGGGCGGTTTCACAGCCGCTTGACCCCCTTGATACGGCCGACGCGTGTCGTCTTGGCGCGAGCCTTCGTCCTGAGCCCCCCGAGACCGCCGCGCTGGCCGCCGATGCGCAGCCCGGTGCCGGACGAGAGCCAGCCCGAGGAGATGTCGGTGGCCTTGGCGGAGGAACCGTTCTCGGTGAGCGGGTCGTTGTCGGCCTTGCGGGCCAGGAACATGACCCCGGGCACGACGAACGGAGCGAGCAGCAGGTCGTACAGGGCGGCCGAGAACAGCAGGCTGGACAGACCGACGTGCCGGGCGGCGGTGTCGCCCACCAGGGCGCCCACCCCGGCGTACAGCAGCGTCGAGCCGATCGCGGCGGCCACCACCACGACCATGGGGCCGGTGGCCGACTTGAGCCGGCCGTTCTCCGGCTTGATGAGCCCGGCGCAGTAGCCGATGACGCACAGCACCAGCGCGTAGCGTCCGGCCGCGTGGTCGGCGGGCGGGGCGAGGTCGGCGAGCAGACCGGCGCCGAAGCCGACGAGGGCGCCCCCCACATGGCCGTACACCATGGCCAGGCCGAGAACGGTGAGCAGCAGTATGTCCGGGACCGCGCCCGGCAGGTGCAGCCGGGACAGGACGCTGACCTGGCACACCAGGGCGACGACGATCAGGACCGAGGAGAGCAGGATCCGGTTGACACGCATGGGGATTCAGCTCCTACTGCTCTTGCTGGTCGTCGGCGGTCGCGGCGGCGGACGGGGTGACCGTCACGGTCACCGTCGGCGTCGGGGTGGGCTTGGGCTTGACCGGGAGCACCTCGTCGCGTGGGTCCTTCTTCGGACCCTCCACGACGACACCGACGATGTCGAGCTTGCTGAAGCCGACGAACGGCGTGACGTAGAGGGTGCGGGTCAGGCCGCCGCCCGAGGGGTCGATCCGGGAGACGACACCGACCGGGACGCCCGGCACGAACGGCTTGTCGGCCTGGGAGCCGAAGGTGACGAGCCGGTCGCCCTTCTTCACCTCCGCCTTGCCGTTGAGGAGTTCGACGCGCAGCGGACGGTCGCCCTGTCCGGAGGCGAAGCCGAGTTCGTCGCTGCCCTCCATACGGGTGCCGACGGTGAAGTCGGGGTCGTTGGCGAGGAGCACGGTGGAGGCGTCCGGGCCGACGGTGGTGACCCGGCCGACCAGACCGTCCCCGTTCAGCACGGTCATGTCCCGGCGGATGCCGTCATTGGCGCCGACGTCGATGGTGATGGTCCAGGAGAAGCCCTGGGCCGCTCCTATGGCGATGACCTGGGCGCCCTTGATCCCGTACTGCCCCTCGCCCGCGACCTTCAGCATCCTGTCGAGCTGCCCCAGGCGGCTGCGGTTGCGGTCGTCGCTGCCGAGCTTCGCCTTGAGGGTCGCGTTCTCCTTCTCCAGTTTCGCCAGCCGGTCGTGCCGCTTGTCGGAGTTGCGGATCGCGGAGACGGCGTTCCCGACGGGTTCGACCACCGAGGACACGCCGTTCTCGATCGGGCCGAAGACCGTGGCCGCGGCCTGCCGGGCGCCGTCGACCGGGGAGTTCTGGCCACCGCGGATATCCACCGTGATCAGCGCGAACGCGATGGCGATCAGCAGCACCAGGAGCAGCCGGCTCTCTTTCGTGTCCCTCACGTGCGGCGGCCGTGCCTTCCTCAATCGGAATTCAGAACTTGCTTGCGGGATGCGGGCGGGGGGTCGGCGGGAGGTTGTGCCTCTATATCAACGATCCGCCGCACGAGAGGGGATCGTCTCGTACGGCGGAATCGACGAGTTACCTCATCTGCGCGGCTGCGCGTCCAGCACCTGCTGGAGCGCCTCGAACTCCTCGACGCATTTGCCGGAACCGAGCGCGACGCTGTCCAGCGGGTCCTCGGCGATGTGGATCGGCATACCGGTCTCACGGCGCAGCCGCTCGTCGAGCCCGCGCAGCAGCGCACCGCCACCGGTCAGAACGATTCCGCGGTCCATGATGTCGCCGGACAGTTCCGGCGGGCACTTGTCGAGCGTCGTCTTCACGGCGTCGACGATCGCGTTGACGGGCTCCTCGATCGCCTTGCGCACCTCGGCGGCGGAGATGACGACGGTCTTGGGCAGTCCGGACACCAGGTCTCGGCCGCGGATCTCGGTGTGCTCGTCGGTGTCGAGGTCGTACGCCGAACCGATCGTGATCTTGATCTGTTCGGCCGTGCGTTCACCCAGAAGGAGGCTGTACTCCTTCTTGATGTGCTGGATGATCGCGTTGTCCAGTTCGTCGCCCGCGACGCGGATGGACTGGGCGGTGACGATGCCACCGAGCGAGATGACCGCGACCTCCGTGGTGCCGCCGCCGATGTCCACCACCATGTTGCCCGTGGCCTCGTGGACCGGCAGGCCGGAGCCGATGGCGGCCGCCATGGGCTCCTCGATGATGTGCACCTGGCGGGCGCCCGCCTGCGACGACGCCTCGATGACGGCGCGGCGCTCGACGCCGGTGATGCCGGAGGGCACGCAGACGACGACGCGGGGCCGGGCGAGATACCGCCGCTTGTGGATCTTCAGGATGAAGTAGCGGAGCATCCGCTCGGTGATCTCGAAATCGGCGATGACGCCGTCTTTCAGCGGACGCACGGCGACGATGTTGCCCGGGGTGCGTCCGATCATCTTCTTCGCTTCCGCGCCGACCGCGAGGATGCCACCGGTGTTGGTGTTGATCGCGACGACGGACGGTTCGTTGAGTACGATCCCACGACCCCTGACGTACACCAGCGTGTTGGCGGTCCCGAGGTCGACAGCCATGTCACGGCCGATGAACGACATTGAGTTCCCCATCAGGATTCGTCTGGCCTTCCCACGAGCTTTTGAGGGCTTTTCAGGTCGGCGAGGTGGGTGCTGTGACGTGAAGGCTTCCATCGTAGACGCGCCTGCACGAACACTGCGCGAGGGTCTTCGCCATTGTCATCATGCGTGGGGGCGCCTCGCTTCTGGAGACGGCCCAACGGGGGCACACGTTCCCCCGATCGCCACGCATATGTGGAAGGAAGCCCAAAAACGTATCGGCACCCCAGGTCAGGCGTGGGATTCGGGGTGACGGCCACTCAGAAAAATTCCCGAAATATTTGCGCCGGGGAGGAGACGGACCTGCCCTCGAGCCGCCCCGCGCCGGAGCCCGCCCGAGGCAGCCTGAGCTGCCCCGGGCGGCCCCGAGGCCTGATGCCTACGCCTTGCCCGGGAAGAAGATCTTGACCTCGCGTTCCGCCGACTCCTCCGAGTCCGAGGCGTGGATGAGGTTCTCGCGGACGATGACGCCGTAGTCACCGCGGATGGAGCCGGGGGCCGCGGCGATCGGGTCGGTGGGACCGGCCAGGGCACGCAGGCCCTCGATGACCCGCTCGCCCTCGACGATCAGGGCGACGACCGGGCCGGAGGCCATGAACTCCATCAGCGGCTCGTAGAAGGGCTTGCCCTTGTGCTCGCCGTAGTGCTGCTCAAGGGTGTCGTGGTCCAGCGTGCGCAGCTCCAGCGCGGTGATCCGCCAGCCGGCCTTCCGCTCGATACGGCTGATGATCTCGCCGGTCAGGCCGCGACGGACGGCGTCGGGCTTGAGGAGGACGAGGGTGCGCTGGCTCACGAGTGGGCTCCTTCTTACTGATATGTGCGGTGGGACGAGACTACAAGGTCAGGCGAAGCGGGCCTTGGCTTCGTCGATCTTGCGGCCGTAGTGCACGGAGGCCCACCACAGAGCCGCGAAGACCGCCCCCATGAAGTACATGGTGGGGACGAAGACACCGGAGGCGATCAGGGCGAGCTGCAGGCCCCAGCCGAGGGCCACTCCGACCGGCCGGGTGACCACGCCGCACAGGGCCACGCACAGGAACATCGCGATGCCGCTGACCGTCCACACGGTCGACGTCGACAGGTCCGGGTCCTTCATCGCCACCAGTGCGGCGAAGCCGATGACGAAGAACTCGCCGATCAGGGTCGAGGCGCAGAGCGTACGCATGGACTTCCTCCTCAGCCCTTGCCCAGCAGCAGGCGGGCCTCGCCCACCGTGATGACCGAGCCGGTGACCAGCACTCCGCCGCCGGCGAACTCGCCCTCCTCCTCGGCCAGCGTGATCGCCGCCTCCAGGGCGTCGGGCAGCCGCGGCTCGACCTGGACCCGGTCGTCGCCGAACACCTCGACGGCGATCGCGGCCAGCTCGTCGGCGTCCATGGCACGGTGGGTGGAGTTCTGGGTGACTACGACCTCCGCGAAGATCGGCTCGAACGCCTCCAGCAGCCCGCGCACGTTCTTGTCGCCGCTCGCGCCCACGACACCGATCAGACGGCTGAAGTCGAAGGCCTCGCCGACCGCCTCGGCCGCGGCCCGCGCGCCCGCCGGGTTGTGGGCGGCGTCCAGGACGATCGTGGGCGAGCGGCGTACCACCTCCAGGCGGCCCGGGGAGGACACCGCGGCGAACGCCTTGCGGACCGTGTCGATCGACAGCGTCTCGGCGCGCTGCGCGCCGATCCCGAAGAACGCCTCCACCGCCGCGAGCGCCACGGCCGCGTTGTGCGCCTGGTGGGCGCCGTGCAGCGGGAGGTACACCTCGGGGTACTCGCCGCCGAGGCCGCGCAGGGTGAGGAGCTGCCCGCCGACGGCGATCCGGCGGTCCACGACGCCGAACTCCAGGCCCTCCCGGGCCACCGTCGCGTCGACCTCGACCGCCTTCTTCAGCAGCACCTGGGCCGCGTCCACCGGCTGCTGGGCCATGATGACCGTGGCGTCCTGCTTGACGATGCCGGCCTTCTCGGTGGCGATCGCGGCGGGGGTCTCGCCGAGCCGGTCGGTGTGGTCCAGGTCGATGGGGGTGACCACGGCGACGTCGCCGTCGATCACGTTCGTCGCGTCCCAGCTGCCGCCCATACCGACCTCGACCACGGCCACGTCGACCGGCGCGTCCGCGAACGCGGCGTACGCCATGCCGGTGAGCACCTCGAAGAAGGACAGCCGGTACTCCTGCTGGGCGTCGACCATCTCGACGTACGGCTTGATGTCCTCGTACGTCTCGATGAACCGCTCGGCGGAGATCGGGGCGCCGTCCAGGCTGATGCGCTCGGTGACCGACTGGACGTGCGGGGACGTGTAGCGGCCGGTGCGCAGTTCGAAGGCGCCGAGCAGGGCCTCGATCATGCGGGCGGTGGACGTCTTGCCGTTGGTCCCCGTGATGTGGATCGAGGGGTACGCCCGCTGCGGCTCCCCCAGTACGTCCATCAGCGCGGAGATGCGGGCGACGGACGGCTCCAGCTTGGTCTCGCCCCAGCGGGTGGCCAGCTCGGCCTCGACCTCACGCAGGGCCTTGTCGACCTCGGGGTCCTCGGGCCTCGTGGGTACGTCGGCCTGCGGCGTGCCGCCCTGGGTGCGCAGGGTGCGGCTGCCGGCCTCGATGACCGCCAGGTCGGGGTCGCGATCGGTCGCCTCGGCGATGATCTCTTCGAAGGGATCGAGGGGGTCGGGCTGGTCGCTGCTGTCGTGGGGGAGGTCGCTCACGGGGCCAGTCTACGGAGCGCCACCGACAGGGGTGGGGAAGGCCCCCGGACCGTGTGGTTCCGGGGGCCTTCGCCGTCGTACGGGCCGTTACGCCGCCGGCAGCTTGTCCAGCTGGGCCTGGAGGCGGGCGATGTCCTCGTCCGCCTTGGCGAGCCGGGTGCGGATCTTGTCGACCACCTGATCGGGGGCCTTGGCGAGGAACGCCTCGTTGCCGAGCTTCGCCGTGGCCTGGGTCTTCTCCTTCTCCGCCGCCGCCAGGTCCTTGGCGAGGCGCTTGCGCTCCGCCGCCACGTCGATGGTGCCGGAGAGGTCGAGGGCGACCTCGGCGCCGGCCACCGGGAGGGTGGCCGTGGCGGTGAAGCCCTCGCCCTCCGGCTGGAGCCGCAGGAGCTGGCGGATGGCCGCCTCGTGCGGGGCCAGCGCGGTGCCGTCCAGGGTGAGCCGGGCCGGGACCCGCTGGCCGGGCTGGAGTCCCTGGTCGTTGCGGAAGCGGCGGACCTCGGTGATGACGGACTGGAGGGACTCGATCTCCCGCTCGGCCGCCGCGTCCCGGAAGCCGCTGTCGGCGGGCCACTCGGCGATGACGACCGACTCACCGCCCGTGAGGGTGGTCCAGAGGGTCTCGGTGACGAACGGGACGACCGGGTGCAGCAGCCTGAGGGTGACGTCGAGGACCTCGCCGAGGACGCGCTTGGAGACCTCGGCCGCCTCGCCGCCCGCCTGGAACGTGGTCTTGGACAGCTCGACGTACCAGTCGAAGACCTCGTCCCACGCGAAGTGGAAGAGGGCGTCGGACAGCTTGGCGAACTGGAAGTCCTCGTAGAACGCGTCGACTTCCGCGACGACCGAGTTCAGGCGGGAGAGGATCCAGCGGTCGGTCGCCGACAGCTTCGCCGGGTCCGGCAGCGGGCCGTCCACCGTGGCGCCGTTCATCAGCGCGAAGCGGGTGGCGTTCCAGATCTTGTTGGCGAAGTTGCGGGAGCCCTGGACCCAGTCCTCGCCGATCGGGACGTCGACGCCGGGGTTGGCGCCGCGCGCGAGGGTGAAGCGGAGCGCGTCGGAGCCGTACTTGTCCATCCAGTCGAGCGGGTTGACCGCGTTGCCGAAGGACTTCGACATCTTCTTGCCGAACTGGTCGCGGACCATGCCGTGCAGGGCGATGGTGTGGAACGGCGGGGTGCCGTCCATCGCGTACAGGCCGAACATCATCATCCGGGCGACCCAGAAGAAGAGGATGTCGTAGCCGGTGACCAGGACGGAGTTCGGGTAGAACTTCGCGAGCGACTCGGTCTGTTCGGGCCAGCCCATGGTGGAGAAGGGCCACAGGCCGGAGGAGAACCAGGTGTCGAGGACGTCGGTGTCCTGGTGCCAGCCCTCGCCGCTCGGCGGCTGCTCGTCGGGGCCGACGCAGA
Organism: Streptomyces sp. NPDC086787; assembly: GCF_044745865.1. Classification (NCBI taxonomy): domain Bacteria; kingdom Bacillati; phylum Actinomycetota; class Actinomycetes; order Kitasatosporales; family Streptomycetaceae; genus Streptomyces; species Streptomyces sp. NPDC086787. The sequence continues at coordinate 367,996 of NZ_JBIVBC010000001.1, read as the reverse complement.
CGACCTCGCCGTCCGGGCCGTACCAGACGGGAATCCGGTGGCCCCACCACAACTGGCGCGAGATGCACCAGTCGTGGAGGTTGTCGACCCAGTCGAAGTACCGCTTCTCCATCTCCTGGGGGTGGATCTTGACCTTGCCGTCGCGGACCGCGTCACCGGCGGCCTTGGCGAGCGGGCCGACCTTGACCCACCACTGCATGGACAGGCGCGGCTCGATGGTGGTCTTGCAGCGCGAGCAGTGGCCGACGGAGTGGCTGTACGGCCGCTTCTCGGCGACGATCCGGCCCTCGGCGCGCAGCGCGCCGACGATGGCCGAGCGGGCCTCCAGGCGGTCCAGGCCCTGGAAGGGGCCGGGGGTGGTGATGACGGCGTGCTCGTCCATGACGGTGATGGACGGCAGGTCGTGACGCTGGCCGATCTCGAAGTCGTTCGGGTCGTGGGCCGGGGTCACCTTGACGGCGCCGGTGCCGAACTCGGGGTCGACGTGCGTGTCCGCGACGACCGGGATGGAGCGGTCGGTCAGCGGCAGCTTGATGAGCTTGCCGATGAGGTGCTTGTACCGCTCGTCGTCCGGGTGGACGGCGACGGCGGTGTCGCCGAGCATCGTCTCGGCGCGGGTGGTGGCGACGACGATCGTCTCGTCGCCCTCGCCGTACGTCATGGAGACGAGCTCGCCGTCGTCGTCCTGGTACTCGACCTCGATGTCGGAGATCGCGGTGAGACAGCGCGGGCACCAGTTGATGATGCGCTCGGCGCGGTAGATCAGCTCGTCGTCGTAGAGCCGCTTGAAGATGGTCTGGACGGCCTGGGAGAGGCCCTCGTCCATGGTGAAGCGCTCGCGCGACCAGGCGACGCCGTCGCCGAGCCGGCGCATCTGGCCGCTGATCTGGCCGCCGGACTCGCCCTTCCACTGCCAGACGCGCTCGACGAACGCCTCACGGCCGAGGTCGTGCCGCGACTTGCCCTCCTTGCCGAGCTCCCGCTCGACGACGTTCTGCGTGGCGATACCGGCGTGGTCCATGCCCGGCTGCCACAGCGTCTCGAAGCCCTGCATGCGCTTGCGGCGGGTGAGGGCGTCGATGAGGGTGTGCTCGAAGGCGTGGCCCAGGTGCAGGCTGCCGGTGACGTTCGGGGGCGGGATGACGACGGTGTACGCGGGCTTGTCGCTCTTCGCGTCCGCCTCGAAGTAACCCCGCTCTACCCAGCGCTCGTACAGCGACCCCTCTACGTCGGCCGGCGCGTACTGGGTCGGCAGTTCGGTGTCGGGCGCTGGTTGCTGCTGCTGAGTGTTCTCGGTCACGGGAGTCAGTTTAGAGGTGTCACGGGGCCGTCCCGAAACGCCTTTGTTCTGTAACGGTGAGACCCCCGGTGCCTGGTGGTCGCCGGCCCTGGGTCAGGATGTCAGGAACACATAAGCATCTGGAGGGGAACCCAGCAATGAGTCACAACCAGCCGGGCCCGTACGGCGGTCAGCCCCAGCAGCCTGGACCGTACGGCCAGCCGGGTCCCTACGGCCAGCAGCCGCAGGCACCCCAGCCCGGCTACGGCTACCCCCAGCAGGCTCCCGCGGGCCAGCCCCAGCCCGGTTACGGCTACCCCCAGCAGGGAGTCCCGCCCCAGCCGAACCCGTACGGCCAGCCCGCGGCCCCCTACGGCCAGGGCGGCTACGTCGCGCAGCCGCCGGCGCCGGGCGGCGGCAAGAAGAAGACGGGGCTGATCATCGGAGCGGTGGCCGTGGTGGCCGCGGTCGCGGTGGGCGTCTACTTCGTCCTCGGCACGGGCAGCAAGAGCGGCTCGGACGTCGCGGACGACGGCCCGCACAAGCTGACGACGCCGGCCAAGATCATCAACGGGACGTACGAGAAGTCGGACAGCGCGAACACCTCGGATGACATGACCGACTCCGACATCAAGGACTTCGAGAAGTGGGGCGTGAAGGGCGCCAAGGACGTCAGCGCCGGGTACCAGAACGGCTCGGGCATCTCCGTGAAGACCATTTCCTTCGGCGGTGTGTACGGAACGATCGCCGACCCCGAGGCCGTCGTCGACGCCATGTTCGCCCATGTCAAGTCCGAGTCCGAGAAGGACAAGGACGCTGGAGACAGCAAGCTGGTCGGCACTCCCGAGGAGGTGAAGCCGGAGGGCTTCTCGAACGGGATCATGAAGTGTCAGGTGGCCCAGATCGACAACTCCGACTCGCCCTCCTCAAGCGCCCCTAAGACCGTGAAACTGCCCCTGTGCATCTGGGCCGACCACAGCACGGCCGCCTTCGTCTCGGCGTTCAGCTTCGCCTCCCTGGCCGCGGGCGACGGCGGTTCGGTCGCCGACACGGCAGACCTCGCGGCCAAGCTGCGCAACGACATCCGCGTCAAGGCGTAAGGACTCGCGCCCAGCATCCCCCGTAGCAGAAGGCGGCTCATGGCGATGAGCCGCCTTCGCCCGTACGGTCAGGCCCGCACGCAGGCGGGCACCGACACCGCGCTCTTCACGTCGATCCTGGCCAGGGCCACGACGCAGGCGGGGTTGGCCGCCTTGCCCAGGCCGGTGTCGATCGCCCCGTGGCTGCACGCCGCCTTTACCTTCGGACCGACGAGGTATCCGTGGCCTGCGACGTAGTTGGAGCAACTGCTCTGCGTGGCACTCGCCGGTGATGCCACGAGGATGGGCAGAGCACCAGCCGCCAGCACGACACCCGCCGCGGCAGCCATGCGCTTGGCTCTCTGGAACGTCATTGTGAGTCCTCCCGTTTTGCACAGCCGGACATTCGAATGCATGTCCGGCTCGGTCGGGTTGACTCGATCATGAACACACACCGACCTCAACTTCCCGTCCGAAGTCTGGCTCGATCCGCTCACCACTTGGCCAACACGCCGACGGGCAGGCACCCGATGCAGGGGTGTCTGCCCGTCGGTGCTGTGAGGCTCAGGCCGACTTCTGCTCCCCGGAGCCCCGGCCGCGGGCGTCGCGCGGGATCAGGGTGGGGTTGACGTTGGAGTGGACGACGTCCGCCGTGATGACGACGCGGGCCACGTCGTTGCGGGACGGGACCTCGTACATCACCGACATGAGGACCTCCTCCATGATGGCGCGCAGGCCGCGGGCGCCGGTCTGACGGAGGATGGCCTGGTCGGCGATGGCCTCCAGGGCCTCGCGCTCGAAGTCCAGCTCCACGCCGTCGAGTTCGAAGAGGCGCTGGTACTGCTTGACCAGGGCGTTGCGCGGCTCGACCAGGATCTGGAGAAGGGCCTCGCGGTCCAGGTTGTGGACCGACGTGATCACCGGGAGCCGGCCGATGAACTCGGGGATCATGCCGAACTTGACCAGGTCCTCCGGCATGACGTCCTCGAAGATGTCCTTGGACTCGAGCTCGCGCTTGGAGCGGATCGTGGCGCCGAAGCCGATGCCCTTCGCGCCGGCCCGCGACTCGATGATCTTCTCCAGTCCGGAGAACGCGCCGCCCACGATGAACAGGACGTTCGTCGTGTCGATCTGGATGAACTCCTGGTGCGGATGCTTGCGGCCGCCCTGCGGGGGCACCGAGGCGGTGGTGCCTTCGAGGATCTTGAGCAGGGCCTGCTGCACGCCCTCGCCCGACACGTCGCGGGTGATGGAGGGGTTCTCGCTCTTCCGCGCGACCTTGTCGATCTCGTCGATGTAGATGATCCCGGTCTCGGCCTTCTTGACGTCGTAGTCCGCCGCCTGAATCAGCTTGAGGAGGATGTTCTCTACGTCCTCGCCGACATAGCCCGCCTCCGTCAGCGCCGTCGCGTCCGCGATGGCGAAGGGGACGTTCAGCATGCGCGCCAGGGTCTGCGCGAGGAGTGTCTTGCCGGAGCCCGTGGGACCCAGCAGCAGGATGTTCGACTTCGCCAACTCGATGGCGTCGTCACGGCCTTGGGCGCCGCCGTTCTCGCCTGCCTGGACCCGCTTGTAGTGGTTGTACACCGCGACGGAGAGGGCCTTCTTGGCGGCCTCCTGGCCGACCACGTAGCCCTCCAGGAACTCGTAGATCTCGCGGGGCTTGGGGAGTTCCTCCCAGCGCACCTCGCTCGTCTCGGCGAGTTCCTCCTCGATGATCTCGTTGCAGAGATCGATGCACTCGTCGCAGATGTACACACCGGGCCCTGCGATGAGCTTCTTGACCTGCTTCTGGCTCTTGCCGCAGAACGAGCACTTGAGCAGATCGCCGCCGTCACCGATGCGTGCCACGGTGTGCTTCCCCTTCGCCTGGGAGACGCCTGGACGCTTTCGAATCCAGCGGCTCCTGGTGCTGCCTTATGTCCGACGGTACCTTGCCGGGCCCCCCGTTCGGGCCCCCCTTGGCACGGTTCACTTTGACGTGGACCGTGCCAAGGGCCACAGAGGGCTGGTTCGGGGAGGGCCCGAGGGAGGGTGTTCCGCGTCAGCGGACGTCGGCGTTGTTCATCTTCCGGGTGGAGATGATCTGGTCGACGATGCCGTACTCCAGCGCTTCCTCGGCCGTGAGGATCTTGTCGCGCTCGATGTCCTCGCGGACCTTCTCGATCGGCCGGTGGGTGTGCTTGGAGAGCATCTCCTCGAGCTGCGTCCGCATCCGGGTGAACTCGTTGGCGATGATCTCCAGGTCGGAGAGCTGACCGCGGCCGGTGGAGCCGGCCGGCTGGTGGATGAGGACGCGCGAGTTCGGCAGCGCCATGCGCTTGCCGGGCGTACCGGCGGCGAGCAGGATGGCCGCGGCGGAGGCCGCCTGGCCCATGCAGACCGTCTGGATGTCCGGCTTCACGAACTGCATCGTGTCGTAGATCGCCGTCAGCGCGGTCATGTCGCCGCCGGGGCTGTTGATGTAGATCGAGATGTCCCGGTCGGGGTCCATCGACTCCAGGCACAGCAGCTGCGCCATGACGTCGTTGGCGGAGGCGTCGTCGATCTGGACGCCGAGGAAGATCACTCGCTCTTCGAAGAGCTTCGCGTAGGGGTCGTACTCGCGGACGCCCTGGGAGGTGCGCTCGACGAAGCGCGGGATGACGTAACGGCTCTCGGGCCGCGGCCCTTCGTAGAGGCCGCTGGCGGCGCCGGGGAAGTTGCTCATGTGCGTGTTCACCGTCCTGGTGGCGTTCTGGGGGCTGGGTTCTCGGCGGAGCGTGGCGTGGCCGGGCCGGTCAGGCACCGGTGCCGCCGCCTCCCGGAACACCGGAGGCATGCGTGATGATCTCGTCGATGAGGCCGTACTCCTTGGCCTCTTCCGGGGTGAACCAGCGGTCGCGGTCACCGTCGCGGATGATCGTCTCGACGGTCTGACCGGAGTGCAGCGCGGTCAGCTCGGACATCGTCTTCTTCGTGCGCAGCAGGTACTGGGCCTGGATCTTGATGTCCGAGACCGTACCGCCCAGGCCCGCGGAGCCCTGGTGCATCATGATGTCCGTGTGCGGCAGGGCGAAGCGCTTGCCGGCGGTGCCGCCGGTGAGCAGGAACTGGCCCATCGAGGCCGCCATGCCCATGCCGATCGTGACCACGTCGTTCGGGATGTACTGCATGGTGTCGTAGATCGCCATGCCGGCCGTCACCGAACCGCCGGGGCTGTTGATGTAGAGGTAGACATCCTTGTTCGGATCGGCGGCGAGGAGCAGCAGCTGGGCGGTGATCTTGTTGGCGATGTCGTCGTCCACCTGCTGCCCGAGGAAGATGATCCGCTCGCCGAGCAGCCGGTTGTAGACCTGGTCGCCGAGGCCACCGCCGAAGGAAGGCTCGCCGGCGGCGGAGGGCATCAGATTCGTCACGTATCCACCTGCTCGTCTTACGACGGCGCCGGGCCGTCTCGCGTGTTCCTGCGTAATCCTGCGTAATCCTGCCGGGGGCTTTCGGGAGACTCCCCTGCCCTCGTATTCAAGGACCCTAACGCGCGGGTCCCTTCGGGGAATCCCGCGGAAGGGGGTGTTCGCCGGGGGCGTAGCGAGGGGGACCTGCGGGGCGGGGGGTGTACGAGCGCGACGCATCCCCTCGGGGAGGAGGAGGGGGCGGGGGTTGGCGGGGCGTCGCGGTGAGGGGGCGCGGGGCGGATGCGCGGTGGTGGTGGGCGCACAGAGTGGCGGGGGGGGCGGGACGGACGCGGGTGGTGGGGGGTGCCGGGGGGGGGCAGACGCGCGGGTGGTGATGGGCGCACAGGGTGCCGGGGGGCGGGGGGCGGGACGGACGCGGGTGGTGGAGGGTGCCGGGGGGCGGGGCAGACGCGCGGGTGGTGGCGGGAGCACGACGGTGCCGGGGCAGGGGGACGTGCCCGCGGTGGCGCGCGGGCCGGCCGCCTGCGGCGAGGCCCGGGGCGCGGGCACCAGGGGGCGGTGCAGGCGTGGAGTCGACGCCGGTACAAGCGAGCGCGCGGGGGCGGGGGCGGCGACGGCCGGAGGCGAGGCCCGGTGAGGCTGGGGCCAGGTGTGGAATGCGGACCAGTGGCGCGCGGTCCGGTCACTGGTGTGCGGGCCCCGAGGGCGGCCACCAAGGCGATGCAGGTGGGGAGACGACGCCGGTACGGGGCAGCGCGCGGGGGCGGCTGCGGCGATGGGCCGGGGCCGGGGGCCGGGGGCCGGGCAGGTGTGGATGCGGAGGGGGCGCGTGGCCCGGCCGTCGGGGGCGGGGCTCGGGTGCCGGGGCGGTGCAGGCGCGGCAGTGACGCTCATGCGCCCCCAGGGCGACCACAGCGCCCGCACCCGGGGCGGCCCAGGAGGCCGAGCGTCCGGTACCGGATGGCGCCGCCGGTGGCCGTACACGCCCGTGGCAGTGGCCGCAGCCCCGGTGCGGCTGTTCCTCGCTCCTCCCCGGGGCCGGGATGTGCGACGGGCCCCGCGCCGGTGGCCGTGCACGCCCGTAGCAGTGGCCGTAGCCCGGTGTCCGCGCCCCGGGCTGTTCCTCGCTCCTCCCGGGCCGGGATGTGCGACGGGCCCCGAGGAGAGTTCCTCGGGGCCCGTGCGGGGTGTTTCAGGGGTGCCGTGGGGGTCAGCCCTCGGTGGTCTCGGCCTCGGCGGCCTCGACCTCGGTCTCGTCGTCCTCGTCGTCCAGGTCGATGATCTCGCCGTTGGTGTCCTTCACCGTGGCGGCCTCGACCACGACGGCCAGGGCCTTGCCGCGGGCGACCTCGCCGACGAGGAGGGGCACCTGGCCACCCTCGACGACGGCCTGGGCGAACTGGTCGGGGGACATGCCGGAGGAGGCGGCGCGACGCATGAGGTGCTCGGTGAGCTCCTCCTGGTTGACGTTCAGCTTCTGCGTCTTGACCAGCTCGTCGAGGACGAACTGGGTCTTGATGCCCTTGACCGCGGCCTCGCGGGTCTCGGTCTCGAACTCCTCGGCGGTCTTGCCCTGGATCTCCAGGTACTTGTCGAGGGTCAGGCCCATCTGCCCGAGCTGGTGGTGCTCGAGGTTGTGCTTACGGGTGTTGACCTCGTCCTCGAGGAGCTTCTCGGGGACGGGCACCTCGACCAGTTCGAGCAGCTTCTCCAGGACACGCTCCTGGGCCTGCGTGGCCTGGTCGTACTGCTTCATGTTCTCAAGGCGCTTGCGGCTGTCGGCCTTCAGCTCCTCAAGCGTGTCGAACTCCGAGGCGAGCTGCGCGAACTCGTCGTCCAGCGCAGGCAGTTCACGCGCGGCGACCTGGGTCACCTTGACGCTGACCTCGGCCTCCTTGCCGGCCGCGGAGCCGCCCTTGAGCTCGGAGGCGAAGGTGGCCTCGCCACCGGCCTCCAGGCCCTTCACGGCGTCGTCGATGCCGTCGAGCAGTTCGCCGGAACCGATGGTGTAGGAGACGCCGTTGGCGACGCCGTCCTCCAGGATCTCGCCCTCGACCTTGGCCTCCAGGTCGATGGTGACGACGTCGCCGTCCTCGGCGGCGCGCTCGACCGGGGAGGTGGAGGCGAAGCGCTCACGGAGCTGCTCGACCGACTTCTCGATGTCCTCGTCGGTGACCTCGACCGCGTCGACCTCGACCTCGATGCCCGAGTAGTCCGGGATCTCCACGGCCGGGCGGACGTCGACCTCGGCGGTGAAGTTCAGCGTCTCGCCGTCCTTCAGCTCGGTGATGTCCACCTCGGGCTGGCCCAGCGGGCTCAGCTCGGCCTCGTTGACCGCCTCGGTGTAGAACTTCGGAAGCGCGTCGTTGACGGCCTCCTCCAGCACCGCACCACGGCCGAACCGCTGGTCGATGACGCGGGCGGGGATCTTGCCCTTGCGGAAGCCCTTCACCGTGACCTGCTGGTTGATCTTCTTGTACGCCGCGTCGAGGCTGTCCTTGAGCTCCTCGAAGGGCACCTCGACAGTGAGCCGAACCCGGGTCGGGTTCAGGGTCTCCACGGCGCTCTTCACGGTTCGGTCTCCTTGTGGCTGACTTCTTGGGTTTCGCCGGAGCCAGAAAGGTCCGGCGGATCTCGCCGCCCGGGGGAGTTCGTAGGCCTAGTGGGCCGGGACACACGGGCACGCAGCTTGCATAGTAACCGCAGCAGCTGAGCGCCCCAAAAGCCGATCATCGGACGGGACGGACGAACGTTCTCGGCCGGTGGTCGGGGTGGCGGGATTTGAACCCACGGCCTTCCGCTCCCAAAGCGGACGCGCTACCAAGCTGCGCCACACCCCGTCTGGTGCGACACGTAGGGTACATGCCCGCGGACAGTACGGCCGCCGCATTCGGTGAGCGGCGGGGTGCGGGGTGGCGCGACACGGCGGGGAGTGTGCGCCGACGGTGTTCCACCCGCTACGATGCCTCCTGTGCCGCGGTCGGTTCGACCTGCGGCGCGTCCTGCGCGGGCGTAGCTCAATGGTAGAGCACTAGTCTTCCAAACTAGCTACGCGGGTTCGATTCCCGTCGCCCGCTCTGTGCCCGAAGGCCCAGGTGAGAGATTGCAGTTCTCTCCCTGGGCCTTCGGCGTTCACAGCTCTCGGCGGTCAGAATTTGATCGAGTTGATCGACTCGGCTATCGAATCAAGGAACCGCTGGATGGAGGGGGCCATGCCGGTCGAGGCGAGGAAGAAGCCGAACAGGACCGCGACGATGGCGGGCCCGGCCTTGATGCTCCCTCCCCGGATCAGGACCACAAGGATGATCGCCAACAGCAGTACCACGGACAGTGAAATGGCCACACTGATCACACCCTCGGTCGGTCCGCTCTCCCGGCCCGGGGGTACATCCCCGCACCCCCACCACAACCATCGTGCCACCAACCCGGGCGGCCTATGCGGCGCATGACACATCGTCGAGTCCGGCCCCTCGGCGGACACCTCCCCACAAGGCAACCCGCACAGTAATTCGAGTTCACCCCCACGCGATCGCCACAGGTAATTGCGCGACATCATTTCCATGCCCACGCATATTGTGCGCCGCTAATTCGAGCCGTTGACCAAGAGACAACGATATGCACCAATTAGTAGGGATGAATCAGGACATCAGGGGCGAATCAAGGTACGCAGTGTGCCCACCATCACGTATCCGGTGACGTCATCTTCATGTGAATCCGGGGCAGCAGAAACCCCATAACCAGGGCTCATCAGGATTCACATCGGGGTTTTACGAAATCCCTCGGACGACGCTAGGGTGCCTCAGATGTTTGACGCCGCCTCGACCCCCGGCCAGTCCCGACGGCCGCTCCCGCCGGCACAGTCGCCGGCGAACGGAGTCCCGAGCCCGCGCACTCTGACAAGCGAGCAAAGCGGCACCAGACCGGGCAAAGGGCGTGACTCGTTCTTCGACAACGCCAAGTACCTGGCGATCGTGCTCGTCGCGGTCGGTCACTCCTGGGAGCCGCTGAAGGACGACAGCCGCATCCTGGAGGCCCTGTACAGCTTCGTGTACGCCTTCCACATGCCGGCGTTCATCATCATCTCCGGCTACTTCTCGCGCAGTTTCGACATGCGCCCGGACCGGCTGAAGCGGCTCGTCACCGGCGTCGCCGTGCCGTACATCGTCTTCGAGACCGCCTACCCCCTCTTCAACCGGTTCGTGAACCACGTCCCCGACCAGGACATCAGCCTCCTCGATCCCTGGTACCTGACCTGGTTCCTGTGCGCGCTGTTCGTCTGGCGGCTGACCACCCCCATCTGGAAGATGGTCCGCCACCCGCTCGCGCTGGCCGTCGGGCTCGCCATGCTGGCGTCCGTCAGCCCGAGCATCGGTGACGATCTCGACCTCCAGCGCGTCCTTCAGTTCCTGCCGTACTTCGTGCTGGGCCTGTGCATGAAGCCGCACCACTTCGAGCTGGTGCGGCGCCGCTGGGTGCGGATCGCGTCGGTGCCGGTGGCCGCCGCCGCGCTGGCTATCGCCTGGTGGAGCGTGCCCCGGATGAGCACCTCGTGGCTCTATCACCGCCAGTCCGCCCAGGAGTTCGGCGCGCCCTGGTGGTGCGGCCCGCTCATGGTCGTGGGCCTGCTCGCCTGCTCGCTGACGCTGACCGCCTGCTTCTTCGCCTGGGTGCCGGGCCGGCGGATGTGGTTCACCTCGCTCGGCGCGGGCACCCTGTGCGGCTATCTCCTGCACGGCTTCCTGGTGAAGTACGGCGACCACCAGGGCTGGTTCGAGCACTCCTGGCTGCACCACCCGCTCGGCGAGATCCTTGTGAGCGCCCTCGCGGCCACCGCCGTCACCCTGCTGTGCACCGCGCCGGTGCGGCGCCTGTTCCGGTGCGTCATGGAACCGCGGATGGACTGGGCGTTCAAACGGGACGCGGCCGAGTCCGCTCGCGAGCGCCGGCGGACGGAACCCGTGCGCGAGAAGGTCAGCGCGTAGCGGTGCCGTCCGGGGCGGCCAGGCCGAGAAGTGCCCGCATCCGCGCGTACTTCCCGGTCAGCCGTTCGCGGACCGGAGGTTCAAGGACGGCGAGCCGGTCCGGGTCCGCGTTGTGCGCGAGGTCGGCCTCCTTCACCAACAGCGCGCCGGGCGTGGCCAGGATCCGGCGCGCGTAGGCCTCCGGCTCCTCCCCCGCCCGTTTGGTGACGGCGAACACGATGTCCTTGGTACGGCGGCTCAGCGCGGCCTCGTCGAGCCATCGCGCGGACAGCGCGTCGTCCTCGACGGCGTCGTGCAGCCAGGCGGCCGCGATCTGGTCCTCGTCGCCGCCGCGGGCCCGCACCCCCTCCGCGACTGCCCGCAGGTGTTCGGCGTACGGCCGTCCCGCCTTGTCCGTCTGGCCCTCGTGGGCGGCGCGCGCGACGGCTTCGACCTCGGTCAAGGTGAGCTTGCGATGCGTCTCGGTCATCGCGCCAGTGTCTCGCGTCGCCGTCCCGCGCGGCTCAGCTCGCCGACGAGTGCGCGGCCTCGCGGCAGATCAGCAGCAGCGCCCGGTCGTCGTTGACGTCCTTGGCCACGGCTTCGATCAGATGCCAGGCGGCGCCGTGGAAGCCGCCGGCCACATACCGGTCGGCCTCGCCGGTGAGCCGGTCGATGCCCTCGACGATGTCCCGGTCGGAGGTTTCCACCAGACCGTCCGTGAACACCATCAACACGTCCCCGGGGCGGAGCGATCCCTTCACGGAGTCGAACTGCGCACCGTCGTACACACCGAGCAGCGGTCCCTCGGCCGTCTTCTGCTCCCAGCGTCCGCTGCCCGCGCTGAGCTGGACCCCCGGCGGATGTCCGGCCGTGTACAGCTCGTAGTCCCCGGAGTCGAGGTCCAGGACCAGATGGATCGAGGTCGCGAAGCCCTCGTCCCAGTCCTGGCGCAGCAGATATCCGTTGGCCGCGGGCAGGAAGGCATGCGGCGGCAGCGATCCCAGCAGTCCGCCGAACGCCCCCGACAGCAGCAGCGCGCGGGACGCGGCGTCCATGCCCTTGCCGGAGACGTCCGTGAGGACGACCTCCAGCGTGCGGCCGCCGTTCGTGCGGGCCGCGACGACGAAGTCGCCGGAGAAGGACTGGCCGCCCGCGGGCCGCAGGGCCATCTCGCGGTGCCAGCCCGGCGGCAGCTTCGGCAGTTTGCTCTGCACCCGGATCCGCTCGCGCAGGTCGAACAGCATCGTGCCGCCGCGCCGCCACGGCACTCCGACCCGGCTGCGGAACTGGGCCGTGACCAGTCCGAAGAATCCGCAGGCGGCGACCACCAGGACGACGCCCGGGGTGACCCGGGACGGCCCTTCCGTGTACGGCCCGAGGCGGACCGACTCGACGATCAGCGCGGTGGCCGCCGTCGCGTAGAGCCCGAGCAGGCTCGCCGGGCGCAGCAGCAGTCCCCCGGCGATGACCGGGAGCACGAGTGTGGCCGGTGCGCACCAGACCGAGTTGGCGAGCGTCATGGCCGCGAGGACCGGGATGGTCAGCAGCAGTCCGGCGAGCGCGATCCAGTCCGAGCCGTCGCCGCGGAAGTAGTCGACGGCGCTTCGGCGCAGGCCGACGCGGCCCCGGTGCCACTGCATCCGCCACCGGGCCGTCAGTTTCTCGGCCTTCGCGCGCCGCTCGCCTCCTGATGCCATTAGTTCGGGACCCTATCCATCGGACCAGCCGCTTGGCACGCGAGGTCCGACTTATCCCCCGTCCGAGATCCAACACGGCGCGGGGCGGGGCGGGAAAAACGGTCGCTCGTCCCGTATGGCCCCTGGTACGCATGGCTCATGGGAACCAACATGGCGGGCAGTCCCGCGGCCGACCTGCGCGTGGTGCGGCCGGAGGAGCAGGACACCTGGTACGACAGTCTGATCCGCTCCTTCGGTGGAGTCCCGGAGTCGCCCGAGGAGCGACGGCTGTGGCTCTCGCTGATCGAGACCGACCGGTCGCTCGCCGCGTGGGACGGGGCGGAGGTCGTCGGCACCGCCGGGGCGTTCGCCTTCCGGCTGACGGTGCCGGGCGGTGCCTCGGTGCCGGCCGCGGGCGTGACGATGGTGAGCGTGTCCGCCACCCACCGGCGGCGCGGGGTGCTGACGTCGATGATGCGGCGGCAGTTGGACGACGTACGGGCGTGGGGCTGGCCGCTCGCGGTACTGACCGCGTCCGAGCCGGTGATCTACGGCCGGTTCGGGTACGGCGTGGCGACCTACCACGTCAACGCGGAGATCGACACATCCCGGGTACGGCTGTCCGTGCCGCCCGGCACCGATGACGTACGGATCCGGTACGCCGCGCCGGACGCCGTCCTCGACGTGTGCGAGGCGATCTACGCCCACCGGGTGCCGCTGCGTCCCGGGCTGCCGGCCCGGCAGCCCGGCTGGGAGCGGGTCGGACTGCTCGACCCGGAGAGCGAGCGGGACGGGGCGTCGCCGTTGCAGTGCGTCGTGGCGGAGCGTGACGGGGAGGCGGTCGGCTTCGCGCGGTTCCGGGTCAAGCTCGACTGGGAGCCGGCCGGGCCGAAGGGCCGGGTGGTGCTGGAGGACCTGGAGGCGGTGGATCCGGCCGCGCACGCCGCGGTGTGGCGGTTCCTGTTCGGGATCGACCTGACCTCGACGGTCGATGCGCGGCGCCGCCCGGTGGACGAGCCGTGGCAGTACCTGGTGTCCGACATCCGGCGGTGCCGGCTGCTGGTGCGGGACTCGCTGCACCTGCGGCTGGTGGACGTGGGGGCGGCCCTGGAGGCGCGCACCTATCAGGCCCCGGTGGATGTGGTGTTGGAGGTGGAGGACGTCTTCTGCCCGTGGAACGACGGCCGTTGGCGGCTCACCGGGGACGGGAGGGGAGCGGTCTGCTCCCGCACCGAGGACCCGGCCGACCTCGCCCTGTCGGTGAGGGAGTTGGGAGCGGCGTACCTGGGCGGTGTCTCCCTCGGCTCCCTGGCCGACGCCGGCCGGGTGCGCGAACTGCGGCCCGGTGCCCTGGCGGAGGCGGCCCTGGCTTTCGGTTCACCGGTGGCGCCCTGGCTGCCGCACGGGTTCTGAGGTCCTGTCGTCAGCGCCGCTGGCAGGTCGGACACCAGAAGAGGTTGCGGGCGGCCAGGTCTGCGGTGCGGATTTTGGTGGCGCAGATGTGGCAGGGGAGGTTCGCCCGGCGGTAGACGTACACCTCGCCGCCGTGGTCGTCGACGCGTGGCGGGCGGCCCATGGCCTCCGGGGTGTGCTCGGGGCGGACGGTGTCGATGCGGTTGTTGCGGACGCCCTCGCGCATGAGGTCCACGAGGTCGGCCCAGATCGCGGCCCACTCGGCGGCGGTGATGTCCTTGCCCGCGCGGTACGGGTCGATGCCGTGCCGGAAGAGGATCTCGGCGCGGTAGACGTTGCCGACGCCCGCGATGACCTTCTGGTCCATGAGGAGGGCGGCGATCGTCGTACGGCTGCGGCGGACGCGGGCGCAGGCGGCCGAGGGGTCGGCGTCGGCGCGGAGCGGGTCGGGGCCCAGCCGGCCGTGTATCGCCCGCTTCTCGTCGTCCGTGATCAGGGCGCAGGTGGTGGGCCCCCGCAGGTCGACGTACCCGGTCGCGCCCGCGAGGCGCAGGCGGACCGTGTCGGTGGGCGGGGGCGCCGGGGCGTCCCCGAAGCCGACCTTGCCGAACAGGCCGAGGTGGATGTGGACCCAGTCGGTGTCACGGAAGCCCAGGAAGAGGTGCTTGCCGTGGGCCTCGGTCCGGGTGAGCTCGGCTCCGTCCAGCAGTTCGGCGGCGTCGGAGAACTTCCCCTGCGGGCTGGTGACGCGCGGGCGCGTGCCGATGAACCGGCCGGCGTAGTCCTGCGCCAGCCGGTGGATCGTGTGGCCTTCCGGCACTCGGGGCTCAGTCCTGCTGGGGGTGGTGCGCCGGGATCGGGGGCAGGTCGCCCGTCGTCTCGTACTCCGACAGCATGTCGATGCGGCGGATGTGGCGCTCGTCACCGGAGAACGGGGTGCCCAGGAAGGTCTCGACGAACTTGGTCGCCTCCTCCTCGCTGTGCATGCGCGCGCCCACGGCCACGACGTTGGCGTTGTTGTGCTGCCGTCCGAGGGAGGCGGTCTCCTCGCTCCAGGCGAGGGCGGCCCTGACGCCCTTGACCTTGTTCGCGGCGATCTGCTCGCCGTTGCCCGAGCCGCCGATCACGATGCCGAGGGCGTCGGGGTCCGCGGCGGTCCGCTCGGCGGCACGCAGGCAGAAGGGCGGGTAGTCGTCCTGGGCGTCGTAGATGTGCGGGCCGCAGTCGACGGGCTCGTGCCCCGCCGCCTTCAGCCACTCGACGAGGTGGTTCTTGAGTTCGAAGCCCGCATGGTCGGAGCCGAGATACACGCGCATGGGACGAGTGTGACATGTGCGTATCGGGGCAGCAGCTCAGGGTGTCGATCAGGGGGAACAGATCGGCGGAAATGTGAATCTGGCCATAGAACCTCAAGGGAACCTCAAGTAACAATCCGGAATCGAAGGTTCCCGAATCGGTTCACCTCCGATTCACTGGACCGGCTCGTACACCGCTCGGTACGGGTAAGCCCAACAGGCGCAAAGGAAATCCGCCCATGACCCCTGGTTCCGGACTTCAGGCAGGCCTCAAGAACCGTCATCTTTCGATGATCGCCATCGGTGGTGTGATCGGTGCCGGACTCTTCGTCGGCTCCAGCACCGGTATCGCCACCGCGGGCCCCGGCATCCTGCTCTCGTACGCCCTCGTCGGCACGCTCGTGGTGCTGGTGATGCGCATGCTCGGTGAGATGTCTGCCGCGAACCCCACCTCCGGCTCGTTCTCCGCGCACGCCGACCGAGCCCTCGGCCGCTGGGCCGGGTTCTCCATCGGCTGGCTGTACTGGTTCTTCTGGGTGGTGGTGCTGGCCGTGGAGGCCACCGCCGGCGCCAAGATCCTCGAAGGGTGGATACCCGCAGTACCGCAGTGGGGCTGGGCCCTGATCGTGATGATCGTGCTCACCGCCACCAACCTGGTCTCCGTCGGCTCCTACGGTGAGTTCGAGTTCTGGTTCGCCGGGATCAAGGTCGTCGCGATCGGCGCGTTCATCGTCGTCGGCGCGCTCGCCATCTTCGGTGTGCTGCCCGGCGTGCACGCCGACAAGGCCGACATCGGCAACCTCACCGGTCACGGCGGCTTCCTGCCCCACGGCCCCGGCGCCATCCTGACCGGTGTGCTGCTCGTCGTCTTCTCCTTCATGGGCAGCGAGATCGCCACACTGGCCGCCGGTGAGTCGGAGAACCCGCAGCAGGCCGTCACCAAGTCGACCAACAGCATCATCTGGCGTATCGGTGTCTTCTACCTCGGCTCGATCCTGGTCGTCGTCACCCTGCTCCCGTGGAACGACCCCGCCATCAAGAAGGACGGCTCCTACGTCGCCGCCCTGGACTCCCTCGGCATCGCGCACGCCGGCGAGATCATGAACTTCATCGTGCTGACCTCGGTGCTGTCCTGCCTGAACTCCGGCCTCTACACGGCCTCCCGCATGGCGTTCTCGCTGGGCCAGCGCGGTGACGCGCCGAAGATGTTCGCGCGGACCACCTCCCGCGGTGTGCCGATGGCGGCGATCATCGCCTCCGTGGTCTTCGGCTTCGTCGCCGTGTTCTTCAACTACGAGTTCCCGGACTCGGTCTTCCTCTTCCTGGTGAACTCCAGTGGCGCGGTGGCCCTGTTCGTGTGGCTGGTCATCTGCTTCTCGCAGCTGCGGATGCGGAAGATCATCCAGCGTGAGGCGCCGGAGAAGCTCGTCGTGCGCATGTGGCTCTACCCGTACCTGACCTGGGCGGCGGCCGCGCTGATCGTCTTCGTCCTCGGCTACATGCTGACCGACACCAAGGGTGAGAGCAGCGGGCGTACCACCGTGCTGCTGTCGCTGCTGGTCGCGGCCGCCGTGATCGCGGTCGCGGTGGTCAAGGAGCGGTTCTTCGGTGGCCGCCCGGCGGCTGTGGAGGCCGAGGCCAAGGCCGACGAGGTGACCGTCGGCTGACGAGGCGGTCCGATCGATCCGTTCGATCCGATCGCGTGAGGGGAGGGAACCGGCCCGGTTCCCTCCCCTCACGCGCGTCACAGCACCGTGAACCCGTCCCTGACCCTGTTGTAGACCGGCAGCGCCCTGGGCTCGGTCTCCGGCTGGTACCAGGTGTTGATCTGGTAGGACTTCCCGTCCGCGTCGAAGCCCAGCAGCCGGGCGTGCCAGTGGACGCCCCCCAGCGTGAAGGTGTACTCCCAGACGACCGCGGGGTGGCTCCGGAAGGTCGTCCGCTCCAGGCGGATCTTGGCGTAGTCCCGGCCCGCCTGGGCGTTCTGCTCCGAGGTGCGCCAGGTGGTCATGAGGTCGCCGCGCGCGAGGGAGGACTTGGCGACGAGTTCCTGCCGGCCGTCCGGGGCGGTGTAGTGCACCTCGGAGCCGGTCTTCACATCCCGCCGCCAGCCCGTCGGCGGCGCCCACGCGAACCCGCCCGCCTCCCGGCGCACACCCGGCGGCAGGCTCCGCGGCCGGGACGTGCCCTCGACGGTGGGCGACGGGGTGGGGGTGCCCACGGAGGTCGAGGGCGACTCGGAGGCCGGAGGCGGTACGGGGGGCGACGCGGAGTGCGCTCCACCCCGCTGTCCGCCGTACGAGGTGACCAGCAGGACCGCGGCCACGGCGACGACGGCGGCCAGCCCCAGCACGGCGAGCACCACGGTACGACCCCGGGAGCGCGCCTGCGCCGCGGGGACCGGACGGGCCTCCCGCCGGGTCGGGGTCGGCGTCGAAGGCGGTGTCGCAGCCGGCGTCGGGGCAGGGATCGGCATCGCCGTCACGGTCGCGGTCCGGGCCGGGGGTGGAGGCGAGGGTGGCGGCGGGGGCTCGGCGACCGGCCACAGCGCGTCCTCCAGATCGGCGAGGCCCGGTCTCATCGTCGGTTCCTTGTGCAGGAGAGCCGCCAGGACGTGCCGCAGCGGACCCGCGGCGGCGGGGAGTTCGGGTTGCTCGTACAGCACCGCGTGCAGCGTCGGGAATGTCGAGCCGCGGTCGAACGGGGACCGGCCGGCCAGCGCCGCGCAGAGAGTCGCGCCTAGGGACCAGATGTCGGACGGCGGACCCTGCGGGCGCCCGGAGACCCGCTCGGGGGCCATGTAGTCGGGTGAGCCGACGAGCATGCCCGCCATGGTGAGCACCGTGGCGTCCTGGATGGCCGCGATGCCGAAGTCCGTGAGCACCACCCGCCCCGCGGCCCGCTCGACGAGCACGTTCCCGGGCTTGATGTCCCGGTGCAGCACCCCGCCCGCGTGCACCTGCCGCAGTGCCGCGACCAGGCCGAGGCCGATCCGTGCCGTCTCCCGCGGCCCGAGCGGGCCCTCCTCCGCCATGATCCGTTCCAGCGAGCGCCCGGTCACCAACTCCATGACGATCCAGAGCCGTTCTTCCTCGTCCACGACGTCGTAGATCCGGACGACGTTCGGGTGGTCGATCCGGGCCGCCGCCCGTGCCTCCCGCAGTACGCGTTCACGTCGGGTACGCGCGTCCTCCGGGTCCAGTCCGGATATGCGCATTTCCTTGACCGCGACCTGACGGTCCAGCATTTCGTCGGCCGCCCGCCACACCCGCCCCATTCCCCCCTGGCCGATGCTTTCGACCAGCCGGTACCGCCCCGTCACAAGTAACCCTGGAATACCCGGCATTACGCCGCACCCCCCTCAATGGTCACACTTCGGGCCTTACCAGCATAGTGCGGGGAAATCTTGTGGTACCTCTTCAAGTACTGCGAATTCAGGCGCAGTCCAGGGGGTTACAAGGGGGACGAACATGAGTTCTCGTCGTTTGACGGCCATTGCGGGATCGCTGGTCACGGCAACTTTCTCGGCCGTGATGATGCTTCCGCCGACGGCCGCCGCCGATGACCAGGGACCGGGAAGCGGCAAAGGGGGAAAGGCGGTCGACGAGGCGCCGGCGGGCGTGCGGCTGACGACGCTGCTGCCCGAGAAGATCTCGGTCGACAACAGTTCGCGGAAGACGGCGATCACCGCCACGGTGAAGAACGAGGGGAGCAGGGAAAGCGGCGACCTCAGGCTTTTGGTGGTCGGATTCGACGGTTTGAAGGTCACGGGCGTCAAAGGCTGTTCCGTGATCGCCGAAAAGGACCTGCCGGCCGGTTCCAACAGCGGTTTCAACTGCCCGGTCGGCAAGCTGGCCGCAGGCAGTTCGAAGTCGTACGCCGTCGACGCGACGTACGACCTGCGCAAGGCCGGGAAGATCTGTCTGCCCGTCCAGGGCGAGGACGGGAAGAAGACGTTCTGGCAGCAGGGCCCGGTGCCGTTCGGAACGGTGAACCCGTCCCCGAACGCCCCGGCCACCCCGCTGCTGCTCGGCACCGACAACAAGCCGGTGGCCCCGGGCGGCGACGAACTGCCCAGGACCGGGGTGGGCCGTGACGTGCTGCCGCTCGGGGCGACCGGTGCCGCGCTGATCGCGGCCGGTGCGGCCGGGCTGTGGTGGGCGCGGCGGCAACCGCGACCGGCGCGGGAGCGGGGCTGAGGCCGTGCGAGAGCGGGGCTGAGGCCGTGCGAGAGCGGGGCTGAGACAGAAGGGGCTGAGACAAAAGACCGCGCCGCCGACGGGAGCGACCCGTCGGCGGCGCGGACGTCAGTTCACTTTCAGCGCTTCCCCACGAGCTTCCACGCGGCGGGCAGCAGCCCCATCGCCAGGGCGGCCTTCAGGGCGTCGCCGATCAGGAACGGGGTCAGGCCGGCCGCGATCGCGGCGGAGGCGGACATGTCGGCGGCGTAGGCGAGGTAGGGCACCCCGACGGCGTAGATGATCGCCTCGCCGAGCAGCATCGCGCCCGCCATCCGCGGCATGGAGCGGTCGGCACCGCGGCGGGCCAGCGCGCCGACGACGGTGGAGGCCAGGATCATCCCGAGGACGTAGCCGAAGGAGACGGCGCTCGAGCCGGAGGTGCCCTCGGCGAACCACGGCACCCCGACGACACCCGCGACCGCGTAGAGCGCGAGGGAGAGGAAGCCGCGGCGCGCGCCGAGGGAGGTGCCGACGAGCAGGGCGGCGAAGGTCTGGCCGGTCACCGGCACCGGGGAGCCCGGCACCGGGACGGCGATCTGCGCGGCGAGGCCGGTGAGCGCGGCGCCGCCGACCACGAGGGCGACGTCGCGCACCCGGGACGCGGGGAGCAGGTCGGCGAGGACTCCGGGGCGGCTGGCGACGGTGGCGGTGCTCATGGGGACTCCGGATGTGGGCGCTGGGGACACGGCGACGCTATCCCAGGGCACCGGCGCCGATCACCGTCAGCGATCGACAAAGCCGGGATCAAGGACTTGGTGGGCTGTGCACAAACGATGGCGGTTACACCTGGTACGTCGTGATGCCGATCACTGAGGTGAGGATGTGCGGGTCACCTCGCGGCGCGTCGGCGGGATTGTCGACTCCCACCAACCGACTCGGGTAGCCACACGTTCACCCTGAGTGCGGACGGTGTCCAGATGCTGGGCGGCTCCTTCGCGGGAGCGAACGAACCGCCAAGACTTGCGGACGATTTTGCCGTCTACCGCACTGGACGAACCGTGCCCATGCCCAGCAGCACCACGACCGAGTCGTCCCCGCCGCAGGAGAACGCCGCCCTCTCCCACGGCCTCAAGCAGCGCCATCTGTCGATGATCGCCCTCGGCGGGGTGATCGGCGCGGGCCTGTTCGTCGGCTCCGGTGCCGGTATCGCCGCGGCCGGACCGTCCATCGTGATCGCCTACACCCTCTCCGGCCTCCTGGTGATGCTGGTGATGCGGATGCTCGGCGAGATGTCGGCCGCCTACCCGTCCTCGGGTTCCTTCTCCGCGCACGCCGAACGGGCGATGGGCCCGTGGGCGGGCTTCACCGCGGGCTGGTCGTTCTGGGTGCTGCTGTGCACCGCCGTCGGCCTGGAGGGCATGGGCGCCGCGCACATCGTCGGCGGCTGGCTGCCGGGCACGCCCGAGTGGGCGTGGGTCGCCCTGTTCATGGTGGTGTTCTGCGGCACGAACCTGGCCGCGGTGAAGAACTTCGGCGAGTTCGAGTTCTGGTTCGCCGCGCTGAAGGTCGGCGCGATCTCCCTGTTCCTGGTGCTCGGCGTGCTGGCCGTCGCGGGCGTGCTGCCCGGGACGGACTCGCCGGGCGCCTCCCACCTCACCGACTTCCTCCCGAACGGCGGCGAGGGACTGGTCGTCGGACTGCTCGCCTCGGTCTTCGCGTACGGCGGCCTGGAGACGGTGACGATCGCGGCGGCCGAGTCGGAGGACCCGATCAAGGGCGTGGCGAGTGCCGTACGCACCGCGATGTGGCGGATCGCCCTGTTCTACATCGGCTCGATGGCGGTCATCGTGACGCTGGTCCCGTGGAACGCCGAGTCGGTCGTGACGGACGGGCCGTACGTCGCCGCCCTGAAGGAGGTCGGCATTCCCGGCGCCGACCAGCTGATGAACGTGGTCATCCTGGTGGCGCTGCTCTCCGCGATGAACGCCAACATCTACGGCTCCTCGCGCATCGCCTACTCGCTGGTGGCGCGCGGCCAGGGCCCGAAGTTCCTCGCGAAGGTCTCCGGCGGGGTCCCGCGCCTCGCCGTGCTCACCTCCTGCGTGCTCGGCTTCGTCTGCGTGCTGCTCAGCTACTGGCGGCCGGACGACGTCTTCAAGTGGCTGCTGAACATGATCGGCGCGGTGATCCTGGTCGTCTGGATCTTCATCGCGGTCTCGCAACTGCTGCTCCGCCGCCGCGTGGAGCGCGAGGAGCCGCAGAGGCTGGTCGTCCGGATGTGGGCGTTCCCGGTGCTGACCTGGGTGGCGCTGGCGGCCATGGCCACGATCCTGGTCCTGATGGCCCGTGAGCCCGGCACGCGGGTGCAGCTGTACTCGACCGGCGCGATGACGCTGGCCCTGGCGGCCGTCGGCTACACATGGCAGCGGGCGCGCGCCAGGGCCTCCTGACGGTCAACGGGAGGGGACGGCTCAGAGGTTGCTGAAGTCGGGGCCCTTGGTCCGGGTCCGCTTGATCTCGTAGAAGCCGGGGACGGAGGCGACCGCGAGTGTGCCGTCCCAGAGGCGGAGCGCCTCCTCGCCCTTCGGGGCGGGGGTGACGACCGGGCCGAAGAAGGCGATCTCGTTGCCGTCGGGGCCGGGGACCGCGATGACCGGGGTGCCGACCTCCTGGCCGACCTTCTCGATGCCCTCCTTGTGGGAGGCGCGCAGTTCGGCGTCGAACTCGAAGTTCTCCTGCTCGGCGTAGTCGATGAGGTCGGCGGGCAGGCCGACGTCCGCGAGGGCTCCGGCGATCGCTTCCAGGGTCGGGCCCTCGCCATTGTTGTGGATGCGCGTGCCGAGCGCGGTGTAGAGGGGGCCGAGGACGTCCGCGCCGTGCTTCTGCCAGGCCGCGGTCACCACGCGCACCGGCTTCCATGCCTTGACGGCGAGCATCTCGCGGTATTCCTCGGGGAGCTGGTCGAGCTTGTCCTCGTTGAGCACGCCGAGGCTCATGATGTGCCAGCGGATCTCGATGTCCCGGAACTTCGCCACCTCCTCCACCCAGCGAGAGGTCATCCAGGCCCAGGGGCACAGCGGGTCGAACCAGAAGTCGACGGGGGTCCTGCCGGCGGGCGGTGCGGTTTCGGACATGGCGCTCCTCGGAAATCGGTCTCTTGAACGAGCAACATTCACTTCCGGCGACGCATTCCCCGGTGCCCCCGGTCAGGCACGCATGGCAGGATCGGTCCCGTCCGCACCGTCCCCAGAGGAGAACCGCCCGTGCCCGGTGAGAACCTGTCCCGTGACGAGGCCCGGGAGCGGGCCGCCCTGCTGTCGGCCGAGGGGTACGAGGTGTTCCTCGACCTGCGATCCGCCGTCGGCGACGGGGGCGGGGACGGTGAGCCGCGTACGTTCCGCTCGGTCACCACGATCCGCTTCCGTTGCAACGAGCCGGGCGCGTCGAGCTTCGCGGACCTGGTCGCGCCGGGTGTGACGGCCGTGTCGCTGAACGGCAGGGATCTCGACCCGAGCGAGGTCTTCGACGGCTCGCGGATCGCCCTGGAGGGGCTGGCCGCCGAGAACGAGCTGGTGGTGGACGCGCGCTGCGCCTACTCCCGCACCGGCGAGGGCATGCACCGCTTCGTCGACCCCGAGGACGGCGAGGTGTACCTGTACACCCAGTACGAGCCGGCCGACGCCCGCCGTGTCTTCGCGAACTTCGAGCAGCCGGACCTCAAGGCGCCGTTCCGCTTCGAGGTGCGGGCCCCGGAGGGCTGGACCGTGTGGAGCAACGGGGCGGGGGAACTCTCCGACGGGGTGTGGCGGTTCGCGGAGACGAAGCCGATCTCGACGTACATCACCTGCGTGGTGGCGGGCCCCTACCACTACGTCACCGACTCCTACGAGCGGGTGTCGCAGGACGGTACCCGCCTGGAGATCCCGCTGGGCGCCATGTGCCGCAAGGGCCTCGCGCCGTACTTCGACGCCGACGACGTCTTCCTCGTCACCAAGCAGGGCCTGGACTTCTTCCACGACCACTTCGACTACCCGTACCCGTTCGGGAAGTACGACCAGGCGTTCGTGCCCGAGTACAACCTCGGCGCGATGGAGAACCCGGGCCTGGTGACCTTCCGCGAGGAGTACATCTTCCGCGGGAAGGTGACCCAGGCGTCGTACGAGGCGCGGGCCAACGTGATCCTGCACGAGATGGCGCACATGTGGTTCGGCGACCTGGTCACCATGGAGTGGTGGGACGACCTGTGGCTGAAGGAGTCGTTCGCGGACTTCATGGGCAGCTTCGGGACGGTCGGCGCGACCCGTTTCGCCAATGGCTGGGTCACCTTCGCCAACCGCCGCAAGGCGTGGGCGTACCGCGCGGACCAGCTGCCCTCCACGCATCCCGTCACGGCGGACATCCGTGATCTCCAGGACGCCAAGCTGAACTTCGACGGCATCACCTACGCCAAGGGCGCGAGCGTGCTGAAGCAGCTGGTGGCGTACGTCGGCCAGGACGCGTTCCTGGAGGGCGCGCGCCGCTACTTCAAGCGGAACGCGTACGGCAACACCCGCCTGGGCGATCTGCTGTCGGTGCTGGAGGAGACCAGCGGCCGTGACATGGCGGCCTGGGCCCGCTCCTGGCTGCAGACGGCCGGGGTCAACTCACTGACCCCGCAGGTGCTGCTGGACGCGGACGGCCGGGTGGCCGAGGTGGCCCTGCTCCAGGAGGCGACGGTGATCGCCCCGGCGGAGCACCCGGAGCTGCGCCCGCACCGGGTGGCGGTGGGCCTGTACCGGCGCACGCCCGAGGGCGCTCTGGAGCGGTACGCACGGGTCGAGGCGGACGTGGACGGCCCGCGCACGCTCGTACCGGAGCTGGTGGGCGCCGAGGCTCCGGAGCTGGTTCTGGCCAACGACGACGACCTGACGTACTGCAAGCTCCGTCTGGACGAGACCTCCCTCGCCACACTGCGCGAGCACCTGGCGGCGGTGACCGATCCGCTGGCGCGCGCCCTGTGCTGGTCGGCCCTGTGGAACATGACCCGGGACGCGCTGCTGCCGGCCCGGGACTTCGTGGACCTGGTGCTGCGGCACGCGGCGCACGAGTCGGACATCGGCGTGCTCCAGATGCTGCACGCCTGGACGCACTCGGCGCTGGTGCACTACGCGGAGCCCGGCTGGCGGGCCACCGGTGGGCGCCTGCTGGCGGACGGGGCGGCGGCCGAGCTGCGGCGGGCCGAGCCCGGCAGCGAGCACCAGCTGGCGTGGGCGCGGTTCTTCGCGACGGCCGCTTCGGACGAGGCGGATCTCGGGCTGCTCCAGGGTCTGCTGGACGGTACGGCGTCGATCGACGGGCTCGACATGGACCAGGAGCTGCGCTGGGTGTTCCTGGAACCGCTCGCGGCGCACGGGGTCGCGGACGAGGCGGCCCTCGCGGCGGAACTGGCCCGCGACGACACGGCGTCCGGCAAGCGGCACCAGGTGCGGTGCCTGGCCGCCCGGCCGTCGGCCGCGGTGAAGGCGCAGGCGTGGGCGCGGGTGGTGGAGTCGGACGCGCTGTCCAACGCGCTGGTGGAGGCGACGATCACGGGCTTCGCCCAGTCGTCGCACCGGGAGCTGACGGCGCCCTACGCGGAGAAGTACTTCGCGGTGATCGAGCGGGTGTGGGCCGAGCGGTCGATCCAGATCGGCATGGACATGGTGCGCGGGTTGTTCCCGTCGCTCCAGGACTCGCCGAAGACGCTGGACGCGGCGGACTCGTGGCTCGACGCGCACGAGGACGCGGCTCCCGCGCTGCGCCGACTGGTGCTGGAGGCCCGGGACGATCTGGCGCGGGCGCTGCGGGCCCAGGAGTGCGACGCGGCGAGCTCGGCGAGCTCTGGCCAATGATTCGGCCGTCCGTGACCGTTACGGAATTCAGGCAATAACAGCCGTAACCCCTGGCCCCACCCGAACGGACCAGGGGTTTTCCATGCCTACTCGGCATCCGAACAACCGTCCTTTAGCACCCTGTTGTCCGGATTTGCCGACAGGCGTGTAACAGGGGTTAAGGAGCGGATCCGGCGCGGGAATCCCGTCGGCATGACCCACAACACCCCGCTCTCCCCCCGCCCCCTCCGTCACCTCGCCGAGGTGCACCGCCGTGTGCTGTCGACGGCCCAGCTCCGCGCCCACGGCATCTCGACCGCCGAGCAGCACGAGCAGTGCCGCCCCGACGGCCCCTGGCAACAGGTGCTGCCCGGGGTGGTGCTGCTGCACCCAGGGCCGCCCACCAACGCGGAGCGCCTGCACGCGGCCCTGCTGTACGCGGCACGCGAGCCGGTACCGGGCGTGCCGACCCAGCCCCGGCCCGACGCGCCGCACCGCCCGCTCTACGCGGAGGCGATGATCACCGGCCTCGCGGCGCTGTCCCTGTACCGCTTCACCTCCGTCCCCCAGCTCACCGTCCAGGAACGCGTCGACGTACTGGTCCCGCGGCCACGGCGGCTGCGCAGCACCGGCCATGTCCGCATCGTGCGCACGCCGGATCTGCCGGTGCCCCTGCTGATCGCCGGGATCCCGGTGGCTCCGGTACCGCGCGCCCTCGCGGACGCGGTGGCGGAACTCACCGAGGCGGACGCCGTACGCCGGCTGCTGACCGAGGCGGTACGGGACGGGCACTGCGAACCGGTCGCCGTGGTGGCCGAGTTGAACCGGGCGAAGCTGCTCACGCGCCCGCACGTGGTGGACGCCGTGGACTCCCTGCTGGCCGAGGGGAGGGCGATCGCGGAGGACCGCCTGTACCGGATGGTCCAGGAGTACGGTCTGCCCGACCCGGTGTGGAACGTGGACCTGCGGCTGCCGGGCGGCCCGCACCTCGGCGGTCTGGACGCCTACTGGCCGGACCTGGCGGTCGCGCTGGAACTGGACATGAGGGCACCGCGGCAGGAGGACGACGCCCTGTGGTCGGAGTACGCCCGCAAGCGGGAACTGCTGGAGCGGCTCGGCATCACGGTCGTCCACATCACCCCGGCGAAGCTGCGGGAGTCCCTGCGGCAGCAGGCGGCGGTGGTGCGTACGGCACTGATGGCGTCCCGGGACCGGGATCCGGCCGCACCGGTGGTGGTGCTGCCCCGGTAGGGAGGGACCGGGAGTGCGCAGGAGGGGAGAGGAGGGGCCGCCGCCCGGTGACACGGGCGGCGGCCCCTCCTCGTACGCCGGTGACTGCCGGGGACGCGACGGCGCCCCGTGGGCCCACTCGTCACTCAACGAGTCCATGCGCTCTTGGCACAAGCAAACCGACGCTACCCAGGGGCGTGCGGCGCCACCAACCATGCATCCGTCAAGATCGCATCAAACCGGGAAGGGGGACGGGAAGGGGAGAGCCGAAGAAGCGCGGAGCTCAGCGCTTCTTCAGGACCAGTTCGGTGTTCCGGTCGCCCGGGGTGCCCGCGAGGGTCTTGCTCGCGCCGGGGGCGTTGAAGGACAGCTCGCGGTAGAGCGCGGCCAGACCGGTCTGGGAGAGGTCGGTGAAGTCGGTGTGGTGGGGGGCGGCGGACTCGATCAGTGTGGTGAAGAGGGAGAGCGTGCCGTCCTTGTTGTCGACCAGTTCGATCACCCGGGCGAGCTGGGGGAAGTCGACGTGGGAGGCGGTGGAGATCTCCCAGAAGGAGCGGCCGCCGGACGCCTTGTGCGGGGTGATGACGTTCTTGTGGATGTGCCCGTTCACCCAGGCCAGGACGTTGGTGTGGCGCGCGAGGAGGGAGACGGCCTCGGCCCCGGTGTGGCGGCGGTCGCCGGGGTGGGCCGGGTCGGGGCGGGTGTTGGTCATCGTCTTGCTGGTGTGGTGGCTGAAGACGACCGCGTACGAGTCCTTGTTGTGCTTCAACGTCCTGTCGAGCCACTTCAGCTGGGCCGTTCCGATGGAGCCGTCGTAGTGGCCGCCGGCGTCGGTGGTGTCCAGGCTGATGCCGATCACGTCGTCCGAGATGCGGAAGACGTAGTACTGGGTGCCCGCGGCAAGGTTCGCCGCCGAGTAGCCGTGGCCGACCGGCCCGTGGCCCCGGTGGGCCGGGTCCAGATGGGCCTTGAGGTAGTCGGCCACGGTGTAGGGGGCCCGCTTCTCGTCCGGGGTGACCGAGCGCGCGGAGCGGGCGTGGGCCTTGAGGAAGTCGCGGTAGCCGATGCCCCTGGGGTCCCTGGCGTGGCTGACGGCGTCCTGCAGCTTCCTGGCGTCGGCGTCGGGCACGCTCATCAGCTTCTTGCCGCTGATGGCCGCGTGGGCGAGGTAGGGGTCGCCGTGGGAGCCGTAGCAGCCGAGCGGGAGGGAGTCGTGGTTTCCGACCGTCGAGTACCAGGGCAGCCCGAGGCCGGGGCTGCGGACCTCGCGGATCGCGGCGGCCAGATAGCCGTCGAGCTGCGGGAACCCGAGCGTCTTGTCGTTGTCGCGCAGTGTCGAGCCGGGCTGCCAGTAGAGCTTGAGGCCGCTGTTCTGGACACCCTCGTAGTGCCGCGGGTCCCCGGTGTTGGGGGTGAGGTGGCCGCCGCTCATGATCTTCATGAACCACTCCAGTTCGGAGTGGGCGTTGTTGTCGGTGTTGTCGCCGGTCGTCATGACGAAGCGCAGCGGGGAGCCGGTGACGGGCGCGCCCCGCAGCGCGTTGACCCGTTCGACGAGCGAGACGGCGCCCTGCACGGTCAGCGCCTCCTGCGGGCGCCAGGTGTGCTTGTTCGCGGCGCGCAGGAACTCCAGGCGCAGCGGGTGCTGGGCGTCGATCAGATGCAGGTCGGTGAACTGCACGAAGGAGGCGAGGGCGGTGCGGCGGCTCGCGCGCCCGGACTTGGGGGTGGCGAGGTCGGCGCGCACGACGCGCCGCCACCCGGGGCCGTCGCCGAGGCGGCGGTAGCCGGAGGCGGTGCGGGGGGTGGCGACGGAGGCGACGGTGGTGCCCCTGGTGTAGGGGGCGGGCGGGGTCGCGGGGACCCGCTCGGAGGCGGCGGCCGGGATCTCGGACGTGGTGGCGGCCTGGCTGTCGGTGGGCCGCAGGGCGTAGCCGACGCCCGCGGTGACGGACGCCGCTCCGGCGGCGAGGACGGTACGGCGGCTGACCCCCAGCGCGGGGGTGGCGACAGAGCGTGTGCGCGACATGGCGCGGTCTCCCCGGGTGCGAACGCGTCGGCGGTGGCTGCGAGCGCCCGCCTGTCGCGGACAACCCGCTCGCCTGGATCGTCGGCAGCGGGGATGACCTGCGCGTGAACGAGGCGGCAACGGGCGACGCCGATCGCCGTACGGGGATCCCGGGGTGCGCGGGCCGCCATGGAGATGCTTTCGGGCGGCCCGGAGGCGGTCACTCCATGTTCATCTGCCGGGGTAGGAGCAACCGCCCCGACGCCGGCCGCTCCCGCCACAGCCGCAGCGCGGTGTCGACCAGCCGGATCCGGTCGAGACCGGGTACGGCGGCCAGGTCCTGCCAGGCGGCGAGGTCGGTGGAGCCGTCGACCTCGTTGCGGAGCTCGCCGCCGGTGATCCGGGCCTCGTAGACGATCCGCACGCCGTGCTGGTCCGTGGGGCGGCGCAGCCGGGTGTGCCGGAACACATGGCGGGCGGAGTCAACGCCGAGCAGCCCGGTCACCTCGATGCGGTATCCGGTCTCCTCGGCCACCTCCCGCCGCACGGTGTCGTAGGGATCCTCGCCGTGCTCCATGCCTCCGCCGGGCAGCACCCATTCGTGCTTGCCGCCGGGAGCCGGCGAGCGGGCCAACAGGATCTGTCCGTCTCGGACACACACGGCGTAGGCCGCCACCCGCAACTTCTGGCGCACGGGGGGACGTTAACGTGTACCAGGCGTCCCGCTCACTACACGTATTCCAGGCGGAACCGCTCGATTCGGGACTCGGCCCCCCAAATCAGATAGCGGGTTTTCCCCATACATGGATCTCGATTCGGTCAACGGTCCCCAAAGCCCGATCCCTTGGGTAAGGCTGTGCGCTCGTCCGGCACTGGAGTGTCTACCAACAAGGGATGCCGATGACCCACACCCCTGAGCGCGATCCGATATCCGGCCCGAGACGCCTGGCCCGCATAGCCGTGGCCGTGGGCGTGGTGGCCGCTCTCTCCGCCGCCGGGCCGATCCCGCTGGCCCTCGCCTCGGACGCGCCGCCCGCCACGGCCGACCCGGGCGTCAAGTCCGCGGCCGCGAAGCTCGGTTCGGACGACGCCTCGCTGCTCGCCGACGCCAAGGCCGACGGCGACAAGAACGTCACGATGATGATCGCGACCGCGCCGGGCCAGACCGAGCAGGTGGCCGAGCAGCTGGACGCGGTCAAGGGCGGCTCGGTGGGCCGCACCTACGACAAGCTCGGCTATGTGCGGGCGACCGTCCCGACCGGCAAGGCGGACTCGGCGATCGCCGCCGCCGCGAAGCTGTCCGCGGTGCACGCGATCGACCTGCGCCAGGAGATCCAGCTCGACGACCCGACGCCCAGCGCGGACACCGCCAAGGGCGCCGGGGGCAGGCGGACCGCCGCCACCTACCCCGCGCCGGGCAGGAACACCCCGGCGAAGAACCCGTACAACCCGTCCTTCGAGACCGGCGCCGTGGACTTCGTCCGGCAGCACCCGAAGGCGGACGGCCGGGGCGTCACCATCGGCATCCTCGACTCCGGCGTCGACCTCGGCCACCCGGCGCTGCAGAAGACCAGCACCGGCGAGCGGAAGATCGTCGACTGGGTGACGGCGACCGACCCGCTCCTGGACAGCGACCAGACCTGGCGTCCGATGGTGACGTCCGTGTCCGGCCCGAGCTTCACCTACGGCGGCAAGTCGTGGGCGGCGCCCGCGGGGTCGTACCAGATCAGCACGTTCAAGGAGTCGTACACCACCGGCGGCGACGCGGCCGGTGACGCCAACCGCGACGGTGACACCACCGACTCCTGGGGCGTCCTGTACGACGCGGCGGCCGGTACGGTCACCGTCGACCTGAACAACAACAACGACTTCACCGACGACGCGCCGATGAAGCCGTACAAGGACGGCTACCAGGTCGGCTACTTCGGCACCGACAACCCGGCCACCGACGTGGTCGAGCGGCAGCCGTTCGTCGTGCAGATCCGCAAGGACGTGGCGATGGACCCGCTCGGCGGGACCTGGGTCGGCAAGAAGGCCGACTTCGTCAACATCGGCGTCATCGAGTCGGAGCACGGCACGCACGTCGCCGGCATCACCTCCGCCAACGGCCTGTTCGGCGGCAGGATGAACGGCGCCGCCCCCGGCGCGAAGATCGTCTCCTCCCGGGCCTGCACCTGGACCGGCGGCTGCACCAACGTCGCCCTCACCGAGGGCATGATCGACCTCGTCACCAACCGCGGTGTCGACATCGTCAACATGTCGATCGGCGGCCTGCCGGCGCTCAACGACGGCAACAACGCGCGCTCCGAGCTGTACACGCGGCTCATCGACACCTACGGCGTGCAGCTGGTGATCTCCGCGGGCAACTCGGGCCCCGGCGCCAACACCATCGGTGACCCGGGTCTGGCCGACAAGGTCATCTCGGTCGGCGCGGGCATCTCCAAGGAGACCTGGGCCGCCAACTACGGCTCCGAGGTGAAGAAGAAGTACCAGCTTCTCCCCTTCTCCTCCCGTGGCCCGCGCGAGGACGGCGGCTTCACGCCGACCCTCGTCGCCCCCGGTGCGGCGATCAACACCACCCAGACCTGGCTGCCGGGCTCCCCGGTCGCCGAGGCGGGCTACCCGCTGCCGGCCGGCTACTCGATGCTCCAGGGCACCTCGATGGCGTCCCCGCAGGCGGCGGGCGCGAGCGCGCTGCTGCTGAGCGCCGCCAAGGAGAAGGGCCTCACGCTCACCCCGGCCACCCTGCGCACGGCGCTCACCTCGACCGCCGACCACATCAGGGGCACGCAGGCGTACGAGGAGGGCGCGGGCGCCATCAACATCGTGGACGCGTGGAGCGCGATCCGCCACGACGCGACCGCCCACGACTACACCGTCAAGGCGCCGGTCGACACCGCGATCGACTACGCCCTGAAGACGCCGGGCTTCGGCACGGGTCTGTACGACCGTGAGGGCGGTCTGAAGGCCGGGCAGAAGAAGACGTACGACGTCACGATCACCCGTACCTCCGGCCCCGACAAGGCGGTCCGGCACGAGCTGCGCTTCGAGAACAACGCCGGGCACACCTTCCGGATCCTCGGCGACGACGTCGTGAGGCTGCCGCTGAACCAGCCGGTGACCGTCAAGGTCCAGGCGTCCCCGAAGTCCCAGGGCATCAAGAGCGCCATCCTGGAGCTCGACGACCCGAGGACCGTCGGCGTCGACAAGCAGATCCTCACCACGGTCGTGGTCGCCGCCCCGGTGAACTACACCTTCGCCAAGTCGAGCTCGGTGCAGCGCAACACCTCGCAGTCCTACTTCCTGAACGTCCCCGAGGGCGCCAAGTCCCTCGAGGTCGCGATCAGCGGGCTGAAGGACAAGAGCCAGACGCGGTTCATCGCGATCCACCCGTACGGCACTCCGGTGGACAACACCTCCACGCCGTACTGCTACAACAACTACCTCGACGGCAACGGCTGCAAGCCCGACGTGCGTTCGTACGCCGACCCGCAGGCCGGCGTCTGGGAGATCGAGGTCGAGGCGCGCCGCACCTCGCCGCTGCTCGACAACCCGTACAAGCTGGAGGCCACCGTGCTCGGCGCGGCCTTCGACCCGGAGACCGTGACCGTGCCCGAGGCCAAGGTCGGCACCCCGGCCACCGCCTCCTGGAAGGTGAACAACGGCTTCGCGGCCCTGGAGGGCAAGCTCGTCGGCGGCCCGCTCGGTTCCTCGAAGACGGACCGGCCGTCCATCGCCCAGGGCGCGAAGCAGACCACCACGGTGACCGTGCCGGAGGGCGCCAAGTCGCTGGACGTCGCCATCGGCGGTGTCTCCGACACGGCGGCCGACCTGGACCTGACGGTGTACGACGCGAGCGGCAAGCAGGTCGCGCAGTCCGCGGACGGCGACTCCGAGGAGGCGGTCTCCGTCCCCTCGCCGGCCGCCGGTACCTACACCATCGAGGTCGTCGGCTACTCGGTCCCGTCGGGCAGCACCGCCTACGACTACCGTGACGTGTTCTTCTCCGCCTCGCTCGGCACGGTCACCGTCGCCGACTCGGCGCCGGTGAAGCTCGCCACGGGCGGCTCGGCCACGGTGAGCGGCCAGGTCACGGCGGCCGCGGAGGCTCCCGCGGGCCGCGAGTTCTTCGGGCGGGTCCAGCTGGTGAACGCGCGCGGCACGGTCGCGGGCACCGGCAGCGTGAAGATCGAGAAGGTCACGCCGTAACGGATCACGTGCGGTGAGGGGGCGGGCGTCCTGCGGGGCGCCCGCCCTCGCGTGTGCGCCCACCCTCGCGTGTGCGGTCGGCCTCCCGTGTGCGGTCGGCCACCGTGGGTGACACGGAGACGTTCGGGGGCGCGTCCGGAGTCGTATGTCACACGGGGGCGCCGTC
Source organism: Streptomyces sp. NPDC086787 (assembly GCF_044745865.1). NCBI lineage: Bacteria > Bacillati > Actinomycetota > Actinomycetes > Kitasatosporales > Streptomycetaceae > Streptomyces > Streptomyces sp. NPDC086787. Next base: position 335,249 of record NZ_JBIVBC010000001.1, on the reverse strand, counting down.
CCATCACCCGGACAATGGATTGGACAGGACGGGCGTGGAGAGACGCATCATGGAGCGGCCACCAGGCCACATGCACATGAGTACGGAGGAACCCGTGAAGGTCGGAATCGTCGGAGCCACCGGTCAGGTGGGCACGGTCGTGCGCAGGATCCTCGTCGAGCGGAACTTCCCGGTGGACGAGCTGCGCCTGTTCGCCTCGGCACGCTCGGCCGGGACGGTCCTGGACGGTGTCACGGTGGAGGACGCGGCGACCGCCGACTACACGGGCCTCGACATCGTGATCTTCTCCGCGGGCGGCGCGACCTCCAGGGCGCTGGCCGAGAAGGTCGCCGCCCAGGGTGCCGTCGTGATCGACAACTCCTCCGCCTGGCGCAAGGACCCGGAGGTGCCCCTGGTGGTCTCCGAGGTGAACCCGCACGCCATCGCGAACCGCCCCAAGGGCATCATCGCCAACCCGAACTGCACCACCATGGCCGCCATGCCGGTGCTGCGCCCGCTGCACGCGGAGGCGGGCCTGGAAGCCCTGGTCGTCGCCACCTACCAGGCGGTGTCCGGCTCGGGCGTCGCGGGCGTGGCGGAGCTCCACGGGCAGGCGCAGAAGGTGATTGCCGAGGCGGACAGGCTGACCCACGACGGCGAGGCGGTCGACTTCCCCGAGCCGGGCGTCTACGCGCGGCCCATCGCCTTCAACGTGCTGCCGCTCGCCGGCAGCATCGTGGACGACGGTCTGAACGAGACCGACGAGGAGCAGAAGCTCCGCAACGAGTCCCGCAAGATCCTGGAGATCCCGGAGCTGAAGGTCTCCGGCACCTGTGTGCGCGTCCCGGTGTTCTCCGGCCACTCCCTCCAGGTCCATGCCCGCTTCTCCCGCCCGATCTCCCCGGAGCGGGCGACCGAGCTGCTCGCCGACGCGCCGGGCGTCGTCCTCACGGACATCCCGACCCCCCTCCAGGCGGCCGGCAAGGATCCGTCGTACGTCGGCCGCATCCGCCGCGACGAGACCGTGGACAACGGCCTGGCCCTGTTCCTCTCCAGCGACAACCTGCGCAAGGGCGCGGCGCTGAACGCCGTGCAGATCGCGGAGCTGGTGGCGGCGGAGCTGTCCGGCAAGTGACGCACGGGGAAGGGGCGGTCACGTGATCGTGGCCGCCCCTTCCGTCGTACCCGCGGTCATACCCGCCGGTTCCGGCGGACCTCGTACAGGAAGCAGCCGAACTCCACGGCCCGCACATGGACGAGCGCCACGTCCGGGTCCGTGAACGCCTCGGCGCAGGCGCCCTCCAGCGCGCCGGGCCCCTCCTCCACCAGGCGTCCGCCCAGGATGTGCCCCTCGGCCGAGTAGCGGCGGACCGTCCGGCGGCTGCCGGTGAACGGCCAGTTGCCCGCGTCGGGTCCCCCGCACTCCTCGGCGTGGACGAAGACGGGCCCCTGCTCGTCGTACGCCCCCGGATCGGCACCCGTCTCCGCAGCCCAGCGGCGCAGCGGCGCGTACGACACGAGGGCGATCCGCTCTCCCGGCACGCTGTGGCGCAGGCAGCAGCGCAGCGGCGCGCCGCCCTCGTGGTCCGTGAAGGGCGCCATGGGGCGGCCCGCGTCGTCGGCGGCGCGCAGTTCCCTCAGAGCCGCGGTGGCGATGGGGTGTGCGGTGGGTGCGGTGAGTGGCGTCATGTCCTCAAGGCTCGCGCGCGCCGGTTCCCGGCACCGGCGGGAAACGGACGTCGTGTGCGGAGGGCAAGGGCGAGGGCGGGGTGCCGCCGTGTACCCGGCCACCCCACATCGGCCCGCGCTCATGGAAGGATGTGCGAACCCACACATAACGAGGAGATGACCGCGTGCCTGGCACAAACCTGACTCGCGATGAGGCACAGCAGCGGGCGAAGCTGCTTGCCGTTGACTCGTACGAGATCGATCTCGACCTCTCCGGCGCGCAGGAGGGCGGCACCTACAGGTCCGTGACCACGGTGCGCTTCGACGTCGCGGAGGGCGGCGGCGAGTCCTTCATCGACCTGGTGGCCCCGGCGGTCCACGAGGTGACCCTCAACGGCGACCCGCTCGACGCCGGCACGGTCTTCAAGGACTCCAGGATCGCCCTGCCCGGGCTGCTGGCCGGGCGCAACATCCTCCGGGTCGTCGCCGACTGCGCCTACACCAACACCGGCGAGGGCCTGCACCGGTTCGTCGACCCGGTCGACGAGCAGGCCTACCTCTACACCCAGTTCGAGGTGCCGGACGCCCGCCGGGTGTTCGCCTGCTTCGAGCAGCCGGATCTGAAGGCGACGTTCCAGTTCACGGTGAAGGCGCCGGCCGGCTGGACGGTCATCTCCAACTCGCCGACGCCGGAGCCCTCGGACGACAGCTGGGTCTTCGAGCCGACGCCGCGCATCTCGTCGTACATCACCGCGCTGATCGTCGGCCCGTACCACTCCGTGCACAGCGTGTACGAGAAGGACGGGCAGAGCGTGCCGCTCGGCATCTACTGCCGTCCCTCGCTCGCCGAGTTCCTCGACTCGGACGCGATCTTCGAGGTGACCCGGCAGGGCTTCGACTGGTTCCAGGAGAAGTTCGACTACGACTACCCGTTCAAGAAGTACGACCAGCTGTTCGTGCCGGAGTTCAACGCGGGCGCGATGGAGAACGCGGGCGCGGTGACCATCCGCGACCAGTACGTCTTCCGGTCCAAGGTGACCGACGCGGCGTACGAGGTGCGTGCGGAGACGATCCTGCACGAGCTGGCCCACATGTGGTTCGGCGACCTGGTCACCATGGAGTGGTGGAACGACCTGTGGCTGAACGAGTCGTTCGCCACCTACACCTCGATCGCCTGCCAGGCGCACGCGCCCGGCTCGCGCTGGCCGCACGCGTGGACCACGTTCGCCAACTCCATGAAGACATGGGCCTACCGGCAGGACCAGCTGCCGTCCACGCACCCGATCATGGCCGAGATCAACGACCTGGACGACGTGCTGGTCAACTTCGACGGCATCACGTACGCGAAGGGCGCGAGCGTCCTCAAGCAGCTCGTCGCCTATGTCGGCATGGACGAGTTCTTCAAGGGCGTGCAGGCGTACTTCAAGCGGCACGCGTTCGGCAACACGCGGCTGTCCGACCTGCTGGGCGCGCTGGAGGAGACCTCCGGGCGGGACCTGAAGACCTGGTCGAAGGCGTGGCTGGAGACGGCCGGCATCAACGTCCTGCGCCCGGAGGTGGAGACCGACGCCGAGGGTGTCATCACCTCCTTCGCCGTCCGCCAGGAGGCCCCGGCGCTGCCGGCCGGCGCCAAGGGCGAGCCGGTGCTGCGCCCGCACCGCATCGCCATCGGCTTCTACGACCTGGACGAGACCGGCGGCAAGCTGGTGCGCACCGAGCGGGTCGAACTGGACGTCGACGGCGAGCTGACGGCCGTACCGCAGCTGGCGGGCAGGCACCGTCCGGCGGTCGTCCTGCTCAACGACGACGACCTGTCGTACGCGAAGGTCCGTCTGGACGAGCAGTCCCTGGCCTTCGTCACCGAGCACCTCGGCGACTTCGAGTCCTCGCTGCCCCGGGCCCTGTGCTGGTCGTCGGCGTGGGACATGACCCGCGACGCCGAACTCGCCACCCGTGACTACCTGTCCCTGGTGCTGTCCGGCATCGGCAAGGAGTCGGACATCGGCGTCGTGCAGTCGCTGCACCGCCAGGTGAAGATGGCCATCGAGCTGTACGCCGACCCGGCCGCCCGGGAGGCCCTGCTCACCCGCTGGACGGACGCCACGCTGGCCCACCTGCGGTCCGCGGCGCCGGGCGGCGACCACCAGCTGGCGTGGGCGCGGGCGTTCGCCGCTGCGGCACGTACACCGGAGCAGCTGGACCTCCTGGAGGGCCTGCTGGACGGCACGCACACCGTGGAGGGCCTGGCCGTCGACACGGAGCTGCGCTGGGCGTTCGTGGAGCGCCTCGCCGCGGTCGGCCGCTTCGACGAGGCGGAGATCGCGGGCGAGTACGAGCGGGACAGGACCGCCGCCGGCGAGCGCCACGCGGCCACCGCGCGCGCGGCCCGGCCGACGCCGGAGGCCAAGGCGGAGGCGTGGGCGTCGGTCATCGAGTCCGACAAGCTCCCGAACGCCGTGCAGGAGGCGGTGATCGGCGGCTTCGTGCAGACCGACCAGCGGGAGCTGCTGGCGCCGTACGCGGACAGGTTCTTCGAGGTCCTGAAGGACGTCTGGGACTCGCGTTCGCACGAGATCGCCCAGCAGATCGCGATCGGCCTGTACCCGTCGATCCAGGTGTCCCCGGAGACCCTGGCCCAGACCGACACCTGGCTCACCACGGCCGCTCCCAACGCGGCCCTGCGCCGCCTCGTCTCGGAGTCCCGCTCGGGCATCGAGCGGGCGCTGAAGGCACAGGCGGCGGACGCTACGGCGTCGTAGCGGCAGCCCGTACGACGAAGGGGCGCCCGGTCCTACCGGGCGCCCCTTCTCGTTGGGGCGCGGTGCGGGCGACGAGCCGCTCGGGGTGACGTCACCCCACGTGGGCGGCGAGCGCCGCCTCGATCGCCGCCGGGGTGGCGGAGTCGGCGGCCCAGGCCACGTATCCGTCGGGGCGCACCAGCACGGCGGTACGGCGGTCGCCCGCCCAGCGGACCGGGGTGAGGCGGTCCGTGCGGTGCCGGTCGTCCTGGTACGGGTCCGGGGTGATCAGCACGAACCGGCCGCCGCGCAGCGCCTCGTAGAGCCGGCCGCCGCCGGCCAGGGCCACGTCCGGGACGCGGGCACCGGTGAGGCGGTGGGCGCCGCGGGGGGCCGGGTAGTGGTAGCCGATGCCGGTGACCTGGCCGACGGCTCTGCGCCGGGCCGGGCCGACGGTGTTCAGGAACCTGACCAGAGCGGCGCGCAGCGCCAGGGTCCAGGGGCGCTTGGCCATGGCGAGCCGGACGATGCCGCCGCTGCTGCGGAGCACGGACCGGCCGACGGGGTGGCGTTCGGTCTGATAGGTGTCGAGCAGCGACTCGTCCGCGTGGCCGCCCGCCACCGCGGCCAGCTTCCAGCTCAGGTTGGCCGCGTCCTGGAGGCCGGTGTTCAGGCCCTGGCCTCCGGCCGGGGTGTGCACGTGCGCCGCGTCCCCGGCGAGGAAGACCCGGCCGACGCGGTAGGCGGGGACCTGACGCTCGTCGCAGTGGAAGCGTGACATCCAGCGGGCGTCGTACATCCCGTAGTCGCGGCCGAGGGCGAGCCGGGTGATCTCCTTGATCTCCTCGAGGTCGAGCGGCTCGCTGTCGGCGACGTTGCGGCTGCGGTGCCAGCCGATGACCCGGTGGTAGCCGTCCCCGAAGGGCGCGAGCAGGGCGAAGGCGTCGCCGACGGCGTTGACGGTGAGCACGCTGTCCGGCTGCTCCGCGAGCCGGACGTCAGCGAGGACCACGGAACGGATCACCGACCGGCCGGGGAAGGGCAGTCCGACCGCGGCGCGCACGGCGCTGCGCATGCCGTCGGTGCCGACCACACGGTCGGCCCGCAGGCTCCCGCTCTCCCCCTCGGGGCCGCGGAAGTCGACGGTGACACCGGTGGCGTCCTGGGTCAGCCCGGTGAGCTCCGTGTCGTACCGGAACTCCACCCCGGCCTCCACCGCGCGCCGCTCCAGCACCTTCTCCACCTCGTACTGCGGGATGACGAGGACGTGCCTGAAGCGGGAGGGGAGCGTGTCGAGGTCGATGTCGAGGTAGCCGAAGAGGCTGATCCGGTCGAGGCGCTGTCCGACGGCCTCCAGCTCGTCGGCGAGACCGCGGGCGTCGAGCTGCTCCAGGGTGCGGGCGTGCAGGACGAGGGCCCTGGAGAGGTTGCTGAGCCCGCGGGGGCGCTTTTCGAGGACGGTGACCGGGACCCGCGCGGCCGCGAGGTCGCCGGCGAGAAGCAGACCGGTGGGGCCGGAGCCCACGACGATCACGTTCATGAGTGCCTCCTGGGACTGCTCGCGTGCACTGTCAACAATTGTTGGCCAACACTCGTTGGCAACGCTACACCGCACACTCACCAAGTCAACACTTGTTGGCCCACAGATGTGGGCCTACGCTTGTTGGCATGATCGGAAGTTCCAGTCCCGCACGCCGCTCCGACGCCACCCGCAACTCCATCCTCGCCGCGGCGCGTGAGCGTTTCGCCGCCGACGGGTACGAACGGGCGACCATCCGCGCCATCGCCAAGGACGCGCGCATCGACCCGTCGATGGTGATGCGGTACTTCGGCAGCAAGGACGGACTGTTCGCGGCGGCGGTCGCGATCGACCTGCGCCTGCCCGACCTGGCGGCGGTGCCGCGCGAGGAGCTCGGCCAGGCGCTCGTGGGCCACTTCCTCGACCTGTGGGAGGGCAACGAGAAGCTGACGGCCGTGCTGCGGGTGGGTACCGCCACCCAGGCGGGGTCCGAGCATCTCCAGGGCGTCTTCCGCGACCAGTTGCTGCCCGCGACCCGGCAGGCGTGCCCCGATCCCGAGCAGGTTCCGGCCCGGGCCGCGCTGTGCGCCGCGCAGCTGCTCGGGCTGGCGCTCACCCGCTATGTGCTGCGCTTTCCGCCCGCGGTGGCACTGACCCGCGAGGAGCTGACCGCCTGGCTCGGGCCCACCGTGCAGCGGTACCTCACGGCGAGCCACCCGTGACCGGCGCCCCCGTGCACACGCCGAGGGCGCCGGTCCCACCGCGGCAACGCGGCGGAGGACGGCGCCCTCGGCGGAATTCGGACGGGTGGGCTCAGACCTTGGCCTTGACCCTCGCCCCGGTGGGCTTGTGCACGCGGATCTTGGACTTGTCCAGGACCATCACCAGGCCCGCGATGACCACGAACAGGATGATCGGGAGCACGACGTAGAGGCCCAGCGTCTGGACGACGCTCAGGCCCTTACCCGGGTCGTCGCCGTCGTCGCGCGTGAGCGCGAGCGCGGGGGACGACATGAGCAGCATCATCAGCGTCGTACCGGCAGCCAGGGCGCCGGCGCGCAGGGCGTTCTTCTTGTCCACCTGCCAAAAATATCCAACGCCGATCGGGAGCGCGCGTCCGGGGTGCCCTACCGGACGCCGGCCCGCAGCACGTCGAGCAGCGCGCGCAGCCTCGGTGAGGCCGCGAGTTCCTCCAGGGTCACCGGGCGGCCCTCGGCGTCGGCGACGGGCAGGCGCCAGTTCGGGTACTGGTCCCAGGTCCCGGGGAGGTTCTGCGGGCGGCGGTCGCCCACACCGTCCGGGAGCCAGGCGCCGACCATACGGGCGGGGGTGCGCAGCAGGAAGCCGTACACCGCCTGGATCCGTGCCTCCTCGGTCGCGGTCGCCCCGTCAGGCAGCAGGCCGAGCCGGGTGAGCAGGGCCAGCCACTCGGTGGTGTCGGCAGCGGCCGCCGCGCGCTCCTCCTCCAGTGGGCGGGTCAGCAGACCGAGGCCGTCGCGCAGTTCCACGTGCTCGCCGGTGAGGCGGGCGGCGGTGGACGGCAGGTCGTGGGTGGTCGCGGTGGCCAGGGAGTCGGCGCGCCAGTCGGCGGGCGGCAGGGGACTGCCGTCGCCCTCCCAGTCCCGTTCGAACCACAGCACGGAGGTGCCGAGCACTCCGCGCCGTCGCAGCGTCTCGCGCACGCCCGGTTCCACGGTGCCCAGGTCCTCGCCGATCACCACCGCCCCGGCCCGGGAGGCCTCCAGCGCGAGGAGGGCGAGCATGGCCTCGGCGTCGTAGCGGACGTAGGTGCCCTCCGTCGGGGGCTGTCCGCGCGGCACCCACCACAGCCGGAACAGGCCCATCACATGGTCGATGCGCAGCGCGCCCGCGTAGCGGAACAGGGCGCGCAGCAGGCGCCGGTAGGGGGCGTAGCCGGTGGCCGCGAGACGGTCCGGGCGCCACGGCGGCAGGCCCCAGTCCTGGCCGCGGGCGTTGAAGGCGTCGGGCGGGGCGCCCACCGACATCCCGGCGGCGAAGTACTCCTGCTGCGCCCAGGCGTCGGCGCCCCCGGGATGCACGCCGACCGCGAGGTCGTGCACGATCCCGACCGGCATGCCCGCCTCGCGCGCGGCACGCTGGGCCGCGGTGAGCTGGGTGTCGGTCAGCCAGGCGAGCCAGGAGTGGAAGCCGACCCGGTCGCCGAGCTCGGCGCGGGCGCGGTCGGTGGCCGCCGAGCGGGGATCGCGCAGCTCCGGCGGCCAGCCGTGCCAGTCGGACCCGTGCACCTCGGCGAGCGCGCACCAGGTGGCGTGGTCCTCCAGGGCCTCCCCCTGCTCGGCACGGAACGCGGCGAGGGCGGCCTGCCGGCCGGGTCCGAGGGGTACCGCCCGCACCAGCTCCAGCGCCTCCCGCTTCAGCTCCCACACCGCGTCCCGGTCGATCAGCGCGTTCTTGTCGAGCACGGCGGCACGCAGCCGGTCCGCCCGCTCCAGCAGGGCGCGGACCCGCTCGCGGTCCTCCACGTACGCGAACTCGGGGACGTTCTCCACCCGCAGATGGACCGGGTCGGGGAAGCGGCGGGAGGAGGGCCGGTAGGGCGAGGGGTCGGTCGGGGCGCCGGGTACGGCCGCGTGCAGCGGGTTGACCTGGACGAATCCGGCGTCGGCGGTGCGTCCGGCCCAGTCCGCGAGCTCGGTCAGGTCACCGAGGTCGCCCATGCCCCAGGAGCGCCGGGACAGCAGGGAGTAGAGCTGGACGAGGAGTCCGTACGAGCGTCCGGCGGCGGTGGGCAGCCGGGCCGGGGCGACGATCAGCCGGGCCTCGGCGGTACGACCGTCGGGAGCGGCGGCGGTCACCCGGTGGACGCCGGTCGGGAGCCCTTCGGCGGTGGCGCGGGTCTCCCCCTGCTCGGTCTCGACCCGCAGCCGGGTACCGGGCGGCAGCGCGCCGAGGGCCGTGGGGGCGTCCTCGGAGGTGCCGGTCCAGTGGACCAGGGTGGGCGGCAGCAGGCGCTCGCGCAGTTCGCCCTCGCGGGCCGCGAGCGAGGTGCGGACGCCGAGCGGGGTGCTCGCGTCGACGCCGAGGGCGGCCAGGGCGGCGGTCACGGCAGTGGCGGACGCGGCGACCGTGTGGCCCGGGGAAGGGCTGTAGGCGGTGGCGACTCCGTGCAGCCCGGCGAGCCGGGACAGCTCCTCGTCGGGCGGGTCCGCGGGCCCGGGCGCGGTCACCTACCGCCCCGCGCCGCTCAGGAGCAGGCCGGTGAGGTCCGCGGTGGCGTCGGACTCGCTGGTCAGGGGGGCCGCCTCGGCGAGCGGCGGCTCGCTGGTCAGCGGCTCGGCGTCGGGCAGCGGCGGCTCGCTGGTCAGCGGGGCCTCGACGCAGGCGCTCTCCGCGCTGAATACGCAATAACCGGGGTCGTCGGATGTGGCGGACTGCTCCGCCTCGGGTTTGCACTGGGCCGGGAGCGAAAGGTGAGCCGATACGGCCACGGGGGCCTCCTTGTCGGTACGTCGGTACGCCGGTGCGCCGCCGAGCGCCGGGTCACGAGGGCCCGGGCGGTTTTCCGGATTACCGCAGGCCTACCCAGTCGGCGGGACGGCACTCCCGACGGCCGCCGAAGGGATGCCCGGATCACACTTCGTCCGCGGTGCGCCGGGGGCGCCGCACGCCCGTCCGGCCCCGGGAGCACAGGGGACTCCCGGGGCCGGTACACACGTGCGTACGCCGGGTACGCGAAGGCCCGGACCGTCAGGCGGAGATGCCGTCGATCCGGGCCATGGCGTCGTCCGCGCCGTACGGCTGCAAGTACGGCAGCCAGCGCGGATCCCTATGGCCGGTGCCGATGATGCGCCAGGCCAGGCCGGTGGGCGGAGCAGGTTTGTGGCGCAGCCGCCAGCCGATCTCCACAAGGTGGCGGTCGGCCTTCACGTGGTTGCATCGGCGGCAGGACGCCACCACGTTGTCCCAGACGTGCTTGCCCCCGCGGCTGCGCGGGATGACGTGGTCGACGCTGGTTGCGACGCCACCGCAGTACATGCACCGGCCCCCGTCGCGGGCGAACAGGGCCCGCCGGGTGAGCGGCACGGGACCCCGGTAGGGAACCCGGACGAATCGCTTGAGCCGGACCACGCTGGGTGCGGAGACTGTGACGGTTGCGCTGTGCAGAAAGGCGCCGGAGTCCTCCAAGGCGACAGCCTTGTTCTCCAGGACGAGGACGAGCGCGCGGCGGAGCGGTACGACACCGAGTGGCTCGTACGACGCGTTGAGGACCAGGACATGCGGCACGGGTGCCTCCTTGGGCGTCGGCGGCGCGTGGCTCGCGCCGGGACGATCTGCAGCCAGTCTCCCCTCTTGCCTGGTGGAAGCGCCACCATGTCCCGGTAACGGGCTCGGAGTGTTTTCAACCACACCGGACGCGTCCTCCGGTATTCATCCCCCGGACCAGGCCCAGTTCAAGCGTGGGGCGGGTCGGACGCGCCCCGGTCGTGCCCCCGTGAGCAGGGTCTCGCCCCCTCCGATCGGGAGGGCGCACACACAATGCCCCGTTAGTGTGGTTGCTCTGTCCGTCCGGTGACCTTCTCGTGACCTTGACTGCCCGTGACCGCCCCACCGGAGTGGACAGCGCACCACCTGGAGGTACCTGCCGTGTCCTTGTCCGCCGTCCTGCTGGCCGCCGGTGTGTCACCCTCGCCGACTCCCTCGGAGTCGCCGACCGTGACCGTCCCGACTCTCAAGGACGCCCAGGAGAGCGCGACGAACGCCGCCGGCTGGGTCGAACAGAACTGGTCGACCTGGCTCGCCATAGGCCTGCGGGTCGTGCTCGTCCTGGTCATCGCGGCGGTCCTGAGAACGGTCGTACTGCGGGCGATCACCAAGCTGATCGACAGGATGGCCCGGACCGGCGAGACCCCGGACGGCGCGGCCCTGACCGGTCTCCTGGTCAACGCCGAGCGCCGCCGTCAGCGGTCGCAGGCGATCGGCTCGGTGCTGCGTTCGGTGGCGAGCTTCGTGATCCTGGGCACCGCGGCACTGATGGTGCTGAGCACCTTCGAGATCAACCTCGCCCCACTGCTGGCCTCCGCCGGTGTCGCGGGCGTGGCGATCGGTTTCGGCGCCCGCAACCTGGTCACCGACTTCCTCTCCGGTGTGTTCATGATCCTTGAGGACCAGTACGGCGTCGGCGACCAGATCGACGCGGGCGTCGCGTCCGGCGAGGTCGTGGAGGTGGGCCTGCGGGTGACCAAGCTGCGCGGCGACAACGGTGAGATCTGGTACGTCCGCAACGGCGAGGTCAAGCGCATCGGCAACCTGTCCCAGGGCTGGGCCACGGCGGGTGTGGACGTGACCGTGAAGTCCTCCGAGGACCTGGACCGGGTGCGGGCCACGCTCGACGAGGTCGCCGAGAAGATGAGCAAGGAAGAGCCCTGGAACGAGCTCCTGTGGAGCGCCATCGAGGTCCTGGGCCTGGACTCCGTGCTGATCGACTCGATGGTGGTCCGGGTCTCGGCCAGGACCATGCCCGGCAAGTCGGTGGCCGTCGAACGCGAGCTGCGCTGGCGCATCAAGCGCGCCTTCGACGAGGCCGGCGTCCGCATCGTGGGCGGCGCGACGGCCGTGTCCCTCGACGAGGACCTCCCCGACCCGACGGCCACGGTCGCGGCCCCGTCGTCGTTCGCCAACGCGGACTCCCCGCAGTCCATCGCTGCGACCCCGATCACCGCGCAGCGGGCGGCGGCACCTCAGCCGAAGTAGGAGCAGGAGCAGAAGCAGAAGCAGAAGCAGAAGGCGCGGAGGAGGGGGGGGGCGGGGGGCGCCCCCCCCCCCCCGCCCCCCCGGGTCGTTTCGCCCCCGCGCCCCCGGGCTTCGGTGGCGTCGGAAGGGAAGTTTACGAAAAGCCGCCGGCCCG